>NZ_JBDZDP010000010.1:0-149908 GCF_040044995.1 Xanthobacter pollutisoli
GCAAACGGCTCAAGAGATCAGGACCGAATACCCCATCTCTTCTGAAAAACGGCTGCGCTTCATGTCCTGGTCCTCAAGTCGGGCCAGAACGAACTTCAAGCTGGATTAGACATGAGGGGCAACGTCACCGCCCACTACCTTGACCGTGGAAAGTCGATGCTTCCGACCTCTCGTCGAGAAGCTCCCAGCACACGGACCTCAGAAAAATGAGCAATCAAAGCACAACATACCTCCCCTTTATCGGCCGGCTGTTGATCGGCGGGATCTTCGTGATGAGCGGCCTCACAAAAATCTCAGCCTACGCCGCAACGACGGCAATGATTAGCGCGGTGGGACTTCCTTTTGCGCCTCTCGGCTGGCTCATTGCGCTTGTCGTGGAAATCGGTGTTGGACTTCTTCTGATCATCGGCTTCCGGGCGCGCGCCGCAGCGGCCGTACTCGCCGTCTGGTGCCTGGTGACGGCCGCGTTCTTCCACCACGACTTCGCCGACCAGAACACGATGATCCATTTCCTCAAGAACATCATGCTGGCCGGCGGTCTGCTGCAGATCGTTCACTTCGGGGCCGGCGCACTCAGCCTCGACCAACGGCGGGTCAATTCCTCACGCACCGCGGCCGCCACCTGACGCGCGCCTCGCGCGAACATGGAATGAACCCCTCTTGCCTGCGACGCCGTATTCAGCGCCTCCATCCTGCTGAAGGCATCGGCGATAAAGTCCATGAAGGCTATCGCACGACGGGGACGAAGCCGGTTCGCGACGTAGAGCATATGAATTGGGACCGGAGGCGCCTCGTACCCCGGAGTCCGCGCCGGAGCCGGCCGGTCCCGAGCCCTTCTTCGAAAAGCCAGGAAGGTCAATCGGCGGGGAGACCTGACCCCCTATCGGCACCGAATGTTGACCTCTGTCTGGGGCATTGTCTCCACTGCCGCGGAGCGTTGGTCTGGCGTAGCGGCAGTGGGTGGCGGAGGTCAGTTCGCCGTCGCGATAGACCTGCAACAGCTTCGGGCTGAAGGCTGGGGAGACCGTCCCGGTCGAGCGCCAGCGATCCCTTGCGCCGGGCCAGGGGGCAGAGCCCCCAAGCTACCGGCCCAGCCTGATCTCCATCTTGTTTTGCCACGGGGCGACCGCGCGCAGCCTGACGGAGGAAGAGACTCCCGTACCCTTCTCCAAGAAAGACAAGCAGCACTGCGGCGGCCTGGACACGGATGGAGACTGGGTCGTCGTGCAAGACAGCATCTATCGCTCAGCGGTCGATGATGCGGAAGGTCTGCGCATAGGGTCGGTTGGATGGGAATACCGTGCGACGGAGGTCCATTCGGAGACCTAAGGGTTCGATCATCACCGAGCGACAGCCTTATCGGCAGCGAGAGCCTCGATTTCGTAAAAGGAGCGCGTTAGTGGGCTATAGCGTAGACATAGTTATCATCGTCGCCCGGCGCAGCGCGCCAATTTCCCAAAGGACACTATAGCTTTCCTGGTTGCGGTCAGGCATTGGCAGCCGGCGCCGGATTTTGTCGCTTCCTTCCGCCTGAATCTCTTTCCGTCGGGGGTGCGCAGTCCGCACGAGCTGTCGCGCACCGGGTTGTCGTGCACCGGCGGATCGGAAGCGGGATTTGAGGCGGAGCGACACCGCGTCCGGCTTGCCGATGACGGCGATGAGCGAATAGGCGGCATCTCCTGCGGCCACCGGTTGCTGCCGTCAGGGGATGGGTGCCGCCTCCTTGTCCCCCCGCAGCACCACATAGATGGCCGGGATCACCAGCACCGTGAGCGCAGTGGAGGAGAGGAGGCCGAAGAGCAGGGAGATCGCGAGCCCCTGGAAGATGGGATCGCTGAGGATCACCGCTGCACCGATCATGGCGGCCACCGCTGTGAGCAGGATCGGCTTGAACCGGATGGCGCCCGCCTCCAGGAGCACGTCCACCAGCGGGCGCTCGGCGCCGCCCCCCATGCGGGCGTGACGGATGAAGTCCACCAGCAGGATGGAGTTGCGCACGATGATGCCGGCGAGCGCGATAAAGCCGATCATGGAGGTGGCCGTGAAGGGCGCCCCGAAGGCCCAGTGCCCCAGCATGATGCCGATGAGCGTGAGCGGGATCGGCGTCAGGATCACCAGAGGCAGCTTGAACGAGCCGAACTGCGCGACCACCAGGATGTAGATGCCGAGGATGGCGACGCCGAAGGCCGCCCCCATGTCGCGGAAGGTGTCGAAGGTCACGGCCCACTCGCCGTCCCAGAGCAAGGTGGGCCTTGTCTCGTCGGTGGGCTGGCCGTGCAGCGTGATTTCAGGCTTGGGAATATTGCTCCAGTCGCCTTTCTCTATCGCCTCGTTCACCGCCAGCATGCCGTAGATGGGCGCCTCGAAGGCCCCGGCGAGGTCGGCGGTAACCATCTCGGCGGCGCGGCCGTTGTGGCGGAAGATGGGATAGGAGGACGGCTCTCGGGTCACGCTCACCACGTCGCCCAGTTCCACCACGCTCTTGTTGCCGGGCAGCGCATTGGCCGGCACCGGCGTGGAAAGCAGGCGCTCGTTCACCACCTTGTCGCTCTTGGACAGGGCCAGCACGATGGGGATGGGCGCGCGCCCGCTGCCGCGATGGGAATAGCCCACCGTCGAGCCGGAGTTCAGGGTGCGGATGGTGTCGTAAACGTCGCCCTGCTCCACCTGGTAGAATTCGAGATTGTCCTGGTCGATGCCCAGGCGCACGCGGGTGGAGGTGGTGCCGAAGCTGTCGTCCACATCGACGATGAAGGGCACGCTCTCGAAGGCCTCCCGCACTTTGCGGGCCACGGCGCGGCGAGTGTCCGGATCGGGGCCGTAGATCTCGGCGAGGAGCGTCGCCAGCACGGGCGGGCCGGGCGGCGGCTCCACCACCTTCACCGTGGTGCGCGGCGGAGCCTTCACCCGCGCCAGCCGCTGGCGGATATCGAGGGCGATGGCGTGGCTCTCCCGCGCGCGCGCGCTTTTCGGCTTGAGGTTCACCTGGATCTCGCCCTGGCGCGGAGCGTCACGCAGATAATAGTGTCTCACCAAGCCGTTGAAATTGAAGGGCGCGCCCGTACCCGAATAGGTCTCGAACGACAGCGCCTCCGGAATGGGGGCAAGCGCCTCCACCATTTCCTGCAGCAGTCGGTTGGTCTCCTCCACGGAGGCACCGGCAGGCAGGTCCACCATCACGTTGAGCTCGGTCTTGTTGTCGAAGGGCAGGAGCTTCACGGTGACGTGCCGGGTATAGATCAGCCCCAGGGAGGCGAGGGTTGCCACGCCAACCAACAGGAGAAAAATCAGGGAGCGCGTCCGGCTGTGCAGGATGGGTGAGGCAACGCGCCGATAGATGCGTCCAAGCCAGCCGCCATGGGCGTCCGCGTGGGCACCGTCTTGTCCGCCATCTTGTCTGCCATGGGACGCGGCGCGGCTGCTCACCTTCATCATGAGCCAGGGGGTGAGGATCACCGCCACGAAGAAGGAGAACACCATGGCCGCCGAGGCATTGGCGGGGATCGGGCTCATATAGGGGCCCATCATGCCCGAGACGAACAGCATGGGCAGCAGCGCCGCCACCACGGTGAGCGTGGCCACGATGGTGGGATTGCCCACCTCGGCCACTGCCGCGATGGCCGCTGCGCCCCGCGGGCGCCCATCCTTCATGGCCCAGTGGCGGGCGATGTTCTCGATGACGACGATGGCATCGTCCACCAGGATGCCGATGGAGAAGATGAGGGCGAACAGGCTCACCCGGTTGAGCGTGTAGCCCATGAGGCGGGAGGCGAAGAGGGTGAGAAGGATGGTGGTGGGGATAACCAGGGCCACCACCACCGCCTCACGCCAGCCGATGGCGAATCCCACCAGTGCCACGATGGAGAGGGTGGCAAGCCCGAGATGAAACAGGAGTTCGTTGGCCTTCTCGTTGGCGCTCTCCCCGTAGTTGCGGGTGATGCGCATCTCGATCCCTTCGGGGAAGATCTGTCCGCGCGCGTCATTGAGGCGCCGCTGGATCTCCTCGGCGATCACCACCGCATTGGTGCCCGGGCGCTTGGCGATGGCCAGCGAGACGGCGGGCAGGCGCATCAGCCCGCCGCCGTCATCCCGGAGGATGTCCGTGACGCGGGTCTCGTTGACGTCGGTGGCAATGGTGATCTTGGCCACGTCGCGCACATAGACCGGCCGCCCGTCGCGGGCGGTGAGGAGCAGGTTGCCGATTTCCGGCGGGGTCTGGAGCGTCTGGCCGGCTACCAGGTAGCGCTGCTCGCCCCTCTCGCGCACCATGCCCGTCTGGAAGGAGCGGTTCGCCCCCTCGATCTTGGCGGACAGCTGTTGGAGCGTGATGCCGTAGAGGGAGAGCTGCTCCGGGTCCGGCTCCACGCGGATCTGTTCCGGCTGTTCGCCCACGATATAGGTGAGGCCCACGTCGGGAAGCTTGGCCACCTCTACCTGCAGCTCGCGCCCAAGGCGGGTGAGACCGTTGGCGTCCCAGCGGGACGGAGCGTCCGGCGAAGGCGTGAGTGTGACGACCAGGATCGCCACGTCGTCGATGGATCGCCCGACAATCAGGGGCTCGGAAATGCCCACGGGCATCCGGTCGAAATTGGCCCGCACCTTCTCGTGGACGCGCAGGATCGCCGCATCGGGATTCGTGCCCACCAGGAAGCGGGCGGTCACCAGCACGCCGTCGTCCGCGGTGGTGGAATAGGTGTGTTCCACCCCGTCGATGCTCTTGACGATGGTCTCAAGGGGCTCGGTGACGAGCTTCACCGCATCCTCGGCCTTCAGTCCGTTGGCGGAGACACGGATGTCCACCATGGGCACGGAGATCTGCGGCTCTTCCTCGCGCGGGAGGGTGATGAGCGCGATGAGGCCGAAGGCCAAGGCAGCGACGAGGAGGAGCGGCGTGAGGGGCGAGCCAATGAAGGCGCGGGTGAGCGCGCCAGCGATGCCCAGCTTCACCTGAGTGGCTTCGTGCGAAGCCCCGCCGGGCGCGTCAGCGCGTTCGGGCCCTGGCCGATTGCCGGCGGCGGAAGCGGGGGTGTCGTTCACTTTCGGGCCGCCTCTGGTAGGAGGATCTTGTCGCCGTCCCTGAGGCCGGTGAGAATCTCGATGCGCGGCCCTGCGCTGTCCGGGAAAGTCTCCCCCAGGATCACTGCGACCTCCTGCGAGCCGGAGGCGCCTGCCACGCGCACATAGTCGATGCCGTGCCGGGTCGTGACAGCCTCGGGCGGCACGGCGAGCACCTCCCGCCTCGCCACGGGGATGAAGACCAGCGTGCGTTCGTTGACGAAATAGTCGCCGAGCCCGGACACATCCACATCGGCCGTCACCCGCCCGGAGGAGATTTCCGGATAGACCTTCACCACCTGCCCCGGACGCGCGGTTTTCATGTCGCCGGCCGCCTTCGCGCTGATACCGCGCTGGCCGATGAGGACGGTGGCGCCCTCCTTGATCTCGGCGGCATGCCGCTCGGGCAGGGAGAGGCGCAGATAATATTGGCCGCTTGCGATCCGGGCGACCTCGTCGCCGGCCAGCACCACGGCGCCGGCGGTCACCGGCACCGTGAGCACGCGCCCGGTGGCGGGAGCGAGCACGGCACCCTCTCGTGCCCTCTGGGCGATCACCGACTTGTCCGCCTCCGCCGCCTTCACCTGGTTCATGGCCACGTCGTACTGGGTCCTGGCGGTGTCCACCCGGCTCTGGCTCGCCACGCCGCGGGCGAGGAGCTGCTGTGCGCGATCCAGCTCGGTCCCGGCATTCGTGAGCTGGGAACCCAGCTCGCGGATCTTGGCGTCGGCGGAGTTCAGTTCCAGTGCCAGCTTGTCGTCCACCACGAGGGCGATGATTTCGCCCTCCTTCACCTGCGAGCCCTCCGTGACTGTGACGTCGCGGATGGTGCCTCCGATGCGGGCGCGGGCGGGAACCACCTGATGGCTTGCCACCTCGGCGAACACGGCCTTCATCTCCGGCACGGTCTGGCTGCGCACGATGAATTCGCCTGCCCCGGCGGGAGCAGCGAGCGTGCACAGGACAAAACAGGCGGTGCTCACGCCGGCGAGGCGCGTCCTGGAGGCCATGTCGATCTCTTTCGGCCGGGAGGCACCGTGCAGCGGCGCCTCGGGTGGGTGGGTCAGTCGAACGCGAGGCCGGGCTTGAAGCCGAGCTTCTTCAGGATCATCGCCGCCGGGCAGACTCCGGTAAGCGAGGCCTGGATGAGGTTCGCCCCCACGAAGGCTGTGAGCCACAGCCAATAAGGTGAGGCATATATACTCAGAAGCAGAGACAGAAGCACCATCGTGCCGGCGAACATCATCACCATCCGATCGACTGACATGATTTTCTCCCGTGCCTGTTTGGGTGCGTCTCCATAGGAATCGCCGATATGGATACCATTGGGCGTCGCGATCCCTTGGAACCTGGCGGGATCTGCGGCTTGGCCAGACGCCGATCCCGGCGTGCAGATAACATTCAAAATTATGAATTTCAAGATAGTGAATGTTTTGGGCGCGATACCGGCCCGCGGAGAAGCTGGCGGTCTGAAGCGTTCGCTGTTCAATCCGCAGCGGGGCCGCTCGTGGCGGAAACACGGGCCGTGCGCGCTAGGAGCGCCGGCTCACCCGCCCTGCGGGCGGCGTGTGCGCATCCGCCTGCTTCCCCGCCAGGGGTTCAGGGCTTGTTGTGGAAACCGAAACGCCCCGCCACGGACTGGCGCACAAGGCCCGTGAGCGAGCCCTCCATGAGCAGGGCGATGCCGAGCCGCGCTCCGATGGCCATTCCGATCACGGCAAGGGGCCATGACAATGCGAACAGGGAGCCGGCCGTCAGTCCCTGCCCGATGGTGCAGCCCCCGCAAAGAATCCCGCCGGAGCCCATCAATACCGCGCCGAGCAGGTGACGCTTCATCTCACGCGGGTCGTCGAAGGCCTCCCAGCGGAACTCGTCCGCATGGCGGGAGGCTGCGAAAGCACCGAGGGCAACGCCGAAGACGCTGCCGGCGCCGAATTCGGCGAGGCCCCACGGCTCGAACAGCAGGCCGAACAGGGCGCGCGCCACCGGCGAGACGAAGGTGAGGCTCTGCGGCGCGGTCGGGTGGGCGAACTCATCCACCAGCCAGATGGTGGCGAGCCAACCGGCGACGACGCCGAGGCCCAGCAGCAGCCCGGCGGTCATCAGCCGGCCTGCGCGGCGCAGCCTGCGATCGGCGAAGGCTGGCGCCACCAGCGCGCTGCCCGCCACGAGGGCGAGGAAAGCTCTGGAATCATGGCCGGTGATGCGCCCGACGATGGAGGGCAAATCGCTCGACGTCCCGGTCGGCAGCAGAACGGCAATGCGCTCCAGTCCGTCGACCCGAAGCCCGGCGAAGATGCCGCGCAACGTCGCGTAGGCGACCGCGCCGAACACCAGCAGCACGACAAGGCTGCGCAGGTCGCCCGAGCCGAGGCGCACCAGGGAGCCGAAGGCGCAGGTGCCCACCAGAGCCATGCCGAGGCCAAACAGCAGGCCGCCGACGAGAATGCCGAGCCACGGCAGCGCGGTGGTCACGTAATTGGTGCGGTCCGGGGTCAGGATGCCTGCGAGCACGAGGGCCTGGGTGCCGAGGACGGCGACGCCCAGCGCAAGGGCGAACACCTTCATGCGGCGCCAGTCGTGGCCCACCATCGCGTCCTCAAGGGCGCCGAAGGTGCACAGGCGGGCGCGGAACACGGCGAAGCCGATCACCCCGCCCACGGCGAGACCGGCGAGCGCGGTCCACCAAGGGCTTGCAACGTCCATACGCGCCTTCCTCCCTGAGATGGCCGGATCAGGACTTGTCGAGCGTCCTGGTGCCGGCCCGGCGCTTTGTCTTCTTGTACCTACTTTTGGTCCGAACTCGGGGTCCCGCAGTACATGTCGTAGATCACCGAGATGACCCGGCGCACATCGTCATTGGCGAGGCTGTAATAGATGGTCTTGCCGTCGCGACGCGTGGTGACGAGATCGTCGAGACGCAGGCGCGCCAGCTGCTGGGAGACGGTGGGCTGGCGGAGCGAGAGGATGTTCTCCAGCTCCGTCACCGAGCGTTCTCCCTCGGCCAGGAGGCATAGCAGCAGGAGGCGGTTCTCGTGGGAGAGCGCCTTGAGGAAGTCGCTCGCCTTGCGGGCGTTGCGCATGAGGCGGTCGAGCTCGGGCGATATCTCGGGCCCCTCCCGCAGCTCATCCTCGAGTTTCCTGGAAACGATCGACATCTGCCCGCCTTCCCCGATCCCCACGCCGCGGCCTCAGGGCCGCTCATCCGCCATCGCGCTCGTCAGCGAGCCAAGCAGCCCCCAGAACGCTTCGTCCGAAGCATAGCCCGTTATGCGTCCGACTTCGCGCCCCTCGTCCACAAGCACGAATGTGGGCGTGAAGCGGACAGGCGTGGCCAGCGTCACGTCGCCCGGCGCGCCCTGGGACAGGTCCACGCGCCGCAGCGGCGCGCGGCGCCCTTCGTCGGTCTTTTCATAGATGGGCGCCACGTCGTGGTCGAACTTCATGCAATAGGCGCAGCCTTTGCGCTCGAACATCAGCAGTTCGCGCGCCGAGGCGACGACAGGCGCGAGAACACCCCCAAGACTTGCTGCGAGCAGACCGGTCGCGAGCATCAGGCACGCTGCAGGGCGCATGAATTCACAATCCCGACGTGGATTTTACAAGACATATTATCGCATTCGCATATATGTTGGGCAAGCTCCAATCCGCGCATCTCAATCGACGCGGTGTCTGCAATGCTCGGGGAGGATCATGTCTCTGGATGTCAGCCTCGCAGGGGCTTTCCTTGCCGGCCTGCTCTCGTTCGCCTCGCCCTGCGTGCTGCCGCTGGTGCCGGCCTATATCGGGTTCCTCGCCGGAACGGCGGCGGAAGGCGGGCAGGGAGCGCCGCCGGCCCGGCGCCGCGTTCTCGGCGCCGCCGTCCTGTTCGTGCTGGGCTTCGCCTCGGTCTTCGTGCTGCTCGGCGCCACCGCCTCCTCACTCGGACAGGTGCTGATGCAGCACATCGAAGCGCTGACGCTCGTTTCGGGCGGACTGCTGGTGGTGTTCGGGCTGCACCTGACCGGGCTGGTGCGCATTCCGCTCCTCTATCGGCAGGCGCGGCTGGAACCTATGGCGCGGCCGGCGGGGCTCATCGGGCCCTATGTGGTGGGGCTCGCCTTCGGCTTCGGCTGGTCGCCCTGCGTGGGGCCGGTTCTGGCGGCGATCCTGCTCGTCGCCGGGGCCGAGGCATCGGTGGGCCGGGGGATGCTCCTGCTGGGCATCTACGCCGCCGGCATCGGCATTCCCTTCCTCATCGCCGCGGCTTTCACCGAGCGATTCCTTGTCTGGACGCGAGCGGCGCGCAGCCGGCTCGGCCTGGTGGAGAAGATCGCGGGCGGGCTGCTCATCCTGACCGGCATCGCCTTCATGACCGGCTTCATGCCGCAGATCGCCCAATGGCTGCTCGACGCCGCGCCCGGCCTCGGCCGCATCGGATAGGGAGGACCACCCATGGCACACCCCACGCTCAGCCGCCGGCGCCTCTTGAAGGCCTCCGCCGGCCTCGCGGCCGCGCTCGTTCCCGCCGGCGCGCAGGCCAAGGCGCGGCTCGGCGATGACGGGCTCTATACTGAAGATTGGTATGTGGACAGCTTCCTCGACCTGTCCGAGGATTTCGCCGCCGCGCGCGGGAAGGGGCGGGGATTCGCGCTCCAGTGGAGCCAGCGCGGCTGCATCTATTGCAAGGAGCTGCACACCGCCTATTTCGCCGATCCGGCCATCGAGACGCCCATCCGGGAGGCGTTCGATATCGTGCATCTGGACCTGTTCGGCGCGCGGGAAGTGACCTTCCTCGACGGTGCGAAGCTCACCGAGAAGGCCCTCGGCCAGCGCGAGCGCATCCGCGCGACGCCCACCTTTCAGTTCTTCGCGGAGGTGGATGGAAAGCCCAAGGAGGTGGCGCGCATGCCGGGCCTGCTGCCGCGGCCGGAATTCTCGGCGATGTTCCGCTATGTGGCGGAAGGTGCCTATGAGAAAGAGCCGTTCGATGCGTGGCTCGGCAGGCAGGGCAAGGGCTGAAAACAAAATGGCGGGGACGCTGGAGCGCCCCCGCCTCTCCCATCACTTGGCCGGCTTGTTCACCGGCGAGTTGGGATCGAACAGATAGGCCACCACGTCCTTCATCTGCTCCTCACTGAGCACGCCGTTGTGCCCGAAGCGCGGCATGGGCGAGCAGGCGAACACTGCCTGCGCGTTGTAGACCTTGGCATATGCGGCTTTCGCATCCTCGGCGGAGAATTTGCGCTCCGCGCCGTAATTGACGAGGCTGGGGCCGAGGGTGCCGTAGCTGACTTCCTTCGGGTCCATCTGGTGGCAGGCATAGCAATTGCCGCCGCTCACGGTGCCGGGTGGATCGGAGAACTGGCCGCCGCGGCCGTTTTGCGCCACCGCGGCGCCTTTCTTCCAGTCCCCCAGCATGCTGCCCTGCGGGTATTTCACCGTCTTGGCCTCGCGGGCCATGATCGCGTCGGCCTGCGCCGCGGAGGGCTGGTTGCGCGTGACCGAGCAGATTTCCATGGTCTCGTCGGGCACGAGCCGCGCGGCCCAGCCGTCCGGGAGCTTGGTGAAGCTCTCCTTCACCACCTTGTCCACCACGGCGGGCGGGGCAGGGGGGATCTGCTGCGCGAAAGCGACCTCAGGGAGAAGAAGCGCCGCGGCGATGATGATTCTCTTCATGGCTCTTCCTCCGCTCAGCGCTTGATGGACGGCACGTTCAGCTCGCCCCCGGCCGCCTGCGCCTGCAGGAAGACGGTGAGCGCCGTGACGGCTTCGGACGCATAATCGGGCGGAGGCATCCGCATCTGCCGATAGCAGTCCCACAGCCGGTGCTGCATGGTCCGGAGCGAACTCTGGGAGACGCGGTAGGTGGGCCAGGAGGCCATGGTGAGCTGGGCGTCCTTGCCCGGCTTGTCGAGCTGCGGCAGGCCCTGGAGCCGGATGCGCTTGCCGGGATCGCCGTGGCAGGTGGAGCAGGAGAAGTCGTTGATGGACGAGCGCCGGTAGAACAGCGCCTCGCCGATGCCATAGGCCTCCTTCTCCTTGGCATGGGCAAGCGGGATGTCGATCTTCATGCCGTTCGACTTGTTGGCGATGAAGGCGACGAGATCCTCCATGTCCGAGCCGCGGCCGGGGCCGGAGAAGGGCTTGGCCATGATGGGCTTGATGTCCACGCCCTGGATCTTGTCCATGCACCACAAAAGGCGTTGCTCGAGGTCCATCACCTTCCCGGCGTCCGCGAAATAGCGCGGCAGAGCGGCGTAGGCGCCTTCCAGCTTGCCCGGCCCCTGGCCGAGGTCACAGGTCTCAAGAGAGACGTTCTTGGTGCCGCGCGGCTCGGCCCAGATCGCCTCGCCGCGGTCGACGGCGAGATAGCCGGGATTGGCCATCGGGTCGTTGATCATGGCGCGATAGCGCTCGATCTCCTTCTCGCTCGCGTCGTCCTGCGCGCGGGCCGTGACGAGGGGCGAGAGCGCCAAAGCGAGGGCGCACAGGCATGTGAGAAACGTGGCTTTGGGTCGCATGTATCCTCCCCAGCAATACGTCCGCAGCGTGGGGCCTTCTGGGTGAAGCCCCTGAGCCGCGGCGATCCACTTGCGACGCTCCATCCCTCATAGATGGATGCGATCGGCGGATAGGAGCTACTTTACATTCAAAAAATTCGATATCACAATATGTGAAATTGATCCCCGGCGACGTTTGCCTTCACCGGGATGAAATCCAAGAAGAACAACGCCAAAAGCCGGTGCTCACGCGTCGGTCGTGCCAGGAGGAAACGTATGCTGACGCATCTCGACGCCACACTTGCCCCTACGCGACGCCGCGCGCTGAAGCTCGCCGGCCTCGCCGCATTCGCCGCCGTCCTGGCGCCGCGCATGGCGCTCGCCACCGAGGCGCAGGTGGCGGACGAAATGAAGAAGCTGTTCGCCGGCAAGACCATGGGCGAGGGCAAGATCAAGCTCGACATGCCCGAGATCGCCGAGAACGGCCTCGTGGTGCCCATCAACATCGACGTGGAAAGCCCGATGACCGAGGCGGACTTCGTGAAGTCCGTCCACGTCTTCGCCGACGGAAATCCGCTGCCGCAGGTGGTGACCTATCGCTTCACCCGGGAGAGCGGAAAGGCGTCCGCCTCCACCCGCATGCGCCTTGCGCAGACGCAGAACGTCATCGCCGTGGCGGAGATGTCCAGTGGACAGCTCTATTCGGCCAAGGTGCAGGTGAAGGTCACCATAGGCGGCTGCGGCGGCTGATACGACAGACGCATCGTTGCCTAAAGACACAGAAGAACAGAACAGGCGCGCGCCAGAGGGCCGCTGAAGAGAAACCGGAGGAAACCCATGGCCATCAAGTCCCAGCCGCGCGTGCGCGTGCCTGCCCAGGCCAAGGCGGGCGAGATCGTCGAAATCAAGACCCTGATTTCGCACGAGATGGAAAGCGGCCAGCGCAAGGATGCCGCCGGCAAACCCGTGCCGCGCGACATCATCAACACCTTTCAGGCCGCCTTCAACGGCAAGCCTTTTTTCACGGCGGAGTGGTTCACGTCGATTTCGGCGAACCCTTACCAGTCCTTCTTCTTCAAGGCGAAGGAAAGCGGCGAGTTCACCTTCACCTGGAAGGATGACGGCGGCACTGAGCAGAAAGCCACCGCGAAGCTCACCGTCGCCTGAGGCGACCTCTCTCGCATTGTTCCGTTGTCGGGTGGACGTGTCGCCGGATCGTTCGCTCCGGTGGGCGCTCCAGCCATGACCTGAGAAAGCGTGGCCCTCATGATCTCAAGGCGAGATTTTCTGTCCGCCGGAACGGCCCTCGCCGGCCTCTTCGCCGCTTCCGGCACGGGGCTGGCGCAGGCGGTGGGTGCGCAGGCGCTGAGCCAGGCGGACCTCTTGAAGTTCGGCAATGCCGGCACCTTCACCATCCTGCACGTCACCGACATCCACGCCCAGCTGGTGCCGCTCTATTTCCGCGAGCCCTCCACCAATCTCGGCGTGGGCGATGCGCGGGGCGTGCCGCCGCACCTGACCGATGCAGCTTTCCTGAAGTATTTCGGCCTGAAGGCCGGCACGCGCGACGCCTATTCCCTCACCTCGGAAGACTTCACCCAGCTCGCCCGCACCTACGGCCGCATGGGCGGGGTGGACCGCATCGCCACCCTCGTGAAGGCCATCCGCGCCGAGCGCGGGGCCGACAAGGTGCTGCTGCTTGACGGCGGTGACGGGCTGCAGGGCTCCTGGTCCTCGCTGAAGACGCAGGGCGAGGACATGGTGAAGGTGTTCTCCGCCCTCGGCACGGATGCCATGGTGGGCCACTGGGAGTTCACCTACGGCGCCGACCGCGTCACCGAGATCAAGGAGAAGGCGCCCTTCGCCTTCCTCGCCCAGAACGTGCGTTCCGCCGAATGGCAGGAGCCGGTGTTCGAGGCGGCGAAGACCTTCGAGAAGGGCGGCGCCAAGGTGGCGGTGATCGGCCAGGCCTTCCCGCGCACCCCCATCGCCAATCCGCGCTGGATGATCCCGGACTGGGAGTTCGGCATCCGCGAGGAGGAGATGCAGAAGCAGGTGGACGCCGCCCGCGCCGGTGGCGCCGATGCGGTGGTGGTGCTCTCCCACAACGGCTTCGACGTGGACCGCAAGATGGCGTCCCGCGTGTCGGGCATCGACGTGATCCTCACCGCCCACACCCACGATGCCATGCCGCGCGTGGTGGAGGTGGGCAAGACCCTGCTGGTGGCTACCGGCTCCCACGGCAAGTTCGTGTCCCGCCTCGATCTCGACGTGAAGGACAGGAAGGTCACCGGCTATCGCTTCCAGCTCATCCCGGTGTTCTCAGACGTCATCACCCCGGACCCGGAGATGGCGAAGCTCGTGACGGACATCCGCGCGCCCTACGCCAAGGATCTCGCCCGCGAGCTGGGCCGCGCCGACAGCCTTCTCTACCGCCGGGGCAATTTCAACGGCACGTTCGACGACATGATCTGCGATGCGATCATGAAGGAGCGCGACGCGGAGATCGCCCTCTCCCCCGGCTTCCGCTGGGGCGGCACGCTCTTGCCGGGCGATCCCATCACCTTCGATGCCGTCGCCAATGCCACCGCCATCACCTATCCGGCCTGCTACCGCAACACCATGACCGGCCGGCAGCTGAAGGACGTGCTGGAGGACGTGGCCGACAACATCTTCCATCCCGATCCCTACTTCCAGGGTGGCGGCGACATGGTGCGCGTCGGCGGGGTGGGCTACGCCATCGACGTGTCCAAGGGCACCGGACAGCGTATCTCCGACCTCACCTTCCTCAAGACCGGAAAGCCGCTGGAGGCGGACAAGGCCTATACGGTCGCCGGCTGGGCCTCCATTGCCCAGAATGTGGAAGGCCCGCCGGTGTGGGAGTTGGTGGAGCGCTACGTGACCGACACGAAGTCCGTGAAGATCGCCCCCAACGCCTCGGTGAAGGTGACGGGCGCATGAGGCGCACGGCCACCCCGCCGCACGATTCCAATCTAAATATTCAAAGCTACGAATAAGAGAATATCAGGGAGGACGCCATGTCCGACACCAGTCTGCCCCCGACGGAGCGCGTGACCGGCTTGACACCGTCGCTGTCGAAGTCGTCGCTTTCCCGGAGGCGCTTCCTCAACCTTGCGGGTATAGGCGCGGGCGCCGCCGTCGCCGGAGGCGGAGCTGCCATTGCCGCTCCCCCCGCGGGCACGCCCGATCCCAACATCGTGCCGGTGCCCGACTGGACCAAGACCCTCGGCGCGCCGGTGAACGAGAACCCCTATGGCAAGCCCTCCGTCTTCGAAAAGGACGTGGTGCGCCGGGAGGTGACATGGCTCACCGCCAGCTCCCAGAGCTCGGTCAGCTTCACGCCGCTCTACGCCCTCGACAGCGTCATCACGCCGAACGGCCTATGCTTCGTGCGCCACCACGGCGGGCAGGCGGAGATCGAGCCGGACAAGTACCGGCTGATGATCCATGGCCTCGTGGACAAGCCCCTCGTGTTAACACTGGAAGACCTCAAGCGCATGCCCGGCCGGGTGAACCGCGCCTATTTCCTCGAATGCGCGGCGAATTCCGGCATGGAGTGGCGCGGCGCGCAGCTCAACGGCTGCCAGTTCACCCACGGCATGATCCACAATCTCTTCTACACCGGCGTGCCGCTGAAGACGCTGCTGGACATGGCGGGCGTCAATCCCAAGGGCAAATGGGTGCTCGCCGAGGGGGCCGACGCGGCGGTGATGACCCGCTCCATCCCGCTGGAAAAGGCCATGAACGACTGTCTCGTCGCCTTCGCCATGAACGGCGAGGCGCTGCGGCCCGAGCAGGGCTATCCGGTGCGGCTCGTGGTGCCGGGCTGGGAAGGCAACATGTGGGTCAAGTGGCTGCGCCGCCTCAAGGTGGGCGACCAGCCCTGGCAGCAGCGCGAGGAAACCTCGAAATACACCGACCTCCTCGCCGACGGCCGCTCGCGCCGCTTCACCTTCGTGATGGACGCGAAATCTGTGGTGACGAACCCGAGCCCGCAGGCGCCCCTGAAGCACAAGGGACCCAATGTCCTGTCCGGCATCGCCTGGTCGGGGCGCGGCACCGTCACGCGGGTGGACGTGTCGCTGGACGGCGGCCGCAACTGGGCCACGGCGCGGATCGACGGGCCGGCCATGCCCATGTCCATGACGCGCTTCTATCTCGATTTCGACTGGGCCGGGCAGGAGCTGATGGTTCAGTCCCGCGCCATGGACGACACCGGCTATGTGCAGCCGACCAAACAGGAATTGCGCGCCGTGCGCGGCACCAACTCGATCTATCACAACAACGGCATCCAGACCTGGCTGGTGCGCTCCAACGGGGAGACGGAAAATGTGGAAGTCGGCTGAGACCCTCCTCGCCGCCGTCCTTCTCGCCGGCGCTTTGGCCATCTCCGGCATGGCTGCGGCCGATCCCCAGCCCGGAAAGCCCGCGGCGAAGGCGGAGAAGGACAAGGCCGACAAGGCCCGGCAGGCGGTGAACGTGGCGGCGCCCGCCGCGACGTCTCCGGCCGCTGCCAAGACCATCGCCCTCGGCCGTCCCGCACTGCCGGAGGAGATTGCCGCCTGGAACATCGACGTGCGCGCCGACGGCGAGGGCCTGCCCCCCGGCAAGGGATCGGTGAAGGAAGGCGAGGAGCTGTTCCTGCAGAACTGCGCCACCTGCCATGGTGAGTTCGGCGAGGGCGCGGGCCGATGGCCGGTGCTCGCCGGGGGGCGTGGCACGCTGAAGTCGGAGCGGCCGGAGAAGACCATCGGCTCCTTCTGGCCCTATGCCTCCACGGTCTACGACTATGTGCACCGGGCCATGCCCTTCGGCAGCAACATGTCGCTTACGCCGGACGAGACCTACGCCATCGTCGCGTATCTCCTGAACCTCAATGATTTGGTGCCCGAGGATTACGTGCTCTCAAAAGAGAATTTTCCCAAGGTGGACCTGCCCAACGCGGCCAATTTCTACGACGACGACCGGGAGACCTCGGAGAAGGCCTTCTGGAAGAAGAACCCTTGCATGAAGGATTGCAGCGGCGAGGTCCATGTCACCGCCCGCGCGCAGATCCTCAACGTGACGCCGGACGGCGATCCGCCCAAGGGCAATCTGGAGTGAGCCGTCCAGCGTGACTTAAGGACGGGTTCCGGCCGCTGCGTCCGGGACACCACACAGCCCATCCAACGAGAAGGACGAGGACCGTGCGAAGCCCCCTGTTGATCGCCCTCCTGCTCGGCGTCGCCGCTGCCCCGGCGCAGGCAGAGCCGGACATCGCCAAGGGCGAGACATCGTTCAAGAAATGCATGGCCTGCCATGCCATAGGCCCCGACGCGAAGGCGAAGGTCGGGCCGCCGCTAAATGGCATCGTCGGTGCCAAGTGGGCACATTTCGAGGGCTATGCCTATTCCCAGGACATCAAGGACGGCGCCGCCGCCGGCAAAGTCTGGGACGAGGCAACCCTTGATGGCTATCTCACCAACCCGAAGGTGCTCGCCCCCAAGGGCAAGATGGCCTTCGCCGGCATCAGGAGCGAGGACGAGCGCAAGGACCTCATCGCCTTCCTCGCCCAGTTCAAGGCCGACGGCTCCAAGTAGCCGGCCCGCCGGTCCGGCCCGCCGTTGCGGAGCGGGGCCGGCGGGTGGCACAGTCGAAACACACGGCGCGCCAGACGCCGATGACGGGAGGAAACCATGCCCCAGTTCGACCGCCGGGCCTTCCTCGGCACCATGGCCCTTGCGGGTGCCGCGCCGATCGCGGCCACCTCCGCCGGAGCCGCAGTGCAGTCGCTCCAGCCCGCCGACATCAAGAAGGAAGCGGACACGGCCTGCGTCTATCACGTGGACTATGGCGACCATGCCCGCTTCGCCCAGACGCTGAACAACATCAACAACCACTACGCCTCCTACGGCGCCGATCCCTTCGCGCTGCAGATCGTGATGGTGGCCCACGCGGGCGGCATCAAATTCTTCCTCGACAACCTCAACGGCACCATGTGGGAGAAGGAAACCCTCGATCCCACCTTGGCCGAGAAGATCGCCGCCCTCGCCAAGAACGGGCTCAAGGTCTACCTGTGCGCCTACACCTTCGAGCGCAACCATGTGCCCAAGGAGAAGGCGCGCGATGAGGCCTTCATCGCCTTCGTACCCTCCGGCATCGCCACCGCCGGCGCATTGCAGGGCAAGGGGTTCGGCTACCTGAAGGTCGGCTGAAGCCATGACACGCGGCGACGTCTCGCGGCGGGCGCTGCTGGGCGGTTCGGCGCTCGCGGCGGCGCTGCTCTGCGCGCCGCACGTCGCGGCGCAGGCAAGGCCGCGCGTGGTGATCGTGGGCGGCGGCGCCGGCGGGGCGAATGCCGCCCGCGCACTCCTGCGCGACGGCCGCGTGGAGGTCACGCTGGTGGAGCCGGAGCCGCGGTACGTCGCGGTGTTTCACTCCAATCTCTGGCTCGGCGGATTCATCGACTTCGCCGCGCTGGAATTCGGCTATCAAGGCCTCGCGCGGGCCGGCGTGCGCGTCGTGCCGCAGAGGGCCGACGCCATCGACCGGGAGCGGCGCGAGGTGCGGCTCGCCGATGGCGGGCGCCTTCCCTACGACCGGCTCATTCTCTCGCCCGGCATCGATCTCGACTATGACAGCGTGCCCGGCTGGAGCCGCGCCGCCGAGACGGTGATGCCCCACGCCTGGAAGGGCGGCGCCCAGTTGCGCCTCATCAAGGAGCGGCTGGACTTGGTGCCGGACGGCGGCCTCATCGTCATCATCGCCCCGCCCAACCCCTTCCGCTGCCCTCCGGCGCCCTATGAACGCGCGTCCATGATGGCCCACCGCCTGAAGACCACGGGGCGCGGCGGGGCGCGCATCGTCATCGTGGACCCGAAGCCGAAATTCTCCATGCAGGGCCTCTTCCAGGAGGGCTGGGAGGGCCACTATCCCGGCATGGTGGAATGGATGGCGCCGGACATTTCCAACGGCCTCGTCTCGGTGGACCCGGCGACGGGGACCGTCGTCACCGGCTTCGAAACCTATAAAGAGGCGGCGCTGGTGAATGTCATCCCGGCGCAGAAAGCGGGCGCCATCGCACGTGGCGCGGGGCTGGCCGATGCCTCGGGCTGGTGCCCGGTAGATGCTGCCTCCATGGCGTCGGCGCTGGACCCCGCTGTCTTCGTCATCGGCGATGCCGCCATCGGGGGCGAGATCCCCAAATCCGCGTTCGCCGCGGGGAGCCAGGCGCAGGTGGCAGCGCGGGCGCTGCTCGCCGGCCTGTTCGGTGAGGCTGTCCCATCGGTGAGTTATGCCAGCACCTGTTGGAGCCTTATCGCAGCGGACGACGCCGTGAGGGTGAGCGGGCTCTACCGTCCGGTGGAGGGGCGCATCCGCGAGGTGGAAGGCGCCGTCTCCCAGAGCGGCGAGCCGCCGGCGCTGCGTCTGCGGCAGCAGCAGGAGGCGCGCGCCTGGTACCAAACCATGGTCGCCAATATGTTTGACTGATAGCGGCAGGCCCGGTCGGAGCTGCTCGCGTTGGCGTCTTCAGTCCTGCCCGCTGATGCGGCGGCAGTGGACCAACGCCGCCTCGATGAGATTGTCGCTGGCCTCGGGCGTGCGGAAAGCCGAATGGGCTGAGAGCGTCACGTTGTCGAGGGTGGTGAATGGATGGTCCGCCGGCAAGGGCTCGGTGACGAAGACGTCCAGCCCCGCATGGCCCACGTGTCCGCTTTTCAGCGCAGCGACGAGGGCCGCCTCGTCGACCAGCGCACCGCGGGCCGTGTTCACCACGATAACGCCCGGCTGCAGAGCGGCGATTCGATCTGCGGAAAGAAATCCGCGCGTCTCGTCGTTCAGCAGCAGGTGCATGGAGACAGCGTGGCTTTCGGCCAGCAGCTCTTCCAGAGAAACGAACGTCACGTTCGGATAGTCCCTGGGCGACCGGTTCCAGGCGATCACCCGCATGCCGGCTCCGAGCGCAAGGCGGGCCATCTCCGCCCCGATTCCGCCGAAGCCGATGAGGCCGAGCGTCTTGCCCGTGAGCTGGACACCGTCGGTCCGCAGCCAGCGACCCGCACGCATGCCCCGATCCATCCCGGCGAGCCCCTTGGCCGCGGCCCACATCAGGGCAAAGGCGCACTCGGCGACCGCCGTATCGCCGTAGCCCTTGATGGTGTGGACGCCGATGCCATGGGCCGCCAGCGCCTCGGGGTCCATGTAGCTGCGGGCGCCGGTGCCGAGGAACACCACATGCCGCAGCCCGGCACATCGACGTGCGATTTCGGTGGGCAAGGCGGTGTGGTCGATCACGGCGATCTGCGCATCGCCAAGGATCGCGGGGAGATCCTCCGGCGTGACGTTCGGGTCGCGGTGCACGGCCATGGGCGGGTCGTCCGCGCGGTGGAGGCGCTCCATGACGGCCGCGAGGGTCGGGCTGGCATCGACGAAAACGGCCCGCATGCGAGGCTCCCGGAATCCAATTGGATCAAAATAGACACGCCGAAAGGTAGGGAAGGATGGAGGTCCTCGCCACCAGAAATGGCCGTCGGGGTGAGCGAACGGGACCGAGCGCGCGGAGAGGGGAAAGCCGACTTTCGGTTGATGTTAGAGCGTCGGCGTTTCGCTCTCGCCGGCGCATTGTGGAATCCACGGGCGGAGGCGGGCCTGGGGCTCGGCTTCGTCATGGAAACCAGGTGCAGGAGCAACTGGCCGACGGCCGTCTTGTCCGCGTGCTTGAGGACTGGTCGCCGTCATTCTCAGGATACCACTTGTATCATCCAAGTCGACGTCAGTCGTCGATGGCATTTTGCTTCTGAATGACGCGTTGGGATATCGGAAATAGCGGTGACGGCATAAATGGGTCCGGGACACGGATATGGATGGCTTCAGCCTCAGCAGGGAGCGCCGCGCGTCGCCCGGGTCTGCTCCCTCCGATTCCTGCCGCCCGCGCATGACAGGGATCGGCCCCATCGCTGCGCCTCCGTCTGTCTCCCCGGCCCGCATCCCACGAATCAGCAGGCATCCGTGCCGATCCTGCCTGGCCAAGCCGACGCGCGCCCGCCCGGTCTCAGCCTGCACGGCTGGAGCGGCGGATGGCCTGCGGGGGCTGGCCGAAAGCTCGGATGAACGCACGTCGCATCCGCTCGGCGTCGCCAAAGCCTGCGGTCTGAGCGACGACGTCGATCGTCTCGCTGGAAAACTCGACCCGTTCGCGCGCCACCTCGAGCCGCAGCCGCTCGATCGCCTTGGACGGCGTCGTCCCAGTCTCTGCCGCAAACGCCCGCGCAAAATGGCGCGAGCTCATGCCGACGCGGTCCGCAAGCTGCTCCACGGTGAGCGACGCATCGAGATGCTCGCGCACCCACGACAGGAGCGCCGCAAAGCGGCCGTTGGGCGCCTTCAGCTCCAGGAGAGATGAGAACTGTGACTGCCCGCCGCTGCGGCGCTGATAGAGCACGAGCTGGCGCGCGGTTTGGCGGGCGACGTCATCGCCCTGATCGTCGGCGACCATCGCGAGAGCAAGGTCGATGCCGGCGGAAATGCCGGCGGACGTCCAGATGCGGCCATCGCGGGTGAAGATCTTGTCCGGCTCGAATTTGACCTTGGGAAAGCGCGATATGAAATCGCGGGTGTGCGACCAGTGGGTGGTGGCGCGGCGGCCGTCCAGCAGCCCGGCGGCGGCGAGGATGTAAGCGCCGCTGCAGACGCTCGCGATGCGCGCGCCGCCTGCCGCGACGCTGCGCAAACAGGCCAAGGTCTCCGGCGAGGCAAACGCCTGCTGAACCCCCTCTCCGCCCGCCACGATGAGCGTGGAGATGGGAGGGCACGCGTGAATGTCGCTGGCGAACATCGCCGCGCCCGACGAACTGCGCACCGGCTGTTCAGCCAGGGCGACCACTTGCATCTCAGGCACCTTCGCCGCGTAGCGCTTGGCAATCTCGAAAACCGAGATGGGTCCGGCCACGTCCAGGATCTGGAAATCGGGAAAGACGAAGATGCCAATCATCGAGATGTCCGAAATCGAGGGAACAACGGCATTTTTCCATTGAATTACTCATGGCAGACTGTTTTGGTCAACCTCATGAGCAAGCGATGCCGCGGCCGAACGCATTCCCGATTGAAGTGGTCGCGTGGTCGCGTGACGGCCGTCGGGACACGGATGTCCGTGCTGTCGGGCGGCGTTCTCTTTCGCGGATGAGAGCGTCCCCGGTCGAAGCGAACTGAGCCCCGCATGCATGACATTGTCCTCATCGGCGGCAGGGTGCTCGATCCCGAGACGGGCCACGACGGCATCGCCGACGTGGCGCTCCGGGACGGCCGCATCGCGGCGGTGGGGCGCGATCTGGGGCCGGCGACGCACGCCATTGACGCCCATGGCCTCGTGGTCGCGCCCGGCTTCATCGACCTGCACGCGCACGGGCAAAGCGTCCCCGCCGACCGGATGCAGGCCTTCGACGGCGTAACGACGACGTTGGAACTCGAGGTCGGCGTGTGGCCGGTGGCACGGTGGTACGACGAGCAGGCTCAGGCGGGTCGCGTCCTGAACTACGGCGCGTCCACGGGCTGGATCTTCACCCGCATCGCAGCCATGACCGCGCAACAGACCGAATCGACCCTCGCCGGCATGGGGCGGGCCATGGCGGACAGTCGCTGGACGGTGGAGGTCGCGACCCCGGCCGAGATGGCCGATATCGTGGAGCGCGTGCGCACCGGGCTCGACCAGGGCGGTCTCGGCATCGGCTTCCCGAATGCCTATGCGCCGGGCGCTGGCGTCAAGGAGATCTCGGAGCTTTGCAGTCTCGCAGCCGGCATCGGCGTGCCCACCTTCACGCATATCGCCTACATGTCCAATGTCGATCCCCAAAGCTCCATCGACGCCTACACACGGCTGATCGGACTTGCGGGCTCGACAGGCGCCCACATGCATATCTGCCACTTCAACTCGACGAGCCTCCAGGACGTGGAGCGCGCGGCCGAGCTCGTCGCCAAGGCCCAGGCCCAGGGTCTCAGGGTACGGTGGAGGCCTATCCCTACGGGACCGGTTCGACGGTTATCGGCGCCACCTTCTTCGGCGATCCCGCGTTTCCCGAACGCACGGGCGGGGGCTACGACACGATCGAACATCTGACCTCGGGGCACCGCTATGTGGACCGCGACGACCTTGTCGACGCCCAGGCGCAGGATCCCGGAGCGCTCGTGCTCTGGCACTTCCTCGACGTCGCGGTGAACGCGCGCCACCGGGACCTCCTCGACGTTTCCGTGCTGTATCCGGGCGGCGCCATTGCGTCCGATGCCGTTTCCTGGCTGCTTCCCGACGGCTCGACCTATCTCGGCGACCACTGGCCGCTGCCGGAAGACGTCATCTCCCATCCGCGGTCCAGCGGGACGTTCACGCGCTTCCTGAGCAGATGGGTGCGGGATCGGCAGACCATGTCCCTGTTGGAGGGCGTGCGCAAATGCACGCTGATCCCGGCCGGGCTGCTGCAAGAGAGCACGCCCGCCATGCGCCGCAAGGCCCGCATCCAGGTGGGCTGCGATGCCGACATCGTGTGCTTCGATCTCGATGCGCTGGCGGACAGGGCCGACTTCCGCAATCCGAACCGCCCGTCGGACGGTGTGCGCCACCTGCTGGTCGGGGGGGTGCCGGTTATCGCGAACGGGGAATTGATCCGCGATGCGCGGCCGGGCCGGCCGGTCCGGCGGCCGGTGGCGCAATGACGGTGCCCGTCCTGCTGGTGGCGGGCGCGCTCGGTGCCGGCAAGACCACGCTGGTCAACCACCTTCTGCGCAACCCGGATGGCCGGCGGATCGCGGCGATCGTCAACGATTTCGGCGCGATCGACGTGGACGCCGCGCTCCTCGCGCCGTCGGCGGACGGAATTGCCAGCCTCAAGAACGGCTGCATCTGCTGCACGCTGGGAGGCGATCTGCTGCGCACCCTGATGAGGCTGACACGCCGGCGGCCATGCCCCGATGCGATCATCATCGAGACGAGCGGCGCCGCCGACCCGGCCGCGATCGTCAGATCTCTGCTCGACCCGGTCGTGTTCGCAGCCACCCCGCTCGACACCGTGGTGTGCGTCGTCGATGCGCGCCAGGTTGCCGACAGGCCGGCGCTCCTCGACGATCCGCTCTGGCGATCGCAACTGCGGGCGGCGGACTTCGTCATCGTCGCGAAGGCCGACCTGGTGGCGCCTTCCGAGCTCGAGGACGTGCACGCGGGCGTCGCCAGCCGGCATGCCGGGAAGCGTACGTTCGACGCCATCGACGGCGCGGTCCCCGCGCCCCTGCTCTTTTCTCAGGGCCATCACGCGCCGGCGATCGACGGATGGCTGCGCGCCGACCCGGCGGCCGAGCGCTTCGAGGCGATGAGCTGGACGGCGCGCTCGCCCCTGTCACTCCCGCGCTTCCAGCGGGCCGTGGAGGAGCTCTCGTCGTTTCTCCTCCGCGCCAAGGGCTTCGTGACCTTCGATCACCGGCCGGATCAGGCTGTGGTGTTCCAGCTTGCGGGGTCTCGCGTCACGATCTCGCCCGCCCCCGACGGGGTGGGCGACGGCCCCATGAACCGCCTGGTCCTGATCGCCGAAACCGGGCGCCTGGACCGCGGCATAGCGACGAAGCTCCTGGACGCGGCGGTGATGGCGCCTCCAACCGCAGCGGTCCCCAGTGAATGATGATGGTTGGCGCGACAGCAGCCGACAGCAGCGTGTGGAATGCGGCATCCGTGACCGGCCGCGCGTGAGGCGCTGACGGGCGGGCACGGCACGATGCCCTGTTGAGATGCAATCGCCCAAATAATAATCGTAATCGGCTCGCCATCGAGGCCATTCCGACCTTCAAGCTCCGTTGTCGGACAGTTGTTCTGGGTCGCTGGAGCGCACATCACCAGCCAGCATCTGGGTGTTACTCGCCCGACGCATCGATCCCGAAGGCAGCGGCACAGGCCGCCCGTCTGGCTGCTCACTGTCCGCCATGCTCTTCGAATCCACGGTAAAATACGCTGCCCCATCGTGCGAAATGGGCCGATTTTGGCAGATTGTGAGGGAAATTAGGCATTTCCGACATTGCTTATCGGTGCCATTCTTTCTGTCCTGAAGACACGGGAGATCTTCTTGACAGCCTCGATTCAGATTGGATTACTCGTCTTTCCTCAGGTCACGCAGCTGGACCTGACAGGCCCGCTCCAGGTGTTTTCCAGCGCGCCCAACACCGACGTGCATCTGGTCTGGAAGCGCATCGAGCCGGTGCCGAGCGATTCCGTCCTGACGCTGACGCCGACCTGCACGTTCGCCGATTGTCCCCAGCTGGACGTGATCTGCGTCCCGGGCGGCTACGGGACTGACGCGCTCCTCAACGATGAGGAGGTTCTGGACTTCCTGCGCAGGCAGGCGGCCGGCGCGAAGTACGTCACGTCCGTCTGCACCGGTTCCGTGGTGCTCGGCGCGGCCGGACTGCTGCAGGGATATCGGGCGGCGACGCACTGGAGCGCGAGGGACGCGCTCGCCCCGTTCGGCGCGACGCTGTCGGAGGAGCGGGTGTGCATCGACCGCAACCGCATCACCGGCGGCGGCATCACCGCCGGCATCGATTTCGCGCTGACGCTGGTCTCCCTGCTGATCGATCGGCGGACGGCGGAGATGGTGCAGCTTCGGATGGAATACAATCCGGCCCCGCCGTTCACCTCGGGCTCGCCGGATACGGCCCCGGCCGAGGTTCTCGCCCTCATGCGCGAGAAGATGGCCCCCGGACAGGCGCGGCGCCGGGACGCGGTGAACGAGGCGGTGGCGCGGCTCGCCCAGCACGCGGGATAGGCTGGCGCATCGCGGCGGCGGGAGTGCCACGCGCGAGGGGGAAGGATGCCATGGTCGAGAGACACGAACTCTCCGTGATGACGCGGCTGATCGAGGGCTATTTCAGTCTGCTCAAGATGCTGATCGCCCTGTTCCTGGCGGTCATGGTCGTGCTCGTGTTCGGCAATGTTGTCCTGCGCTACGTGTTCGATTCCGGAATTACGGTTTCGGAAGAGCTTTCGCGCTGGCTCTTTGTCTGGCTGACCTTCCTCGGTGCCATCGTCGCCCTGCGCGAGCACGGTCATCTCGGAGTCGATACCCTGGTCAAGCGCCTGCCGCGCAGGGGCAAGCTTGCCTGCCTGATCGTCAGCCAATTGCTGATGCTCTACGCCACCGTCCTGTTTCTCCAGGGCGCCTGGGTGCAGACCCTCATCAACTGGCAGGTGACCGCCCCGGCCTCCGGCGCGTCGGTGGCGTGGCTGTACGGTGTCGGCATCGTCTTCAGCATTTCCACCGGGCTGATCATCCTTGATGAACTGCGCCGCGCGGTCACCGGCAATCTCTCCGATGACCAGCTGGTCCTCGTCAAGGAATCCGAGGAGCAGGAGCTGCTGGAGGAACTGGAGCGCGAATTCGCGGCACGCGACCTGCGGGAAGCGGCGCCAGCCTCGTCTTCCCGGCCGAGGGCCGAGCGATGACGATCGCCATCTTCGTCAGCTCGCTGCTCGCCGCGATGGCGATCGGCATGCCCATCGCCTACGCGCTGCTGATCTCCGGCATCGCCTTGATGCTCTACGTGGACGTCTTCGACGCCCAGATCGTGGCGCAGAACGTGATCAACGGCGCCGACAGCTTCCCGCTCATGGCCGTGCCGTTCTTCATGCTGGCCGGCGAGGTCATGAATACCGGCGGCCTCTCGAAGCGCATCGTCAACGTGGCGCTCGCTGCGGTGGGGCACGTCAAGGGCGGGCTCGGCTACGTGGCCATTCTGGCCGCCTGCATCCTCTCGGCCCTGTCGGGCTCCGCCATTGCGGATGCCGCCGCCCTCTCCGCCCTGCTGGTGCCGATGATGGTGCAGGCCGGGCACGACAAGGCGCGCGCGGGCGGGCTGATCGCGGCCTCGGGCATCATCGGCCCCATCATTCCGCCCTCGATCGGGTTCGTGATCTTCGGCGTCATCGCCAATGTCTCCATCACGAAGCTGTTTCTGGCGGGGCTGGTGCCGGGCCTGTTGATCGGCCTCGGGCTGGCGTTCGCCTGGTGGTGGGAAGTGCGGAAGGAAACCCTCGTCACCCCGCCGCGCCAATCGGCGAGGGACCTCCTGCACGCCCTGCGGGAGGGCATCTGGGCCCTCATCCTGCCGGTGATCATCATCTTCGGGCTGAAGTTCGGCGTCTTCACGCCCACGGAGTCCGGCGTGGTGGCCGCGGTCTATTCGCTGGTCGTGGCGGTCTTCGTCTATCGCGAGCTCAAGATCGCGCAGCTTTATGTCGTATTCGTCACGGCGGCCAAGACGACGGCCGTCGTCATGTTCCTTGTCGCCGCCGCCATCGTGTCGGCCTATGTTCTCACGGTGTCGGAGGTCGCTCTCACGCTCGTTGACCTGCTGCAGCCGTTCATGGGCAACCAGACGCTGCTTTTGCTGGCCATGATGGTCCTGGTCGTCATCGTCGGCACCGCGATGGATATGACGCCGACCATCCTGATCCTGACGCCCATCCTGATGCCCGTGGTCAAGCAGGCCGGCATCGACCCCGTCTACTTCGGCGTCCTGTTCATCGTGAACAATGCGATCGGCCTCATCACGCCCCCGGTCGGCACGGTGCTGAACGTCGTGGCCGGGGTCGCGCGCATCGACATGGAGGATCTGATGAAGGCGGTCTGGCCATTCATGATCGCCCAGCTTGTGGTCCTTGGTCTGATGGTCCTGTTCCCCCAGCTGGTCACCTGGCCGGCGCGACTGATCGGCGGGTGATGCGGAGCAGCGCCGCCGCCCGCACATCCCATTCAATGTGCACATGTTCTTTGCTCGACAGGAGGGTTGTATGACTACGACTTGCTTACGCGTGTCGCTCTTGGCGCTCGCGCTTACGACCGTGCCTGTGGCCTTCGCGGGCACCGCGAGCGCGCAGACGATCCGGGTCAGCTACGTCACCGCGGCCGACCATCCCTACGGCATCGGGGTGAGGAAGTTCGGCGAGATCGTCGAGGCCAAGACGGGTGGCAAAATCCGGGTGCGGGGCTTTCCGTCCGGCCAGATCGGGGCCGAGGTCCCTTCCATCTCGGCGGCTCAGGGTGGCATTCTGGAAGTTGCGGTGACATCCACCGCGGCGGTATCCGGCGTGGATAAGGCGTTCGGTGTTTTCGATCTGCCCTATATTTTCGCCTCCGATCGGGAGGCTGACGCCATTCTCGACGGGCCCGTGGGGACCGAAATGCTACGCAGGCTTGAGAGCAAGGGCCTGGTCGGTCTCTGCTTCTGGGAAGCCGGGTTTCATCAGGTGACGAACAGCCGACGGGCGGTCAAAGGGCTCGACGACTTCCGCGGCCTCAAGATCAGGACGATTCAGAACCCGGTCATGATCGACGCCGTCAACGCGCTCGGCTCGAATGCGGTGCCCATGCCCTACACCGAGGTCTATACCGGCCTCGAAACCAAGGCGATCGACGGCCAGACCGGGACCTATCCGTTGATTTTCGCGAACAAGATCTTCGAGGTGCAAAAGTACGTCACGGAGGCCAATCTGTTCTATGCGCCTGTGGCCGTCCTGATGTCGAAGAAGTTCTTCGACAGCCTGTCGCCGGCGGATCAGGCGATCATGCGCGACGCCTGCGCCGAGGCGCGCACCACCGAGCGGGAGGCGAACCGCGCGCTTTCGCCCGAGGCGCTGAAGCAGATGCGGGCCGCCGGTCTGGAGTCCAACGTCCTCGACGCCGCCACCACAGCGGCCATCAAGGAGAAGCTTAAGCCCGTCGTGGACAAGCACATGAAGGGTATAGATCCGGAGATCGTGGCGACCCTCCAGACCGAGTTGGCGAAGCTCGGCCAAGGCAGCGCTGCGCCGGCCAAGTGAGGGCCGCCGCCGGGCGACCGTGATCGTCCGGTGTCGCATGTCGAGGGTGTAGAGTCTGTGCCCCATGGTGCCGTGGCGGTCTTGGATCGTCACGGCTGTTGCGGGAGGGCGATGTCCCGGGGCCAAAGGGGCAGCGCTCGACGGCGCCGCGCCGGGCAGGCGATGTTGGGACCGGCCGCGACTTTGACATGGCATTGAAAGGAAGAGGACCCAAGTGATGGCTTCCGAAACCGCGTTCGACTTCGACGACGTCGGCTTCGCCGTGCCCGCCATCCCCGGCATGCCGGAGAGCGCGATCCAGACGCCTTGCCTGATCCTTGATCTCGATGCGCTGGAGCGGAACATCCGCAAGATGGGGGAGTACGCCCGCGCCCGGAACATGCGCCACCGCGCTCACGGCAAGATGCACAAGTCGGTGGATGTGCTGCGCCTCCAGCAGGACCTCGGCGGGGCGGTCGGCGTCTGCTGCCAGAAGGTGTCGGAGGCGGAGGTCTTCGCCCGCGCCGGCATCAAGGACATCCTGATCTCCAACGAGGTGCGCGATCCGGTCAAGATCGACAGGCTCGCGCGGCTGCCCGCCTTTGGCGGCGGCGTCACCGTCTGTGTCGACGACCTGGACAACGTCCCGGACCTGTCCGCCGCCGCGCTCAGGCACGGTACCACGCTCGACTGCCTCGTCGAGATTGATTGCGGAGCGGGCCGATGCGGCGTGCGATCCCTCGATGCGGCATTGGCCATCGCCGAGGCTATCGGCGGCGCTCCCAATCTGCGTTTCGCGGGTCTCCAGGCCTACCAGGGCGCCATGCAGCACCTCGACAGGTTCGAGGACCGGAAGGCGAAACTCGATGCGGCCATCGCGCAGGTGCGGGAGGTGGTCGCGATGCTTGAACAGAACGGTCTCGCGCCGGACGTGATCAGCGGCGGGGGCACCGGCAGCTACCATTTCGAGAGCATGTCCGGCGTGTACAACGAATTGCAGTGCGGCAGCTATGCCTTCATGGACGCCGACTACGGCCGCATCCGCGACGCCGCCGGGAACCGGATCGACGAGGGCGAGTGGGAAAACGCGCTCTTCATTCTGACGGCGGTGATGAGTCACGCGAAGCCAGACGAGGCGATCTGCGACGCAGGTCTCAAGGTGCAGTCGGTGGATTCCGGCCTGCCCGTCATCTACGGACGCGACGACGTGTCTTACGTGAGTTGCTCGGACGAGCACGGCGTCATCCACGACCCCAAGGGCGTGCTCGCGATCAACGAGAAGATCCGCTTGGTCCCGGGCCACTGCGACCCCACCTGCAACATGCACGACTGGTACGTCGGCGTCCGCAACGGCGTCGTGGAAACCCTGTGGCCGGTTTCCGCGCGCGGCAAGGCGTACTGATCTTCGGCCAATCCGGCCGGTGAATGCGCGATCCTCCGCGCGCCGGGGAGCGCGCGTTCACGACGAGCGGGGCGCCTGCGTATCGATGCGCATGAAGAATTGCGTGCGCGGAACGAAAATCCGCTGGAACGATCCGCCGTTGGCGGGGCTGGCCGAGCTGAAGATCTCCACCACCATGCCGATCGTCTTGGCCGCCACTCCGATCTTGGAGCAGATGGCGCGCGGCAGCGGCTCGATGCGAATATCGTAGGTCATGCGCTGGACGTTGAGGTTGAGCTCGCGCCGCAGGTTGACGCCTTCGAGAGCCGTCTTCTTGTCCTTGCGCGCCTGGTCATAGACGCGCGCATCGATGATGAACTGGCTGTAGACCAGGAACTCGTGGCCGATGTCGACGATGCGGTCGATCTCAACGACCTCGTTTTCCACCCAGGGCATGTGCATGCTCCAGGAGCCGCGGCTGCTGTGCCGATGGATGCGGTCGACCTGAGGAAAGACCGGGAAGAAGTTTTCCCGTCGCTCGTCGCTGAACAGGAAATGCCAGACCGTGTCGACCTGGCGCGGCTCGCGATTGACGAAGCTTCCCGCCCGCCCCTGGCGACGGTCTACCGCCCCGTCCTGCACCAGTTCGCGATAGGCCTTCTGCACCGTGCCGAGGCTGAGGCCGGTGGCCAGGGCGAGATCCTTCTCGGGCGGCAGGCGATCGCCAAGGCTCCAGAATCCCTCGCGGATTCCCGCCAGGACCGCATCCCTCAACTGAAGGTATTTCGGCGACTGACCCGGGTCCTTCGGCGCAAACCGGCGCCAGAAGTCGTATCCGGCCTGGGACGCAGGAGCCCTCGCGGCCGGATTTGCATCATCGCGCGTCGCAGGCGGAAGCCGAGGCTTTGTCATGGGGCGATTCCGAACCCAGGTCAGAGGGGCGGTGGTACTGACGTTCCCCCATCGAGGCAAGGCACTCCCACCCGCGTGGGTAAGGCGCCAGCCCCGTGCGGTCAGTCACCGGGCAGATCATGGACGTTGCTGAAGAAGACGTCCTTCCATGAGGCGGGCAAGTTCTTCAGCAGGCCGGTCTTGTGCATGTACTGCGCGAAGACCATCACTTTGCGCGGCGTCGGCGAGAAGGTCATCATGTTCGGATCATTCAGGATCGCGACGATCTCCGCGACCGACAGCTTCGAATTGTCGAAGCGCTTGAACGCCTGTGCGGCCGCGGTCTTGTCGGCGGCGATGAGGCCCATCGCCTCGGTCAGTGCCCCATAGGTGGCGGCGTAGAGCTTCGGGTTGTCGGCCCGCCACTTGTCGTTGGCATAAGCGGTAATCAGCGTGTTGGGGCCGCCGGTGACATCGTAGGAGCTGAGGATGGTGCGGACGTTCGGATGGGCGAGCTCCATCTGGATGAAGGGCACCGTGGTCACGTGCGTCTTGGCGCCGGCCCCGCCCGACAGCAGCGCCGCGACCCCGTCGGGATGGGACATCGTGATCGCGAGCGTGTCGAACTTGTTGCGCTGGTCGAAGCCGAAGGCCTGGGCGGTGGCCATTTCCAGGATCAACGCGTGCTGCGTTCCCTTGCCGGAAGCCATGGCGACCCGATCGGTGGGCTTGAAGTCCTTGATGGACGTGATCGCCGGGTCGATGGTGTTGAAATAGATGGGCGAATCGCAGATCGCCATCATGCCCTTCACGGGGGCGAACTTCACCGTCTTGTCCCACAGATTGAGCAGCACCGACGTTCCGGCCATGGCGATATCCGCATTGCCGGAGATCAGCGCGTCGGTGATGGCCGGGCCGCTGGTCAATTGCGTATAGCTGACCTTCACGTCCGGCACGCCGAGGGCCGCCGCATGCTTTTCGATAAGCTTGCTTTCCGCGGCGATGATCATGGGCAGGTAGCACAGGCCGAGGCCGCTCACGACCCGCACCTCCGCCGCTTCCGCATGCCGGACGAGGAGTGGGCCGAGGGTGGCGGCCAGTGCGACGGCCATTGCGGCCAGCCGGGTCAGGTGTTTCATCGGCATCCCCGTTTGTCTGGAAGGTTCTGCGCCGCTTCGGCGTCTGGTGTGTCGGTCGATCAAGGCGCGACGCCCGCAGCCGGGCGTCGCGTTCGTTTCGTCGCGGCATCTGTGCGGTCGGGCCACCGCCCGAGCGCGTCAGAGCAGGCGGTCGCTCTGCGGTCCCTTCAGCGGGATCTCCATGAGGTCTTCGCCGAAGAAGATGTTGCCGCCGTAGACACGGGAGATGTCGGCGACCACCCGTTCCCTGAGGCCCGGCCTGTCGAATTGCTCGGTGATATGCGTGAGGACGAGAGTTTTCACCTTGGCGTCCCGCGCCAGCTCGGCCAGCTCCATGTGCCCCATGCAGCTGTGCGAGAAGTCGGGGCTGTAGTTGGTGCCCGAGAGGTAATGGCACATGTGCACCAGTACGTCGCACTCTCTGGCCAGCGCGTGCATACTCTCCGCCGGCCCGCTGTCGCCGGAGTAGACGAAGACGCCCTCGGGCGTGGTCAGGCGGAACCCGAGGGTGACGAGGTAGGGCTGGAAGTGGTTCACCTGCGTCGTTTCCAGCGTCCAGCCGTCCCCCTGGATGATGTCGCCCGGGGCCAGCGTCGTGACCTCGGGGGCCGGCCGGGGCCGGGGCAGGGTGCCGCCGCGGGCCTTGAAAAGGTCGAGGCTCGAGCCGTGGGACGTGCGCGCCACCAGATCCGCGTTGTAGACGCCATCGGCGCCGAACAGGCGCTCGGTGATCTCGGCGATGGGGGCGGGTCCGAACACCTTCAGCTCCGGAATGCGGTCGGCGCCCTGGTCCCATCGGGTCAGCAGCAGGCGGCCATAGTCGCCGCAATGGTCGTAGTGCAGGTGGGAGAAGAAGAGGTGCGTCACCCGGGTCGCGGGGATGCCCAGCTCCAACAGGCGATGATGCGAGCCGAAGCCGTGGTCCATGACGATCACGTCGGTGCCGGTCTCGATCACATAGCCGGAGGACATGCGGCGCAGGGAGGGCGTGGGCGTGCCTGTGCCGAGAAGGCGAATACGCATGGAACTGCTCTTTTCCTTGGGTTGTGCGTGCAGGGCGGTATCAGCCGCGGCTCATGCCCCAGCGGCGGATGGTGCGGGCCTCTATGGACCGGAAGATGAGCCCTTCAACGAGCAGGCCGATGATGATGACGCAGGTGAGTCCCGCGAAGACCTGGTCGGTTTCCAGCTGGTTGCGCTTCTCGAAGAGGAACCAGCCGAGCCCGCCCGATCGCGAGGACACGCCGAACACCAGTTCGGCGGCGATCAGCGTCCGCCACGCAAAGGCCCAGCCGATCTTCAGCCCCGAGAGGATGGACGGGAAGGCCGCCGGGATCAGGATCAGCGCCACATAGCGCACGCCGCGCAGGCCGTAGTTCTGGCCGGCCAGCCTCTGGGTTTCGGAGACGCCCAGAAAGCCCGTCAGCGTGTTGAGGGCCACGGCCCACAGCACCGAATGGACGATGACGAAGACGAGGCTGGGCACCCCGAGCCCGAACCACAGGAGCGCCAGCGGCAGGAGCGCGATGGCGGGCAGCGGATTAAACATGGCGGTCAGGGTCGCCAGAAGGTCGGCCCCCAGCCGCGAGGAGACAGCAAAGGTGGTCAGCACGGCCGCGAGCGCGATGCCGATGGTATAGCCCATCATCAGCACCTGCAGCGTCGCGCCGATGCGCTGGAGCAAGGCGCCGTGAAACAGGCCATCCCACAGGGCGCGCAAAGTGTCCGTCAGCGTCGGGAACATCAGGGGGTTGGATAGCCACAGGGCATAGACCTGCCAGGCCACCATCAGCGCCGCGACGATGGCCCCGCGTCGTACACCCTCCATGTTGGCGAGGTGCTCCCAAAGCGACAGCGGACGCTCGATTTCGCCCGCATCGCTCACGGGGGGCGTCGCTCTCTCGAACTCCGGCCGGATCGGGGGAGAAAGCCGGGCGACAGGCGAAGGGGACATCTCAGCCATGGTGACCCTCGGCGAACAGCATGGTGTTGATCTTCTGGGTGAGGGCCATGAAGTCGCTCCCGCCCAGATGGCCGTGGCCATACTGGTGAGCGTTCAATTCCGCCTTCACCTGGCCGGGGTGGGGCGAGAGCACCAGGATGCGCGATCCGACCACGATCGCCTCCTCGATGGAGTGTGTGACGAACAGGACCGTGAAGCGGGTGTCGTCCCACAGCTGCAACAGCTCGTCCTGCATCTGGCGGCGGGTCAGGGCATCGAGGGCGGCGAAGGGCTCGTCCATCAGCAGGATGGCGGGCTCCATGGCCATGGCGCGGGCGATGGCCACGCGCTGCTTCATGCCGCCGGAGAGCATGTGCGGATAGGCATCCGCGAACTTGCCGAGCTTGACCTTCGAAATGCTGGCCATGGCCCGCGCGCGGGCTTCGGCGCGGGGAAAGCGACGGCTCACCAGGATGGGGAACATCACGTTCTCCAGCACCGTCTTCCAGGGCATCAGCTGGTCGAAATCCTGGAACACCATCATGCGGTCCGGTCCGGCGCCGGTGATCACCTGGCCGTTCAGCCGCATGAAGCCCGCCACCGGCGTGAGGAATCCGGCCACGCCCTTCAGCAGGCTGGATTTGCCGCAGCCGGACGGTCCGAGCAGGACGAAGCGGTCGGCCGGATAGACGTCGAAGCTGACGTCGCGGGTGGCCGTGACCAGCAGATCGCGGGTCTTGTACTGGAGCGTGACGCCGGACACCTCCAGCAATGGCTCTGGCCGGGCAAGCGTCTGCGATTGGTGGTGATGCGGATGCGCGGCAGCAACGCTCATCGTCCCCCTCATTGTTCCGGCTCTGGCCCCGCCTTCCACGACGGCCGCGAGAGGGCCGCCGGTGACGAGTTGGATGATTTTTAAGCTGTAGCGAAAATTAAACGCTACATAGCTTAATGTCAACAGAACCTTGATCGGGACGGGATGTCGCCGGGCGCCGTCGCGCGTGGGCAAAGGGGCGAGATATCGAGGATGAGGGGCGCCGCCGTCCGCGGCGGCGCCCTGCTAGGACTGCAACGCCTCGACGTCGTAATTCTTGGCCCAGGCGTTCAGTTCGCCGGGAAAGATGTCCTGGACGAAGAAGAAGCGGTCCCAGAACGGCGTTTCCCGCAGCTTCTCGCAGAACAGCTGGTAGCTGTGGTGATCCCTGGCTTCGATCATCCAGATGTCGCTGATCTTCGCGGTGTAGAATTCGACGTCGTACCATTTGAGGCGGACGCGGCCCTTGAACTCGTCGAAGATGGGCTGGAGGGTTTCGCGGGCGTGGGCCAGCCGCGTCTCGAACGGAAAGCCCAGCCACTCCGGGGAGGTCTTGACCATGAAGAAAGTGGTGAGCGCGATTGCGAATTGGTTTGACTGCGTATCCATCATGCATCCTTGGCATCGGTGATTGACGCCAAAAGAATGCGAGCATACGCTCAGCTTTTCCACTCGCATTCGGCGCCATGACCGTCCCGGCCAACACACAGCGGACTTGCCCGCGAAAACAGCCACGTCAGGCGCGCGCCCATGCCACCGTCGGCGCGATTGTCGAGGCGTCTGCTCGCATTCTGGAAGCGCAGGGCTTCGGCGGTTTCACCACCAACGCGGTGGCAGACCGTGCCGGGGTCAGCATCGGCACGCTCTACCAATACTTTCCGGACAAGGATGCGCTGATCGGCGCTCTGATCGCGCGTGAAACGGCAAGCCTCGTCGAGGAGGTCGAAGCCGCAGCGGCCGCGTCAGCGGGACGCGATGCGCTTGAGGGCGTGATCGCAGCCGCCGTGCGTCATCAGGTTCGGCGCCCCCGTCTGGCCCGCCTGCTCGATTTCGAGGAGGCCCGCCTGCCGTTCGATCCGCAGACCCAGCTGGTGAGGGCGCGGATGGGGATGCTTGTCGCGGATGTGCTCGCGCGTCCGGACCTTCCTCGCCAAACGGACATCGCCACCACAACGGCGGACGTCCTGGCGATCATCCGCGGGATGCTCGACGCCGCGGGCGAGCGGGGTGAGACGGAGCATGATGCGCTCCGGTCCCGGGTTCGTCGCGCCGTGCTGGGGTATCTCTCGATGACCAGCGAAGAAACGACGGCGCTGCACGAGCCAAGCGCGCCCTCCTCGGTCCCACGTCCCGACGATATCCAGACCCCCGGACCGGCGCCTGGAGCGCGACGTGGTCGGCGTCGGCACGCGAGCACCGGAGCGTCGCGACCAGAGATGGAAGCCGCACCCGCCGGGCGCCGACCCTAGCAGGCCGCTGACCAGGTCTCCCGGCGCCAGTCGGAGACGGCGAACGGCATGCCGTCAGCAAGTCCGGCACAGACCACCGCGCCGAACCGCGTATCGCCCGCGGGGGTCGGCACCACCCGGTGGCCGAGCGCCTGCAAGTCCGCCAGCCCGGCGTGGGCGCCCTCCAGCAGCAGCCGCCCGTCCTCGCTGCGCCAGCGTGGTCCGTCGATGGCGCTGGGCAGGTCGCAGCCTTCCTCGAAGACGCGGATCAGGATCTGCAGGAGCGTCTGCACCTGCCCGTCGGCGCCGGGGGTGGCGAGCGCGAGGCAGCCCTCCGGACGATCCACGAGGATCGGCGCGAGCGTATGTACCGGCAGCGCGCCGGGCCGCGCGTGGTTTGGCGCTCCGGTGAAGCCCGCGGCCCGGTTGTTCAGCACGAAGCCGCCCTCCGGTACGTAGATCGCCGAGCCGAAGTCGTCGAACACCGAGACGAGGGAGGAGACGACCATGCCCTGCACGTCGGCCGTGGCGACGCCCGCCGTGTGCAGGTAGCTCCGCGGGCCGCCCCGCAGGCTCGCCCGCGCGAGATCGACGGGCAGCGGTTCGGCCAGCAGGGCGGCGCCTTCGCCGGCCCGGTCGCGGAAGGCGAAGGCGGCCTGGGTGAGCTCGATGAGGGCGTGCTGACGGATGGCGGCGGGCGGCGCGAGGCGGGCATAGGCATTGAGCGCCATGAGCAGCAGGACGCCTTGGGACACGGGGGGCTGCACATGGATGCGGCCGCCCTGCCACGCCAGCGAAAGCGGGGCCGTCACCACGCTGTCGTGGGCGGCCAGATCGCCCGCCGAAAGGGCGCCGCCGCGGCAGCGCACGGCGGCCGAGATGGCGTGCGCCATGGCGCCCTCATAGAACCATCGGGCGCCGTGGGTGCCGATGCCTTCGAGGGTCTCGGCCAGCGCCGGCTGACGGATGCGGGTGCCTTCGTCCACGGCGAAGAACGGCCAGCTTTCGGCCCCGCCCCGGACCAGCCGCGCCTTCTGGGCGTGCACGGCCCGCACCGTCTCCGCCCGCACGCTGGCGCCGGAGGCGGCAAGCCGCTGGGCCGGCGCGAGCGCGCGGGCGAGGGACACCGCGCCGAACCGGCGCGAGACGTCGGACCAGCCCATCACCAGCCCGGGCACGGTCACGCTGCTGCCGTCGTCACCGATGGGGCCGTCGAGGCCCGCCGGCGCGGCTCCCGCGGCGTTCACCGCCGTCACGGCGCCGTTCGGCGCGCGCACGAGGAAGAAGCCGTCGCCGCCGAGGCCCGCCGCTTCCGGCAGGAGCACGGCGATGACGGCCTGCGCCGCAATGGCGGCGTCCGCCGCGTTGCCGCCGTCCGCCATCACCTCCAGGGCTGCCGAGGCAGCCAGCGGATGGGCGGCGGACACGGCCGCCCGGGCCCCGCGCAGGGCGGGGCGGATGTGGGAGGAATAGGGGTCGGGGAGAAAAAGGGGCACGATGCTCTTTCGGCTCAGGTCGCGGCGGAGCGCAGGGCGATGGTGGCCGGCATGTCGAGGGCGGGCGGTGTGCCGAGGATGACGACGCCATAGTCCCGTCGCGCCCCCTCGGGCGTCACCAGCCCGTCGAGCACATCGGCGAGGACCGCCTCGGGATCGCGCTCCCGCGCGGGTCCGAAGCCGCCGCCGCCCGCCATCACGTGGCGGAAGAGGTCGCCCGAATCCAGCGGCACGGGGGCGGTGAACAGCATGGGCAGGGCACGGGCGTTGCCGTCGGGATTGAGCACGCTGCTGCACGGCGCGCCCGGCGCGCCGCCGCTGAGGCCGTGGGGCGGGAAATCCTGCTTGTCGGCGCGGACGGACAGGGAGAGGTCGCCGGCGAGGGCGCGATATTCCCGCACGAGGCCGAGGCCGCCGCGCTGCCGCCCGGCGCCGGCGGTGTCGGCCACATAGCCATAGCGCTCGATGCGGATGGGATATTCCGCCTCGATCATCTCGATGGGGACGTTGGACTGGTTGGAGCACATATGCGGCACGCCGGATTGGCCATCGTGATCCTGGCTCGCGCCCCATGTGCCCATGACGCACTCGGAGAAGACGAACGGCTCGCTGCCCCGCCAGCCGGCGATGGTGGGCAGGGTGGAGCCTCCCGCCCCGTCGGCCGTCACGCGGTCCGGCACCGCCTGCGCCAGCGCGCCGAACAGGCAGTCGGCGATGCGATAGCCGGTGATGCCCCGGGCACCGCAGGGTGCCGGATGGGTGGCGTTGACCAGGGTCCCCGCCGGCGCGACGACGTGGATGGCGCGGGTGAAGCCGTGGCAGTTGGGAACGTCCTCGCTCATCACCGAGCGCAGGGCGGCGTAGACGTTGGACTTGAGAAAAGACAGCGGCGCGTTGATGCCGCCCTTCACCTGCTCCGCCGTACCCGTCCAGTCGGTGGTCACGTCGCTGCCGGAAATGGTGAGCGTGACCTTCAGGGCGATGGGCGTGGGGTTCTCGCCCAGGCCGTCGATGCGGTCCTCGAAGCTGTAGACGCCGTCCGGCATGGCGCTGATCTGGAGGCGCGCGAGCGCCTCCGCGTGATCGTGCAGCGCCTCGATATAGCGCCGCATGGTGGGGGAGCCGTAACGGGCGAAAAGCTCGCCATAGCCGCGGATGCCGGCCCGGCAGGCGGCGATCTGCGCCTGCAGGTCGCCGATCACCTTCTCGGGCACGCGGACATTGGCCCGGACGATGTCCAGGATGGCGCCGTTCTCCACCCCGGCGTCCCAGAGCTTGAGGAAGGGCAGCCGCAGGCCCTCCTGGAAGATCTCGGTGGCGCCGATGGAATTGCTGCCGGCCACGATGCCGCCCACGTCGGCATGGTGGGCGATGGTGGTGGCGAAGCCTTCCAGCGCGCCCGCGTGGAAGATGGGCGCGATGATGTAGATGTCGGGCAGGTGCTGGCCGGAGGCGAGATAGGGATCGTTGCCGATAAAAAGGTCGCCCTCGCGGATCTGCCCCACGAACTGGCCGATCAGGTGGCGCATGGCGTCATAGAAGCTGCCGAGGTGCATGGGCGTGGTGAGGCCCTGGCCGACGATGCGCCCTTCGGCGTCGCAGATCGCCGTCGAATAGTCCATGGAATCGCGCACGATCATGGAATGCGCCGAGCGCATGAGGATGAGGGCCATCTCGTCGGCGACGGTGCTGAAGCTGTTGCGGATGATCTCGAGCAGCAGGGAATCGATGGTGTCGTCCATTGTCGCCCTCACCCCACAGCAATGACCACGTTGCCGTGCCCGTCGAGACGGGCGCTGCAATCGGGCGGGACCACGGAGGTTCCTTCATATTCCTCGATCACCAGAGGCCCCTCGCGCGACTCCGCCGAGAGATCGCCCCGGCCGATGACCGCGGTATCGTGCCGCCCCAGTGCGCCGAAGAACACCGACCGCCGCGTTTGCGCCGTGCGCGGCGTGGCGGCGAGGAGCCGGGCGGCATCGAGGGTCGGCGGGCGCCGCGGCGGCACGCGGGCGGTGACGCGCAGGGCCACGATCTCCTTGGGATGGGCCGGCGGCAGGCGGTGGCCGTAGGTCGCCTCGTGCTCGGCGTCGAAGGTGCGGCCGATCTCGGCGAAGTCGAGCGGGCCATCAGCCTGCGGCACCTCGACCGGGAGCTCGAACGCCTGGCCGGCATAGCGCACGTCCACGCGGCGCGTGAACACCACGAGGTCGCGTGCGACCTTGAGCTCGGCGACGGCCGAGGCTTCCAGCTCGGTGAAAATGGCGGCGATCTCGGCATCGCTCGCGCGCGCCAGCCGGCGGAGATAGCCGCGGGAGAGGGCGAGCTCCAGGTCCGCGAACAGCAGCCCCACGGCGCTGAACACGCCGGCGGCGGGCGGGACGACCACGGCGCGGATGCCGAGGGCGCGCGCGAGATCCGCCGCATAGAGCCCGCCCCCGCCGCCGAAGGCGAACAGGGTGAAGTCGCGCGGGTCGCGGCCGCGATAGGTGGTGACCGCCTTGACCGCCCGCATCATCGTCGTCGCCGCCAGCTGCACCACGCCGTAGGCGAGCGCTTCGAGGTCGCGGCCCTCGGCCACGGAGGCCAGGGCCGCGCGCGCCGCCTCCGCGTCGATGGGCACGGTGCCGCCGGCGATGGCCGTCGGGTTGAGATAGCCCAGGACCACGTTGGCGTCGGTGACGGTCGGCGCGGTGCCGCCGCGGCCGTAGCAGGCCGGACCCGGCCACGCGCCGGCGCTGTGCGGCCCCACCTTGAGGTGGCCGGTGCCGTCCCGCCAGATCAGCGAACCGCCGCCGGCGCCCACTTCGGACACGTCGATCACCGGCAGCCGCAGGGCATAGCCGCCGCCCTTCACCAGCCGGCTGGAGAGGGAGATGCCGCCGCCGACCTCGTACTCGTCGGTGGACACATGGCGGCCCTTCTCGATCACCGCCGCCTTGGCGGTGGTGCCGCCCATGTCGAGGGTGATGATGTCCTCATAGCCCGACAGCATGCCGAGCCGGGCGGCGCCGATGACGCCGGCGGCGGGGCCGCTCTCCACCACCTGCGCGGGCTTGGCGATCACCGAGGCGATGTCGAGCAGGCCGCCGCTCGACTGCATCATCCGCAGCGGCGCGGCGATGCCGGCGTCGGCGAGCTGCTCCGTCAGGGAGTTGAGATAGGCCTCCACCGGCGGCCCCACATAAGCGTTGATGACCGTGGTGCTGGTGCGCTCATATTCGCGGACCTCCGGCAGCACGTCCACCGACAGGGTCACGAAGCGCCCGGGCAGCAGCGCGCGCAGCAGCTCGCCCGCGCGGCGCTCGTGGTCCGGGTTGGTGAAGGAGTTCAGGAAGCACACGGCCACCGCCGCGATGTCCGCAGCGACGATGGCCTCCGCGATGGCCTCGAACGCGCGCTCGTCGAGCGGCGTGACGACGCTGCCGTCCGCGGCTATGCGCTCGCGCACCTCGAAGCGGTGGCGCCGCGGCACCAGCGGCTGGGGCTTCTGGTAGAGCGGCTCGTAGAGACGCGGCACGCGGATGCGCCGCAGCTCCAGCACGTCGCGAAAGCCCTCGGTGGTCACCAGCGCCGTGCGGGCGCCCTTGCCCTCCAGAATGGCGTTGGTGGCGACCGTGGAGGCGTGGAGAAATTCTGCCATCGCCGCGGCGTCGAGGCCTTCCCGCGCGAGGATCTGCCGGCATCCGTCGAGGATGCCGATCGCATAGTCGTGCGGCGTCGACGGCACCTTCGCGGTCGCGAGCGCTCCCGTCTCGGAGAGCAGCGCGACGTCGGTGAAGGTGCCGCCGATGTCGGCGGCGAGGCGGTAGCCGGTCATGACATACTCTTCGGGACGAAAGGCGATTGTGTCAGGGCTGCAGCAGGTTGGGCAGCCAGAGCACGATGGCGGGCCAGAGGGTGAGCACGGTGAGGCAGGCGAGCATGAGCAGGCCGAACGGCGCCGACGCCTTCGCCACACGCGACAGCGGCTGGCCGGTGAGGCCTTGCAGGACGAACAGGTTGAAGCCCACTGGCGGGGTGATCTGGCCGAGCTCCACCATGATGACGAGGAACACGCCGAACCACAGCGGATCGAAGCCGGCGGCGGTCACGAGGGGCAGCACCACCGGCATGGTCATCACGGTGATGGACACGCCGTCGAGGAAGCATCCGAGCACCAGATAGAGCACGCCGATGGCAATGATGAGCTGGTAGGGGCCGAGCCCGCTCTGCTGCACCACATGGGCGAGGTCGGTGGGAACGTGCAGGTAGGCGAGCGTCGTGGACAGCAGCGAGGCCGAGATCATGATGGACAGGATCATGCAGGAGCTGCGCGCCGCCGCGAGGGCCGATTCCTTCGCCAGCGTGAAGGACAATTGCCGCGTGAGCGCCGCGATGGCGAAGGTCGCGCCGACCCCGACGGCGGCGGCCTCGGTGGGCGTGGCGATGCCGGTGTAGATGGACCCCATCACGATCACGATCAGCAGCAGCACCGGCCACAGGCCGAGCACGGCGCGCACCGCCTCGGCGAGGCTCAGGCGCGTCTCGTCCACCGGTGAAAGCGAGGGATCGAGCCAGCAGCGCACGGCGATGAAGGAGGAGAACACGCCGGCGATGAAGAAGCCCGGGATGAAGCCGGCGATGAACAGCTTGGCGATGGAGACCTCGGCGATGACGCCGTAGACGATCATCACGATGGACGGCGGGATGAGCAGTCCGAGGCTGCCCGCGGCGGCGAGCGAGCCGATGGTGAGGTCCGTGTCGTAGCCGCGCTGGGCGAGCGCCTTGGTGGTGATCTTGCCCACCGTCGCGGCGGTGGCGGCGCTCGATCCGCACACCGCGCCGAACAGGGTGCAGCCGGACACGTTGGTGTGCAGCAGGCGCCCCGGCACGCGGTTGGCGAGGGGCGAGAGGCCGCGGAACAGGCGCTCGGCGACGTCGGTGCGGAAGACGATCTCGCCCATCCAGATGAACAGGGGGAGGGCGGAGAGCTCCCATCCGGTGGAGCTGCGGAACACCGCGGTCTTCGCCAGCGCCGCGATGCGGTCGATGGGGAAGTCCAGCAGAATGACGAGGCTGCTGACGCTGACCAGCAGGATGCCGGCGAAGATCCACACGCCGGCGCCCAGGAAGGCGAGCACCAGAAGAAACACGGCGAAGCTGAGGCTGTACGCGCCCATGAGGATGCTCCCCGGCGAGGGCCGGCCGGATTATTCGGACGTGACGTCGGCGACCGTGATGGTCGCCTCGGGATCGACGGCGAGGCGCAGCGCATAGGTTGCGAGCTGCAGGGCCAGAAGGCCGAGGCCGAAGGAAAAGACCGCCTCGGGAATCCACAGCGGCACTTCCAGAAGGCCGGTGCTGACCGTGTGCTCCCTGAAGCTGCGCAGGGTCGATAGGCCGAAGGCCCGCGTCAAAAGCAGCACGGGGACGAGGGCGAGGAGCGCGCAGCCGATCTCCGCCATGCGCCGCGCCGCAGGGGGCAGGCGCGCCAGCACCAGCTGGACGCGGATCATCTCGCCGCGCCGCAGGGTGGCGGCCATGGCGAGCACCGTCATGGCGCCGACGCCATAGCCCACCACCTCGTCCACGGCATAGGTGGAGGTCGCCAGCACGTTGCGCAGGAAGATCTCCAGCAGGATATGGGCGGTCGCGATGGCAAGCATCACGGCGGCGACGGCGAGCGCCGTCGTGCCCAGCACCTCGGCGATGTGATCGAGGGCGCGGGCCGCGCGCCTCATTGGTGCCCGACCTTCTGCGCGAAGGCGTCGAGGATCGACTTGCCGCCCGCGCGGGTCTTGTCGAGCCAGTCCTTGACGGCGGGCTCGCGCGCCTTGGCGAGGGCATCGAGGAAGGCCGGCGGCGCGTCCTTGACGATCTCCGTCTTGTTCTCGCGCAGCACGTCGTAATTCTTGGCTTCCCAGGTGCGGACGGCCGCCCAGTCGCGCGCCTCGGCGGCGGTGGCGGCGTCCATCACCGCCTTCTGCTGCTCCGGCGTGAGCTTGCCGAAGGCATCGGTGCTCACCGCGGTGATGTTGAGCGGGAAGGCATAGCCGAGATCGTTGAAGACCGGCGTGAACTCCCACAGCTTCAGCGAACGCCCGCCGTCCGCCGAGGTGAGCACGGCGGCGAGATTGCCAGTGCCGAGCTGGGGCACGACATCGCTGAAGCTGACCTGCAGCGGGGCAGCCCCGAGGTTCTTGAAGGTGATGGTGCCGTTCACGTCGTAGGTGCGGATCTTCAGGCCCTTCAGGTCGTCCACCGACCGCAGCGGCTTCTTCGCCCAGATGCCGGTGGGCGGGAAGGGCGAGGAATAGAGCAGCTTCTGCCCGTTGCGCGCGAGGGCTTCCTCATAGGCCGGGCGGGCCACCGCGTAGAGCACCTTCGCCTCGTCAAGATTGCGCGCGACGAAGGGCAGGGATGACAGCAGGAAGACCGGCTCCTGGCCGGAGAAGGCGCCGGCGAGGCTCTGGGCGAGGGGCAGAACCCCGTCACGCACCGCGTTGAGATGGTCCTTGTTCTTGAAGCCCAGGGCGCCGCCATGATGGACGGTGATGACCACCTGACCCTTGGTGGACTTGGCCACGTCCTCGGCGAATGCGGTCGCGCCTTCGCCGGGCAGCGAGTTGGCGCGGTCCTCCATGGACATGTCCCATTTCACCTGCGCCGCGGCCGGACCGCAGGCGAGGGCGAGGGCACACAGGGCTGCGGCCAGGGTTTGGCCACGGCGGGTGCCGCGAGATGTCACGACCGTCATGTCAGTTCCCTTTCTGGTTCGCCCCGTCAGCGGGCTATTGGCGGAAGGCCGCGAGCTTGTGCTCGTCTATGGTGATGCCGAGGCCCGGTCCGTCCGGCGGACGGATGCCGCCCGACTTGTACGGAAAAGTCTCGACGATGATGTCGTCCTCGAAATAGGCCCCGCCCACCCGGCAGGGATGCTTGCCCTTCGGGGCGGAAACGGGGATCACCGCCGGCAGCGTGACGGCCGGGCGCGACAGGGCGAAATGCACGTTGGCGGCATTGCCCACACCGGACTCGATGGAGCCGTTGACGTCGCAGGCGAGGCCCGCGGCCTCCGCGATGGCGGCGACCGCGCCGGCCGCACGCAGGCCTCCGGCCTTGGCCAGATAGATGGAGATGCAATCGGCCGCGCCCGCCTGCACGAGGTCCAGGGCGTCGCGCGGCGTCCAGCAGCTCTCGTCGGCCACCACGGGGATGGGCGTTTCCCGCGTCACCGCCGCCATGTGGGTGAGGCCGCAGACCGGCTACTCGATGTAGGAGAGTTCGTCGGTCGCGAAGCGGGCGAGGACGGCAAGCGCCGTCTTGGAATTGGCGTAGCCCTGGTTCGCGTCGAGCCGCAGCAGCACGTCCGGCCCCAGGCGCTCGCGCAAAGCGCGCACGAGGGCGACGTCGCGCTCGGCGCTCTCGCCGCCCTTGATCTGAAGTGCGCGGATGCCGTCGGCGACCGCCGCCTCCGCCTCCGCGACCGCATCGTCGTGGGGCATCAGCCCCACCATGTGGGCGACCTGGACACGCTCGCGCACCGCACCGCCGAGCAGGCGATAGACCGGCTGTCCGAGGACCTTGCCCCAGATGTCGTGCAGCGCCATCTCGACCGCGCATTTGGCATAGGTATGGCCGACGACCACGCGCTCCATGGCGGACGCCGCCTCGGCGATGTTGCAGGGGTCCCGGCCCATGAGGGCGGGCGCCAGCTGGTTCTCGACGATGCTGCGCACCGTCTCGCGGGTCTCGCCGGCCCGGCGCCCGAAGTCGCCGCCCCAGTCCGGCAGCGGCACCGCCTCGCCATGGCCCGTCACGCCCGCATCCGTGATGACGCGCACCAGCACGAAATGCCCCAGTCCCTGCAGCAGGCCGTTCCAGCGGAACTCCCGCCGGACGGGAAGGGAAAAGGGGATCGCCTCGATGCCGGTGATCTGCATGCCTGCTGCTTCGTGCTCGCTCTGTCTTGGCCCATAGGAAAAATCAGGAAATAATTTCCTGCAAGGAAAATATTTGGATTATGGCGGGGTCGCTTGCCTTTTAAGCAAACGGCGGAAAATATGGGCGGGCTTCCTCCCGCTTCCGGCTGCTTCGGGAGCGGCTGCGCCGATCCTCTTGGCGCCAGGAAGCCGGGCGAGAGGCCGGGAGAGGCATGGTGGCGCAGGCATTCGGGGACGCCGGCGAGCAGATCGGGCAGCATCTTCGGCGCACCCGCAAGGAGCGCAGACTCACCCTCACGGCGGTGGGGCAGATGACGGGCGTGTCGCCCTCGGCCCTGTCCAAGATCGAGAACGGCCTCGTCTCGCCGTCCTTCGACATCATCAAGCGGATCTGCGACGGGCTCGATCTGCCGATCGAGGACCTGGTGGCGCCGGGCGTGCCGCAGGAGCAGCCGCAGGTTCTCGGCCGCAAGACCACGACGCGCGGGGGCGACGGCGCCCGCTTCACCAGCGGCCAGTACGATTACCGCGCGCACGCCACCGAGCTGTCGCGCAAGGGCATGGTGCCACTCGAAATGCTGGTGCGCGCCCGCTCGGTCGAGGAATTCGACCATTGGAGCCGGCACAATGGCGAAGAGTTCGTCTACGTCCTCTCCGGCGCCATCGAGGTGCACACCGAATTCTATGCGCCCTTCCGCCTCGAGGCGGGCGAGAGCGGCTATTTCGATAGCTCCATGGCCCACCTCTATATCTCGGTCTCGCCCGAGGACGCGCGGGTTCTGTCGGTGTCCTATGACCCGGAGCAGGGCAAGCGCCAGCTCTCCGCCTTCATGAACGCCTCCGCCCGTCCCATCGCCGCCAAGGAGCGCGCACCCGCACGGCGCAAGACCGGCGCGGCGTGACGGGGCCGCGCCGGGCGGCGGCTTCATGCGTCAGGGCGTGGGCGAGAATTCCCGCTTCAGGCATTTCAGGGCGAAGGACGAGCGGCTGTGGCGGATGCCCGGCACCTTGTACAGCCGCTCCCTGAGGAAGCGCTCGTAGCCGGCGGTGCCATCCACCGCGACCTTGATGAAATAATCATACTCGCCCGTGGTGAGGTAGGCCTCCAGCACCTCGGGCAGGTCGGTGAGCGCCTGGCCGAACTTCTGGATCTGGTCCTCGTCGTGGCGGTCCAGCGTCACCTCGATGATGACCGTGTCGCCCAGCCCCAGCTGGGTCTGGTTCAGCACCGCCACGTAATTCTCGATGTAGCCTGCCTCTTCCAGCCGCCGCACCCTTGTCCAACATGGGCTCGGCGAGAGGCCGACCATCTCCGCCAGCTCGTTGTTGGTGAGGCGCGCCTGCTTGCGCAGCGCCCGCAGGATGCGCCGGTCGATGTCGTCGAGGGGCTTGTCCTTCTGCATCGGGAGGCCTTTCGGGGCGGGGTGATGGTGGCGGGAGAAGTATCCGTCTCATGCGGATTGGAAAGGAGAAGCTTCCGTATAACTACTTTTAGAGCCAAAGAACGGCAAGAAATTATGGGGCGCCGCCGGTAATCTCTCCCGTCTCAGAGTGCGAGCGGGGAGGGTCCGGCCATGGCATATCGGCTGCGTCTGGAGGTCCATGGCGTGGAGGCCGCCATTCGCGCCCTCGATCTGCTCCGTCGCCTCGAGGTCCCCATGCTGGGGATGGAGACGGCGAGGACCCAAGACGGCTTCCTCGTGCATGTGAGCTACGAGGCGGCGGCTGAGGATGCGGCCCGGCACATCGCCGTGCGCATCGGCCAGATCGTCGGCGTGGCGACGGCGGAGCTGCTGCCCGACGCGGACGCTGAGTCGTCCGCCGCCCTCCACCCCCTTCCCATCTTCTGCTGACAGTCGCCGCCGGCCGCCGCCGCGCGGCCCGGCCTTGCCCCGAAGGACGGCCATGACCGAACACCCGCGCAACCTGCCCCGGCTCGACCTTCACATTCCCGAGCCGGCCCGCCGGCCCGGCGATGCCCCCGACTTCAGCGGGCTCGTCATCCCCGAGGCGGGAGTGCTGCCGCGCCCGGACATTTCCGTGTCGGCCGAGGCGACCCACGACCTCGCCTTCGGCCTCATCCGCGTGCTCGACGACGACGGCAAAGCGGTGGGCGCGTGGGACCCGCAGCTGGATGCCGAGACTCTGCGGCGGGGCCTTCGCGCCATGGTGCTCACCCGCGCCTATGACGAGCGGATGGTCCGCGCCCAGCGCCAGGGCAAGACGTCGTTCTACATGAAATGCACCGGCGAGGAGGCGGTGGCGGTGGCGCAGGCCTTCGCCCTCGCCCGCGGCGACATGTGCTTTCCCGCCTATCGCCAGCAGGGCCTTCTGGTGGCGCGCGACTGGCCCCTGGCGGACATGATGTGCCAAGTCTATTCCAACGCCGGCGACCGGCTGAAGGGCCGCCAGATGCCGGTGTTCTACTCCAGCAAGGAGGCCGGCTTCTTCTCCATCTCCGGCAACCTCGGGACGCAATACAGCCAGGCGGTGGGCTGGGCCATGGCCTCCGCCTACAAGGGCGACGACCGCATCGCCGCCGCCTGGGTGGGGGACGGGGCGACGGCGGAAGCCGACTTCCACCACGCCCTCACCTTCGCCTCGGTCTACCGGGCCCCCGTGGTGCTGAACATCGTCAACAATCAGTGGGCCATCTCCAGCTTCCAGGGCCTTGCCGGGGGTGAGGCGACCACCTTCGCCGCGCGTGGCCACGGCTATGGCTTGCCGGCGCTGAGGGTGGACGGCAACGACTTCCTCGCCGTCTACGCCACGACCCGCTGGGCCGCCGACCGGGCGCGCACCAATCGTGGCGCCACCCTCATTGAGCTGTTCACCTACCGCGCGTCCGCCCATTCCACGAGCGACGATCCCAGCAAGTACCGGCCCGTGGGCGAGGAAAGCGCGTGGCCGCTGGGCGATCCCATCGACCGGCTGCGCACGCACCTCATCCTGCTCGGGGAATGGTCGGATGAACGCCATGCCGCCCTCGTCGAGGAGGCGCGGGAGGAGGTGCGCCGCGCCGGGCGGGAGGCGGAGGCGCTGGGCACGCTGGGCACCGGCCCCGCCCACAGCCCGGCCAGCATGTTCGACGACGTCTTCAAGGAAATGCCCTGGCACCTGCGGCGCCAGCGTCAGGAGCTCGGGGTGTGACATGAGCGCGATGACCATGGTTCAGGCCATCAATTCGGCCCTCGACGTGATGCTGGGCGAAGACCCGGACGTGCTGGTGTTCGGCGAGGACGTGGGCTTCTTCGGCGGCGTCTTCCGCTGCACCCAGGGGCTCCAGGGCAAGTATGGCAAGCGGCGCGTGTTCGATACGCCCATTGCCGAGGGCGGCATCGTCGCCACCGCCGTGGGCATGGGCGCCTATGGCCTGCGGCCCGTCGTGGAGATCCAGTTCGCGGACTACATCTATCCGGCCACCGACCAGCTGATTTCCGAGGCAGCGCGGCTGCGCTACCGCTCCGGCGGCGAGTTCACGTCGCCGCTCACCGTGCGCACGCCCTATGGCGGCGGCATTTTCGGCGGGCAGACCCACAGCCAGAGCCCGGAGGCCATCTTCGCCCATGTCTGCGGGCTGAAGACCGTGATCCCCTCCAATCCCTACGACGCCAAGGGCCTGCTCATCAGCGCCATCGAGGACGACGACCCGGTCATCTTCCTGGAGCCCAAGCGGCTCTATCACGGCCCGTTCGACGGCCGCCACGACCAGCCGGTGAAGCCGTGGGCCGACGATCCGCGCGCCGACGTGCCGGAGGGTCATTACCGCGTGCCGCTGGGCCAGGCGGCCGTGGTGCGGCCGGGGGCGGACGTCACCGTGCTCGCCTACGGCACCATGGTGCACGTGGCCCTGACCGCGGTGGAGGCGAGCGGGGTGGATGGCGAGGTCATCGACCTGCGCACCATCATGCCCGTGGACATCGACACCATCGTCGCCTCGGTGAGAAAGACCGGGCGCTGCGTCATCGTCCACGAGGCGACGCGCACCTGCGGCTTCGGCAGCGAACTGTCGGCGCTGGTGCAGGAGAACTGCTTCCATCATCTGGAGGCGCCGGTCGCCCGCGTCACCGGCTGGGACACGCCCTATCCCCATGCGCTGGAATGGCATTATTTCCCCGGCCCGAGCCGCGTCGCCGAGGCGCTCACCCGCGTGATGGAGGACTGAGGGATGGCCCGGATCACCTTCAAGCTCCCCGACATCGGCGAAGGCATCGCCGCGGCGGAAGTCACCGCCTGGCACGTGAAGGCCGGCGCGGTCGTGCGCGAGGACGAGCCCCTCGTGGACGTGATGACCGACAAGGCGACGGTGGAGATCTCCGCCCCCTTCACCGCCCGCGTCATCGCCCTCCATGCGACACCCGGCGAGACCGTGCCGGTGGGCGCCGAGCTGATCGTCTTCGAGACCGATCAGGAGGCAGCCGTCGCGACCACGGAGAGCGCGGTCGCGGCTTCGCCTCCCGCCCCGCCCCCGCCCGCGAGTCCCGCCCGCGCGCCCGCCCTGGCCGAGACTGCCGCCGGTCCGGCCGGCGTGAGCGCACCAGCGGCGCCCGAGCCGGTCCCGGCCCCCATGGCCCGCCGCGCGCCGGGAAGCCGCCCGCTCGCCTCGCCCGCCGTGCGGCGGCGCGCCTATGAGGCGGGCGTGCCGCTTCAGTTCGTCGCCGGCACGGGGCCGGAGGGCCGCATCACCCATGCCGACCTCGACCGCACGCTCGCCGGCGGCGAGACGGAGCGCCCCGCGTCGGCGCCGCAGGATGCGGTGGAGGAGGTGCCGGTCATCGGCCTGCGCCGTCGCATCGCCGAGCGGATGCAGGACACCAAGCGCCGCATCCCGCATTTCTCCTATATCGAGGAGGTGGATGTCACCGCGCTGGAGGATCTGCGCAAATCCTTGAACGAGCGCCACGGCAAGGCCCGTCCGCGCCTCACCCTGCTGCCCTTCCTGGTGCGGGCGCTGGCGAAGGCGCTGCCGGATTTCCCCGGCCTCAACGCCCGCTATGACGACGCGGCCGGCCTCGTCCGCCAGCATTCGGCGCTGCATGTGGGCATCGCCACCCAGACGCCCGCCGGCCTCGTGGTGCCGGTGCTGCGCCACGCGGGGGCGCTGGACCTGTGGGCCTGCGCGGCCGGCATCGCGGCGCTGGCGGACGCGGCGCGGGAGGGGCGGATCGCGCGCGACGACCTCTCCGGCTCCACCCTCACCATCACCAGCCTCGGCGCGTTGGGCGGGCTCGCCACCACGCCGGTCATCAACGCGCCGGAGGTGGCCATCGTCGGCGTCAACAAGATCTCCGTGCGGCCCGTCTACATGGAAGGCGCGGGCGGCGGCTTCGTGCCGCGCAAGATCATGAACCTGTCCTCCTCCTTCGACCACCGCGTGGTGGACGGCGTCGTGGCGGCGGAATTCGTGCAGCGGCTCAGACACCTGCTGGAGCAGCCGGCGACCCTCTTCGTGGAGTGAGACATGACCTCAGCATTGACCACCCGCCTCCTCGTCGTGGGGGGCGGGCCGGGCGGCTATGTCGCCGCCATCCGCGCCGGCCAGCTCGGCATCGAGACCGTGCTGGTGGACGAGGGCGGCCTCGGCGGCACCTGCCTCCAGCGGGGCTGCATCCCGTCCAAGGCGCTGATCGAGGCGGCCTCGCGCTTCGCCCATCTCACCGCCGCCGCCGCGGGCATCGACCCGGCCGGCATCCGGGCGAGCGCGCCGGCCATCGACTTCGCCCAGACCGTGGCGTGGAAGGACGGCATCGTCGCGCGGCTGTCGGGCGGGGTTGCCGCGCTGCTAAAGAAGGCGAAGGTGCGCACCCTCTCGGGCCGCGCGGTGTTCAGCGACGCCAAGACCTGCGCGGTGGAGACGGCGGAGGGCCGCATCACCGTATCCGCCGAGACCGTGGTGCTGGCCACCGGCTCGGTGCCGGTGGAACTGCCCGGGCTGCCGTTCGGAGGCGCCGTGATCTCGTCCACCGAGGCCCTGGCGCTGGGCGCGCTGCCGCAGCGCCTGGCGGTGGTGGGAGCGGGCTATATCGGGCTGGAGCTCGGCATCGCCTTCGCCAAGCTCGGCGTGGCGGTGAGCGTGGTGGAGCGGCAGGACCGCATCCTGCCGCTGTACGATTCGAAGCTCACCGACCCGGTCCGCCGCACACTGGAGAAGCGCGGAGTCGCGCTCCATCTCTCATCCCGCGCCCTCGGCCATGCGGACGGGGTGCTGGCGGTGGAGACGCAGGACGCAGGCCGCCTCGACATTCCCGCCGACATGGTGCTGAGCACGGTGGGGCGCCGCGCGCGGCTCGACGGCTTCGGGCTGGACGCCATGGCGGTGGACGTGAAGGACGGCCGCATTGCCGTGGACGACCAGTGCCGCACTTCCATGCGCGGCGTCTTCGCCATCGGCGATGCGGTGGGCGAGCCCATGCTGGCGCACAAGGCCATGGCGCAGGGGGAGATGGTGGCCGAGATCATCGCCGGACGCCGCCGCCGCTTCGATCCCGCGGCTATCCCCGCCGTGTGCTTCACCGACCCGGAGATCGTCGTCGTCGGCCTGTCGCCGGAGCAGGCGGGCGGGCCGGAGCAGGCGGTGGTGGGCACCTTCCCCTTCCTCGGCAACGGGCGCGCCATGACGCTCGATGCGGAGGCCGGATTCGTGCGCGTGGTGGCCCGGCGGGAAGACCATGTGGTGGTGGGGGTCCAGGCGGTGGGAGCGCACGTCAGCGAGCTCGCCACGGCCTTCGTCGATGCCATCGAGATGGGCGCGCGGCTGGAGGACGTGGCCGGCATGGTCCATGCCCATCCGACCCTGGGCGAAGCCTTCCATGAAGCCGCCCTTGGCGCCCTCGGCCACGCGCTCCACGCGTGAGGGGCCGGCGGGGCGCTCAGCGCGGGGTGTCGCCGGCAGCGACGCCGCGGCTGGCCTCGATCGCGCCGAACTTGCCGCGATAATCCTGCGGATTGACGCCCATGCGCCGCCGAAAGGCCCGCCGCATGCGCTCCTCGTCGGCGAAGCCGCAGCGGACGGCGATCTCCTTGATGCTCTGCCGCGTCTCTTCAAGAGCCCGGCGCGCCGCGTCGAGCCGCAGCTCCTCCACCACCTTGGCCGGCGTGCGGCCGGTGCGCGCCGTATAGAGCCGCGCGAAGGTGCGCGGGCTCATGGATACGCGCTCCGCCAGAGCCTCCACCCGCAGGTCGTGGTCGAGATGATCGCTGATCCAGCTGTGCAGGGCCTCGAAGTCGCCGTCGTCCGCCTCCTGCAAGGCCAAGGGCACGCTGAACTGGGTCTGCCCGCCGGCGCGCTTCAGGAACACCACCAGCCGTTTGGCGACGCGGATGGCCTCGGCATGGCCGCGGTCGTCCTCGATCAAGGCGAGCGCCAGGTCGATGCCGGCGGTGACGCCCGCGGAGGTCCAGATGGGCCCGTCGTGCTCATAGATGGCGTCGGGCGACACCGTGAGGTCGGGGAAGCGATCCTGCAGCAGCCGGCAGGAGCCCCAGTGCGTCACCACGCGCCGCTGCTTCAGCAGGCCGGCGGCCGCCAGCACGAAGGTGCCGGTGCAGACCGAGCAGACCCGCCGGATGCCGCCGGCGCGGGCGGTGAGCCATGCGAGCAGGTCGGGATCGCGCGCGGCGGCGTGGACGCCCGTTCCGCCGACGACGACCAGCGTATCCACATCGCCGATTTCGGCGAGCGGATGGCTCATCAGCTCCAAGCCGGACGAGGTGCGGACCAGTCCGCCGGCCGCCGAGGCCACCGTCAGGCGGTAGGGCGGGGGAGCACTGCCCGCGGTCTCGCACGACAGCTCGAACACCGCCAGCGGGCCGGAGAGGTCAAGCAGCAGCGCGTCGGGAAACACCACGAAAACCACGTTTCGCTGCAGCATGCCGCCCTCCATCGCGTCGCGACCGCCTGGCAGGAAAGGAGGGTAGAATGTCGTTTCCGCCGCAGCCTGTCATCCCCAAACTCATGCCACATCATGGAAGGGGATCGACGTGAGCAAGACAACTCTGGACATCGGGATTCTTTTCTTTCCCGGCATGACTCAGCTGGATGTCACCGGGCCGTTTGAAGTTCTGGCGCGCCTGCCAGGTGCGCGAATGCATCTCTTGTGGAAGACCATCGAGCCCATCACCAGCGATGTGGGCCTCACCCTCATGCCGACGACCACGTTCGCCGACTGTCCGCAGCTCGACGTGCTCTGCGTCGGCGGCGGTCCGGGCCAGACGGCGCTGATGGACGACATGGAGGTGCTGGACTTCGTGGCCCGCGCCGGGGCGAGCGCGCGCTATGTAACGTCGGTCTGCGCCGGCTGCTTCATCCTCGCCGGCGCCGGGCTGCTGGACGGCTACAAGTCCGCCTGCCACTGGCTATCGCGCGATCAGCTCGGCATCCTCGGCGCCATCCCGGTGAAGGAGCGCATCGTGGTGGACCGCAACCGCATCTCCGGCGGCGGCGTGACGGCGGGCATCGACTTTGCCTTCGCGGTGGCCGCCGAACTGTGCGGCGACGAGGTCGCCAAGCGCATCCAGCTGTTCCTGGAATACGACCCCAAGCCGCCCTTCGACATCTCCGAAGACAACGCTCCGGCGGAGGTCCTTGCCGAGATCCGGGCCGCGGCCCGTCCGCTCCTCGAGGAGCGGCGGCGGTCCAGCGAGCGGGCGCTCGCCCGCATGCGGGATGCCAAGGCTGTGGCGGATGCCGGAGCAGCGCAATGACCCTGCGGATGACCCGCGAGGAGGACGACGGGCAGCGCATCTTCCGGTTCGAGGACCCGAGCTGCGACCTGTCGGGCGTGATCGTGGTGGATTCGCTGGCCCTCGGGCCGGCGACGGGAGGCTGCCGCTTCTGGCACTATGACGACGCGGCCGCCATGCGCGCCGACGCCCGGCGCCTCGCCCGCGGCATGAGCTACAAGAACGCCATGGCGGGCCTGCCGCTGGGCGGCGGCAAGTCCGTCATCCGGCGGCCCGCGGGCGCGTTCGACCGCGAGGCGCTGTTCCGGGGCTTCGGGCGCGTGCTCAACGAAGTCGCCGGCGATTATCTGGCGGCGGAGGACGTGGGCACGACGCCGCAAGACATGGCGGTGGTGCGCTCGCAGACGCCCTTCGTCTTCGGGGTTCCGGCCGACGACGGACGGGCGGGGGGCGATCCCTCGCCCTGGACCGCCCTCGGCGTCTTCCTCAGCATCGACCACGTGTTCGCCCGGCGGGGGCTTCCGCTGTCCGGGAGCCGGATCGCCGTGCAGGGGCTGGGGAACGTCGGCGCGGACCTGTGCCGGCGGCTGCACGCAGCCGGCGCCACCCTCGTGGTCGCCGACGTCCGGCCGGACGCGGCGGAGCGCCTGCGGTCGGAGATCCCCGTGGAGGTGGTGGCGCCTGAGGCGATCCACGCCGCCGACGTTGACCTCTTCGCCCCGTGCGCGCTCGGCGGCGGGCTGAACCCGTCCACCATCCCGCAGATGCGCGCGCGGCTCATCGCCGGCGCGGCGAACAACCAGCTCGCCACCGGCGCGGATGCCGGCCTTCTTCACGAGCGGGGCATTCTCTATGCGCCCGATTTCGTGGCCAATGCCGGCGGGATCATCAACGTGGCCGCCGAATATCTCGGCCACCACCCGGGCGCGGTCGAGGACGCCGTGCACCGCATTCCCACTCGTCTGGCGCAGGTGCTCGACCGCGCCGAGGCGAGCGGGACCTCGCCCGCGCAGGTGGCCGATGCCATGGCCCGCGAGCTGATCGCAAAGGGCGCGGCGGCCATGGCCGGAAACGAGGGAAAACGGACATTGTAGGCGGTCGCTCGGCGGCGCAGCATTCGTCCAACAAACGCATGGGGCGGGCGGGTTCGCGCGATCTCGCCCGCCGCACCGAACCTTCCAGAAGCCGCGCAGACGGCTCGCAGGGGAACAGCACACATGACACAGGATAAACACATGGATCACCGCAAACGTCGCCCGCGCACCCTCTGGACATCGGTAGCCGGTGCCCTCACGGCCGTCGCCCTCATGGCGACGCCATCGTCCGCCGAGATTTCCGACGGCGTCATCAAGATCGGCATCCTCAACGACCAGTCCGGCACCTTCTCGGACCTGTCGGGCAAGGGGTCCGTCGCCGCCGCCAAGCTGGCGCTGGAGGATTTCAAGAAGATCGCCCCCGCGGTGAAGGTGGAACTGCTCGTCGCGGACCATCAAAACAAGGCGGACATCGGCGCGCAGATCGTGCGCCGCTGGTTTGCCGACGGGGTGGACATGGTGGCCGACGTCACCAACTCGGCGGTGGCTCTCGCCGTGCAGTCGCTGGGACGCGAGAAGAACAAGATCATCACCTACGCGGCCGTGGGCACGGTGGACATCACCGGCAAGCAGTGCGCCGCCACCGGGCTCGCCTGGCTGCACGACAATTACAATCTCGTCGCCGGCCCGATCCGAAAGCTGGTCGGCCAGGGACAGGACAAGTGGTTCTTCATCGCCGCCGACTACGCCTTCGGCCGCAATATGGTGGCCGAATCCGAGCGGATGCTGACTTCGGTCGGCGGCAAGTCCCTCGGCTCCGTGTTCCACCCCATCGGCAATGCGGATTATTCCTCCTTCCTGCTGCAGGCCCAGAGCTCGGGCTCCAAGGTGGTCGCGTTCGCCAATGCCGGCGAGCAGCTCGTCTCGTCCATCAAGCAGTGGCACGAGTTCAACATGGGCTCGGGCACCCAGACGCCGGTGGCCCTGCTGATGTTCCTCACCGACATCCACGGCATGGGCCTCGAGACGGCCAAGGGCCTGACCGGCGTGACCGCCTGGTACTGGGACCTGAACGACGACACCCGCGCCTTCGCCAAGCGCTTCTATGCCCTGCACGGCGCCATGCCCACGGCCCCGCAGGCGTCGGTCTATTCCGCCGTGTTCCACTATCTCAAGGCGGTGGCCGCCCTCGATTCCGACGACACCGACCGGGTTCTGGAGAAGATGCGCGCGACGCCGGTGGACGATTTCTATGCGCCGGGCGCAAAGCTCAGGGCCGACGGCAAGCTCGTCCACGACTTCTACCTGGTTCAGGTGAAGGAGCCGAAGGAGCTGGATAAGCCCTGGGCCTATTACAAGGTGCTCGAGAAGATCTCCGCCGATGTGGCCTATCGTCCGCTGAGCGAGAGCGACTGCCCGTTGGTGACGGCCAAGGCGAAGTAGGCCAATGGCGCCGCGCCCCGGCCGCCCGCGCGGGCAGCATGGGGCGCGGCGCGGATGTGTGACGGAGAGGCCCGTCACGATCCGGCCGCGGCGATCGCGGCGGTCGACGCGATGGTGGTCGATGGACCGGCGCGGCCGGATGCGCGATTTTGCAGGCGCCCGGACGGTGGCGGTGCAGGAGACACCATGGCGGAAATTGCAGTTCTCGGCGCCGGCATCGTCGGCATCGCCACCGCTCTGGCCTTGCAGGAGCGTGGGCACGCCTGCGTCGTCATCGACCGCGCTCCGCCGGGGTCGGAGACGAGCTACGGCAATGCCGGCTTCATCCAGTCGGAAGCGGTGGAGCCCTATGGGCTGCCCGCGAGCCCTCTGGCGCTGCTCGGCATGGCGCTCGGCGCCAAGAATGCCGTGCACCTCCACTGGCCTTCGCTGCCGGGACGCGCACCCGCGCTGTTCAGCTATTGGCGCGCGTCGCTGCCTGCCTCCATGCGCCGGGTCATCCCCCTCTGGCGGCAGCTGGTGTCGGAGGCCGTGCCGCGCCACGCGCCACTCATCGAGGCCTCGGGCGCGGACAACCTCATCCGCAGGGACGGCTACTGGCTGGTCCACGACACGCCGTCGGGCCTTGCCGCCGCCGTTCTGGAGGCGGAACGCAGACAGAAGGAATACGGCGTCGCCTTCACCGTCGCCGACCGGGCGGAGCTGTCCCGCGCCGAGCCGGCCTTGCGTCATGCGCCGGCCGGCGCGGTGCACTGGACGGCGCCCTGGACATGCCTTTCACCGGGCCGGCTGGTGGGCGCCTATGCGCGCCTGTTCGAGGCGCGGGGCGGTCGCATTGTCCAAGGCGACGCGCGCGCCCTGAAGCGCTCCGGCGCGGGCTGGCAGGTGGCGGGGCTGGACGCGGAGCACGTCGTGGTGGCGCTCGGCCCCTGGTCGCCGGAACTGCTGCGGCCCCTCGGCTATCGCGTGCCCATGGTGCGCAAGCGCGGCTATCACCGCCATTATGGCGGCGAGCACGGCCTGCGCCGGCCCATGCTGCTGGCCGACCATTCCGTGGTCCTCTCGCCCATGCTCGACGGGCTTCGGATCGCGACGGCCGCCGAACTGTCGGCGGCGGAGCCCAACGTCAACCCGCGTCAGCTGGCACGGGGGGAGGCGGCCGCCCGCGCGCTGCTCGATCTCGGCGCGCCGGTGGAGCCGACGCCCTGGTCCGGCACGCGGCCCTGCCTGCCGGGCATGCTGCCGCTGGTCTGCCGGGCGCCACGCCACCCCGGGCTCTGGCTGCATTTCGGCCACGGCCACCAGGGCTTTACGCTGGGTCCCGTCACCGCCGCCCGGCTCGCGCGCGCCATAGACGGGGATGCCGCCGCGGTCGAAGGCCTCGACCGCGGACTGCAATAAAGGCCCCCATGGGCGCGTCAGCGCATGCGGGCCGCTGCCGCCTCGGCGAGAGCGAGCCGGCGCGCCTTGGCCGGCTTCATCCGCTCCTGAAGGAGCTCGACGACCTCGGGCGGGGCCGTCTCGGGCGATCCGGCGTTGAAGGGCGGCGCGGGGTTGTACTCCATGCGCAGCTGGATGGCCTCGGCGGTGCGGCGATCCACCAGCTCGCAGATCACCGTGAGGCCGAGGTCGATGCCGGCGGTGATGCCGCCGCCGGTGATGCGGTTGCCGTCGATGCACACCCGCTCGCGCGAGACGGAGACGCCGAACACCGGCAGCACCTCGGTGGCGCTCCAGTGGGTGGCCGCGCTGCGGCCTTCCAGCAGCCCCGCCGCCGCGAGCACGAGGGAGCCGGTGCAGACCGAGGTGACGAACCGCGCGCCGGCGGCCTGCGCCCGCAGGAAGCCCAGCACCTCCTCATCCCCCATCAGCGCGTCGGTGCCGTAGCCGCCGGGCACGCAGAGAACGTCGAATTGCGGGCAATCGGCGAAGCGGGTGGTGGGGGTGATGGTGAGCACCGTGTCGCTTTGCACCGGCTCGGTCGTCTTCCACACCAGATGCACCTCCGCGCCCGGCAGGCTGGAGAAGACCTGCAGCGGCCCGGTCATGTCGAGCTGCGTGATCTGGGGAAATACGAGCAGGCCGAACTTGAAAGATTGGGACATTCTGCAGCCTTCGGGACGGATCTTGACCTGCCGAGCATGGCATGGTGCGATCTTATCTTGAATGTCGAGGTTCCCTCGTTTCCAGACATGCGATGATCGGCATCCTGATCTTCCCGGATTTCCAGCTGCTGGATGCCTCGGGCCCCGCATCGGTGTTCGAGATGGCGCGGCGGTTCGTGCCGACCGCGCCGAAGGTGCGGATGATCGCGATGCAGGCGGGGCCGGTGCGCAGCTCCTGCGGCGTGGAGGTGGTGGCGTCCAGCCTGAAATCGGCCAAGGCGATCTCGACCCTCGTGGTGGCCGGCGGTCTCGGGGTGGAGGCCGCCACCGACTGTCGGGAGACCCTCGCCTTCGTGCGGCGTCTGTCGCGGCGCGGGGTGCGCGTCGCGAGCGTGTGTTCCGGCGCCTACGTCCTGGCGGCGGCCGGCCTGCTGGACGGGCGCAAGGCCACCACCCACTGGTGCCGCACGCAGGATTTCGTCTCCCGCTATCCGAAGGTGAGGCTCGATCCTGACCGCATCTTCCTGCGGGACGGCAACGTCTGGACCTCGGCCGGCATCACGGCGGGGATCGACCTGGCGCTCGCCATCGCCGCCGAGGAACATGGGGACGCGGTGGCCAAGGACATCTCCTGCCAGCTGGTGCTCTACCATCGCCGCAGCGGCGGACAGTCGCAATTCTCCTCGCTGCTCGAACTCAAGACGCCCAACGGACGGTTCGGTCCGCTGCTCACCTGGGTGCGCGAGCATCTCGACAAGCCCTTGACCGTCGAGGACCTCGCCGACCGGGCGGGGCTGAGCCCCCGCCACTTTGCCCGGATCTTCACGGCGGAAACCGGGGCGACGCCGTCCAAGGCCATCGAGCGGCTGCGCCTGGAGGTGGCACGGGAGCATGTGCAGTCCTCCGCGGAGCCCATCGAGCGGGTGGCCGAAGCCACCGGCTTCCGCGATCCCGAGCGCATGCGCCGCGCCTTCGTCCGCGCCTTCGGCCAGCCCCCGCAATCGCTGCGACGGGCGGCGCGCAGCGGCTAGGTCTTCAGCCGAGGCGCAAGGCGGCCATCGGCTCCGCATCCTGGCGCGCTGCGGGGGTCCATTCTCCTGGCGCGGCGGCGTCGGCAGCGAAGGGCCGGCACCGCTCGAGCGCCCGCGCAAGGCTGTTCTCGATCTCCGCCTTCCGGATGCCCCGGGCAATGAAGACGAGGAACGAGGGGCCGGCGTCGCGCTCAGACACATGGGTCGGCGGATGCATCACGTGCTGGACGCCGTGAATGGCCAGCGGGCGGTCGGAGGACGTGGTCCGCAGCAGCCCCTTCACCCGCAGGATGCGGTCGCCATGGGCGTGCAGCAGCGCCGACAGCCAGAGGGTGAAGGCCGGCCAGTCCAGCGTGCCGGCGATGGGCAGCGTGAAGGACGCCACCTCGGCGTCGTGCTCCGGCGCATCGGCGAGGAAGGGGGAGGGCGGGGCGTGGAGGCTCTCCGCGCCCGCCAGCACGTCCGGCAGGCGGAAGCTCTCGTCCTGGGCATCGAGGATGCGGGCGTCCGGCGAGATGGCGCGCACCGCCGCGACGAGGCGCACGGTGGGCTCGGCCGCGCGCATGTCGCCCTTGGTCAGGACGACGGTGTCGGCGATGGCCACCTGCCGGCGCGCTTCGGGGCGCAGCTCCAGATTCTTGAGTCCAGCCACCGCATCCACCACCGCGACCACCGAGGCGAGGCGCACGTGCGCCTTCAGCCAGGGATCGCGGGCAAGGGTGGCGATGACGGGGGCGGGATCGGCGAGGCCTGAGGTTTCCAGGATGGCGCGGCGGAAGCCGCCGCCAGACTTCGCCATCCGCACCAGCTCGTGCATCGCCTTCGCCACGTCGGCGCGCCGGGCGCAGCACAGGCAGCCGCCGTCGATGAGCTCCACCGCCTCGCTCGCATGCACCAGCAGGCGGTGATCGACGCCCGCTTCGCCGAACTCGTTGACCATAAGGCCGGAGTCGCTTCCGTCGGGCGTCTCGATGAAGCGGCGGATGAGCGTGGTCTTGCCGGAGCCGAGGAAGCCGGTGACGACGACGAGGGGAAGCCGGTCATCCATGGGCGGCCTCCGTGTCGGCGCGCGGGGCGAGGAAGTCCTCGGCCAGGGGGTCGATGCTGCGGCCGGAGAGGCTCTCGGCGATGGGCCACACGTCGCCCAGCGTCGGGGCGATCTTGGTGCGGCCGCGGGCGTCGGTGAGGGCCAGCGCCTCCCCGTCCCAGTCCTCGCAGACGAGGCCGAGGGGCGCCACCAGCGCGTTCAGCATAGCGATGCGCCGCCGCCGCTCGGTCCGGTAGTGCAGAATGTCCTCGAAGGGGAAGCGCGCATCGCGCTGGCGCGCGAAATCGCTCCAATGCTCCCCGGCGCCGAAGATCGCGCAGACCTCACACATGCGGTTCTCCTTCTCGGGTTCAGGCGAGGCTGTCGGGCGCCCCGCCCAGCGGCAGCTCCATGTCGGAGAGCATGCTCTGGGTCAGGCATTCGGACACGCGCTTGCGGGCGAGGCCGGCGTGGGAGCTGCCCAGCGCATCGGCCCGGTCGGCCTCGCGGGCGCGGATCGCCTCAACCATCTCGCGATGCTCGCGGATGATGTTGCCCACGTGGGCGCCATAGGCTTCCTCGGTCGAGAAGCAGTCGTAGGTCATGGCGAGGCGCGAGATGCGCAGGTTGGTGGTGAGCAGCTGGAGATAGAAGCGCTCCACCACGCTGTTGCGGCAGCAGGCGGCGATGGCGGCGTGGAAGCGCCAGTTGATCTCCAGCATCGCCTCGGAATCGCGCCGCTCGGTGGCGGCCTCGAAGGCGCGTCGCTCGGCGTCGATGCCGGCGATCTGCGCTTCCGTGCGGCGCAGCGCCGCCCAGCGGGTGACGAGGCGCTGGGACAGGTCGAAGGCCTCCAGATGCTCGCGGATGTCGTTCCAGCCCATGGGCGCGACGCGGGTGCCGCGGTTGGGCAGGATCTGCACCAGCCCCTCGCCGGCGAGGCGGACAAGCGCCTCGCGCAAGGGGGTGCGCGACAGGCCGAGCCGGCTCACCAGCGCCGCCTCGTCCAGGTCCGAGCCGGGGGCGAGCGCCAGCGAGACGATCTCCGCGCGGATCACCTGATAGGCGAATTCGCTGGAGCCTCCCTTGGAGATTGCGGCCTTGAGCACGGGTGCCGCCGCGGGACTGGCGCGTCCTGAGGCACGGGTGCGGTTTCTTTGTGCGGATCGTTCAGACATCGGTTGTTGCATGACTCAATTTATTTTGCATAAGATATGTATAAACAAGCCTGTCGTCAAACATAAAATCAAGCATTCGCAACAATTTGGAGGGGGATAAGGTGCTCTGGCAAGCCACCGCCAACGGGCTATTGCTCGGTGGCCTCTATGGCATCGCAACCATCGGATTTTCGATGGTCTGGGGCGTCATGGGGGTGATCAATCTCGCCCATACCGGCTTCATCATGCTGGGCGCCTACATCACCTACGGCCTGTTCCGCTTCGCGGGGCTGGATCCCATCGCCTCCATCCCGGTTTCCATGGCCGCGATGTTCGCCCTCGGCTATGCGCTGCAGGTTCTGGTGCTCAACCGCATCATCCGCACCAGCCTGCTCCTGTCGCTGGTGGTCACCTTCGGCATCGAGCTGGTGATGGTGGATGCGGTCTCCATCGCCTTCACCTCCGACGTGCGCTCGGTGAACTCCTCTTATGCGGCAAGCTCCATCGAGGTGTTCGGCGTCCTCATTCCGCTGGTGCGCCTTCTGGCGGCCGGCCTCTCCATCACCCTCGGCATCGCCTTCTTCGCCTTCCTGCGCTTCACCCGCGCCGGGCAGATGATCCTCGCCACGGCGCTGGACCGGGAGGTCTCCTCCCTCATGGGCATCAACCCGGAGCGCATCTACGCCCTCACCGCGGGCGCCGGCGCGGCGCTGGCGGGCGCCACCGGCTCCCTCGCGTCCATGCTGTTTCCCGTCATGCCGGGCATGGGCATGACCTTCCTCAGCGCCGTCTTCGTCATCACCGTGCTCGGCGGCATCGGCTCGGTGGAGGGCTGCATCGTCGCCGGCTTCATCTACGGGCTGGTGCAGGCCTGGGCCGGCTATTTCCTGGGCGCCAATTATCAGGAGATCGTCGGCTTCGGCCTGTTCCTTCTCGTGCTCGCATTGCGGCCGCAAGGACTGTTCGGCCGCGCCTTCTTCGGGGAGCACGCATGAGCCCGCCTGCTGCCGCCCCGGGCGCGCGCCGCCGCGCCCTTCTCTTCTGGGCCTTCTTCGCGTTGGGTGCACTGGTGCTCGCCCTCGCGCCGCTGGCGCTGAACAATTACTGGCTCAGGGTGCTGACCACGGTGTTCATGTACGCTACGGTCACGCAGGGGCTGAACGTCATCGTCGGCCTCACCGGCTACCACGCCTTCGGCAATGCCGTGTTCTTCGGCTTCGGCGCCTATGCCAGCGGCGTCGCCATGACGCTCGGGGCGCCCTTTCCCGTGGCGCTCGTCGCCGCGGTCGCCTTCTCCGCGCTGGTGGCGGGCATCATCGGCTGGCCCATCCTGCGGCTGCGGGGCCACTACTTCGCCATCGCCACGGTGGCGCTGAACCTTGCCGCCATCCAGCTGGTCATCCAGGTGGGCGGCGTCACCGGCGGCGCCGAGGGCCTGCCGCTGCCGCTCTCCGACCTGCCGCCGGGCCCGCTCTACCGCGCCATCTACCTCGTCATGCTGGCGGGTATGGTGGTGTCCACCGTGCTGGTGGCCTTCATCCTCACCCGGCCCTTCGGCTACGCGCTGCGCGCCATCCGCGACGGCGAGCGCGCGGCGGGGGTGATGGGCATCGACACCACCGCCACCAAGGTCGCCGCCTGGGCCATCTCTGCCGGCATCACCGGCTTCGCCGGTGGCGTGTGGGCCTATTGGATCACCTTCATCGAGCCGGCCAGCGCGTTCGATCCCGCCATCGGCGTGAAGGCCTACATGATGCTGATCCTCGGCGGCATGGGCACGGTGATCGGCCCGGTGCTCGGCGCCTTCGTGCTGGAATTCCTGGCGACGCTGGTGTGGGGCGGCTTCCTCCAGGCCCACCAGATCGTCTTCGGCCTGCTCATCGTCGTCATCTGCCTCGTCGCCCCCAACGGCATGCTGGTGGCCGGGCGTTCCCTGATCCAGCGGTGGAGGTCGCGCCATGGCGCTGCTTGAGGCGAACGACCTCGAAATCCGCTTCGGGGGGGTGAAGGCCCTGGCCGGAGTCTCCTTCCGCGTGGAGGAAGGCGAGGTGTTCGGCGTGATCGGCCCCAACGGCGCCGGCAAGACCACGCTGCTCAATGCCATCTCGGCGGTCTATCCGCTCAACGGCGGGGCGATCCGCTTCGCCGGGGCGGACGTGACCGGCCTGCCGCCGCATCGCCTCTCCCGCCTCGGCATCGCCCGTACCTTCCAGATCGTGCAGCCGTTCAAGGCCATGAGCGTGCGGGAGAATGTCGCCATCGGCGCCATGTTCGGCCATGCCCGGCTACGCACCCGCGACGCCTGGCTCGCCGCCGCCGATGCCGCGCTGGAGCGCACCGGCCTTGCCCCCAAGGCCGCCTTCATGCCGCCGCAGCTCACCCTCGCCGACAGGAAGCGCCTGGAGGTCGCCCGCGCGCTCGCCATGGGCCCGCGCATCATCCTCTTCGACGAGGTGATGGCCGGCCTCAACCACACGGAGATCGAACGCATGATCGACCTCGTGAAGAGCCTCAAGGCGGCCGGCCTCACCGTGGTCGTCATCGAGCATGTGATGAAGGCGGTGCTGGCGCTCTGCGACCGCATCATGGTGCTCAACTTCGGCGCCAAGCTGGCCGAGGGCGTGCCCGAGGCCGTGGTGTCCGACCCCAAGGTGGTGGAGGCCTATCTCGGCCAGCGCTTCGCCAAGGCGCACTCCGCTGCCCATGCGGCCGCGGCGGGAGGCGCAGCATGAGCCTTCTCGCAGTGGAAAGCCTCGCCGTGGCCTATGGCGACAGCCGCGTCCTGTGGGACGTGGGCTTCGACATGGCCGAAGGCGAGATCGTCGCCCTGGTGGGCGCCAACGGGGCCGGCAAGACCACCCTGCTGCGTGCGCTGACCGGCCTCGTGCCGGTGCGGGCGGGCAAGATGCGCTTTGCGGGGGCCGACCTTGGCCCGCTGAAGCCGCACGAGCGGGCGCGGCGCGGCATCGCCATGGTGCCCGAGGGCCGGCGCCTGTTCGCCGGCCTCACCGTCCTGCAGAACCTGCGGCTCGGCGCCACCGCGCGCCCCAGCCGCGAGGGCGAGGACGACGACATCGCCTTTATCTTCCAGCTCTTTCCCGAGCTGAAGCGCCTCGAGGGCCGGCTCGCCGGCCTCATGTCCGGCGGCGAGCAGCAGATGTGCGCCATCGGCCGCGCGCTGATGGCGCGGCCGAGCCTGCTGCTCATCGACGAGATGTCGCTCGGCCTCGCCCCGGTGATCGTCGACCGCATCGCCGAGGCGGTGCGTCAGGTCAACCGCGAGCGCGGCATCACCGTGCTGCTGGTGGAGCAGGACGTGGGCCTCGCGCTGGAGATCGCCACCCGCGGCTACGTGCTCGACACCGGCCGCATCACCATCGACGGCCCGGCCGACGACCTCCTGCGGCGCGAGGACATCCGCGCCGCTTATCTGGGCCTCAACTGACGTGCTTTGGAGAGCGTGACGTGTCCCGACCCTATGACCTCGTGATCGAAAACGGCACGATCCACACCCCGACCTCCACCTTCACGGCGGACATCGCCGTGCTCGACGGCAAGATCTCCGCCATCGGCGGCCCCTTCACCGAGGCGGCGAAGCGCGTGGATGCCAAGGGTCTCGCCGTGCTGCCGGGCCTGTGGCACGTGCACTGCCACTTCCGAGAGCCGGGCCACACCTACAAGGAAGACTTCCAGACCGGCTCGGCGGCGGCGGCGGTCGGCGGCGTGACCATGTGCATCGACATGACCAACAACACGCCGCACCCGACCACGCTCGAAGACTATGAGATGAAGAAAGCGCTGGTCGCGCCCAAGGCCCATGTGGACTACGCGCTCTATGGCGGCGGGCTCTATCCGCGCACGGTGGAGGCCCTCGCCAAGGCCGGCGCCATCGGCATCAAGATCTTCAACACGCGCCATATCAAGGAAGTCTATCCCTACATCTCCGAGCTCGGCGTGCTCGACCACGGCATCCTGTTCGAGCTCTACGAGGCGACGCGGGACATGGGGCTGGTCGCTTCGGTTCACCACGATGACCCTGAGTGGTGCAAGCGGCTCACCTTCCGCGACTACATCGACAAGGGCCGCACCGATGCCATGGCCTATCACGAGAGCTTCTCGAAGGGCTACATGTACGGCCACGGCATGGTCGCGGGCCTTGCCGCCTCGCTCTATTACGCGCGCGTCTGCGGCGTGAAGCTGCACGTATTGCATCTCGGCGTCATGCCCAAGGGCGCCAACGAGATGATCCACCACGCCAAATACGCCCTCGGCCAGGACGTGTCGTGCGAGCTGGAGCTCGGCACCATGTTCATGAACCGCGCGCAGATGGAGAAGGTGGGCCCGCGCACGTACAACTGGGCCTATGACCCCGAGGCCGGCTGGGACGCCATCAAGGACGGCACCGCCGACATGATCGTGCTGGAGCACGCGCCCCACTCGAAGGACGATGTCGATCCCGGCTGGAAGGACCTCTTCTCGGTGCCGCTCGGCGTCACCGGCGCGCAGGAATACATCCCGCTGCTGATGAATGCCGTGAACGAGGGCCGCCTGACCCTCAACGACGTGGCGCGGCTCGCCGCCGAGGCGCCGGCCCGGCGCTTCGGCATCTTTCCCCGCAAGGGCGTGATCCAGCCCGGCGCGGATGCCGACTTCACCATCGTGGACATGAGCCGCGAAGGCGTCTTCCGCAACGAGGACATGCTCTCGCGCACCGGCTTCTCCAGCTGGGAGGGCATGGCCACCAAGGGCGCGGCCACCCACACCATCGTGCGCGGCACCATCGTCGCGCAGGACGGCAAGCTCGTGGGCGCGCCGGGCTTCGGGCGCTTCGTGCCCGGCACGGCGGCGTCCGCCTGAATTCTTGAGACCACCCTCCAACCTTCCGGGACCAGCAGGAGCGAGATGATGCACAGACGAACTCTGGTGAAGAGCGTGGCCGCCCTCGGCCTCGCCACCCTCCTCGGCGCCGGCACCGCCGCCGCGCAGGAGAAGATCAAGATCGGCGCCGCCGTCAGCCTCACCGGCAACTTCGCCCGCGAGGGGCACCTCCTGAAGAACGGCTATGCCTATTGGGAAAAGCTGGTGAATGATGCCGGCGGCATCAAGGTCGGCGACAAGAAGATGCCCGTCGAGGTCATCTATTACGACGACGAGAGCAAGCCGCAGACCTCCGCCCGCCTCACCGAGAAGCTCATCACCGAGGACGGCGTGGGCTTCATCCTCGGCCCGTACTCCTCGGGCATCGCCACCGCCACGGCGGCGATCAGCGAGAAGTACAAGGTCATCACCATGACGCCCATGGCGACGGCCGACAGCCTCTATCAGCGCGGCTACAAATACATCTTCTGCCCGGCGCCCCTCGCCTCCACCACCCTCGACCCGATGCTGGCGCTGCTGAAGACGGTGAAGGACCCGCCCAAGACCATCGCAATCGCCGGCCCCGACGATCTCTTCCCCAACGTGTTCGCCGGCGCCGCGCAGAAGAAGGCGGAGGCCGAGGGCCTTAAGGTGGTCTATTCCACCAAGTATCCCAAGGGCTCGGCCGATCTCTCCTCCGTCGCCACGGCGCTGAAGGAGAGCAATCCTGACGTGCTGATCCTCACCGGCTACGTCCAGGACTCCATCCTGCTCGTCAAGACGCTGCAGACGCTGAAGGTGAACCCCAAGCTCATCGGCTTCGCCTTCGCGGTGGGCATTCCGGACTTCCTGAACGCCCTCGGGCCGGCGGCCGAGGATCTGTTCGGCGTGCAGATCTGGGACCCGGCCCTCACCTACAAGGGCCCGGTGGTCGCCGACAGCGTGACCTTCGTGGACACCTTCAAGAAGCAGTTCAACGGCGAGGTGCCCACCTACATCACCGCCGCCGGCACCGCGGGCGCCCTGTCGCTCCAGCTCGCCATCGAGAAGGCCGGCAGCATCGATCCCGTCAAGGTGCGCGATGCCATGCTCCAGCTCGACACCGACACCTTCTTCGGACCGGTGAAGTACAACGACGCCGGCGTCGACGTGAAGGCCTCGGCCGTGGTGGCGCAGGTGCAGGGCGGCAAGGCCGTCCCGGTCTATCCGGCGGCCATCGCGGCGGCGCCCGTGGTCTATCCGCGCAAGCCGTTCCAGTGATCGTCGACGTCCACGCCCATGCCCTCTCGCGCGATTTCCTGAGCGAACTCGTGCGGGAGGGCGCCTTCGGCATGGAGACATGCCCAGAAGGCTTCCGGTTCGCCGGCTACGGCCCCCTCGATCCGCTGCTGTTCGATATGGCGGGGCGGCTCGAAAGCCTGGAACGGCGCGACATCGCCCTCCAGCTCGTCTCGCCCCCGCCGCGCGTGGTCTCCCACGCCGGATGGGCGGCGGACGCCGCGTTCGCCCGTCGCCTGAACGACCAGACCCTCGCGGCGGTGGGCGAGGGCGGCGGCCGGCTCGGCGGGCTCCTCGTTCCGCCCATCGCCGAGCCGGAGCGGTGTGTCGCGGAGATCCGGCGCGGGCTGGACGAGGGCCATGTGGGCGTCGCCCTGCCGACCTCGGCGGCGGGGCGTCCGCTCGACGATCCCGCCTTCGCGCCCATGTGGGCCGAATGTGCGCGGCAGGACTGCATCGTCTTCATGCATCCCACCACCGGGGTCGAGCGGCCTGCCTTCGGCAGCTTCACCATGCTGCAGCTGGTGGGCTGGCCCTCGGAAACCGCCTTGTGCGTGGCGCGGCTGATCTTCGCCGGGGTGCTGGAGCGCAATTCCGGCTTGAAGCTGGTGCTGGCCCATGGCGGCGGCACGCTGGCCATGCTCGCCGGCCGTCTGGACCTCGCCTATGAGGCCCCGCTCTACGAGGCCAATCCGGCGTGCCGCGCGCACATCAGCCGGCCGCCGTCGCAATACTTGCGTGATCTCTATTACGACACCGTCGTTGCCCATCCCAAGGCACTGGCCTATCTCGTCGATCTCGTCGGCGCGGAGCGGGTGGTCTTCGGCACGGACTTCCCCTTCGAGATCGGCGATGCGGAGGGCGTGAAGGCGCTGGCGGCCCTCGATCTCCTGGGGCCGCAGGTGCGCAGCATGGTGCTCGCCAACGGCGCGCGGCTGGTGTCGGGCATCCGCGCCCCCTCCGCCGCTGTCTGACGTCGTTCGATCAGACAGTTTCGGGACAAAAATCAATTGTCTTGAATTCCTTCGGCGCATGCCTATGCTGCCCGGGCCGTTCAGATGGCTCGGGAGAGGGCGCCGCAAGCGCCGCCGAAGGAGCAACCGCCCCGGAATCTCTCAGGCAAAAGGACCGATCCATCAAGGCACTCTGGAGAGTGATCAGGCCCATCCTGATCCACCGAAGGGGATATCCGCGCGTGCGGAGAAGCTCTCAGGTTCCGTGACAGAGGGGGCGTGGACTGTCACGGAAGAGAGCCTTGAACAATGAGCCATGTGATCGTGATCGGCGCCGGCATCACCGGCGTCACCACCGCTTATGCCCTGCTGCGCCGCGGGCATGAGGTGACGGTGCTGGAGCGGCACCCCTACGCCGCCCTTGAAACCTCCTTCGCCAACGGCGGCCAACTGTCCGCCAGCAATGCGGAGGTGTGGAACCAGTGGTCCAACGTCGCCCACGGCATCCGCTGGATCTTCACCCGCTCCGCGCCCCTGCTGCTGAACCCCAAGCCCAGCTGGCACAAGCTGTCCTGGCTCGGCGAATTCGTCGGGCAGATCCGCCGCTATGAGGAGAACACCATCGAGACGGTGCGCCTCGCCATCGAGGCGCGGCGGCACCTGTTCGAGATCGCCGAGCGGGAGAACATCGCCTTCGATCTGGAGCGGCGCGGGCTCATGCACGTCTATCGCGACAAGGCGAGCTTTTCGCATGCGGCGGAGGTCAACACCCTCCTCAAGCGCGGCGGCCTCGAGCGCGAGGCGGTGACGGTTGAGGAGATCAAGGCCATCGAGCCGAGCCTCGAAGGCACCTTCCATGGCGGCTTCTTCACGCCGCGCGATGCCTCCGGCGACATCTGCCGCTTCACCCGCGGGCTCGCGGCGGCGTGCGAGCGGCTGGGCGGCCGGTTCGTCCATGGCGTCGAAGTGCAGGCCATCCGCGATGCGGAGCGCGGCCGCGTCGTCGCGTGGCAGAGCGTGGACGATGCCCAGGTGAAGGGCGAGCTGGAAGGCGACCGCGTGGTCATCTGCGCGGGTGTCGGCAGCCGCCGGCTCGCCGCGCTGGTGGGCGAGCGGCTCAACGTCTATCCGGTGAAGGGCTATTCCATCACCGTCGCGGTGAAGCCGCAGGATGTGGACCATGCCCCGCGCGTCGCCCTGCTGGACGACGCGGCGAAGATCGTCACCAGCCGGCTCGGCGACGGCCGCTTCCGCATCGCCGGCACGGCGGAGCTCAACGGCTACAATCGCGACGTGCGCGCCGACCGCATCGCGCCGCTGGTGAACTGGACGCGGCGCCATTTCCCCAAGCTCGACACCAGCGACGTGGCGGTGTGGGCCGGGCTGCGGCCCATGCTGCCCGGCATGCTGCCGCGCGTGGGCGCGAGCCGGCGGGCGCGGAACGTCTACTTCAACACCGGCCACGGTCATCTCGGCTGGACGCTCTCCTGCGCCACCGCGGAGATGATCGCCGGCGAGATGTCGGCCTGAGCCCTTGGCGCCGGCGCAGACACCGCCGGCGCCTCGCCTCATGCGGCGGCATGCATGCGGATGAGGCGGCCGTAGATCCGCTGCGCCGTCTCGATCTCCCTGACGCTGCACCATTCGTCGGTGACGTGGGCCTGGCTTGGCTCGCCGGGGCCAAGGATGACGACCGGCACGGGCGCCAGCCGTGCGAGCACCGAGGCATCGGTGAAGAAGGACGCGCCGCGCGGCGGGCCGGGGGCGCATCCCTCCGCCTGCCGTGCCGCCGCGCACATGGCAACCAGCGGCGACGCCGCGTCGGTCCACACCGGCGCGAGATCATGCACGCACTCCAGCCGGGCGTCGGCGCCGGCTGCCGCGCGCATGCGCGCCATGACCTCGGCATGGTCCATACCCGGCAGGGTCCGCACATCCACATGCAGGCGCGCGCGGTCAGGCACGGCATTGGGGGCGTGGCCGCCATCGATAAGGCCGACGTTCACGCTGGCCTGGCCGAGCACCTCGTGGCGGCCGGGAAATTCCATGTCGCGGAAGGCGAGGGCGGCGGCGCAGGCGCGGTAGATGGCATTCACGCCGAGGTGGGGCGTGGAGGAATGCGCCGACACGCCGGCGAAATGCAGGAAGCAGAAAACGGCCCCCTTGTGGCCCAGCGCCATATGGTTGGCGGTGGGCTCCGCGACGATCCAGCCGCCGATGTCCGGCAGGGCGATGGCGTCGTGCGCCAGTGCGAGGGCACCCTCACATCCCCGTTCCTCGCCGGCGGTGATGACGAGGGCAAGATCGGCGTCCACGTCGCGGGCTTCCACGGCGGCGGCGACGAACGCGGCGACCGCCGCCTTCATGTCGGACGCGCCGCGTCCGAAGAGGCGCCCGTCACGGATATCGCCAGCGAAGGGATCATGCGTCCAGGGGGCGGTCCCGAGCGGCACGGTGTCGAGATGGCCGGTGAAGGCCAGCGCCGGTCGCTTGCGACCGCTCCGGCGGACGGCGATGAGATTGACCCGTCCCGGAGCGAACCGGTGCTGCGCGACTGAAAAGCCGGCGTCGCGCAGGAACGGCACGAGGATCGTTGCCGCCACCTCCTCATTGCCGGGGGGATTGCACGTATCGACCCGCATGAGGGCGCGGGCCAGTTCTATGGCGTCTGTCATGGCAAGGCTCCCCGCCCATCAGGCATGCCTGCCATCGGGAGCGCAAGACAAAATTCGCAAAAGGTTATTTTGACTTTTTATGTCTGCATGGCTTAGGAGGAAGCCTGAGAGTCGAGCCGGGTTATGACTGGCGGGCGTCGTTTGCGGCCCTTATGGTCCGATGCGGTGCCTGACACCGCATTTTAATGGCAGGAGAAGGTGGTGATTGCGGGCCGAACGGCACTAGAAATCGCCGAATCCATCCGTTCGGCGGTCGATGCCGGGCGGCTGAAGCGCGGCGCGCTGCTCCCCACCGTGCGCCAGCTGGCCGACGAGCTGGGGGTCAACCGCAACACCGTCGCCGCCGCCTACAAGCAATTGTCCGACAGCGGCCTCGTGGAGGGGCGGGGCCGGCAGGGCAGCCGGATCGCCCCCGACACCGCCCCGCCCCCCCCTGCGCCATCCCTGCGCGATCTCGCCGGCGGCAACCCCGACCCCGCCCTGCTGCCGGACATGACCGCGGTGCTGCGCAGCGTCGGCTGGCATCAGCGCCTGTACGAGGATCCGCCCGACGATCCCGAGCTGCTGCGCCTGCTCGGCCACCAATTCGCGCTGGACGAACTGCCGAGAGGCCAGCTCTGGCTCGCGTCCGGCACGTTCGACGCCGTCGGCACCATCCTGCACAAGCTGTTGGCGGTGGGGGACGCGGTGGGCGTCGAGGACCCCTGCTTCATGACCACGCTCGGCCTCATGCGCCAGGTGGGCTACGTGCCGCTGGCCATGCCGGTGGACGACGAGGGCGTCACGCCGCAGGGGCTGCGCCGCGCGCTGGAGAAAGGCGCGAAGGCGGTCATCGTAACGCCCCGCGCGCATAATCCGGTGGGTGGATCCTGGAGCCTCGCCCGGCGGTCCGCGCTGCAGGAGGTGATGCGCGATTATCCCGACGTCCTGCTCATCGAGGACGACCATTTCGCCGTGCTCTCGCGCTTCCCGCCCATGACGCTGGTGGAGCCGGGACGCCCGCTCTGGGCCATCGTGCGTTCGGTGTCGAAATATATCGGCCCGGACCTGCGGCTGGCGGTGGTCAATTCCAGCCACGAGCTCACCCGCGCGAGCCTGACCCTGAGCGCCTTCACCTCGCGCTGGGTGAGCTCCATCCTGCAGAAATCCGTGCTGTCGGTGATCGCCGCGCCCGGCTATCGGCAGCTCGTCGCCACGGCTGCCGCGACCTACGACCGGCGGCGGGAGGATGTCATCGCCGCATTGGCAGGTCGCGGCATCAAGGCCCATGGCCAGGATGGCATCAACGTCTGGATTCCGGTGGACGACGAGCAGACCGTGGCGCGCCGCCTGCTTGATGCCGGCTGGACCGTCCGCACCGGGTCCCTGTTCCGCGTCGCCGCGCCGCCGGCCATCCGCATCACCATCAGCGCCATGACCAAGCCGCTGGCGGAGGAATTCGCCCGCACGCTCGAAGCGATCCTGCGCGAGGAGGTGGTCGAAAGAGGCGCGTAAGGCCTCTTTCGTGCTTCGGTTTTTTCGCTTTCTCAGGCCGAGCGCGCGAGTTCCGCATCGGCCGGCGCGGCGACGCCCAGGCGGGCCGCCACGCGACGGGCGGTCTCGAGGCGGCGCGCGGTCAGATCCTTCACCGAGTCGCGGGCCGCGGCGACGATCTCCTTGGGCGCCCGCTCCGGCGTGCCGGCGTCGAACGGCGGCTCGGGATGATACTGCATGTAGAGCTGGATCTGCTGTGCCGCCTTCTCGCCGCGCAACATGGCCGCAAGGGTCAGGGCCCCGTCGATGCCCGAGGTGACGCCCCCGGCGAAGATGTAATTGCCCTCCACCACCACCCGGTCGGTGAGGGGAATGGCGCCGAGATAGGGCAGCACGTCCATGGCCGCCCAATGGGTGGTCGCGCGCTTGCCCTTCAGCAGCCCCGCCGCGCCGCAAATGAGGGCGCCGGTGCACACCGAGAAGACGAACATGGCGCCGTCCGCCTGGGTGCGGATGAAGTCCAGCGTCTCCTCGTCCTCCATCAGCGCTTCCTGGCCGGGACCGCCGGGGACGTGGAGCACATCCAGCTTCGGCATCTGCCCGAAGGTCTTCTCCGGCGTCAGCAGCAGCCCTCGCGTGTCCTTCACCGGTGCCATCGTCTTGCCGGCGATGTGGAAGGTGGAATTGGGGATGCGGGCCAGGACCTCGAATGGCCCGGTGAAGTCGATCTGGTCCAATCCCTCAAACAGGATCGAGCCGATATGGAGGTGCTGGTCTGCCGGAATCATTGCTGGTCCTTCCTGAAGCGTCCCCGCAGGCTGCGGATCGCTTCTTGTGACAAAGGCTTCTCAACGCGTCAAGACAATTGCCGAACAAAATGCATTTTGACTTAGATTGTCATGGCGCCGTAAATTGATATTTTCTGCGGTTCACCGGGGAATGCCTCATTCAGTGCGCGCTGATAATTTGATCGCCCTGATCATCTTGTCATCTTGCGATAAGACAAAGTGTGAGATATGAAGACAAATATATGACAAAAATGGGGAACTGGCATGTACGTTTCGGACAAAAAGGATGCGCCCATTGCGCGGCTGGTCAGGCTGCGGTGGCGTGTGGCGATCGGGCTCAGCCTTGCGATGATGGCGATCTATTTCGGCTTCATGGGGCTCATCGCCTTCCAGAAGCCGGCGCTGGCCAAGATCGTCGCGCCGGGGGTCTCCGTGGCGCTGATCGCCGGGCCGAGCATCATCGTCTCCGCCTTTCTCCTGTGCACCGCATACGTGCTGTGGGCCAACAAGGTCTACGACCCGGCGGTCCGCGACCTGAAGAAGTGAGGAGATCAAGATGCCCAGCACCCAGAGCGGTCTCTCGATCGCGTTCTTCCTCGCCTTCGTGGTCCTGACCTTGTGGATCACCTATGTCGCCGCGCGGCGCACCCACGGGACCAATTCGTTCTTCACCGCGGAGGGTCGGATCTCGGCCTGGCAGAACGGCTGGGCTCTCGCCGGGGACTTTCTTAGCGCCGCGGCGCTCCTCGGCATCGCCGGCATCATTACTGCCAACGGCTTTGACGGCCTCGTCTATTCGATCGGCTGGCTGGTCGGCTGGCCCATCATGCTGTTTCTGATCGTCGAGCCGCTGCGCAACGTCGGCAAATTCACCATGGCGGATCTGGTCGCCTACCGGCTCAACCAGCGCTGGGTACGCTCGGCGGCTGCCATCGGCTCGCTCACCGTGATCCTGTTCTATCTCATCGCCCAGATGGTGGCGACCGGTGCGCTCATCAAGCTGTTGTTCGGCATACCCTATTCGACCGCGGTGCTGATCGTCGGCGCGGCCATGCTGGTCTATGTCCTGTTCGGCGGCATGATCGCGACCACGTGGGTCCAGGTCATCAAGGCCATCATGCTGCTGGCCGGAGGGGCGGTGCTCGCCGCTTTGGTTCTCAGTCGCTTCAGCTTCGACCCGCGCGCGCTGTTCGAGGCCGCGGCCCAGCAGTTCGGCGAGCGGGTGCTGCAGCCGGGGGAGAAGGTCGTGCCCGGCGGCTGGGAGGCCATCTCGCTCGCTTTGGCCCTCATGTTCGGCACGGCCGCGATGCCTCACGTTCTGATGCGCGTCTACACCGTGAAGGACGTGCGCGACGCGCGCCTCTCCATCACCTATGCCACCGGCCTTATCGGCATCTTCCATCTGTTCGTGCTCATTATCGGCTTCGGCTGCATGGTGCTGGTGGGGCCGGCCGTGGTGGCCAAGGCGGGCGGCGGCGGCAACATGGCGGCGCCGCTGCTGGCGCTGACACTGGGCGGCGAGGCCTTCTTCGGCTTCATCTGCGCGGTCGCCTTCGCCACGATGCTAGCGGTCGTGGCCGGGCTGACGCTCTCGGGCGTCGCCACGCTCTGCCACGACATTTGGACCAACGTGGTGCGCTCCGGCCATGCGCCGGAGAAGGAGAAGATGGCGGTGGCCCGCGTCTCCACCGTGCTCATCGCGGTGCTGGCGGTGGCGCTCGGGTCGGTCTTCGAGGGTCAGAATGTGGCCTTCATGGTGGGCCTCGCCTTCTCGGTGGCCTGCGCCGCCAACTTCCCCACCCTCGTCCTTTCCATCTCCTGGCGCCGGCTGTCCACGGCGGGGGCGGTCTCCAGCATCCTGGTGGGTACGGTGGTCTGCCTCACCATGATCCTGCTGTCGCCGACCATTCAGGTGGACGTGCTCGGGGGCAATCTGGCCGACCTCCAGTCGCGCTGGTGGTTCATCCCCATGCGCAATCCCGCCATTGTCGCCATGCCGCTGTCCTTCTTCACGGCGATCGTGGTGTCCCTGCTCACGCCAGAGCGGCAGGCGGCCGAGAAGTTCGACGCGCTCCGCGACGCCATCGTCTTCGGCCCGGCGAAGGTCAGTGCGGTGCAGGCCCCGGCCGAGGTCGCGGGAGTGGCCGCCGCCAAGCCGCAGGCCCTCTAGTCAACCCGCCATAACGGTAGGGGAGCGCCGCGCGGCGCTCCCCTCTTTTTGCGCGTCCCTCTTGGAGCTCTCCATGAAATTGACCTGGCTCGGACATTCCGCCTTCCGCATCGAGACGGGGAGGGCGGTCGTCCTCATCGACCCCTTCTTCACCGGCAACCCCACCTTTCCCGGCAGCATCGAGGCTGCCGCACAGGGCGTGACCCACATTCTCGTCACTCACGGGCATGACGATCACCTGGGTGATGCGGCCGCGATCGCGGCCCAGAGCGGCGCGCAGGTCGTCGCCAATTTCGAGATCTGCCAGTATCTGGCAGCGCGGGGCGCCGCCAACATCAATCCTGGCAACAGCGGCGGGTCGGTGGCGTGCGGCGCGTTCGACGTGGCCTTTACACCGGCGGTGCATTCATCCGGGACGGTGACGGAGGCCGGCGGCTCGATCTACCTCGGCAACCCCAACGGGCTGATCCTGAAACCGCAGGATGGACCGAGCGTGTTCCACATGGGCGACACCGACATCTTCGGCGATATGGCGCTGATTCAGGAATTTCATGCGCCTCACGTCGGCATCGTGCCGGTGGGGGATCGCTTCACCATGAGCGGGCGGACGGCAGCGGTGGCGGTTCGACGCTACTTCCAGTTCAGGGCCGTCATCCCCTGCCACTACGGCACCTTCGGCCTGCTGGCGCCTGACCCCTCCGATTTCGTTGCGGGGATCGAGGGCGCGGACACGCGGGTTCTCGTACCGGTGGCAGGCCAGCAGTTCGAGATCTGACTGGCAGCCGAAGAATAAGCCTGCGCCACCGCTCGCAGGCAGGGGCGGTGGCGGTACCAACTCGCCATCGCGGTATTCCAGCTCTACGGCGGGCGGGGTGCGCCCGACAAACAAGCCCTTTCGGACGCACATTTTTTAGGCACATCGCCAATCAGAATCAGAGCAGGTCGGACGTGACGTTCCGTCCGCTGTGTGCAGCAAGAATTTTCTTCATCGCATCAATGAATTGGCGGCGCTCGTCGGGCGTCAGCATGTCTACCGTCGCGGCATGGGCGCGGCGCGCTGCGCCCTCCATTTCTTCCAGGAGGCGGCGGCCGTCGTCGGTCAGCGAGCAGTTCTGGGAACGGCGGTCCATCGCGGAGGTGGTGCGGTGCACCAGCCCCCGTGCCTCCAGTCGTTTGAGCGCGCCGGTTGTGGTGGTGCGATCAAGGGCGACAATCCGCGAGAGGGTCGTCTGATCCGCCTCTTCCCGGCCCGCTAGCGCCGACAGGAGGCTATATTGCACCGGCGTCACCCCGAATGGGGCACACAGCTCAGAAAACAGGCTGACGTGGATCTGGTGAACGCGGCGCGCCAGAAAGCCGGGGCGGTCGGATAGCGGCCATTGGTCGTGCGAAGATGCCTTACGTTCCCCAACGGAACTATTTGACCTGGCAAGTGATCTCGTCACGTCTCCCATCCCCTCTGGCGCCTTTGACCGCCTCGCTTTGATCCAGATCAAATTTTGGCACGTGCCGTGCATCATGGGAATACGAAGTATACTTCGTTTTTTCCAGGCGGTCCGGGGGCCGCCCATGCATGGACGGGAGACCATGATGGCTGAACCTGCGGGATACGACATTCTCCTCAAGGGCGGTCATGTCATCTGCCCCGCCACGGGCATCGACGGCATCCGCGACGTGGCCGTGCGCGACGGGCGCATCGCGGCCGTGGAGGAGACCATCCTGCCGTCGAGTGCGACGGAGACCATCGACGTTTCCGGAAAGCTTGTCCTGCCGGGTATGATCGACACCCACGGCCATGTCTACCAGTATGTCACCGGGCGCTTCGGCCTGAACCCGGACATGGTGGGTGTGCATTCGGGCGTCACCACCGTGATCGACCAGGGCGGCCCCTCCTGCATGACCTTGCCGGGATTCCGCAAGTTCATCGCCGAGCCGTCAGACACGCGGATCTATGCCTTCCTTTCGGCCTATCTGGTGGGGGGCCTGGAGGGCCACTACTATCCGAACCTCTACAGCCCGGACTGCGTGGACATCGACGCCACCGTGCGCTCGGCCGTGCGCAATCGGGACCTCGTGCGCGGCATCAAGGGTCATGCCGAGATCGGCGGCTTCGCGCGCTGGGGCATCCGGGTGATGGAGATGGCGGCCGAGATCGCCCGCCGCTCCGAGATTCCCCTCTACGTGCATTTCGGCACCCTCTGGGGCCTACCCGACACCGGCGCCAATGGCGAGGATGCCGACACCATTCTGGAGCGCGTCATCCCCCTGCTGAAGGAAGGCGACGTGCTGGCCCATCCCTTCACGCGCCATCCCGGCGGCTTCGTGAACCAGCAGGGCGAGGTGCACCACGTCATCCAGGCCGCCCTCGATCGCGGCCTGAAGGTGGACGTGGGCCACGGCAGCCATTTCTCCTACCGCCTTGCGAAGAAGGCCATCGCGGCCGGTGTCGTGCCGCACACCCTGGGCGCCGACATGCACGGCTACAACACCCATGTGCCGGCTCCTGCAGGCACGCCGGAAGAGCACTATGACGACGAGAACCACCCCTTCAAGGGCCAGGCCCGCTTCAGCCTGACCCAGGCCATGAGCTCCATGTTGGCGCTCGGCCTGTCCCTCCAGGACGTGGTGCCCATGGTCACGATCAACCCGGCCAAGATGATCGGCCTGACCGACCGCGTCGGATCGCTGACCGTGGGCTATGCGGCCGACGTCTCGGTGCTCGACGACCATCGCGGCCGCTTCCTTCTACGCGACAACGAGGACACGAGGGTGGTGGCCGAGCGCCTGCTGACCCCCGCCTTCTGCCTGCGCGCCGGCAAGCGGTTCGACGCCGACGCCGTCATCCTGCCGCGGGCGGTGGCGGCGTAGCGCGCCACCGCCACTCTTTTGTTCGGCTCCTCTTCCCGACCCTGACTGCCCTCATCGAGACTGGAGACATCCATGCTGATTTCACGCCGCACAACCCTCGCCGCCCTTGGCTTCAGCCTCCTGGCCAGCACGGCCTTCGCCGCCGACACCATCAAGATCGGCGTCAACGAGCCGCTCACCGGCGCCTTCGCGGCCTCCGGCACCTATGTGGTGAACGGCGCCAAGATCGCCGCCGACGAGATCAACGCCAAGGGCGGTGTCCTCGGCAAGAAGATCGAGCTCGTCATCGAGGACAACAAGAGCAACCCCACCGAGGCCGCGTCGGTGGCGGAGAAGCTCATCACCTCCGACAAGGTGCCGGTGCTGATGGGCGCCTGGGGCTCCTCCCTGACGCTCGCCACCATGCCGAAGCTTGAGGAATATTCCGTGCCGATGCTGGTGGAGACCTCCTCCTCCGGCAAGATCACCACCTCGGGCAATCCCTTCATCTTCCGCATCTCGCCGCCGTCCGCGGTGGAGGCGGAGGCGTTCGAGCCCATCGCCAAGAAGCTCGGGCTGAAGAAGGTGGACTTCCTCGTCATCAACAACGACTGGGGCCGCGGTGCCGCCGCCGACTTCTCCAAGATGCTGAAGGCCAACGGCGTCGAGGTCGGGCTCGTCGAGACCATGGACCAGTCCGCCCAGGACATGAGCGCCCAGCTCGCCAAGCTGAAGGCTTCCGACGCTGACACCATCATGGTGACGAGCGCCGTGGACCAGCTGACCCTGCTGTTCAAGCAGATGGCCGCGCTCGGCCTGAAGAAGCGCGTCATCACCACCGGCGGCTCGCAGAACCCAGACCAGATCATCGCCCAGGCCGGCGCCGCGGCGGACGGCACCATGCACCTCACCACCTTCCTGCCCTGGTGGCCGGAGAAGACCCCCAACCCCGAGGCCACCGCCTATTTCCTCACCGAGTGGAAGAAGCGCGGCTTCGACTTCGCCGGCGCCACCGAGAGCTTCCGCGGCTATGACGGCATCCGCACCGTGGCGGCGGCCATCGCGGCCGGCGGCGGCACCGATCCCGCCTCCGTCCAGAAGGGCTTCTGGAAGGTGGACATGATGGGCCTCAACGGTCCCATCAAGTTCGCCAAGAGCGGCCCGGCCGGCAAGGAGAGCGGCCAGTCCAAGCCCAACGTGTACCTGATCGAGATCTCCGGCGGGAAGGTGAACCAGGTGCAGCTCGGCGGCTGAGCCGGCTCCCCCGGGAGGTTCTCCCGCCTTTGGGCGGGGGCACCGGGGTGAAGGACGGTCCGTGGCCAACTGCCTGGCCCGGCCGCCGTCCTTCACCCCGTTCCCACCGTGCGCAAGCGCTGCCCGCATCGCCCCAAACGCCAGACCGGACACGCCAGATGGACCAATTGCTGCAACACCTTTTCAACGCGCTGGTGCTCGGCGGCACCTATGCGCTGCTGGGCATCGGCCTGACATTGATCTTCGGCATCATGAACGTGGTGAACTTCACCCACGGCGCGCTCTACACCTTCGGCGGCTATGCCATGTATCTGGCGGCGGTGGCGCTGGGCCTCAATTTCTTCGTCGCGCTGCCGGTGGCTCTGGTAGCAGGCCTCGTGCTCGGCGCCGTCATCGAATTCACCCTGCTGCGGCCGCTGCGCCGGTCCGATATCGACACCACCATGCTGGTGATGATCGGCGCCGGCATCATCATGCAGTCGGGCACCCTGTGGATCTTCGGCGGCGTCGCGAAAGCCGTCCCAACGCCGTTTCCGGCGCAGCCTCTCGCGTTCGGGCCGGTGTCGCTCTCCTATGTGAACCTGTTCGTGCTGTGCGCGGCGGTGGCGCTCATCGCCATCACCTATTTCACCATCAACGGCACGCGGCTCGGCCGCGCCATGCGCGCTACCTTCCAGGACCATGACACGGCGGCGCTGATGGGCGTCAACGTCTCGCTCATCTACACCGCCACCTTCGCCATCGGCTCGGCGCTGGCGGCGGCGGCGGGCGCGCTGCTTGGGCCGGTCTATGTGGTGACGCCGCAGATGGGCGACCTCGCGGCGGTGAAGGCCTTCGCCATCGTCATCCTCGGCGGGCTCGGCTCCATATCGGGGGCCACCATCGGCGGCTTCATCCTCGCTTTCGCCGAGGAGCTGGGCGCCGGCTACATCTCCTCGGGCTATCGCGACGCCATGGGCTTCCTCATCATCATCGCGGTGCTGCTGGTGAAGCCTACAGGTCTGTTCGCGCGGGCGGAGCGGATCGGATGACCCGCCTCATCGCCCCGCTCTTCCTCGTGGTCTTCGCCCTGCTGCCGCTGGTGCTGAAGGACCCCTACCTGCTCAATGCGCTCATCATCACCGGCATCCTCACCATCTGCGCCATGAGCCTGAACCTGCTGCTCGGCTTCACCGGCCAGCTCAGCCTCGGGCACGTGGCCTTCTTCGGCATCGGAGCCTATGTGAGCGCGCTGACCGCGCTGGGCTTCGACGTGGGCCTGCCCTTCGGCCTGCGCGTGACCCACGAGGGCGGATCGCCGCTCCTCGGCTTCGTGCTCGCGGTGGTGCTCACCGGGCTCGCCGGCTACCTCATCGGCCGGCTGTCGTTTCGGGTGCGGGGCGCCTATTTCGTCATCGTCACCATCTCGTTCGCCGAGGTGGTGCGGCTCGTGGCGCTGAACTGGGTGGAGCTGACGCAGGGCCCCCTCGCCCTCACCGCCATTCCCAACATGGTGCTGCCGGTGCCGGGGCTCGGCGACGTGGCGCTGCGCTCCAAGGTGCAGAATTATTATCTGGTGCTGGCGGTGGCGGTGGCGAGCTATCTCCTCATCGCCCGGCTGGTGGCCTCGCGCTTCGGCCGGGCGATGCGGGGACTGAAGGAGAACGAATCCCTCGCGCTCTCGCTCGGCATCAACGCCACGCGAACGCTCACCGTCGCTGCCACCGTCTCCGCCGCCATGGCGGGTGCGGCGGGCAGCCTCTACGCCCATTACATCCGCATCATCGATCCGGACGTGTTCCTGTTCTCCTACACCGTCACCATGGTCATCATGGTGGTGTCCGGCGGCAAGGGTACGCTGGCCGGCCCGCTGGTGGGAGGCATCATCTTCGGCCTCCTGCCGGTGGCGCTGCGGCCGGTGATGGCGCCGGAGGCGCAATGGATCGTCTACGGCGCCGTCCTCATCGCGATCCTGTTCGTGATGCCGCGCGGCATTGTCCCTGCGCTGGAGGAACTGGCGGCCCGCCTTCGCCCGGCGCGGCGGAACGGCGACGCCACGCCCGGTGGTGCCACGTCCGGCGACACCGTCACCGCCGAAATGGGAGCCAACCCATGAACGATGCGACCGGCACCCCCATTCTGCGCGTGGAGCACGTGGGCATGAAGTTCGGCGGCCTCACGGCCATCGCCGACCTGCATTTTGACGTGAACGAAGGCGAGATCCTGAGCCTCATCGGCCCCAACGGCGCCGGAAAGACCACCGCCTTCAACATCATGACGGGCTTCCTGAAGCCCACCCAGGGACGGGTGCTGTTCCGCGGCCGGGACCTCTCCCAGACGCGCCCCAACGAGATCGCCCGCCTTGGCCTTGCCCGCACGTTCCAGCGCACCAGCGTGTTCGCCGACGACAGCGTGCGCGACAACGTGCTCATCGGCCTCCACCGCCACGGCGAGGAGGAGGGCGCGCGCGGCCTGCTCGACCGGCTCTTCCCGACGCCCGGCGCAAGGCGCGCGGAGGCGGCGGTGCGGGCGCGGGCGGAAGCCATCATCGACCTCGTCGGCCTCTCCGCCCGCGCGGACGAGAAGGCGGGTTCCCTGTCCTACGGGGAGCAGCGCCTCGTCGGCTTCGCGCTGGCGCTGGCGGTGGAGCCGAAAATGCTGCTGCTGGACGAGCCCGTCTCCGGCATGAACGCCTCCGAGACCCAGGGTTTCGTGCGGCTCATCCGCAAGGTGCGCGACGAGGGCGTCACCATCCTCCTCGTGGAGCACGACATGCCCATGGTGATGGAGGTGTCCGACCGTATCGTCTGCCTCAATTACGGACGCCTGATCGCGGAAGGGCCGCCGGCGGCCATCCGCACCAATCCCAAGGTCATCGAGGCCTATCTGGGCAAGAGCGCCGCGAAGCTGGAGCACAGGGAGCCGGCCCATGCTTGAGATTTCCGATCTCGCCTGCGGCTACGGGCAGGTGGCGGCGCTGAAGGGCATCTCGCTCAGCGTCGACCAGGGCCAGCTGGTGGCCCTCGTGGGCGCCAACGGCGCCGGCAAGTCCACGACGCTGCGCACCATCTCCGGCCTCGTGCCCGCGCGCGCCGGCACCATCCGCCTTCAAGGCGACGACGTGACCCGCGCCGGCCCGCAGAAGATGCTGAAGCTCGGCGTCGCCCATTGTCCGGAAGGCCGACGGGTGTTCCCGCACATGAGCGTCGCGGAAAACCTCGCCATGGGCGCCTATCTGCGCGCGAACGACGCCGCCCTGAGGGCCGATTACGATCGCATCTACACGGATTTCCCCCGCCTCGCCGAGCGGCGCCACCAGATGGCCGGCACCCTCTCCGGCGGCGAGCAGCAGATGCTGGCCATCGGCCGCGCGCTCATGTCCCGGCCGCGCCTGGTGCTGTTCGACGAGCCTTCGCTCGGCCTCGCGCCGAACATCGTGGAGCAGATGTTCGCCATCATCGGCGCCATCCGCGACGCCGGCACCACCGTGCTGCTGGTGGAACAGAACGCCTTCGCCGCACTGGAATTGTGCGACTACGCCTATCTGCTGGAGGCGGGACGCATTGTGAAGTCGGGCAAGGGCGCCGACCTGATCGACGATCCCCACGTGCGCACGGCCTATCTCGGCAGCTGAGCGTCTCCGCGTTCAGCTCTTGCCGGCTGGCCGGCCCGGTTTCAGCCCGCCGAACACATGGTCGGCGAGGCTGCCGGCCCATTCGGGTGTCAGCGGAGCGTAGGGCACGAGGATGCGGTACCAGATCGGCCCGTAGAGGGCGTCCACCACCACGTCGAAATCCAGACCGTCCCTCAGCTCGCCATTGGCGACGCCGCGCGCCAGCACCTTCTTGGCCTCCTCGCGGCGCGGCAGCACGTAGCCCTCCAGCAATGCGCGCAGCGCTTCCGGATCGCTCTGTCCCTGGGCGACCAGAGCGGAAATGGTGCGCCCCACCTTCTGCCCATACACCTCGGCCACCCGCATCATCTGGCTTTTCATGTCGGCCACAGCCGAGCTCGTCGCCGGGTAGCCGATCTTTTGGGCAGTTTCCGCGAGAAAGCCTGCGATGGCGAGCGCGCCGCGGCTGGGCCACCAGCGATAGATAGACGAACGGGCCGCTCCCGATCGGGTTGCGACCGCGTCGATGGTAAATCCCGAGAGTCCTTGCTCCTCAAGCAGCTCATTTGCTGCCTTGAGGATCGCGATCTTGACCTCGTCACCTTGGGGACGACCGCGGCGGCGGACAGTTGATTTAGTGATGCTCAAAATTTATCGCCCACCTTCAAGGTTTTGCCCAGATTATCGTCAGGCCATCAACTTGACAATCCGCTGGACTGATTAAAACTACACACTGTCGCTTTTAGCCCTGTCCGGCGCGCGAAGCCACCGCCGGGCGCCGGCCAGCGCCTCGATCCAAGACGGCAAATCGCCCCCAAGGGCAAGTCTGCCAGGACATGAGAACCAAGCGAGGAAGCCCAATGACAGGCGTGCTCACTCCCGAACAGGTCGCTCATTTCAAGAGCGAAGGTTATCTCCATCCGGTTCGGGCCATCAGCGCGGAAGAAGCGCGCACCTATCGCAATAAAATCGAAGCTTTCGAGACCGAATCCGGCGAGGAAGTGAACAAGAGGCTGAAGATCAAGGCCCATCTGGCGTTCCCCTGGCTCGTGGAGCTGGCGCGGCATCCGCGCATCGTGTCCGCCGTGCAGGCCGTCCTCGGGCCAGATGTGCTGCTGTTTGGCTCATCCGCCTTCGCCAAGAATGCCCACGATCCGCGCTTCGTCTCCTGGCATCAGGACTCGGCCTATTATGGCCTCGACCCCCACCAGGAGGTCACCGTGTGGCTGGCCCTTTCGCGGGCCAGCTCGCAGAGCGGCTGCATGAAGGTGATCCCGAAGAGCCACCTCGGCCCAGACCTCGTGCACGAAGAGACGTTCGACGCCAACAACCTGCTCTCCCGCGGCCAGAAGGTGACCGTGGACGAGAGCCTCGCGGTGGAGATGCCTCTGGAGCCGGGCGAGTTCTCCATGCATCACGAGCGCACGGTGCACGGCTCCCCCGCCAACCTGTCCGATGACCGCCGCATCGGCATCGCCTTCTTCTACATGCCGGCCCATTGCCGCTCCGTGCTCGGCCGCCGCTCGGCCCTGCTGGTGGCGGGCGAGGACCGCCATGGCCACTGGGACAGCGATCCCGAGCCCCGCTTCGACCTCGACCCCGACAGCCTCGCCTTCTTGGAGAATGTCTGGGCGAGCTACCGCGACGACGCGACCACCACCCAGGCCGCCCGCCACACCTGACCTTCCACCTCCGGCCGGGCGCTTCCCGGCCGGAGGAACAGCCATCTGGAAGCCGCCTCAGTCCGCCTGCCCCTTTGAAACGAGAGCGCAATCCATGAAAGCCAGCATCCTCCTCAGCACGGCCCTTTCCCTCCTCTGCGCGGTTCCGGCCATGGCAGATACGGTGAAGGTCGGCGTCATCCTGCCCCAGACCGGTGTCGGCGCAGCGCTCGCCAAGCAGATGCAGGCGGCCATCGAGCTCGCCATGGCCCACGAGGGCGGCAAGATGGGCGGGCAGGAGGTGGAGTTCTTCTGGAGCGACAGCCAGGGCAAGGCGGACGTGGCCAAGCAGCTCGCCGACGAGATGGTGAAGTCGAAGCGCGTGGACTTCCTCGTCGGTCCGCTGTTCTCCTCGGAAATGATGGCGGTGCACGGCGGCCTCGCGCGCACCGACGCGTTCGTAATCTCGCCGATTTCAGGACCCGCGCCCATCGCCGGCAAGTCGTGCTCGGCGAACTTCTTCAACGTCTCCTCGCAGAACGATCAGCAGGCCGAGGCGCTCGGCGCCTATCTGGAAAAGCTCGGCGTCAAGCGCGTCTACGTCATGACGGTGAACAACCAGGCCGGCAAGGACATGGTTTCCGGCTTCAAGCGCAACTTCAAGAGCGAGCTCGTGGGGGAGGTCTACACCCGCTTCGGCCAGGTGGACTTCGCCGCCGAGCTGAGCGCGCTGCGCACCGCCGCGCCCGAGGCGACCTTCATCTTCTACCCGGGCGACATGGGCGTGCAGTTCGTCAAGCAATACGCCCAGGCGGGCCTGACCAAGTCGACGCCGCTCTACACCGTCTGGACGGTGGACCAGGCCACTTTGCCGGCGGTGGGGGACGATGCCATCGGCGTGCGCTCGGGCAACGTGTGGAGCATCGACCTGCCCAACGCCGCCAACGTCCGCTTCGTCGCCGATTTCAAGCAGAAGAACGGCTTCCTGCCGAACGATTACGCCGCCCACACCTACGATTCCATCCTGCTCATCTCCAGCGCCGTGAAGGCGGTGGGCGGCGACATGAGCCGCAAGGACGACATCCGCAAGGCGCTGAAGAAGGCGGACTTTGCCTCGAACCGCGGGAAGTTCGCATACAACACCAACAACTTCCCCATCGAGGACTACTATGTGCGCGAAGTGGTGAAGGGGCCGGACGGCGTGCTCGTGACCAAGACGGCGGAAAAGATCATGACCGACGCCAAGGACGCCTACTACCAGGAGTGTCCGCTCAAGTGAGCGCGGCACGCGCGACTTGATCTCCTGAACGCGGAACCGCGCCCATGCACCTCCTGTTTGTCGAGCAGCTCCTGAACGGGGTGCAGCTCGGGGTTATCCTGTTCCTGATGGCGGCGGGCCTCACGCTCACCTTCGGCATCATGAATTTGGTGAACCTCGCGCACGGCTCGCTGTTCATGCTCGGCGCCTATCTGGGCGTAACATTCCAGCTGCTGACCGGCTCGTTCGTGCTGGGTTTCGCCTGCGCCGGCATCGCCACCTTCCTCATCGGCCTTGCCATGGAACGGCTGGTGATCCGGCGTCTCTACGCCCGAAGCCATCTCGACCAGGTGATGTGCACCGTGGGCCTCGTCTACGTATTCAACGAGGCGACGCGGATGGCGTTCGGGCCGGAGCCCCTGCACGCACCCATCCCGGCGCTTCTCTCCGGTTCGGTCGAGCTCATTCCCGGCGCGCCCTATCCCGCCTACCGGCTGGCCATGATCGCGGCGGGGCTCGCCATCGCCGCACTGCTCTATGTCCTGATCGCGCGCACGCGGACCGGCATGCTCATCCGCGCCGGAGCCAGCAACCGGGTGATGACCAGCGTGCTGGGGGTGAACATCGGCGCGATCTACGCCGTGGTCTTCAGCCTCGGGGCAGCGCTGGCGGGCCTCGCGGGCTTCATCTCGGCGCCCATCCTCACCGTCTATCCCGGCATGGGCGACAACGTGCTCATCCTCGCGCTGGTGGTGCTGGTGGTGGGCGGCATGGGATCGGTGAAAGGGGCGTTCGTGGCGGCCCTGCTGGTGGGCGTCATCGACACCATCGGGCGGGCCTATCTGAAGGACCTGATGGCGCTGGTGCTGTCGCCGGTGGCCGCCAATACGGTGGCTCCGGCGCTGGCGTCCATGCTCATCTACATCCTCATGGCGGTGATCCTGTTCTTCCGGCCCGAAGGGCTCATCCCCGCCGCCGGACTGCGCCGGCCCGAGGCGCCCTCGGAAGCCGCCTCCCTCGGGCCGCAGGGCCCCGGCGTCCTGGCCCGCTGGCGCGTTCCGGCCATTGGCCTCCTCGGCGGCGGCTTCCTGCTGCTTCCGCTGGTGGCTGGGCTTGCGGATTCGCCCTTCTGGGTGGACATGGGCCTGCGCGTCATCATCTTCGCCATCGCCGCCCTCAGCCTCGACCTGATCCTCGGCCAGACCGGCCTCGTCAGCTTCGGCCACGCGCTCTATCTGGGCATCGGCGCCTACGTGGTGGGGATCCTGGCCGATGCGGGGGTCGAGAGCGGCTTCGTCCAGTGGCCGCTGGCCATGGCGGTCTCGGCCCTGCTGGCGGCTGCGCTGTCGTTCGTCGCGCTGCGCACCTCCGGCACCTTCTTCATCATGATCACGCTCGCCTTCGCGCAGATGATGTTCTACGGCGCCTCCAGCCTCTACGACTATGGCGGCGACGACGGCATGCACCTCACGGTGCGCAGCACTTTTGCGGGGCTGCTGGATCTTTATGACTCCACCCAGTTCTACTATCTCGCGCTGGCGCTGCTGGTGGTACTGGCGGGCCTCAACATGCGCCTCGTGCGCTCGCGCTTCGGCATGGCGCTGAGAGGCATCCGGGTCAACGAACGGCGCATGGAGGCGGTGGGCTTTCCCACCTTCCGCTACAAGCTCGTCGCCTGCGTCATCTCGGCGGCGGTGTGCGGCCTTGCGGGCGCGCTCTTGGCCAACGCGGCCGAGTTCGTCGGCCCGCAATACATGGACTGGACCCGCTCGGCCGAGCTGATGATCATGGTGGTGGCGGGCGGGTTGGCGACCCCCTTCGGCGCCATCATCGGCGCGCTCGCTTATCTCGGCCTCGAGAAATATCTCTCCGACCTCACCATCCACTGGCGGCTCGCCTTCGGCGCGTTGCTGATCCTGCTCGTCTTTCTCGGCCGGGGCGGCCTCAGCGCGCTGTTTGCGCCGGCCCCGGGCGGGGAGGCGGTTCCGGCACACAAGGGGTCCTTCCGATGGGCGAGGCCATTCTTCAGACCGCGGGCGTGACCAAGAGGTTTGGCGGCCTGAATGCCGTGGACGTCGTGGACTTCACTCTGGGACCCGGCGAGCTTGTCGCGGTGATCGGCCCCAACGGGGCCGGCAAGACCACCTTCGTGAACCTCATCTCCGGCGCGTTGCGGCCCGATGCCGGCGCGGTACTGTTCGAAGGCCGCGACATCTCGCGGCTGCCGGTGCATGCGCGTGCCAAGCTCGGCATCGCCCGCTCGTTTCAGATCGCCAGCATCTTTCCCGAGCTGAGCGTGGTGGAGAACGTGGCCCTCGCCGCGCAGGCTCACGCGGGAAGCAGCTTCCGCTTCTGGGGCGAGGTGGCCCTGGAGGCGCCGCTCCGCCGCAGAGCGCTGGCGCAGCTCGCCGCCCTCGGCCTGTCGGACTGCGCAGACCGGCCGGCCGCGCAGCTCTCCCATGGCGAGAAGAGGCTGCTGGAGATCGCCATGGCCCTCGTCACCGAGCCGCGCGTGCTGCTGCTGGATGAGCCCATGGCGGGGCTCGGCATCTCCGAGGCCCGACGCATGATCTCCTTCATCGCCACCCTGAAGGGACGGTTCGCCATTCTTCTCGTGGAGCACGACATGGAGGCGGTGTTCAGCCTCGCCGACCGTGTTGCCGTTCTCGCCTCCGGCGCGCGCGTCACCGACGGCCCGCCCGATGCGGTGCGCGCAGACCCGCGCGTGCAGCTCGCATACCTCGGCGCCGAAGAGGAGGACCTGTGATGCTGGAGCTTCGGCAGGTGGGAGCGGCCTACGGATCGAGCCGCGTGCTGTTCGGCATCGACCTCGCCATTGCCGAAGGCGAGGTGGTGACGCTGCTGGGCCGCAACGGCATGGGCAAGACGACGACGGTCAATGCCATCATGGGCCTCGTCAGCCTCACTCAGGGCGACATCAGCTTCGGCGGCGCGCGCATCTCCGGCCTGCCGCCGCATAAGGTGGCGCGCAGCGGGCTGGCGCTGGTGCCGGAGGGGCGGCAGGTGTTTCCAAACCTGACGGTGGAGGAGAATCTCGTCGCCACCGCCGCCAACCGCGGGCGCGCGTCGGCGCCCTGGACGCTTGCCGCCGTCTACGACCTGTTCCCGGCCCTCGCCCCGCTCGCCCGCCGCGGCGCCGGCCTGCTTTCCGGTGGCGAGCAGCAGATGCTCTCCATCGGCCGCGCGCTGATGACCAACCCGCGCCTCCTCATCCTCGACGAGGCGACGGAAGGGCTCGCGCCCCGCATCCGCCGCGAGATCTGGGACGCGCTGGATCGCATCCGTGGCCGTGGCCAGTCAGTGCTGGTGATCGACAAGAACATCAAGATGCTCAGCCGCATCGCCGATCGCCACCACATTCTGGAGAAGGGCCGCATCGTGTGGAGCGGCACTTCGGAGAAGCTGCTGTCCGACGAGAGCCTGCGCACCCGCTTCCTCAGCGCGTGACCGGCCCGATCTCCGGGTGAACAAGACGCCTCCTCTCGGTCGGAAGGTCTCCGGTGATTTTCGCTAGACCGCGAGGGCTGCCAGCATGCGGGCGCGATCGTCCGGGTTCTCGCCGTCGCCGGAGAGCACCACCCGGCCGCGCTCGATAACGATGAAGCGGTCCGTCACCGCCAGCGCCTCGTGCACGTTCTGCTCCACCAGAAGAACGATGGCGCCGCTGTCGCGGAGCTCGCGGACAATGGCGAACACTTCAGCGACGATCATGGGGGCGAGCCCCTCGCTGGGTTCGTCCACCAGCACGAGCTGGGGAGACCCCACCAGCACCCGGGCCATGGCCAGCATCTGCTGTTCGCCGCCGGAGAGCGTGGTGCCGAGCTGGCGGCGCCGCTCGCGCAGCCGCGGGAAGCGGTCGTAGATGCTGTCGATGACGTCACGCTCCGCCCGCGCCGAGCGTCCGCGCACCTGCATCAGGCCGAGGACCAAATTCTCTTCCACCGTGAGGCCGGGAAAGATCCGACGATCCTCGGGGACGAGGCCGACGCCGGCGCGCGTGATGCGGTTGGGCTCCAGCCCTTCGATGGCGGCTTCGCCCAGGCGGATCGTGCCGCTGGACGGCTTCACCCAGCCGGCGATGGTTTTCAGCAGCGTCGTTTTGCCGACGCCGTTGCGGCCGAAGATGCCGATCACCTCCCCGGGCGCGGCCTGAAGGTCGATGCCCTGGATGATGTGGCTGAGACCGTAGTGGGCGTGGAGCCCCGAGATGGTCAGCATGTCAGGCATGTCCGAAATAGGCGGCTTGCACCTCGGGGGCAGCGCGCACCACCGCAGGCGGGCCCTCGGCGAGCTTGCGGCCCTGGTGCATCACCATCACGTGGTCCGAGAGTTCCATAACGAGGCCGATGTCGTGCTCGATCAGCAGCACGCTGACGTCCTCGGTGAGCGCACGCACCAGCCGCGCCGTCTCCGCGGTGTCCTGGTGACTCATGCCCTGCGTGGGTTCGTCGAGCAGCAGGATCTTCGGCTCGGAGGCGAGGCAGACCGCGATCTCCAGCCTTCGCTGGTCGCCGTGGGAGAGGTTACCGGCGAGCTCGTCGCGGCGATGGGTCAGCTGGAAGCGCTCCAGCATCTCGTCGGTCTTGGCGCGGGCGCGGATCGAGCGGCGGATCGGCAGGAGCGCGCGCGCCGCCGGCTCCAGCACCTGGGCGGCAAGACGCAAGTTTTCGGCTACGGAAAGCTCGAAGAACAGGTTGGTGATCTGGAACGAGCGCGACAGTCCCGCCGCCTTCACCCGCTCCGGTGCTGCCCCCGTCATCTCCACTCCGTCGATGAGCACTTGGCCCTGGATGGGCTTGAGCGCGCCGGAGATCATGTTGAAGAGGGTGGATTTGCCAGCGCCGTTGGGGCCGATCACCGTGGTGATGGCGTGGCGCGCGGCGCTGAAGCTGACCCCGTCGACCGCCCGCAGGCCGCCGAAGGCGATGGAGATATCACGCACTTCGAGCACCGGGCGGCTCATGGCTTCGCCTCCTCGGCTTTGAGGGGGAGGGGGGCATCGGAGCTGGCTGGGGCCTCCGTCGCCCGCCGCGGCGCCATCAGACGTTCGATGCCGGGCCGGATGAAGCCGATGACGCCCCTGGGCAGGAACACCACCGCGGCCATGAACAGCAGACCGATGACGATGAGGTGGTGCTCGGTCCAGCTTCCCACCACCGACTTCATGACCACGAGGAAGATGCTGCCGTAGAGCGCACCGACCAGGGTGCCGACCCCGCCGAGGATCACCGAGATGACGGCATTGCCCGAGGTCATGAAGAACATGAGTTCGGGCGAAACGAAGCCGCGCAGCATGGGATAAAGCGCGCCCGACAAGCCGGCGACGAGGCCGGCGGCGAGGTAGCAGACCATGCGGGCACGCCACACCGAATAGCCGAGGAACGGCACGCGCTTCTCGTTCGCCTTGATCGCCGTCAAAACCCGGCCGAACGGCGTGTCCAGCAGGTAGGCGCTCGCCGCGTAGAGCAGCATGATGACCCCGAGCACCACCAGGAAGAAGCCGGCGGGGCTGCCGGCCGAAACCGAAAAGGGGCCAAGGCCGATGTCGATGACCGGAATGCCGATCATGCCGTCGGAGGCGCCGAGCTCGCGCGTGTTGTAGACCACCTTTGCGCAGACCTGGGCCATGCCGAAGGTGATGAGCGCAAAATAGACCCCGCGCACCCGGTTCGCGATCAGCCCGCCGATCAACGCAGCGAGAAGGCTTGCGCCGCCTGCCGCCGCCATGGCGAGCCAGAAGGAGGGCACCTTCATCAGCACCAGCGCCGACGTATAGGCGCCGATGCCGAAATAGAGCGCCTGTCCCAGCGACAGCGCGCCGGAGTAGCCGAGAAGGAGGTCGACCGAGAGGGCGAGGCCGGCGAAGATCAGGGCCTCGGTGGCGAGCCGCAGGTAGAAGGTGTCCCCCAACGCGGCGCCGATCGCCGCCGCACCGAGGGCGCCTGCCACCAGAAGGAGGGCCAGCACATGGCTCGCCCGCATGGACAAGGTCAGGCGGTCATGCATGGCCGAGCTTTCCGAACAGGCCCTGAGGGCGGAAGACCAGGAAGGCCACCATGGTCCCGAACACGATCGGGTCGGTCCAGACCGGCGAGATGACGAGGCTTGCCAGCGCCTGGACCTGGGTCAGCAGCAATCCCGCGACGACCGCGCCCCAGATGGAGCCCATCCCGCCGACGATCACCACCGTGAAGGCGAGGAGGATGAAGTCACGGCCCATGGTGGGAAACACCGAATACACCGGCGCCAGCAGCACGCCGGCGAGGCCTGCCAGCCCGACGCCGAATGCGAAGGTGCCGGAATAGACCAGCGAGACCGGCACCCCGAGCGAAGCGGCCATATGGCGGTCGTAGGCGGCGGCGCGCACCATGGCGCCGAGCCTGGTGCGGTAGACGACGAAGGCGACGCCGGCGACGATGGCCGCGCCGATGCCGATCAGGAACAGCCTGTAATTGGGCAGGATGATCCCGAAGATCTCGCTCGCGCCCGGGATCGGGGTCGCCGGGCGCTGGGTGTTGGGGCCGAAGACGAGCTTCAGCAGGTCCTCCGCGATCAAGGCAAGTCCGAAGGTGACCAGAAGGGTTGTCACGTGCCGGTCCCGGCTGTGGAACACCGGCCGGATCAGCAGGCGTTCGGTGAGCATCCCGAGGGGCAGCATGAGCACCGGCACCAGCACCAGCAGGAACCAGAAATTGATATGCGCGGCGCCGAGCGCGAGGGCGCCATAGGCGCCGACGGCGTAGAATTCGCCATGGCTCATGTTGATGACGTCGAGCAGGCCGAAGATGATGGTGAGCCCAAGCGCAACCAGCACCACGGCAACGCCCAGGGCCAGCCCGTTCACCACCTGGGGGGCGAGCACGAATTGCAGATAGTCGAGGGCGGTCATCCCTTCGCATCTCCAGCGATAGGCGGGAGCCGCGGCCGGATCGACCGCGGCTCGTTCTGCGGGGTCAGAAGCGGGTGCAGGCGTCGGGACCGATGGCGGCGTCGGCCGACACCTTGTCGATGATGTCGAACTTGCCCTTGTTGATGCGCACCACATACATGGGCTGCATGGCCTGGTGGTCGCCGGCCCGGATGGTCTTCTCACCCTGCGGGGTTTTCCAGGTCAGGCCTTCGAGCGCGGTGCGCACCTTGTCGGTGTCGGTGCTGCCCGCCTTCTCCACCGCCGCCTTGTAGGCGAAGAGCACGCCGTAGCTGTCGGCGCCGTAGAGGTCCGGATCCGCCTTGTAGGCGTCGCGGAAGGCGGCGACGAACGTCTTGTTCTCCGGGCTGTCGATCTGGGGCGAATAGCCGACGCCGGTCGCGAAGCCCTCGGCAGCTCCGCCGATGGCGCTGATGTTCTGCGAGGTCACGGTGCCGGAGGCACCGACCACCGAGACGGTTCCGAGCAGGCCGAAGTCCTGGAGCTGGGTGAGGAGGCGAACCGTGTCGTTGCCGGCAACCGAGGTGTAGATCACCTGCGGGCGGGCGGCGCGGATCTGGCCGAAATACTGCGTGTAGTCCTTGGAATCCAGCGGCGCGAAGACTTCGCCGGTGGTCTGCGCGCCCACCTTCTCCGCATTGGCCTTGAAGGCCGCGACGGTGGAGCGGCCCATCTCATAGTCCGGACCGAGATAGAATACCTTCGCCTGCGGCTTCTCCTTGGCGAGCCAGGCGGCGAGCGCCGAGGATTGCTGGCCGGCGCGGGCGTTCACCCGGAACATGTTGGGCGAGCATTTGTCGGTGGTGATGGAATCGGCAAAGGAGACGGTGGTTGCCGCCAGCTTCTTGTTGCGCTCCGCAAGCTGGGCAACGGCGAGCGTGGAGCCTGAATTCACCGTTCCGGTGAGGAAGTCCACGTTCTCGACCTGGAACAGCTTCTCCGCCTTTTGCACGGCGACCGAGGGGTTGGCCTCCTCGTCCTCGAACACGAGCGTCACAGGTCGTCCGGCGATGCCGCCGGCGGCGTTGATCTCCTTGGCGGCGAGCTCCAGACCCCAGCGGACCTGCTGGCCGATGGGCGTGTAGGTGCCCGAGAGTGGCGTCACCACGCCGACTTTGATTGGCGCGGACTGCTGGGCGAGGGCGCCGCCGGTAAGGGCAGTGGCGGCGAGGGTGCCGAGCAGCGCTGCTTTCAAACTCATCCTGGTCATGGCCGTTTCCCCTTGTTGTTGTCGACTTGGCTTGTCCTTGGTGGCTCTCTGGAGCGACCGGCGCACGAGCGGGCCTGATGCGCCCGCTCGTGCGTGGCGATCAGCTGCCGCGGAACTTCGGCTCGCGCTTCTCGTGGAAGGCGAGGACGCCCTCACGGAAGTCATCCGACTGGCGCAGGCGGCTGTAGCAATGACCCTCGAGCTCGATGGCGATGGACAGCGAGGCGTCCTCGGTATCGTTGAGGAGCTTCTTCGCCGTGCGCTGCGCAATCGGAGAGAAGGCGCGGAGCTCGTCGACGAGGCGGTCGGTTGCGGCTTCCAACTCGGCGTCAGGCACGCATTCGGTGGCGATCCCCCAGTCCAGGGCCTGCTTGCCCGGAATGCGCTTCGAGCGCATCACGATGTCCTTGGTCCGGGTGATGCCGACGATCTTCTGCAGCCGGGCCGATCCGCCGGAGCCGGGGATCTGGCCCAGCTTCTGCTCCGGCAGGGCGTAGCGGCAGGTTTCCGAGACGATGCGGAAATCGCAGGCGAGCGAGATTTCGAAGCCCACGCCGAAGGTGTAGCCGCGATTGGCGACGATCACCGGCTTGGAGCAGCGCGCCGGGGCAGCGACGTTCCATGCAAGCTTGGAGACGTGCTCGGGCGCGGCTTCGAGAAAGCCCTTGATGAAGCCGCCGGAGGAGAAGTGCTCGCCCACCGCGCGCAGCACGATCACGCGGACCTCTTCGTTCTCGTCCAGCGCCTCGAAGGTCTGCCTCAGCTGCTCGCGCTGGCGCATCGAGATGGTGTTCATGGGCGGCCGGTCGAGGATGATGTCCGCCCGTTCCCGGGCAGCGTCGATTTCGACGCGGAAGCCGTCGAGGTCCGTGGGCAAAGCGGCGGGCGGGACGTAGGCGTTCATTTTCTTGGTCCTGTGTGCACGAGAGGTCAGGCGGCGCTCTCGTCGGAGCGCTCGGGTTCATATGCGCCGGCCACGAGCTGGCGGCGCAGCAGCTTGCCGACGGGCGACTTGGGAAGCCCGGCGACGAATTCGTAGCGTCGCGGCCGCTTGAAATTGGCGAGGCCGGAGTTGCGGCAATGGGCGTCCAACTCCTCGGCCGTCACGGGCGCGTGGCGCTGCACGAAGGCGACCACGATCTTGCCCCACCGCGGGTCGGGCAGTCCGGCCACCGCGACTTCCGCCACCGCCGGATGCATGGACAGGCAGCTCTCGATCTCCACCGGCGAGACGTTCTCGCCGCCGGTGATGATCATGTCGTCCACCCGGCCCGTGACGTAGAGGTCGCCGTCGGCGTCGAAACAGCCGGTGTCGCCGGTGAAATACCAGCCGTCGCGCAGCGACTTGGCGTCGGCGTCGGGCCGGCGCCAGTAGCCCTCGAAGGCCTCGTCCGACGCGGCAAGGGCGATGATCTCGCCCTCCTCTTCCGGCGCGGCGATCTCGTCCGGTGATGCCGCGCCGAGCTTCGCCACCCGGATCATCTGGTTGAGCCCCGCCTTGCCGGCGGAGCCCGGCTTCTCCGCCGCCTTCTGATTGACGGTGAAGGTGTAGATCTCCGACGAGCCGTAATGATTGACGAACAGGTCGGGCTTGAAGGCGGCGGTCAGGGTCTTCAGCAGGCCGTCCGTCATGGGCGCCCCGGCGAAGCCGAGTTTGCGCACGCTGGTCGTGTCAGTGCTGGCGAACCGGGGGTGATGTACGAGGTCGTGGTAGAGGGTCGGGACCAGATAGAGGTTGGTAATGCGCTCGCGCGCAATCAGCTCCAGCGCCTGGGCAACGTCGAACCGCGGCAGGCATACGAATGTGCCGCCGATGAGCGACATGGCGATAAGCGAGCGCACTCCCATGGTGTGGTACAGCGGCATCACGCCGAGCGTCACCTCGCCGCGGCCGTAGAGATTCTGTGCTACGTGAGCGAGCGCGGCCATGCGCTCGGCGCGCTGGCGGCGGGGCACGCCCTTCGGCTTGGCGGTGGTGCCGGAGGTGTAGAGCATCAGCGACCAGTCATCGGCGCCCGCCGACGGCGTGGCGGACGCGCTGCTGGCCGCAAGCTCAGCGAAGGAGAGCGTGGCCTCGATGCCAACGCCGATGCGCGGAAGGGCCTGCGCCTGCGGACAGTCCGCCACCGCCGGCGCCGCAGCAGCCTCGAAGGCGAGCGCCCGCGCCCCGGCATTGTCGATGACGTAGCCGATCTCCTCCGCGGTGGCGCGCCAGTTGATCGGCGTCGCGATGATGCCGGTGAACTGGCAGGCCCAGTGCAGCGTCGCCGCCTCCCAGCGGTTTTGCAGCACGGTCACCAGGTGGTCGCCGTGCTTCAGGCCGAGGGCGCCGAGCCCCTCCGCCACTGCGGCGATGCGCTCGAGCCATTGGGCGTAGGTCAGCCGCACATCGCCGTCGACTACCGCCACCGCTCCGGGATCGCGGGCGACGCTGGCGAGGAAACTGGTGCCGAGATCAAACATGCGGACCGTCCCCTCTCAGCAATGCCGCCGCCTCGATGACGGCTGCGACAATGGACGTGTAGCCGGTGCAGCGGCACAGATGGCCGCCCACCACCTCCCGCACCTCCTGCTCGTGCGGATCGGGTGTCGCCTTCAGGAAGGCGTCCACCGACATCAGGATGCCGGCGGTGCAGAAGCCACAATGCAGCGCGTGGTGGCGGCGGAACGCCTCTTGCAGCACGCCGAGGCGATCCGGGGCGGGTGCAAGACCTTCGACCGTGCGCACGTCGCGCCCGTCGAGTTGCACCGCGAGGGTGAGGCAGGCGCGCGCCGGGGCGCCGTCGATCTGGATGGTGCAGGCGCCGCAGACGCCGTGCTCGCAGCCCACATGGGTGCCTGTCGCGCCGATGCTGTGGCGCAGGGCGTCGGTGGCGAGCAGGCGCGGCTCCACGCGAGCGTTCACCGGAGATCCGTTGAGCGTGAAACGGATGAGATGCTGTGCGTCGGCGCTCAGACGCATGAGGCGGCCTCCTTGATGACGGCGCGTCCGAGGCTTCGCACGAGGTCGCGCCTGAGGCGGGCGCTGGCGTGCAGGTCCTCGCGCGCGTCCAGCTCCCATGCGAAGGCATTGAGCGCATCGTCGAGGGCGCTGCCGGACAGAGCCGGCCAGGCGCGCCGCTCCGGCCGGTCGGCGACACCGCACACGGTCAGTTCGATCCGGTCGGCGGTGACGCGCGCGGCACAACCGACGATGGCGAAATCGCCATGGCGGCGGGAAAACTCGGTGAAGGCGAAGCCGCTTCCGGGCTGCGCCATGGGGAAGGTGACAGCCTCGATCATCTCGTCGTCGGCCTTGTCGGTGGCCATCATGCCGGTGAAGAAATCGGCGGCGGCGACGCGCCGCGCCTTGCGGCGGCTGCGCAGATGGATCTCGCCGCCGAGCGCCACGAGGCACAGGGGAATTTCGGCGCTCGGGTCGGCATGGGCGGCCGAGCCGCAGACTGTTCCGCGGCTGCGGGTCTGGGTGTGGCCGAGGTGGGGCAGGGCGGCAGCGACGAGCGGCAACCTGGCGGCCAGTTCCGGCCAGGCGAGGAGTTCCGCCTGCCGCACGCCGGCGGGAACCACGATGGTGTTACCCTCCCGCCGGAGTGGGCGCAGGGCGTCGAGGCGCATGATGTCCACGATGACCTGCGGGCGGGCGAGGCGCATGTTGAGCATGGGCAGCAGCGATTGCCCGCCGGCAATCACCCGTGCCTCGGCACCGTGCTGGGCGAGGGCGGCGAGCGCCTCTTCCAGGCTTTCGGCCCGGATGTAGTCGAATGCGGCGGGCTTCATGAACGCCCCCCCTTCAGCAAGGCGCGCACCCGCGCCAGAAGGCCCGGCCGTTTGGGGCTGGCGTGACGGGCGAGGGCGGCGAAGAACTGCCCGATGATGGCCCGTGCTGCACCATCCAGCAGCCGGCCGCCGATGGACGCCACCTTGCCGCCCACCGCCGCCTCGTAGACATAGGTGATGCGCGTGCCGCCCTCGGCGTCATCGAGTGTGATGCGGCCCGAGCCGCCACCGGAGCCGAGCGCGCCCGTGACCGAGCCGGAGAGGGTGGCGGCAGACGGCGCATCGAGGTCCGAGAGCTTCACTTCTGCCGTGTAGCGGCCCTTCACCGGGCCGATCCCGAGGGTGACTTCGGCGGTGAAATGGGTAGGAGAGAGCTTCCTCACCCCGTGGCAGCCGGGAATGAGGGAGGCGAGCGCATCGGCATCCAGCAATGTCGCCCAGACCTCGGCCCTTGGCGCGGCAACGAAAGCAGATCCCTCTCCGCGCAGTGTTCTGTCGCCGGCTCTGGCTTGGGGGCGGGCGGCGCCGGCGGGCGGAGCGGGCTCAGGGTCCGCCGCGAGGGCGGCAACCCGCGCCGGCGTCAGTGGCAAGGTAATGTCGGCGACGCCGAGGGCGTCGGCCACCGCATTGGCGATGCAAACCGGCGTCGACATGCAGTTGCCCTCGCCCACGCCCTTGGCACCGAGGGGCGTGAAGGGTGAGGGGCTCTCCATGTGCAGGACCTCGATGTCCGGCACCTCGGTCGCGGTGGGCAGGAGATAGTCGGCGAAGGTGCCGGTTAGGAACGCGCCGTCTTCGGCATAGGCCAGTTCCTCCAGAAAGGTCGCGCCGAGGGCCTGGGCGAAGCCGCCGCGGATCTGCCCGTCGACCATGCCCGGATGCAGCACGCGCCCGCAATCGTGCGCGGTGACGTAGCGGTCGATGCGAACCCGGCCGCTCACCCGATCCACCTCGACCCCGCACATGTCGAAGATGAAGCCGTGGCAGAGGGAGGAATTGACGTGGTCAGCCCCATCCGGCGCGGTCAGTTCCGGCGGCGTCCAGAATGCGGTCTCGCGGATGGTTTGTTCGATGCCGTCCGGCAGGAGCCCGGGCGACCAATGGGTGAGGCCGGCGATGCGGCCGAACGGCGCGGACGCGCCGCTCTCGCCCTTCACCGCGATCTTGCCCCCGGCGAAGACGATGTCCGCAGCCCGCGCCTGAAACTGGGATGCCGCAACTTCGGCGAGGCGATCCTTCAGCCGTCCGGCGGCGATATGGGCCGCACCGGCGACGGCGGCGGCGAAGCGGCTCGAATAATTGCCCGAGGCGATGGACCATGCGTCCTTGCCGGTGTCGAGTTCGCAGACGACGCGGATCTCCTGCGGCTGCAGGCCGAACACGTCGGCCACCACCTGGGCGAGGACCGTGCGGTGTCCCTGGCCCTGGGGAGTCGAGGAGGCGGTGACGCTCACCGAGCCCGTGGGGTCGATGGCGACGGTGGCGCTCGCCTGGGCGCCATTTTTCGGCCCCGCCTTCGCCCGCTCCTCGGCGGAGAGGACGGTGGTGATGTAGCCCATGTTGGAGACCGACGGCTCGACCACGGCGGTGAAGCCGATGCCGTAGCTGCGGCCGGCCCGGCGCGCCGCCGCCTGGCGCTCGCGCAGATCCGCGAGGCGGCCGTCGCCGATGGCGAGCGCCACCGCCGCGCCGTAGTCTCCGGAATCGTAGAGGGCGCCGGTGGCGGTGCGATAGGGGAAGGCACCCGCGGTAATGAGATTGCGGCGGATCACATCTAGAGGATCGAGCCCCAGGCCGACGGCGATGCGGTGGATGAGCCGTTCCAGGGCAAAATAGACCTGCGGGCCACCGAACCCGCGCACGAGGCCGGTCGGCGCCTTGTTGGTCAGCACCACCCGGTTGCGTATGGCGATATTATCAATGGCGTAGGCGCCGCTCATGTTGCCATGCATGCGGTAGAGGGTCGCCGGCTCGGGGGCGCGGGGATAGGCGCCGCAATCCTCGACCTGGTCGTAATCGAGCGCGGTGATGCGCCCGTCCGAGGTCACAGCGGCCTTAAGGGTGGTGACGCGGTTGGTGGCCGCGACGGCGCCGACGAGATGCTCCAGCCGGTCCTCGATCCACTTCACCGGACGCCCGGCGATGCGGGACGCGACCGCAATCAGGAGCGCATAGGGCGCGACGCCCTGCTTGACGCCAAAGCTGCCGCCGGAATCGGGCGGCATACGCATCCGCAGCTTGTTGCCCGGCACCTTCAGCGCCCGGGCCAGCACGGTATGGATGGAGAAGGGGCCCTGGAAATTGGCAAGGATGTCGTAGACCCCTTCATGCGGGTCGTACTCGGCCACGATGCCAAAGGTCTCCATGGGCGCGCCGGTATTGCGCGGGTAGCGGATGGCGATCTCGAACACCCGGTCGGCGGCCGCGAAGGCGCCCTCGGGGTCGCCGTAGGAGAAGTGCCGGTCGCTGACCAGATTGCTTCCGGCCGTGGGATGCAGCGTCGGCGCCTCCGCAGCGAGGCTGGCGATCGGATCCATGCTGGCGGGCAGCGGACGATAGTCCACTGCGATGGCGTCGAGGGCATCCTCGGCCCGGTAGCGGTCCGCGGCGACGACGATGGCCACCGGCTCGCCCACGTAGCGCACCCGGTCGACCGCGATCGGCCAGTTTTGCACCTTCACCTTGAGCCCGGCAACCATCGGCGTGGTCAGCGCCGCAACGTCCCTGCCGGTGATCACCGCGACCACGCCGGGCATGCGGCTGGCGGCGGCGATGTCTATAGCCAAGATGTCGGCATGGGCATGCGGCGCCCGCAGGATCGCCGCCTCGAGGGTGCCTGGACGCACCCCGAGATCGTCGATGAACCGGCCGCGCCCCGTCAGGAGCGACGCGTCCTCGACTCTCGGCAATGACTGGCCAGTCCAGGTCATGCGTTCAGCGCGCAAACCCTGATCCTCCCCGTGGCGCGCTCATCGGCGCCTTGGGGCGGATAGTGATCAGAGGCAGCAGCCGCGGGCGATGCGGAGAAATCCCATCACTGACCAAAAAGTCCCATTAATGGGAGCTGTGTTTCAGCAGCCAAGCCGCGCCACGGCGCGAAATTCGCGCGGGGAAACGCTGCAGTGGTCGCGGAAGAAGCGGGTGAAATGGCCTGGCGCGCCGAAGCCCAGGCGGTCGCCGATGGCGGCGAAGGTCTCGTCGCTCGCGATGACCGCGCCCACCGCCATTTCGACCTTCAGCACGTTGAGGAAGACGTGCGGGGTAACCCCGGTGGACTCCTCGAACACGCGGAAAAAATGCGAGCGCGACATGCCCGCCTCCCGGCACAGCCGCTCGATGCCGAGCGGGGCCGTCGGGTCGTCTCGCATCAGGGAAATGGCGCGGCGCACCCGCCAGTCGACCGCGTTGGAACGCGCGATCTCGCGCAGGGAGGAGCCGATTGTCCGCCACGGGGTGAAGCGCTCGATGACCGCAATCATCAGGTCGGAGAGCAGGTTCTCCTGTCGGCTTGCGGCACCCGGCGCATGGACCATCTCGCTCGCGAGGTCGAGCGCGATGGCGCGGATCGAGGGGCTGATGGCGCCCGCGGAATGCTCAAAAAAACCGGCGCGTCCGCTCGCCGACCAATTGGGCCGGAACGAGACCAGCCAGTCGGGCTCGATGTAGAGGGCAAGGATCAGGGCGTTCTGCCGCGCCGGGTTGTGCACGTAGGCGTGGGGCTCCCAGGCGTTGACCAGGACCGCGCATTCGTCGGTCAGCGGCGCAACCCGATCGCCCACCAAAAACTGCGTATCGTCGCCGCCCACCTTGAGAAGGACGTGGCAGTGGGGATGGGCATGGCGCACCAGGCTGCGGTCCATGTCGAGGAGCGCCACCCGTCCAAATTCGCCATGGGCTATACGCAACGCGTCCGACATAAGGTGTCAGCTCGGCCTGGCGGCCCCCTCTTCAAAGAGGGCTATGCTAGGAGAGAAGGGCGCGGATTGGCAAGCTGGCGCCAATTCTGGCGAGGCTTAGCCATCGCTCCCCCGACGTCAAGGCAAGGATCCGATCTGAAGCCGGGTCTGGGCGGATAAATTCGTCAAACGTCGGAAGAAAATATTCTTGGCATGGCCCTAGGTATAGGGGTGTGCGCACGCTCCGACAAGTATGATGTCATAATCTGCATTTGACCATCGGCCGTGCGGCAAACCTCGCTCTCTGAATTAATTGTTTGAAGAGAGCTTTCACGCTGGCGCCAGTGCTTGCTCTTGGCATTCCACATCGCGATTCAGGCCCCCGTCGCTTCGGGTCCGCCGCGAGCGCTCCGGCATGGACCGGGGCGCCCCGTCCGCGCCATCGAAACGCCCCGTCGAGCGCGGGCTTCACCGTCGCAGTGGCGCGCGGGAGACGGCGAAGCTCAGCTTTGAGCGTTCCAGTCGAAGCTCTTCATGTGATCGAGGAAAGCCCGCATGGCCGCACTCGGCAGGCGGCGATTGGGGTAGTACAGAAACCAGTGCGGCAGGCTTGCACTGAAGTCGGCCAGCAGTTCCACTAGCCGGCCGTCGCGCAGGTGGGGTTTGACATAATCGTCGAGGAGGTGGGCGATGCCCCGGCCAGCCAGCGCCGCCTGCAGCTCGTTGTGCGCCGAGCTGACGGTGAGACGCCCCTGTGGCGTGACCTCCAGTTCCTCGCCCCCTTCGGCGAACCGCCATGTGACGAGGGTGCCGCCGGGAAAACGTCGCCGGATGCAGTCGTGTCCAGCGAGATCATGCGGGGTCTGTGGCAGACCCTGCCGTGCGATATACCCCGGCGCCGCAACGATGACGTATCGCAGGGAGGGACCCAGTGGCTGCGCGATCATGTCCTGCGCGAGTTGCTGGCCGAACCTGACGCCTGCGTCGAAGCCCTGCTCCACGATGTCGATTACCGAAGCGTCGCTGATGATTTCGATCTTCACATCGCGATAGGTTTCCATGAAATCGAACACCAGGGGACACAGAAGGTGATCTACGGCGGGCGCCGGCGCATTGAACCGCAGCGTGCCGGAAGGACTGTCCCTCAGCTCGTCGACCTCGGCGATGGCCAGCTGAATGTCGCGTAGGGCCGGCGCGAGCCGCTCGAGCAGGCGCTGGCCGGCCTCGGTGGGCGAGACGCTGCGCGTCGTACGGTTGAGCAGCCGGATGCCGAGGGCGTCTTCCAGGGTGCTCATGGACTGGCTCAAGGCCGACGACGACACACCCCGCTCAAGCGCCGCCGCGCGAAAGCCGCCGCAGCGTACGATCGCCGCGAACACATCGAAGCTGTCCAGGCGGATGGGCCTCATTGCTAAGATTGTCTAATCAAGCTGCGCGATTTTGAGCAGATTATCAGCGCAGTGAGGGAATGTCATGGTCGTCCTTCGCCGAGCCTGCGACGCACGCTGATCGATATCCGTCGCCATGATCCCACACGCTGTTGCGGGCGCGGACCAATGCGGGAAGGACATTCCGATGAATGCGTTCACTCTCCACAGGCGCGCCGTGATGCTTTCGGCCATGGCGGGCGCTACGACTCTGGTCACCGCGCGTGGGATCGTGCCTGCGCAGGCCCAGGGAACTGCCGCTGTGACCGGCAACGCCGGCTTCTACCGCCTGCGCGTCGGCGAGATCGAAGCGACGGTTGTGAGCGACGGCGTCATCGGTGGCCCGCCGCGCATCTATGCCATCGATGCCCCCGAGACGGACCTGCGTGATGCGTTGCAGCGGGCCTTCCTGCCGACCGACCACATGACGCTGAATCTGAACACGCTCCTGATCGAGACCGGAGGCCGGCGCATCCTCATCGAGGCCGGCGCGGGCACCACGATGGGGCCGAACGGCGGCCGCATCTTCCGGAACCTGGCGGCGATCGGAGTGTCGGCCTCGGACATCGACGCGATCGTGATCTCCCATGCCCATCCCGATCATGTGGGCAACCTGAGGGCTGCGGACGGCACCAAGGCCTTTCCTCGCGCCACGGTCTTCGTCCCGAAGGCCGATTGGGACTTCTTTGTCCGCGCCGATCCGGACCTGTCCTACATGCCCGTGCCGGAGGATTTTCGCGCGCGCTTTGCTGCCGCCATCAAGCGCAGCCTCGAACCAGTCCGTAAGGACGTTGAACTCTACGAGGCCGGTGCGGAGATCGTGCCGGGGCTGACGACGATCGCCGCTGGCGGACATACGCCGGGCATGGCCACCTTCCTCGTCCATTCCGGAGGCGACCAGATTCTGCTTACCGCAGACCTCGCCTACCACCCGATCGTCAACATCGACCGTTCCTGGCGTCCGGGCCCCGACCGCGACCCGGAAACCGCGCTCACCTCGCGCCGGCGCATCTTCGACCTGGCAGCGACCGACCGCATTGCGGTGCTCGGATTCCATTTTCCGTTCCCGGGCCTGGGACGGCTCCTCAAGACCGATGGCGGCTATGCCTGGGTCCCCGCCAACTGGCAGTTCTGAGCTCTGACGTTGCCCCAAGCTCCTTCAGCGGTGAGTTCTCGTTCTGATCTTATGGCTGAGTGAGCGGCGGGATCCGACGCAGGTGCATGGTTACGGCGTGGAGAAGCTGTTCCTGCCAGGCGTGCAGAAGCTCAAGCTGCTGCGCGATTCCGGCTGTTCGGCCGCATGCTCTCGGTGCGCGGCGGGTTCGGCTCCTGGGGGTTCGAGGACGGCTGGGGCCAGCCGGTCCAGCGCCCCTCCTGGAACTGCTTAAGTCGCCACGTCAGCCGCTCGTCTGCAGCATCATCATGCGCTGCCTGACATCCGTGTCGACGAAGTTCTCCTCGACCGCGCGGACGGCAGCAAGGGGATCCTGGCGGCTTATGGCTTCGATAAGTTTATCGTGAAAATGCATCATACGGGTGAGCGGGCCGAGTTCCAGGACCATTCCAACGTACTTGATGAAGGAAGGACGGACGGCCCGGTAAGCGTCGATCAGAAACTGGTTTTCGCCAGCCTCGAAGATCGAGATATGGAAGCTGAAATCGAGGGCAGCAAAATCATCCACGCTGCTATTCTGTGCGCCCGCATAACAGGCCTGCCACGAGGCCTTTATTGCCGAAAGCGCCGAAGAGGACCGTCGCTCGGCCGCGAGGCGTGCCGCCGCGGGCTCGGTGGCGCGGCGAAACTCGAAGAATTGCGATAGAGCTTCCGCTTCCTGATCCGGCGCGGAGTGCCGCACCGCCAGTTCCTTCCCGACCACAAAAGTACCAAGCCCGCTGCGCGATTGCACGAGGCCCAGATGGCCGAGAACCCGCAATGCCTCGCGCACCGTGGATCGACCGACGCCGAGCTGGATGCTGAGTTGGTGCTCGGACGGCAGCCGCGTCCCCGCTGTCCAGCCCTCTTCATCCAACATGCCCCGGATCGCGGCGATCACCTCGTCAACCAAAGTGGTGCGGGGAATTTTCTCCAGCGCTTTCACCGTCCGCAAGGCCATGCCCGGTCCCCATCTGCGCGCACCGCGCAATCGGGTGCTTGGATAATGAGCAGCCACGATTATTTTATCATCAGGCAGTCTGCTTGTCTGACAGCTATCATCATGTTTGTATTTTTGGAAGGGCTTTTCGCGGAGCACCTGGCAGGAGCGGCCGATGGAATTCAGACAGCTGATCTACTTCAAAGGGGTTGCCGAAGCCGGCAGCTTCGCCCGCGCCTCCGAGCGGCTGCGTGTCGCCCAGCCGGCCTTGAGCAGTCAGATCAGCAAGCTGGAGGCCCAGCTGAAGACGCGGCTCTTTGAACGTCACGCCCGTGGCATCTGGCTGACGGAGGCTGGCCGGCTGTTTCTGGACCACGCGACGCGCATCGTGGACAATGTGGAGAGCGCGCGGCGGGAGATGAGCGAGCTCGCGTCCGACGAGCCGCACGGTTCGGTCACCGTGGCGATGCCGACGACGCTCGCGCTGGTGATTGCCCAACCCTTGCTTGATCATCTGGCTCAGTCGCTGCCACGGGTCAAGCTCCAGATCGTCGAGGCCCTAAGCGGAGAAATCAGCCAATGGTACGCGGCGGACCGGTTCGATCTCTCGGTGCTGTACGAGGGCCGGGGAAAGGTGGCCGAAGGTGCGGTGCCGCTCTGCCGCGAGGATCTGTATCTGCTGCGCCCAGAGGGGCATGAGCCGCTCTCTGCGACCATTCAACTCTCGGAAATCGCGCCTTATCGGCTTTACCACACCACTCCCATCCATTCCTGCCGGCTCCTGCTGGATGAAACCTGCGCGCGGATGGGAATACGCTTGAAATACGTGGCGGAGGTCGATTCTATCCAGGTCCTCCAAGATCTCGTCGTCCAGAAGAGCGGCTTCTCGATCTTCCCCAGCATTGCCGCATCGGCATATCGGGCGCGCGGCATTTGCTATCAGCGCATCGTCGAGCCCGGAATGGAGTTGAACAGCTACATCGCGCCAGCCCGCACCCGGCCACTCTCCGGCGCGCAGCGGGCGGTGATGCGGCTTCTGCCACGGCTCGCCCGACGGATCTCGGCACAGGACGGGCGCTTGGCGGCTCTGGCCGCAAGCCAGGCCGCGTGACGGTGCGGTTGCGGCGGTCGGTCCAGACACTTCGCGAAGCCCTATGGGCCGCTTACGCAAACGGTATTGGTACAGCCGGGCAAATCTCTGCACGGTGACACCGAAATAGATCGAGCCTTTCTGTCCACACCATTCATTGACGCCGCTTTCAAAGCGAAACGGCGAACGCTGGAGGTTTATATGCGCGGTGCAATTCTTGTGGCTCTTGCCTCCCTGCTTTGCGCCTCCGCCGCGGGTGCCCAGACCGTCCAGATCCCGGTGATTGTCCCGCTCACGGGTCCCATCGCGCTGGAAGGCACATCTCAGCGGAACGGCGCGGTCCTCGCCATCGAGGGTGCCATGCCGCTGAAAGTGGACACCACGATCCTCGATACGGCGGGCGCGGCGGAAGGCGGAGCGAATGCGTTCGAGCGTGCCGCCGGCGGCAAGGGCGTGGTGGCGGCGGTCGCGCCCATGTTCGGCACTCAGGTCCTGCCCATGATTCCGCTGGCGGATGAGTACAGCATCCCCCTGCTCACGACCGCGGGAACGGCTGCCATTACCGAGAAGGGCAGCAAGTTCGTCTACCGCTTCTTTCCCTCCGACATGGTGACGAAGCGCGCCCAGGCGAAGTACGTGCTTGAGGATCTGGGAAAGAAGAAGGTCGCGATCCTCTATAACGCGACCGCCTATGGCCAGAGCGGCTTCGACGCCCTGACGACCTACATCAAGCAGGGCGGCGGCGAAGTCGTCTATTCGGACGCCATCGACCTTGCGACCAAGGACATGACTCCGACCTTCGCCAAGCTTAAGGCGGCCAATCCGGACATCGTGCTGATCCAGATGCACACGGGCTCCATGGCGCTACTGCTGCGGCAGTATCGCCAGGCCGCAGTGGATATTCCCGTCGTGGCCAACACCATGTTGACCATGCCGTCGACTGCCGCGCTGCTGGAGCCCGCCGAATTGAAGGGTGTGTGCGCCGAGACGTCGGCCTGGATCGGCAAAGGCGTTTCGCCAGATCTCGACAAATTCCTCGATGATTATAAGGCCAAGTACAACGCAATCCCCGACTTTTTCGCCCTTCAACAGTATGACGGCGTGAACATGGCGATCGCAGCGGTGAAGGCTGGCGCGAAGACGCCGCAGGACGTCCAGAAGTATTTGGCCAGCAGTGAGTATAAGGGCGCGGCCATGACCTACAAGTCGGACGGCAAGGGCAACATGGCGCATTCGGCCGTCATCGTCTGCTTCGATGGCACGTCCCGCTCCCCGGCGCTGGTGAAGCGTTATGACGGCAAGCCTGCCACCAACTGACGTCGCCGCATATCGGGGCAAGTAATCGTATGCTGCAGCTCTCGTTGAATACCGTGTCGCTCGGCAGCGCATATGCGCTCGTCGCGCTGGGCCTGGTGTTGGTCCTCAATGCGACCAACGCCGTCAATTTCGCTCATGGCGCGCTGGTCATGGTGGGCAGCTATCTGGCCTTTGCGATCGCCGCGGTGGTTCCGGCAAAAGGCATCGTCATCCTGCCGCTGGTGCTGCTTTCGGCGGCCGCGTTCGGCCTGGTGCTTGCGCTGATCGCCTACTTCCCCCTTCGCACCAAGCCGGTGGTGGCGGTCTTCATCGCCACCATCTCCGCCGGCACCATCTTCGAAAACCTTGTTCTTCTCACTTTCGGCCCCGAGCCGCGCAGCACCCCGCCAATTCTCGGCAATCGCATGCTCGACCTCGGCAACGGAGTGGCGATCGGCGAGCAATCCGTCGCCGTGATCTGCGCTGCCTTCGTCCTCATCGGCGGCCAGTATCTCCTGTTCGCCCACACGCGCTTCGGGCGGCGGCTTCGGGCGGTGGCGCAGGACCCGGACATGGCCGCGGCCTGCGGCATCAACATCAAGGTGATGATCGCGTTCACGTTCATGCTCGCGGCGGCCCTGGCAGGAGCCGCAGGCATGTTCCTCTCGGCGACCTACTACACTTCCCCGACGGACGGCGCCAACTACATGATGAAAGCCTATCTTGCCGTCACCATCGGCGGATGGGGGAGCATTCCCGGCACCGTGATCGGCGCTTTCCTCGTGGCCCTGTTCGAGGTGCTGATCCCGGCCATTCCGGCGCTCATCCCGGGCCTGGACGCGGTCCTCCCGACGGCGACGCTGTTCTCCATGACGTCCTCCACCATCGCTTTGTTCCTCACCTTCCTTGCCGTCCTGCTCCTGCGTCCGCAGGGGCTGTTCGGCGAGGCGATCAAGAAGAGAGCGTGACCGGTGTCCGTCTCGCACGCCCGCACTGCTGTTGGCATTCTCTTCGTCCTCGCGCTTGCTGCGTGGCCCCTCGTCTTCTCGAGCCCGTTCGACCTGCGCATCTTCACGCTGGCCGGCGTGTTTGCCGTGATGGTCATCGGCTATCAGTTCATCTTCGGCCATGTGGGCGCCCTCGCCCTGTCGCAGGCGACATTTTTCGGGCTCGGCGCCTACGCCACCGCCATCTGCGCCGTTCACCTGGGCTTCGGCTTCCCTGCAACGCTGACCCTGTCGGTTCTCGTGGCGGTCTCCGTCGCACTGTTCATCGCCATCCCGGTCCTGCGGCTCGGTTCCCACTATTTCGCGCTGGCGACGCTCGGCATCAGCCAGATCGTCACGCTGGTCGCGCTGGAGTGGGTGTCGCTGACCGGTGGTGGTAACGGGCTTTCAGGCGTGCCGCTGCCGTCGATCGCGGGCTTGGTGATACCCCGGGGTTGGCCGCTGATGTTGCTGGTGTGGAGTTTCGTAGCGGCGGGCGGCTTCGTCGCCTGGCAGATGATGCGAGGGCTCTACGGCAAGGCCTGCCACGTCGTGCGGGACGACGAGGTGGCCGCGCGTTCCCTCGGCATCGACATTCATCGCATCCGCCTGACGATGCTGTTGCTGAGCGCAGCCTATGGCGGCGTGGCGGGAGCCCTCTTTGCCCATGTGAACCGCATCGCCTCGCCGGAAGCGCTCGAATTCAAGACCATGGTCCTGTGCCTGACCATGGCCGTCGTCGGCGGGCGCACGAAGGTCGCCGGCGCGATCGTCGGCGCGCTGCTGATCGTCCACCTGCCGGAATGGTTCCGCTTCCTCGACCGCTCCTACGTGATGGTGAATGCCATCATCCTCATTGGTCTGCTCATCGTGGCGCCGGAGGGTCTCGTCGGCCTCTTGGACCGCGTGCTGCCAAGGGCGCCCGGCGAAGGAATGGGAAAGACCCTGGCTCGGCATCGCCCGGCGATGAGCCCGCCCGCCCGCGGCGCCCTGCTGCCCTCCACGACGCCGATCCTGGAAGTGCGCAACCTCGTCAAGCGGTTCGGCGGAGTGAAGGCGATCGACGACGTGTCGTTCGATCTTCACCGCGGCACCATCACCGCCGTCATCGGCCCCAACGGATCGGGCAAGACGACGCTGGTCAACTGCATCACGGGTGTCGAGGTGCCGGATGTCGGCGCCATAACGCTCGGTGGCAGCGCGATCACGGGAGGCAGGCCACACGACATCGCCAGGGCCGGCATCGCGCGAACGTTTCAGAACCTGCGTCTCGTGGACGACATGAGCGTGCTCGACAACGTGGCGGTGGCGCGCTTCGAGGCTGAAGGAGCCGGGCCGCTCAACGCCCTCAAGATCGGGCGCGAGGACCCCCGCCTGCTTCGCGCCTATGCCTACGCCCTCCACCTTTTGCACCGTCTCGGCGTGGAGGAGGTCCACCGCCTGTGCGGGTCGCTGCCCTACGGCGTGAAGCGGCGGGTGGAGATCGCCCGGGCGCTGGCCCTCGATCCCCAGGTTCTGCTGCTGGACGAGCCGGCAGCCGGCCTTAACGAGTCCGAGCAGAACGATTTGGCCGCTCGTCTTCAGGACCTTGCCGCCAACGGCGTCACCCTGCTGATTATCGAGCACAACATGCCGTTCCTGCGCACGCTCGCCACCTACATGATCTGCCTTGATCAAGGCCGTGTCATCGCCGAGGGGCGGCCCAGGGAGATCTATGAAAACCCGCTGGTGCTCGATGCCTACCTCGGTCGCGGGGCTGGCGCCTCCAGCGCCTCGTCGCCTGTCTTTGCGGAGGCCGGGGTATGAGCGGGCCGAGCCTTCTGGAGATCAGCGGCGCAACAGTCGCATACGGTCAGGTGACAGCGCTTCAAGGCGTGAGCTTGACGGTGGGGACAGGCGAGGTTGTGGCGCTGGTCGGCTCCAACGGAGCGGGCAAAACCACGCTGATGAAGGCCGTCGTGGGGTTGCTCTCCCTGGCCGGTGGCGACCTGCGCCTCAAGGGCGAGAGCCTCGCCCGCGTTGCCACCCACCAGCGTGCACGCCGCGGTGTCGGCTATTCGCCTGAAGGCCGGCGCGTTTTTCCCGGCTTGAGCGTGCGCGAGAATCTCGAAGTGGCGTCGCTCGATGGCGCCCGGCAGACTGCGGACCTGATCCAGCGGGTGTATTCCATCTTTCCCGCGCTGCTGCAGAAGGAGCGCGCGCTGGGCTGGACCCTGTCCGGCGGCCAGCAGCAGATGCTCGCCATCGGGCGGGCGCTGATGCTGCGTCCCACGCTCCTGCTTCTCGATGAACCCTCCCTCGGCCTCTCGCCGAAGCTTACGGATGAGGTTCTCCAGCACATTCCAAAGCTCGTCGCGGACGGGACCGCGGTCCTGATCGCGGAGCAGAACATGCTGAAGGCGCTGGAAATCGCTGACCGCGCCTACGTGTTGCGCAATGGACGCATCGTCCAGGAGGGGCCGGCGGCCGCTCTCAAGGCGGACCCCTCGGTACGCGATGCCTTCCTTGGAGGCCGATAGAGAGATGACTTCTGACAAGAACGACGCGCACGCCCTGATCAGGGGGCGACATTCCGTCCGCGCGTTCCAGCCGACACCGGTGGGCAGCGACGTGCTCCGGAGGATTCTTGCGACCGCCGCCCGCTCGCCGAGCGGCACGAACATGCAGCCCTGGCAGGTCTATGTGCTCGCCGGCGGCGCGCGGGACGCGTTGGTCGAGCGGGTAAGGGCGGTGCGGGCCGCCGAGCCCGAGCGCGAGCGCGGACCCCAGCCGTTCGGAGAGTATATTTACAATCCGGAGCCTCTGGAGGAGCCCTATCGCGGGCGGCGCAAGGCCGTGGGCTGGAGCCTCTACAGCCTACTCGGCGTCGCGAAGGGCGACCGCGCGGCGAGTTGGGTCGCGGCGGGGCGCAACTTCGAATTCTTTGGTGCGCCAGTGGGACTGATGTTCACGCTGGACCGCACCCTCGGCATGGGCAGCTGGCTCGACCTCGGCATCTTCCTGCAGTCGGTCATGCTGGCGGCGCGCGGAGAGGGCCTCGACACCTGCTGCCAGGCGGCGTGGCGCCACTATCACGACGTCGTCCGGCAAGTCGCGCCCATCTCGGACCAGGAGATCGTCGTCTGCGGCATGTCGCTCGGCTATGCCGACGAGACCGCGGTCGCCAACACCCTGCGCTCGGAGCGCGAGCCGGTGGAGGCGTTTGCCCGCTTCATCACCGCCGCACCTTCAGCAAATCCCCATGCGACGCCCGCGGAGCAGTGCGATGCGACTTCCTGACTTTCTCGACAAGACCGCGCTTGCCACGCCCTCCGCACCGGCGATCTGGTTCGAGGGGGAAACATTCGACTATGCCTGGCTGCGGAGCATGAGCGTGCGGCTCGCGCAGGCACTATCTCGCGAGGGCCTGGCGGATGGCGCTTGCGTCGCAAGCTGGCTGCCGAACCATCCCATGACCCTCGTTGTGCAGTTCGGCGTGCACCGCCTGTCGTTGCGGGCGCTGCCGCTCAATCCGCGCGCCACCGCCGGTGAATGCATCGACATCATGAAGACCTTCGAGCCGGAATGGCTGTTCATCCACGCGTCGTTCGCCGAAGCGTTGGGCGATATCCGCGCCAGCGTTCCGAGCCTGAGGGGCATCGTCGTGGTGGACGGGGCGGCCGACGGCCATCACACGATGGAAGCCTTTCTGAGGGACGTCGGCGATACGCTCATCGACACCAATATCGGCGGCGAGGACGTGGTCACGCTGCTCACCACCGGCGGGTCTACCGGCCTGCCCAAGGGCGTGATGCGCGTCAGCCGCAACTGGTCGACACTGATCACCAATTATCGCCTCGCCCTGCCCATGGACGGGCCGCCGGTCAATCTCGCGGTCACGCCGCTGACCCACGTCGCGGGAGATGTCGCGCTTGCGGTGGTCGCGCAGGGCGGGCTGAACGTCATCCTGTCCAAGCCGCGGCCGCATGACATCCTGAAGGCCATCGGGGAGCATGAGGTGACGCACATGTTTGTGCCGCCGACCCTTCTCTACATGATGCTCTCGGAACCGGACGTGCGCACGTTCGACTTCGGTTCGCTGCACTACCTCATGTACGGGGCCGCCCCCATCTCGGTGGACAAGCTGCGGGAGGCCTGGACGGTCTTCGGTCCGGTGATGACGCAGCTCTACGGCCTCATGGAAGCCACCAGCACGGTGTCCATCATGACCCCGCGCGAGCACGCCGCCGCCCTCTCGGAGCCGCCGGGGCGGTTCGGCAGCATCGGCCGCGGCAGCGCAATGACACTCGTCGATGTGGTGAGCGAAGCCGGCGAGCCGGTGGGGCCGGGCGAAACCGGGGAGGTGGTATGCCGGGGGCCCAACCTGTTCAAGGGCTATGTCGCCAATGAGGAGGCGACCGCGAAGGTGCTGCGCGACGGATGGTTCCGCACCGGCGATCTCGGCGTGAAGGATGAGGGGGGCTATGTCCGTCTCGTCGATCGCAGCAAGGACATCATCATCACCGGTGGCATCAACGTCTTCCCGGGCGAGATCGAGCAGGTGATCTGGCGCCATCCCGCCGTCCAGGACTGTGCAGTGATCGGCGTGCCGGACGACAAGTGGGGGGAAGCCGTCACCGCCGTACTGGAACTGAAGCCGGGCGAGAGCATCCAGGAGGATGAGGTCATTGCCATGTGCAAGAAGAGCCTCGGCAGCATCAAGACGCCCAAGACGGTCGTCGTCTGGCCTGAGCTGCCGCGAAGCACCGTTGGCAAGGTGCTGAAGAAGGACATACGGGCATATTACTGGGGAGATCGCAGCATCTGACCTGAGCTGCCGTCCCATACGCGCTGAGCAACGTCGCGCGAACAATATCAGTTGCAAAACAGGAGAAGAGACATGAGCACTCCCGATGTGGAGGCGCAGGTTGCGGCCGTGCGCAAGGTTATCGAGCGTTATCTCAATGCGGTGCGGACCTGGAACGAAGACGAGTTTCGAGCCACGTTCGATCCGCGTGCGAACATTGCCCACTATTATGTGAAAGGCGACGAAATCCGCACGATCACGCTGGATGAGTTCGTCAATGTCATCGGCTCCCTGCACCAAAAATACGACAATGCCGAGGAAAAGGCGAAGGAGATTGATGTTCGAATCGTGGATCACATCGCCAGTGTCCGTGTCCCCTTCGCTTTCGTGATGGGGGAGAAGGCGATGGAGGGGCAGGACCTTTTTAATCTCGCCTGCTGCAAGGGCGAGTGGAAGATCATGCACAAGTCCTATTATCTTTGAGCCGGCGGACAGAGCATGACCCGCGAAACTGCCGCCACGCCCTTCTACCGGCTCGGCGAGCTGGTGCCACGCACGGCCCCGTCTGCTTGGGTTGCACCCTCGGCAAGCGTGATCGGGGATGTGGAAATCGGCGCGCACTCCGGCATCTGGTTCAACTGCGTTCTCCGCGGCGATGCCAACAAGATCCGGATCGGGGAGCGCACCAACATACAGGATGGCACCGTCATCCACGTGGACCCCGGCCCCTTCGCCGCAATGATCGGTGACGACGTGACCGTCGGTCACTCATGCCTGATCCATGGCTGCACGCTCGAGGACGGCGCGTTCGTCGGCATGGCCACGACCATCCTCAATGGCGCGGTGGTGGAAGGCGGCGGAATCCTCGGTGCCGGCTCGCTCCTCACCTCGGGCAAGCGCGTCAAACGCGGTGAACTCTGGACAGGTGCGCCGGCCCAGCTCCGCCGGACGCTGAGTGATGCGGAGATCGATGATTTCATGTCGGTGGCTGCCCACTACAGCCGCAACGCGAAGCGCTTTCTCGACGAATGCGAGCCTGTGGCACGTCAGGCCCTGTGAGATTGGGACTAGGCGTTCGAGCGCCACCCTTCGTGCAAGTCATCGCGAAGGGTGGGATCGGCGATCGCAATCAGGGCTTCGGCCCGCTGCGCTAGCGTGAGGGAGCGAAGATCAGCAATGCCATGCTCCGTGACGATGATGGCGGCGTCGGCTCGGCCGATGGTCGCCGGTCCGGAGAGGCGAGCGACGATCCTGCTGCGGTGCTGACCCTTGACCTCGGCCGTTGATGGCAGAGCGATGATGGGAAGGCCCCCGGCTGAGGCGCGCGCGCCGCGCAGGAAATCCAGCGCGCCGCCGATCGTACCCACATAGCGCCCGCCCACCATCTCGGTATTGGCCTGCCCGGTGAGGTCAACCTCCAGCGCGGAATTGATCGCGGTGAAGGCAGGCAGCTGCGCGAGCATCGCAAGCGAATGGGTGACGCTGATCGGCCGCATGGCAATGGCCGGGTTGAGGTGGGCGAATTCGAGCAGTTCGTGGCTTCCAAGCAGCGTTCCCGCCACCGTGACCCCACGGTGGTGCGGCTTCATCACGTTGGTCACGGCCCCGGCCCGGATCAGACCCATCGGACCGTCGCTCAAGACGCCGGTGTGCAGCCCCAGGTTCCTGCGGTCCGAGAGCAGATCGGCAACGCAGTCGGGCACGGCGCCCAGTCCAAATTGCAGCGTGGCCCCGTCGGGAACGAGAGAGGCGACATGCTCCGCGATCGCCCCCTCGACCGATGTCGGGACCGACCGCGCCAGCTCGGGCAGCGGACGGTCGGTGAGGATGAGCGCGTTGATATCGGCTGCGCCGATCTCCGCCGAAGTGAAAGGCGCCCTGCGATTGACCTCGGCAATCACGACGCGCGCCGAGCGCACTAGCGTTTCCACATAGTCGCACGCGCAGGAGAGGCTGAAGCGGCCGCCGTCGGGGTGCTCCGCGACCTGCAGAAGCAGCACGTCGACCCGGCCGGAGAGCAAGCCCGGAAGGTCGGAATAGTGGACCGGCAAGATGGCAAGCGCTCCGGCAGCGGCGAGCTTCCGGTTGGTGCCGGTGCCGCAGAAGGAGGTGAAGCCGACGCGGTCCGTGTAGGCAGGGTCCGGAGTTTCACCGAGCCCAATGCCGATAAAGGCGGAAAAGCCACCCACGTGGCCGCGCTGCGCCATCAGGCGGGCCGTCAGGGGCAGGGGCTCTGCCGCCGCCTGCCCCCAGCAGACCACGTCGCCCGGGAGGACGAAGTCAGCAAAATCCAGCGCCTCAAGTTCGATGATTCGCGCCATGCGAGAACTCAGGCGCGTTCTAGGATGGCGGCAGCGCCCTGGCCGCCGCCGATGCACATGGTCTCGAGACCATAGCGAACACCCCGGCGCTTCATCTCATGGATGAGCGTGGTCAGGATGCGAACCCCGGTGGCGCCGATCGGATGGCCGAGGGAGATCCCCGAGCCGTTCACGTTCACCTTCTCCTGGTCCACGCCCGGCCATTGCTGGAGCACGGAGAGGACCTGGCAGGCGAAGGCCTCGTTGATCTCCACGAGGTCCATGTCGTCCAGAGATAGGCCGGCGTGCCGCATGAGCCGCGCGGCGGCCGGCACCGGGCCGATGCCCATCTCCGCAGGCTCGCAGCCCGCCGCCCCCCAGCCCACGAGGAAGGCATCGGGATTGAGGCCAAGGGCGGCAAGCCGATCCTCGGCAACGATCAGGCAGGCCGCGGCCGCGTCGTTCTGTTGGGCGGCGTTACCTGCAGTGACGGTGCCGCCCTTCTGGATCGCCCGCAGCTTGCCGAGGGATTCCGCGGTGGTGTCGCCGCGCACGCCTTCGTCCCTGTCGACGATGATCGCATCGCCCCTCTTCTGAGGCACGCTCACCGGCACCACCTCCGCTGCCATGCGTCCGTCGCTCCAGGCGGCCGCAGCGCGTTGCTGGCTCCGTGCTGCATAGGTGTCGGCCGCCTCGCGCGAAATTTCGTACTTGCGGGCGAGATTCTCGGCGGTCTCGATCATGCCGGAGATGGGGCCGAAGCGGTGTTCGGGCTGCGAGCGCTCGCGGCCGCGATCGAGGCGGTCGTACAGCACGGGAGAGCCGGAGCGCGTGCCCCAGCGCACGCCGGTCGTATAATGCTCGATGTTGCTCATGCTTTCGACCCCGCCGGCGATCACCACATCGCAGACGCCCGTCTGGACCATCATCGCCGCGGTGGCGATGGATTGGAGCCCACCGCCGCAGCGGCGGTCGAGCTGCATGCCCGGAACGGTGACCGGAAGCCCCGCCTCGAGCGCGATCCAGCGGCCGACACAGGGCGTCTCCGAATTGGAGTAGGACTGGGCAAACACCACGTCGTCGATACGCGCGGGATCAAGCCCCGTTCGCTCCAGCACGGCGTTGACAACGATTGCGCCGAGACGTTCGACCGGTACGTCCTTGAGCGCGCCGCCGAAGCGGCCGACGGGCGTACGGAGGGGGCTGACTATGGCTGCGCGACGCATCGCGGAAAGCTCCTTGCTCTGCCGGCTCAGACCGGATCCCAGGTGAACACGTCCGCAGACACGTCGAGGCGGTGAAAGCTCGCGGCGAGCGCAGGCATGGCGTGCTCGGCGATCTCTTCGGGCGTCCAGCCGCCGTCTCGCTGCACCGAACGGACGGGCCGGGGCTGGCTGAAGAGAAAAATCTCGTTGTTGCGCACGCAGAAGATCTGCCCGCTCACGCCTTGCGCCTTCCCGCTCAGGAGATAGACGGCGAGGGGGGCGACTTTGGCCGGCGTCATCTGCTGCAACCGCGCGACGCGAGCCTCCTGCTCGGGCGTATCCACCTTGATGGAGGAGATCATGCGGCTCCAGGCAAAGGGGGCGATGCAGTTGGAGCGGACCCCGAAGCGCTCCATGTCCAGGGCGATGGACTTGGAGAGCCCGACGATACCGAGCTTGGCCGCCGAATAGTTGGCCTGCGCCCGGTTGCCGATCAGCCCCGACGTGGACGTCATGTGGACGAAGCTTCCGCCCTGCTGATCCTTGAACAGCGGCGCCGCGGCCCGACTGATGTTGAAAGTGCCATAGAGGTGCACCTTCAGCACCTTGTCCCACTCGTCTTCAGACATCTTGTGGAAGAAGGCGTCGCGCAGAATTCCCGCATTGTTCACGACGCCGTCGAGGCGGCCGAAGGTGTCTACCGCCTGCGCCACGATACGGTCGGCGCCAGCCGGCTCCGCGACGCTGTCGAGACTGGCCACGGCCTGACCGCCCGCGGACCGGATCTCGGCGACGACGCGTTCGGCGGGACCCTCGTCCTGCCCCTGCCCATCGAGGCTGGCGCCGATGTCGTTCACCACCACCTTCGCGCCGTGCGCGCCCGCCATCAGTGCGATGTCGCGACCGATTCCGCCCCCGGCGCCGGTCACGACGACGACCTTGCCGTCCAGCATCCGTGTTCCGGCCATGGTCATGCTCCCTTCAACAACTGGCGGGCGATCAGCAACTGCTGGATCTGGCTGGTGCCCTCGTAGATCCGCATCAGGCGGACATCGCGATAGAAGCGCTCCACCGCGTATTCGCTCATGTATCCGGCGCCGCCATGCACCTGCACCGCGCGGTCGGCCACGCGGCCGACAGCCTCCGTGGCGAAATACTTGGCGGCGGAAGCCTCGGTACGGGCCGCGCCGGCGTGGTCGTAGAGGGCCGCGGTCTGCTCCACGAGGGCCTTGGATGCCAGGTAGTCGGTGTGGCTATCGGCGATCATCGCCTGGATGAGCTGGTATTCGGCGATCGGCTTGCCGAACTGCTTGCGCTCGCGCGCGAAGGCGATCATCTCCGCGATCAGCCGCCGGCAGGCGCCCGTGGCGAGGGCGGCGATGTGGATTCGGCCGCGATCCAGCACCCGCATGGCGAGGCGAAAACCGCGGCCGGGGGTGGTGCCGATGATGGCGCTCGCCGGCACCCGCACATTGTCGAACATGACGTCGGACGTGGTGGTGCCCCGCTGGCCCATCTTGCGGTCCTTCTTGCCGATGGTGAGGCCGGGGGTGTCGCGGGGGACCAGGAAGGCGGAGATGGCATCGGCGCCCGGCTTGTCGAACTCGGTGCGCGCCATCACGGTGAACAGGCCCGCACGCTGGGCATTGGTGATGTAGCGTTTCGTGCCGTTGATGACGTAATCAGCCCCATCGCGCTCGGCGCGAGTGGTGAGGTTTGCGGGATCGGAACCGGTATCGGGCTCTGTCAGGGCAAAGGCGGAGATGAGTTCGCCGCTGGCGAGCCGGGGCAGATAGGCATGCTTCTGCTCCTCCGTGCCCTCGAAGATGAGGCCGCGCGCGCCGATGCCGATGTTGGTGGCGAGGAGCGAGCGGAACGCCAGCGCCGTGCCGCCGAAAACCATCGCGAGCTGGGTCTCTTGGCGGGCATTGAGGCCGATGCCGCCGTATTCCGGCGGGATGGTCAGGCCAAACAGCCCGAGCTCGCGCATCTCGTCGACGATCTCCTCGGGGATATCGTCCTCGATCTCGACGCGCATCTCATTGGGCACGAGGCGCTCCGCAACGAAGCGTTCGACCGCATCCTTTAGCTGGCCGAATGTCTCGTCGTCGACGGCGGGCGTGGTCATGTGTGGCTTGCTCCCGTGTTACGGATTTCTGGCGCGCGGGCGACGATGCAGGTGCCTTCCACGACGCGCGCGCCGGAGGCGGTCTCGACAAAGATCTCGTAGGTGCCGGTCGCCTCGTCAGTCAGTTTCCCGCCAGCGCGGATCGTGGTTCCCACCGGCACTGGCGCGATGAAGCGCACATCCACGCGGACATCGAAGGGCAAGGTGCCGAAGGTGCGCTCCAGAGCCTCGATCACGAGATTCAGTCCGAGCGTTCCATGGGCGATGGGCCGCCCGAAGCTGGTTTGGGCGGCGAACTCCGGGTCGAGATGAAGGGGATTGAAGTCCCGCGTCACCTCGGCGTATCGGGCGACCGCTTCCGGGCCGGCCACGAGGCTCACAAGTGCAAGCTCGCGCGGCAGCCCGCAATCTTCGAGCGTTTCCATATGGCGTTTCCCTTATCGGCGCTCTTGCGGCGCCCCCTTCACCTGGCCCAGATCGTCCGGATCTCGCCGGCGAGGACCTGCCGGTCGCCCTTCCTGAGCACGACGCCGAAACCAACCCAGCGGCGCGTCTTGCGCATCTCCTTCCACAGGCACGACACCTCGGCGTCCAGGCGATCGCCCGGCTGCACGGGGTCGCCGAAGGCGAGGGTCTGGGCCGCGTGGATGTTGCCGGGAGGCCGGGGGGAAAAGGCCTCCAGGTAAGCCTCCATCATGGCCGCCACGAGCATGCCGGAGGGCAGGCTTCCCTCCGTGCGGGCCCCATAGATGGCCTGCCAGTCGGCGAGGCGCGCGTCGTCGAGCGCAACGGCGTGCCGGCCGAGGGTCTCGCCGGGTTGGAAGCGGTCGAAATCCCAGAGGGGGCCGGCGTCTGTCATCGGGCTTTTCCTCCGCGTGCGTTTCGGGCAGGCCCAACGGCCGCAACGCGCCGCTCCGACTGGCGCAGGCCGATCGAGACCCCGAACAGGGATTCGCTGATGAAGTCCGCCGAATCCCGCAGCGCGGCGCCGAGTTGCTCGATCTGCGCCCGCGTCAGCTGGCCGGCGATGGAGATGCCGCTGATGCCGAGGCGGGGCTTGCCGGAAGGGTCGGTCACGACCGACGCGGCGATCTCCAGTCCCTTAAACAACTGGCCGAGATCGAAGGCGTAGCCGTCGCTCCGGGCCTGCTCCACGTCGCGCAGATAGTCCTCGAAGGTCGGCGGCGATTGCCATTGCAGGGCATCGAACCGCGCCTTCAGCTCGGCGCGCGGCAGGCCGCTCAGCGCCGCATAGCAGCGTCCCACCGCGCCGACGAAGGTGGGCAGCCGCGAGCCATCAGACATGTCCACACGCACGGTCTTCGCCGTCGAAACGCGGTCGATGAGGACGATGCGCTCGCCATCGGTGATCTGCCAAAGGCAGATGAGGCACTTGTGCTCACCCGACAGGCGCGCGAGCTCCGGTCGGATCAGATTGGCCTGATTGGCGCCCAGCAGCGGCAGAGAGAGCTCGAGGATGCCGAGGCCGATGACATAGGTCTTGGTTTCGGGATCGAAGTCCACCAGCCGCTCGCCACAGAGCGTTCGCAGGATGTTGAAGCAGGTGCTGACGCTCACGCCGGCATCGCGCGCAATGACGTTGACGCCTGTCGGGCCGCTCGCCTGCGCCAGGGATCTCAAGATCGAAACCGCGTTGGCCACGGCTCCGACGATTTTTGGCGAGGGGTCTTGATCGGTCGGGTCGCTCATGTATGAATGGCTTTCAGAAATTTGTGAATGTCATTCAAGATAGAGAATGACTAACACGATGAAGCCGGCGATGGGAAGCCCCTTCCGCAGAAATCAAAGGCGGGGAAACGTGACAAAAGAGAAGCATGCCAACGCGCAAACCGCGGAGACGGAAGGGGAGGGGCGTGCGCCGCGCGGGTTGGGCGGCGTGCGTGTTCTGGACCTCGGACGCTACATCGCGGCGCCGTTCTGCGCGGCCATGCTCGCCGATCAAGGGGCCGAGGTGATTCGCATCGAGCCGTCCGCCGGCGCCCCCGATCGGGAGGTGATGCCGGTGGGCGTGCCCGGGCGCGGCGCGCTTTACCTTCAGATGAACCGCAATAAGAAGTCTCTCTCGCTCGATATAGACCAGCCCGAAGGGCGCGCCGCGTTTGAGCGCTTGCTTGCCTCGTCCGACGTGGTGGTCGTCAACCTTCCAGCCGCCGCTCTCAAACGGGCGCGGCTCGACTACGACAGCCTCAAGGCGATCCGGCCCGACATCATTCTGACCACCATCAGCGCCTTCGGTGCCAAGGGCGACAGCCGCGACCGGATCGGCTTCGACGGCACGGGACAGGCGCTCTCCGGGGCGATGTGTCTGACAGGGACGGGCGAACGCCCGCTGCGTGCCGCGGTCTCCTACGTTGACTATGCGACCGGCATCGCAGCGGCGTTCGCGACGCTCGCCGCTCTTCACGAGCGCCTCGCCACCGGGCGCGGCCAGCACGTGGAGGCGTCTCTCCTCGGCACCGCTCTTGCCATGACCAACCCGATGCTGATCGAGGAGGCCCTTGGAGCGCGCAGTCGTGCCGCCATGGGTAACCGCAGCCCGATCGCCGGCCCGTCCGACCTGTTCCGCACCCGGGATGGCTGGGTGATGGTTCAGGTCATCGGCGACGGCATGTTCCGTCGCTGGGCCACCTTCGTCGGGCAGCCGGATCTTGTCGCGGATCCGCGCTTCGCGTCGGACATTTCGCGGGGAGAGAACGGGGAAGCGCTGAGCGCGGTGATGGCCCATTGGTGTGCGTCTCGCTCCTCGGCTGAATGCCTCGCCGCACTGGAGGGCGCGAAGATTCCCGCCTGCAAGGCGCTTTCACCGGCCGAGGCGCTCACCGCTCCGGAGAACACGCAAGGCGGCTTCTTCGCTGAGGAGGCGCTGGCCGGTGGCAAGGCGCCCGTCGTCGCGCACGTGGTTCGTACCGAGGCAGGTCAGGCGACGCCCTTCCGGGCAGCCCCTGAGCTTGGCGCGGATACGGCAGGAATTCTCGCATCTCTTGGATACGGCGCCGAGGAAATCGAGCGCTTGATCGGCCAGCAGCGGGCCGGGATGGACAGCTGAAAAAAAACGGCGCGGACCAAGTCGCGCTTCAATAACGGGAGGAAAACTTATGGCGTCCACGATCAAGACAGTCATGTCGCGTGTCCTCGATACGGCCATGGGCACCGCGATTGTCGCCGCGCTTGGCCTTGTCCCCGGCGCTGGCGCGGCGCGTGCCCAGGAGACCATCAAGCTCGGCCTGTCCCTTCCTCTCTCCGGAACGGGCGCCATCTGGGGCAAGGGCTCGGACTTCATGTGCAAAAAGGCCGCGCAGGAAATCGCGCAGGCCGGCGGCGTGAAGGTGGACGGCAAGACCTACAATTTCGAGTGCATCGCCTATGACAACAAGTACAACGCCGCCGAAGGCACCAAGGTGGCGCAGACCCTGCTCAACCGCGAAGGGGTGAAGTTCATCGGCGGCAGCCTGGGCACCGCGCCGGTGCAGGCGCTTCAGTCCCTCAGCGAGCGGCAGGGCGTGGTTCTCTTCACCACAGCGTGGGGCCCGAGCATCAAGGGCCCGAAGTTCCCGCTCACCTTCACCCAGATGAACACCCCGTTCGAAATCCTGCCGCCCCTCATCCGCTACATCCATGAGGCCAATCCGCAGGCGAAATCCATCGTCATGCTCAATCCCAACGACGCCACCGGTCGCGATACGGAAGGCGTTGCCAAGAAGGTCTGGACGGAGACCGGCGTTAAAGTGCTGTCGAGCGACTTCTACGAGCGCGGCACCACCGAATTCCAGCCCATCGCAGCGCGCATCGCCTCCCTCAAGCCCGACATCGTCGACCTCGGCGCCATGCCCCCGGCCGATGCCGGAGCGGTTCTGAAGGAGCTGGATGTGCTGGGCTGGAAGGGCGTCAAGGTGGTTGAGGTCGGCACCGGCATCGACGGCCTGAAGGCCACCGGCGGCAATGCCATCGAGGGGGTCTACATGGGCGCCGCGGTATCGCTCGATGGCGACACGGCGACCGCCAAGCAGAAGGCGGTGAACGAGGAAGCGCGGGTCGCCATCGGCGAATCCCTCAACGCCATCCAGATCGGCTTCTACGATGCGGTCTACGCGTTGAAGGCGGCTATGGAGAAGGCGAAGTCGGTGGATGCCAAGGCTGTGGGCGCGGCCATGCCGGAGGTCACTTTCACGTCCTTCTACGGCACGCCCGTCGATTTCTACGGACTCGACACCTATGGCTCGCGCCAGCAGATGCGCCTGCCGGTGATCATCACGCAGGTGCAGGACGGCAAGCTGGTCGAGCGCTCGCGTATCGTCCCTGGGACCAAATGAGGCGTCTCCGCCTTCGGCCGCTGGGCTGGAGGCGGCATCCTGTCCCGCAACGGCGAACTGTACCGGGCCGACCCTCCGCCCCACGAAAGCACTCCTGCAGATGCAAACCGCCATACAACTCATTCTGACGAGCCTGCAGATCGGCGCCGTCTATATCCTGTTCTCGCTTGGCCTGACGCTGATCTTCGGTGTCATGCGGATCGTGAACTTTGCGCATGGCCACCTCTTCGCCGTGTCGGCGCTGGTGGTGGCGTCCACCGTTCCGTGGCTCGTCGGAGCGGGGTTCCCGATCCTGTCCGCCTATCTGCTCGGGGCGGTCGCCGGCGTCGCGGTAGCGCTTGCGGTTGGTCTCGTGATGTATGTGGGCGGCTTCCGCTTCTTCCAGCGTGATCTCGTCGGCTCGTTCATCCTGTCCATCGGCCTGGTGCTGCTGCTGGACGGGGTTCTGCTGAGGACATTCGGCGGCGCCGTGCGGCCGGTGCCGGACATCATTCCCGGCACGGTTACGGTGCTCGGCGCCGCGATCACCAGCCAGCGTCTGGCCCTGTGCGTGGCGGCCATCGCCGTGACCGGACTTCTGTACTGGGCACTGACGCACACCAAGCTCGGCAAGGCGCTGCGGGCGGTTTCCATCGATCACGAGGCGGCCATGCTCCAGGGCATCCCCTACAATCGCATGGCCCTGGCCGGCTTCATGATCGCTACGGTGCTCGCGGCGCTCGCCGGCGTGCTGATTGCGCCCGTCACCATCGTATCGCCGGCGATCGGCGCGGATTACCTCATCAAGGGGTTCATCGCGGTGATCGTCGGCGGCCTCGGCAGCGTGCCGGGCGCCATACTCGGCGGGCTGTTCGTTGCCGCCATCGAGACCGTGGGCGGGTTCTATTTCGATCCCAGCTCCGCGACCATCGCCATTTTCGTTCTCGTCATCGCCGTGCTCCTGGTGCGGCCGAAGGGACTTCTCGGTCATGGATGATCTGAAGCTGCCCTACTGGGCCGCAGGCATCGCCCTTGTGCTCGCCGCGACCCTCATGGTGCGCGACGCCTACATCGCCAGCGTGATCAACCTCATCGCCATCGCCGCCCTCACCGCCGTAAGCCTGCGCTTCGTGATGTTGATGGGCGAGCTCAACTTCGCCACAGCGGCCTTCGTCGGCATTGGCGCCTATACCACGGGGGCGGCCGTCACCATCCTGGAATGGCCCTTCCTGGTGGCGATCCTCGCCGGCGGGCTCATGGCCGGCCTCGTGTCGATCGCCTTTGGCTACGTGACGCTCCGCACCAAGGGGCCCTACTTCCTGCTCATCGGCTTCGCCTTCACCGAGGCGGTACGCATCCTCTATTCGAAGAGCACCGTGCTCGGCGGCACATCCGGAATGATCGGCATCTTTCCGCCGGTTGCGCTGGATGCCTGGATGCCGACGGTCATCGTCGGCATCTCGTGCATCGTCATCCTCGCGCTCTACGTGCTGGAGCGGTCGGATTTCGGCAAGATCCTCACCGCGATCCGGGACAACGAGAATGTGGCCCGCACCGTCGGCCTCAACATCCTCCTGGTGAAGATCGCCTGCTTCGCGGCGGCTTCGATGGCAGCCGGCGTCGCCGGAAGCCTGCACGCCTACGCCAACAACGTCATCAGCCCCGGCGATTTCAGCTTCCTGGTCGCCGCCTTCGCCCTCGCCTACGTGAAAGTTGGCGGGGAGGACAACATCGTCGGTCCTTTGGTCGGATCAGTGCTGCTGGTCATCCTCGGGAGCTACGCCCTCGGTCTCGGGGGCGACGAGCACATCTTCTATGGGGCGGCGATTACGCTCGCCGTCCTGCTGCTCCCGCATGGCATCACCGGCCTCCTCTCCGGCCGGCGTGGCCGCTCCGCGGCGAAGGGCCACTGAGATGGATCAGAGCCAGCAGCCGCTCCTTGCCACCCGCGGCCTCACCCGCCGGTTCGGTGGCCTCGTCGCGGTCTCGAACCTCGACCTGGAGATCAGGCCGAAGGAAATCCTCGGGCTCATCGGTCCCAACGGCGCCGGCAAGAGCACGACGTTCAACCTCATCAGCGGCTTCTACAAGCCGTCCGCGGGTGAGTTGTTCGTGTTCGGGGAGAACTGCACGGGCAAATCAGCTCTTGCGATCAGCCGCCTCGGTCTGGTGCGCACCTTTCAGCATGGCAGCTTTATGCGCAGCATGAGCGTCGCCGACAACATCCTGCTCGGCACGATCCACGGCGTGAAAGGGGCCTCCGCCCGCCGCAAGCGGGTCGCGGAGACGGCGGCCATGCTCGGGCTGACGCCCTTCCTTGCGGATGAGGCCGGAAACCTGCCGCACGGGTTGCAGCGCCTCGTCTCCATCGGCATCGCGTTTGCCGCCCGTCCGCGCCTCCTGTGCCTGGACGAGCCGCTCACTGGCCTCAACCAGACCGAGGTCGCCAACACGCTCGGCGTGCTCCAGCGCATCCGCGACGAGTTCGGCTGCTCGGTGCTGCTGGTGGAGCACAACATGAAGGCGGTGATGCGGGTGTGTGACCGCATCGTCGTTCTGCATCACGGCCAGCACCTCGCCACAGGCACGCCAAGCGAGATCCGCGCCGACAAGCGGGTGATCGAAGCCTATCTGGGGCAACGCCATGACCACTGAAAGCCCGGCAATCCTGGCCCTGGACGTCCGCGGTCTGTCGGCGAGCTATGGCGTCGTGCCGGCGCTGCGCGACGTGGACATCAACCTCAGGTCCGGGGAGATCGTCACGCTGATTGGCGCCAACGGCGCGGGCAAATCGACGCTGATCAAGGCCATCTGCGGCCTGGTGCGCCCCACGGCGGGTAGCGTGCGCCTGTTCGGGGAGGAGGTCACCGGCCTTTCGCCGGACCGGATGGTTCGCAAGGGACTGAGCGTCGTGCCCGAGGGCCGGCGGCTGTTCCCTGAGATGACCATGCTGGAGAATCTGGAGTTGGGCGCATTCGCGCGCGCTGACGCCGCGGCCGTGAAGCGGGACCTTGAACGCGTGATCTCCCTGTTCCCGGAGCTCAGGGATCGCCTCGCCACCCATGCCGGCACGTTCAGCGGCGGCCAGCAGCAAATGATAGCGGTGGCGCGCGCGCTGATGAGCGCGCCACGTGTCCTCCTGCTCGACGAGCCGACCATCGGTCTCGCCCCGGCCGTGGTGGATCGCATCGCCGACATCGTGACGCAGATCGCGCAGAGTGGCGTCAACATCCTGCTCGTGGAGCAGAATGCCGAGACGGCGCTCTCCATCGCCGATCGCGCCTACATCCTCGAAGGCGGGGCGATCACCGCCGAGGACAGCGCACGAGCGCTCGCCGCGAGCCCGGACGTCCAGCGCGCTTATCTGGGAATATGACCATGGCGATGGATCACGATGACATCTGGAACCCGACCCCGGGCCATGTGGAGCGCGCGCAGGTCACGGCCCTGGCGCGGCAGCTTGGCGTGGAGGGCATCGACGCGCTCTACGACCTGTCGCTCGCCGAGCCGGACCGCTACTGGCGCGCGGTGAACGACTTCTGCGGCATTCGCTGGAGCCGGCCCTACGAGCGCTACTGCAACGTCACGCGCGGGGCACCCTTCCCGTCCTGGTTTGTCGGCGGCGAGTTGAACTGGGTCGATACCATCATCGACAATGTCGAGGCAGCCGAACGGCTGGCCATCGTGGCTGAAAGCGAGGACGGCAGCGTTCGCGCCGTCACCTATCGCGAGTTGGGCACGGAGGTCCGCAATTTCGCAGCTGGTTTGACCCGGCTCGGGTTCGGGCGCGGCGACCGCATCGGCCTGTTGATGGAGAACGGCATCGAGGCCTCGGTCTCACTCCTCGCCATCGTCTACATCGGCGCGATCGTGGTGCCTCTGTTCAGCGGCTTCGGCTCGGACGCGGTCGTGGCGCGGCTCCAGTCCTGCGACGCGCGGGCGCTCATCGCCACGTCTGGCTTTCAGCGGCGCGGTCGTTTCGTCTCCACCGCCTCGACCCTCGCTGCCGTGCGCGACGCGCTGCCGGACCTGGCGTTCATCCTCAAGCGCTCTTCTGAGGATCGCGCAGCAGCCATGCCCGATGCTCAGGACTGGCACGCGTTGGCGGCCCCGGGCGAGGAGGCTCCCCCGTCCGCGCGCATGACTGCCAACGATCCCTTCATGGTGATCTTCACGTCGGGCACGACGGGCAAGCCCAAGGGTGCCGTCCATGTTCACGGCGGCTTTCCTATCAAGATTGCTCACGACGCCGCGGTGCATTTTGATGTCGCGCCTGGCGACGTATTCTGCTGGCCGGCGGACATGGGCTGGATCGCTGGATCGCTGGTCCTGAGCTCAGCGCTTCTGCGGGGCGCGACGCTGGTCTGCTATGACGGCGCACCGGACTTTCCGGACTGGTCGCGCATGGGCCGCATCATCGAGCGACACCGCGTTACGCACTTCGGTTCGGCGCCGACCCTCATCCGCGGCCTCGCGGCCAACGAGGCGGTCAGCACCGTGCCCAGCCTGTCCTCTCTCCGCCTTCTGATAACCGCGGGTGAAAGCATCGCGCCCGAGCATTTCATCTGGTTCGAGCGGATGTTCGGCGGCGGCGCCTGCCCGCTCATCAATTACACCGGCGGCACCGAAGTCTCGGGCGGCCTGCTCTCCAGCGTCGTGACGCGGCCGATCCTGCCCGCTGCCATGAACACACGCTCGCCGGGCGTGGCGCTGGACGTGCTCGATCCGGACGGTCATCCGGTAACCGGAGCCGTGGGTGAGCTCGCAATCCTCGCCCCGTTTGTCGGTATGACCGCGAGCTTCTGGCACGACGATGCCCGCTATCTGGAAACGTATTGGAACACGGTTCCGGGTGTCTGGATTCACGGCGACCTCGCGATGCGGACGCAGGACGGGCACTTCTTCCTCCTCGGCCGCTCCGACGACACCATCAAGGTCGCGGGCAAGCGAGTCGGACCGGCCGAGGTGGAGGAAATCCTGGTAGAGATTGACGGCGTGGTGGAAGCCGCCGTCATCGGCGCGAGCGATCCGGTGAAAGGCCAGGCGATCATCGCCTTTCTGACCTGCGACGGGGCGGCGAGCGACATCCGCGCCGTGGCGGCGGCACGGATTCAAGAGCGTCTGGGTCGACCGTTCGCGCCGCGGGCGGTCTTCGTGGTGCCGCAACTGCCGAAGACCCGCAGTTCCAAGATCATGCGGCGGGTCATCCGCTCCGTGTATTCCGGCGCGCCCGCTGGCGACCTCAGCTCGCTCGTCAATCCAGAGGCCATCGCGGATATCGAGCGGATCTTGCGCGAGGCCTGAGCGCAAAGCGGCTGCCCGCCGTTGCGGCCCGGCCGCGCCCGGGGGACGACATGAACGAAAAAGGCTTCGGCGAATCCAATCCGACCGATGCCGAAGGGAGAGAACGCACATGGATCTTCAGTTGCGCGGCAAGACCGTTCTGATCACCGGGGCCTCCCAGGGGATCGGCGCGGGGCTGGCCGAGGTGTTCGCGGAGGAGGGGTGCAACCTCCATCTCGTCGCCCGATCGGCCGACAAGTTGGCGACGCTGGCGGCCCGTCTGCGCGAAGCCCATGGCGTCGCCGCCACGATCCATGAGCAGGACATTGCCGCCCCGGGCGCGGCCGAAGCCATCGCGGCCGGGGCGGGCCAGGTGGACGTGCTCGTCAACAACGCCGGCGCCATTCCTGGCGGCGACCTCTGGGAGGTGGATGCCGAGCGCTGGCGGACCGGCTGGGAGGTCAAGGTCCTCGGCTACATCGACTTGTGCCGCGCCTGCTATGCGAAGATGAAGGCGGCCGGCGGGGGCGTCATCCTCAACAATATCGGCAACGGCGGCGAGAATTTCGATTTCCGCTACATCGCGGGCTCGACCGGCAACGCGGCCCTGATGGCCTTCACGCGCTCGCTCGGGGGCCGCAGCCTCGAGGACGGGATCCGCGTCGTCGGCATCAATCCCGGACCGGTGGCCACGGATCGCATCTTCAACATCATGAAGAAGCGTGCCCGTGAGCAATGGGGCGACGAGAGCCGTTATACGGAGCTTCTTGCCGCCTATCCCCTCGGTCGCGCCGCCCACGTGCGGGAAGTGGCGGACCTCTTCGCTTTCCTCGCCTCGCCGCGTTCGGCCTACACGTCCGGCACCATCATGACGATCGACGGCGGCCTCACCTCCCGCCGATCCATCTGACGCCCGCGCGGCATCCGGAGGCACCATGACCATCGAAACCTATTCCGCCTTTCCCTCCCTCCTCGTGGATCGGCCGGCGCCCGGCGTGCTGCGGATCACGTTGAACCAGCCGGAGACGCTGAATGCGCTCGGCGCCGACGCCCATCGCGAACTGGTGGACATCTGGCGCGTCGTCGACAGGGACCGCGACACGCTCGCCGTTCTCCTTCGCGCCAATGGCCGCTCGTTCTCGGCGGGTGGGTCGTTCGAGATGGTGGATGCCCTGACGCGCAGCTTCGAGGAGCGCGCCAACATGTGGCGGGAGGCGCGCGACCTCGTCTACAACATCATCAACTGCTCGAAGCCCATCGTCTCTGCTGTGCAGGGCGCAGCCGTCGGCGCTGGGCTGGCCGCGGCACTCATCTGCGATATCCCCGTCGTCACCAAGACCGCCAAACTGGTGGATGGCCATGTGCGCCTCGGTGTGGCTGCCGGCGACCATGCCGCCATCATATGGCCGCTGCTCTGCGGGATGGCTAAGGCCAAGTACCACCTGCTGCTCAACGAGCCGGTGACCGGCGAGATGGCGGAGCGCATGGGCCTCGTCGCCCTTGCGGTGGAGGAGGACGAACTACAGGAAAAGGCACTCGCCATCGCGGTCCGCCTCGCCGAGGGCGCGCCTGCCGCCGTCCAGTGGACCAAATATTCGCTCAACAACTGGCTCCGCATGATGGGCCCGACCTTCGACGCTTCGCTCGCGCTTGAGATGCTGGGCTTCTCCGGTCCCGACCCGCAAGAAGGCCTCGCCTCCTTCCGCGAGAAGCGGCCGCCGAACTTTCCGCGCAAGGGGCCCTTCTGAGATGGCGACCGCCCCCTTCGAGCGTCTGCTGAGCCCGCTCGCCCTCGGCCACGTCACGCTGCGCAATCGCATCGCCATGATGCCGCACGCCGTGATGTTCGGGGGTGGCTACGGCTCGGCCATCGATCGCACGATCGCCTACCATGTGGAGCGGGCGAAGGGCGGCGCGGGCCTCATCGTCATGTCCAACTTCCTGATGCCGGCGTCCTGGCGCCGGCTCGCCACATGGGGCGGGTCGCTGGAAACCTCGCCCTTGGGCGGTCTCGACCTCGCCAACGACGCGTCTCTCCAGCCGCACTACCGGCGGATGATCGACGCCATCAAGGCGGAAGGGGCGTGTTTCGTCTCCCAGCTCAATATAAGTGGACGACAGCTGCGCTCGCCCGGCACAACGCAGTACGGCGTGCCCCTGCTGGCTCCGTCACCTTTGCCCTGCCCGCGCACCGGGGAAATCCCCAAGGAGATGACCGAGGCGGACATCGCCGAGTACGCCGCGACGATGGCGGAAGCGGCGCTGAACCTGAAGGCGGCCGGAGCCGACGGGGTCGAGCTGTTCGCCGCCCAGGGCTACCTGCTGCACGAGTTCCTCTCCCCCGCCACCAACACGCGCGGGGACCGCTATGGCGGCCCGCTTGAAAACCGCATGCGCTTCCTGCTGGAAGGCCTCGCCGCCATCCGCGCCGCGGCGGGGCCTCACTTCCTCATCGGGGCCCGCATCAATGGCCGCGACGATGTTCCCGGCGGGCTGACGCCGCAGGACGCGATCGCGGTGGCGGTCCGGCTCAGGGACGAGGGGATCAGCTATCTGAATGTGAGCGGCCTCACCTCCCTGCACTATCCCGGCTGGATCGCCGACATCTCGGCCCCGGAAGCGCAGTTCGCGCAGGAGGCCGGGGTGATCCGGTCGGCGACGGCGGGGGCGCCGGTTTGCGTCAGCTCGCGCATCGCCACGCCCGAGGCGGCGGAGGCCGTGCTGGCGGCGGGGCAGGCGGACTTCATCGGTATGGCCCGTGCCCTGATCTCAGACCCCGAACTGCCTCTGAAGGCCGCACGCGGGGACACCAAGGCCATCCGCGTGTGCACCTACTCCAACCAGTCGTGCATCGTTGGGCTGGACCGCGGTCGGGGCGTTGGGTGCATCCACAACCCCGCCGTGGGGCGCGAGGCGCAGATCGGCATCGGGCGTATGCGGCCGGCCGAACGGTCGAAGCGCGTCGCGGTGGTCGGCGGCGGACCGGCGGGCCTCGCCGCTGCCCGCGTCGCGGCCGAGCGCGGGCATCAAGTCACTCTCATCGAGCGGACGGCGCGACTCGGCGGCCAGAACCTGATGACCAGCGCCATCGCCTCGCGCCGCGGCTTCGCCGAGATCCACCGCTGGCAGATCGAGATGCTGAAGCGGCTTCGCGTTGAGATTCGCCTCTCCACGACGGCCGACCGCAAACTGATCGAACGCGAGGGCTTCGAGGCGGTCGTCGTGGCCACCGGTTCGCTCCCCAGGCGGGACGGCTACACTTCGCTCCGCCCCGGCGCGGACGGCATCGCCGGCGCAGACCTCCCCCATGTCCGGACGGTGTGGGACGCCTTCGAGGCGCCGGAGCGCTTCGCGGGACCGGTCGTCGTCGTGGAAGACGATCCCCACCTTTCCGGCACCGCCGCCGCCGAGATGCTGGCGGCGCGCGGGCTGAAGGTCACCATCGTCACCCCCCACATGCACGCCGGCGCCGATCTGCCGGTGCACCATGCGCCCTCCCTCTACCGCAAGCTCTCTACCCTGGGGGTCGAGGTGGTGCCCGCAACGTTCGTTACGGCGATCAGGCCCGGCCATCTGGTGTGCGAAGCTCGGTTCGGCGGGGCGGAGCGGCAGATCGCCCATGACGGCGAGGTGATCCTCGCGATGGGCAATCGTGCTGATGACGCGTTGGCCCGTGCGTTCGCTGGAAGCGGCGTCGAACTGCATGTGATCGGAGACGCCCTGGCCCCCCGACAGGCGGATATCGCCATCCTCGATGGCGAGCGCGCCGGGTGGATGCTCTGAAGGAGACTTCCATGGCAAGGCTTGACGGGAAGGTTGCGTTCATCACCGGTGCCGCGGGCGGCATCGGCCGCGAGACCTGCGCGCGCTACATCGCCGAAGGCGCGCGGGTGGCGGCGATCGACGTCGACGCTGGGGCCCTCGACGAAGTGCTTCTCCATGCGGGCGCGGGCGAGCATGGCCTCGCTATCGTCTGCGACATCACTGATCCGCAGCAGGTAAAGGCCGCGGTCGCGAAGACCGTCGCGCGCTTCGGACGGCTCGATGTGCTGTGCAATATCGCCGGCGGCTCGAGCGCGGCCGATGCACGGGTGACGGACGCTCCCGACGAGGAGTTCTGGCGCGTGATCCGTCTCGACCTCTACGGCACCTTCCTGTGCTGCAAACACGCTATCCCCGAGATGGTGCACGCTGGCGGGGGGGCGGTGATCAACCTGTCCTCCATGGTGGCGCTGATGGCCCTGCCCGAACGCGACTGCTACACCGCCGCCAAGGGCGGGGTGGCGGCCATGACCCGCTCCATGGCCGTCGAATACGCCGCCGACCGCATCCGCGTGAACGCCATCGCGCCCGGCCTCGTTCTCACCCCCCGCGTGGAGGGGCTCATGGAGACCCGCGAGGAGTTGCGGCGGCTCGCCGGCCGGCACCTCCTCGGCCTCTGCGTGCCGGCCGACATCGCCGGCATGGCGGTCTATCTCGGCAGCGACGATGCCCGCGTGGTCACCGGACAGGTGCTGTCCGTGGACAGCGGTGTCACCATTTCCTGAGGCAAACCATGATCAGATCCATTGCTGTCATAGGGGTCGGCGCCATGGGTGCGCCGATGGCCATGAACATTCACAAGGCGGGGTTTGAGCTCACCGTCTGCGATCGCAGCAAGGATTCGCTCACTCCCTTCTCCGAGCGCGGCGTGCGCTGCGTGGAAGAGGCGCGCGATTGCGCCAGCAGCGATGTGGTGATCGTGCTGGTGGCGACACCCCAGCAGGCCCGCGCGGTGGTGCTCGGTGAGCAGGGGCTGCGTTCCGGGCTCGAAGGGCACAAACCCATGGTCGTGATGATGGGCACCATCGCGCCCGAGACCATGCGGGAGCTGGCGCACGAGTTGGATCCTCTTGGACTGCGCATCGTCGATGCGCCCGTCAGCGGCGGCCCGGTGAAGGCCAAGGCGGGAACCCTCGCCATCATGATGGGCGGGGCGGCTGAGGACGTGGAGCGGCTGCGACCGCTGATGCTGGCCATGGGCCCGAACATCTTCCACTGCGGGCCCCTGGGCACCGGGCAGGCCACCAAGATCGTCAACAATCTCGTCGGCATCACCACGCTGATGGTCGCCGCCGAGGCCTATCGCATCGCCGGCGACAATGGAATCCGCCTGCCTGACGCGATTCCGGTGTTCGAGGCCGGCTCCGGCCGCAACTTCTTCACGGCGCACCCGAAAGATGCCCCGGAAGCCTATACGGCATGGACATCGACCCGCGCCGATTTCGATTCTATCCAGTCGATCCTGCGCAAGGACATCGACCTCGCGCTGGCCATCGGCGCGGGGTCCGGCGAGCTGCCCTTCACCAAAGCCCTCCGCGCGCTGCTCGAGAGCATCGGCGACGAAACGTTCGAAACCTGGCGCGCCGTCGCGGCCGCGCCCCGTCAGTCCTGAGGACACCATGCAGCAGCACGATCATTCCGATATCCGCGAGGCCGTCGCCAGGCTGTGCGCCGGCTTTCCCGGCGAATACTGGCGCAAGCTCGACCGCGAGATGGCCTATCCCACGGAATTCGTCTCGGCGCTGACTGAGAGCGGATTTCTCTCGGCGCTGATCCCGGAGGAATACGGTGGCGCCGGCCTGCCGCTTTCCGCCGCCGCCGTCATCATGGAGGAGATCCAGCGCCAGGGCTGCAACGGCGCCGCCTGCCACGCGCAGATGTACGTGATGGGCACGGTGCTGCGTCACGGCTCTGCGGAGCAGAAGCAGCGCTACCTGCCCAAGGTCGCCTCGGGCGAGTTGCGCCTTCAGGCCTTCGGCGTCACCGAACCCACCAGCGGCACCGACACCACCGCGCTGCGCACCACCGCCCGCCGCGAGGGCGACCATTATGTGGTGAACGGCCAGAAGATCTGGACGAGCCGCGCGGCGCAGTCCGATCTCATGCTGCTGCTCGCTCGTACGAGCCCCCGGGATCAGGTGGCCAAAAGGACGGACGGGCTCTCGGTGTTCATCCTCGACATGCGGGATGCGCTGAAGGCAGGGCTGACCATCCGCCCCATCCGCACCATGATGAACCATGCCACCACCGAGGTTTTCTTCGACAATGTGAAGGTGCCGGTGGAGAATCTCGTGGGCGAGGAGGGCAAGGGCTTTCGCTATATTCTCTCCGGCATGAACGCCGAGCGCATCCTGATCGCCTCCGAGTGCGTCGGCGATGCCAAATGGTTCATCGACAAGGCATCGGCCTATGCGAAGGAGCGGCACGTGTTCGGCCGTCCGATCGGCCAGAACCAGGGCATCCAGTTTCCCATCGCAAAGGCCTACGCCAACATGCGCGCCGCCGAGCTGATGGTGCGCGAGGCGATCCGCCTCTACGAGGCCGGCGCCAATCCCGGTGCTGAAGCCAACATGGCCAAGATGCTCGCTGCCGACGCCTCCTTCGAGGCGGCCAATGCCTGCATCCAGACCCATGGCGGCTTCGGCTTCGCCGAGGAATATGATGTGGAGCGCAAGTTCCGCGAGACGCGTCTCTACCAGGTGGCGCCCATCTCCACCAACCTCATCCTGTCCTATCTGGCCGAGCATGTACTTGGCATGCCGAGGTCCTACTGATGGCAGCCCCTGACCGTCTTGCGCTGGACGTGGATCACCTGAAGTCGTGGATCGGCCGGGAGGACGTCGCCACTGACATTGTGGGCGAGGATCTGGCGCGCAAGTATCACGCCATGTTCGATGCGCCCGGCGCCCCGCCCACGCACGGAGGGGTGCTGCCGCGCCTCATCCACTTCTGCCTTGCCCAGCCAGCCGTGCCCACCGCGGGCCTCGGCGTGGACGGCCATCCGGCCCGCGGCGGCTTCCTGCCCCCGGTGCCGCTGCCCCGGCGCATGTGGGCGGGTGGGGCGCTGACATTCCACGGAGATCTGAGGGTCGGGGATGTCGTGAGGCGCACGTCCCGCATTTCCGACGTGTCGCTGAAGGACGGGCGCACCGGGCCGCTGTGCTTTGTCACGGTCGAGCACCGCTTGGAAGCGAATGGCATCCTGATGATCGAGGAGCGGCAGGACATCGTCTATCGAGAAGCCGAATCCGGCGCGACGGGCAAGGTGCCCACGCCCGCCGAGCAGGGGGCATTTGTAAAGCCCGTGACCGCCGGTACGCCCCTGCTGTTCCGCTATTCGGCGCTGACCTTCAACGCCCATCGAATCCATTACGACCGGCCCTACGCGACAGGGGTCGAAGGCTATCCCGCGCTTGTCGTCCAGGGGCCGATGCAGGCCGCCCTGCTTTGCACCTATGCCGCAGAGCTCCGGGGAAGCCCGCCCGCGCGCTTCAGCTTCCGTGGCCTCTCCCCGCTGTTCGACACGGACACCTTCGCGCTGCACGCGACAGCCGATGCGGACGGACTGAAGTTGTGGACGGCGCGCGGAGGCGGCCCGGTCGCAATGATTGCGGAGGCCGCATGGTGACTCGGCCAGTGCTCCCGTTCGCCATCCCGCTGTTCGTCCCGGCCGATCGACCGGAGCGGTTCGAAAAGGCGGCCGCCGCCGGCGCCGACGCCGTGATCCTCGATCTCGAGGACGCGGTTGCCGCCGACGCCAAGGACGCGGCGCGCGCCGCCCTTCGCTCGGGCTTCGGCTCGGTTCCGATCATCGTGCGTGTCAACGGGCTTGGCACGCCCTGGCATGCTGCGGACATGGCGGCACTTGCCGGGCACGGCTTTGCGGCGGTCATGGTGCCCAAAGCGGAGGCGGGTGAGCCTTTCTCGTCGCTCTGCGGGGCCTCACCCGTTCCCGTGGTCGCTTTGGTGGAAAGCGCGCGGGGCCTCGCCGACGCCCGACGCATCGCCGAAACGTCGAATGTCACCCGCCTGGCATTCGGGAGCATCGATTTCTGCGCCGATATCGGCTGCATGCACACCCGCGATGCGCTGCTCGTGGCGCGCAGCGAACTGGTGCTCGCGTCCCGCCTCGCCGGTCTCGTCGCACCGGTGGACGGGGTGACGACGAGCATCGGGGATGCCGGCGCGATCTCGGCCGACGCACGGCATGCGCTGGATCTCGGCTTCGGCGGAAAGCTCGCCATCCATCCCCGCCAGATCGTCCCGATCCGCGCCGGTCTGGCGCCGGACGAGGCCGAGATCGCCTGGGCGCGAAAGGTTCTCGCCAGCGGGGACGGCGCGGCCGCCGTGGATGGCGCCATGGTGGACGAGCCCGTCCGGATCCGTGCGCGGACCATCCTTAGTCGGCAGATGGAGCCGCCGCCCGGGGGCCTTATTCGTCAAGCAAAGGACGATTGCCATGAAGATCCTGGTGCCCGTTAAGCGGGTGGTGGATTACAACGTGAAGGTCCGGGTGAAGTCGGACGGCTCGGGTGTCGAGCTTGCGAACGTGAAGATGTCGATGAACCCGTTCGACGAGATCGCCGTCGAGGAGGCCCTGCGGCTGAAGGAAGCGGGCAAGGCGACCGAGGTGATCGCGGTGTCCATCGGCCCGGCCCAGGCGTCCGAGACCATCCGCACCGCGCTGGCCATGGGCGCCGACCGCGGCATCCTGGTGAAGGTGGACGGCGTGGTGGAGCCCCTCGCGGTGGCCAAGATCCTCAAGGGCGTGGTGGGCGAGGAAGCCCCCGGCCTCGTCATCCTCGGCAAGCAGGCCATCGACGACGACTGCAACCAGACCGGGCAGATGCTCGCCGCGCTGCTCAACTGGCCGCAGGGCACCTTCGCCTCCAAGGTCGCCCTCGAGGAGGGCGGCGTCGCCGTCACCCGCGAGATCGACGGCGGCCTGCAGACCGTGAAGCTCTCCGGCCCGGCCGTCGTCACGACGGACCTGCGCCTCAACGAGCCGCGCTACGCCTCGCTGCCCAACATCATGAAGGCCAAGAAGAAGCCCATCGCCGAGAAGACCGCGGCGGACTACGGGGTCGACGTGGCGCCGCGCCTCACGGTGCTGTCGACGGCCGAGCCGGCCGGCCGCAAGGCGGGCGTGAAGGTGGGCTCGGTGGCCGAGCTGGTGGCGAAGCTCAAGGACGAGGCGGGGGTGATCTGATGGCCGTTCTGCTCATTGCCGAACACGACGATTCGGCCCTCAACGGCGTCACCGCCAAGGCGCTGACCGCCGCCGCCGCCATCGGCGGGCCGGTGCACGTGCTGGTGGCCGGCAAGGATGCCAGGGCCGTCGCCGATGCCGCGGCGAAGCTCTCCGGCGTCGAGAAGGTGCTGCTCGCCGACGACGCGCTCTATGCCCACCGGCTCGCCGAGCCGCTGGCGGCGCTGATCGTGTCGCTGGCGCCGGCCTACGACGCCATCGTCGGCCCCTCCACCGCCATGGTGAAGAACGTGCTGCCGCGCGTCGCCGCTCTGCTGGACGTGATGCAGGTGTCCGACATCACCAAGGTGGTGGCGCCGGACACGTTCGAGCGGCCCATCTATGCCGGCAACGCGCTGCAGACGGTGAAGTCCGGCGACGCGAAGAAGGTGGTCACGGTGCGCACCGCGTCCTTCGCGGCGACGCCCGAGGGCGGCTCCGCCGCGGTGGAGAGCGTGGGTGCGGCGGCCGATCCGGCGCTCTCGGCTTTCCTGGAGGAGAGCATCGCCGCCTCGGACCGTCCCGAGCTGACCGGGGCGAAGATCATCGTCTCCGGCGGCCGCGCGGTGGGCTCGCGGGAGAAGTTCGCGGAACTGATCGAGCCGCTCGCCGACGTGCTCGGCGCGGCGGTGGGCGCTTCGCGCGCCGCGGTGGATGCGGGCTACGCGCCGAACGACTGGCAGGTGGGCCAGACCGGCAAGGTGGTGGCCCCGGAGCTCTACATCGCGCTGGGCATCTCCGGCGCCATCCAGCATCTCGCCGGCATGAAGGACTCCAAGGTCATCGTCGCCGTCAACAAGGACGAGGAGGCCCCCATCTTCCAGGTGGCCGACTACGGCCTCGTCGGCGACATCAATACCGTCATCCCGGAATTGAAGGCGGAACTCGCCAAGGTGAAGGGCTGAGCTTTGCCAGTCCTCCAGCCGCCGCCCGCGCTCCGCCCTCTCACGCCATGGAACACCTCATTCCGAAGACCAGCCGGCGACCTATCGAGATGCAGCCGTTTGATCCCGAACGGGATGGACTGAGCTTTCACGCTTTCCCTGCATGATCCACGATAGAATATGACCCGATAAGCCTTCAGCGATCTGCAGGCGCATCTTCAAATGGTTCGCCTGCGCCGTGTTGGCCCAAGGCACGCTCACTACGTGCGCAAGGGAGCGGAAGAAGCCGACAGACAAATGCCCGCACGCCTTCCCGCTGAGGTAACGCATTTCTTCGATGGTGCCCTCCATGGTGCGCAGCATCTCGCGCGCATGGCGCGCAAGCGGCAGTCTGGCATCCGCTAGGTAAAATACCGCGTACACCGCGAACCAGTAGCTCGACATCCAGCTGCTTCTTAAGTTTGGCCGCCGCCTCCGACAAGGTGGGTTGGGCCAATCCCCGCAACGTGGCGGCGCTCGAGATCGCTCCGGTTTCCGCAACGGCTTAAAAGTAGCTGAGCTGACGCAGTTCCGCTCGATGCATCTGCCTGCCATGAGCAAGGCGCCAAAGCGCGGACCCCCGCAGGCGGCATATCGCGAGACCCCGTCTTCCCGCACGATCATTGCTGCCCCAGTCACGCAGGGATTACTCGCCGTCCGGAGAGGTTATTCATTGCGGCTATATGGAGCCGCGATGATTCACTCAGCCAAGGATGCAAGATAGCCATAGATACTATTATTCACGGCGAACGCGTGATGCGCCTGGAATGGCGCGATTTCTCCGCTTCTCAATCTGGCCCTTGTCGAGCCGATGCCGGGTGCCGCGCGCTGCTCAACGGGGCGCCATTGGCTGCGCAAAGTTTGGGCTTGGGAAGCCGTAATTGTTATAGCAATTATAACAAATGTTACATCCGGGCGGCTGGCGCGTCGGCGGGATCTGGCCCGCAAACGCCCGTCGTTCCGGGCATATGCAATACAGCCGCTTCAACGGAGAGCGTCATGTCGACTGCGAGATACTGGACCATGTGCGCCGCAGTCCTTGCGGCGGCCTTTGCCGCAACAGCGCCTGGTGCCCAGGCGGCTGGCGATCCGATCAAGATCGGGGCGAGCATTTCGCTGACCACGGATTTTGCGCTGGGCGGCGTTCAACAGAAGGGCGGTATCGAGCTTGCCGTGGAGGAGGCCAACGCTGCGGGTGGCGTGCCGCTCAAGGGCGGCAATCGCAAGGTGGAAGTGGTGTATGGAGACAACGCCATGTCGCCGACCACGGCGATCAATGCGCTCAATCGCGTCCTGTCCGACAGTCCGTCTGCGGTACTGCTCAGCATCCGCGGAACCCACGTGCTGCCGCAACTCCCGTTGTTGCAGAAGGCCAAGGTTCCGGGCCTGACCCTGACCGGCGTGATGAAGGTCACCAAGCAAAACAATCCCTTCATCTTCCGCTTTTTCCCCCATGACGGCATGAACAAGCCGCCGCTGATCAGGTATGTGGTCGAGAAGGCGGGCAAGAAGCGCGTGGGCGTGTTCTATTCGGCCGAGGATTACGGAACAAGTGGCCGGGACGAGACGATTGCGACGCTGAAGTCGCTGGGCCTCGAACCTGTCGCGGTGGAGTCCCACCAGCCCACCGACAAGGATTTTTCCGCGCAGCTCGCCAAGTTCAAGGATGCGGGGGCCGACATTATCTTCCTGCAGACGTTCCAGGTGCCCTCTGCGCTGATCCTGAAGCAGGCGCGCGAGCTCGGCCTCAACATTCCGTTCGCCCTCAGTTCGCAGTCCGTGGCGGGATCGGCGCTGAAACTGGTGGAGGCCGCGGATATCGAGGGCGCCTATGCCGAAACACCCGTGCTCGATCCGATCTTCAACAAAAATCCTGAAGTGCAGAAGTGGGCGCAGAAATTCGAGAAGCGCTTCGGCTTCGTACCGGACTATCAGGCGCTGCTCGACTACGACGCGACCGGCATGTTGCTCAAGACCATTGCCACCTACGGACCCGAGCCCGAGGCCATCGCCGCCGGACTGCACACGATCAAGTATGAGGGCCTGAGCAGCCCCTATCAGTCCGACAAAGAGGGCAACATGATGCACACGGTCTCCATCGTTCAGATCCGCGATTTGAAGCAGATCGAGCTGGAGCGCGCAGAGAGCCCCCTCAGGGCCGGAGAGTGAACGCAAGAGACAGGGATGCGGCTCCGACCGCATCCGTCAACGGGGTCGCTTATGCTTCAGCTCGTCTTCAGCGGCGTGGCGATCGGATGCATCTATGCATTGATCGCGCTTGGTTTCGTCTTGATCTTCAATGCTGTCGGCGCGGTCAATTTCGCTCAGGGCGACCTTCTGGTGGTCGGCTCCTATTTCGGAATACTCGGCGTGGTCGGCTTGGGGTGGCCGCTCTGGGCAACAGCCATCCTGGTGCTCGCTGGCTCAGGCCTGGTCGGATTTCTGTTCCAGGCTTTCGCGTACTATCCGTTGCGCGACAAACCCACGATCAACGTCGTCATCAGCTGCCTCGGCGCCGGGATATTCCTGCGTAACGGTGTGCAGGCGCTGGCCGGGCCTGAGCCCTACACGATGGCGCCATTCTTGGAGACGCGCCTGGTGACGATCTTCGGCGTCAACATTCCGTCCCAGAGCCTCGCCGTAATTGCGATCACGGCGATGATCCTGGCCTTCCAGTCCTGGTTCTTCGCCTTCACAACCCTTGGCCGGATGTTGCGTGCGACAGCGAACGACAAGTATGCGGCGCGGCTGTGCGGCGTGCCAGTGCGCAAGATGATTGCGTTGACCTTCGTGGTCAGCACGGCCCTTGCGGGGCTCGCCGGCTTCATGCTGGTGCCGATCTTTCTTGCCTCACCAAATATGGGGTCCGGATTGATCGTGAAGGCGTGGATCGGCGTCATCGTCGGCGGCTTCGGCAGCCTGCCGGGCGCTGTTCTTGGCGGAATTCTGGTCGGGCTGATCGAGACCTTCGCCGCCAAGCTGATCTCATCTGCCTACAAAGATGTCATAACTATGATTTTGCTCATGGTCGTCTTGTGCGTGCGCCCACAAGGCCTGTTCAAGAGCCCGGTATCGGAAAAAGTCTGATGACAAAGCGCTGGAAAGCCGTTCTATTGATTGTGCTGGGCATGTCGCTGTTGCTTGCGCTACCGTTCGCTGTCAAATCAGCCTATCACCTGCGACTACTCAATTTCGTCGGCATCAACATCATTTTGGTTCTAGGGCTCAATTTTATCCTGGGCTATGCCGGTCTGTTGTCCTTTGCGCAGGTTGGGTTCTTCCTCGTCGGAGCCTATACAGGGGCGATACTGGCCGTTGATTTTGGCTTTTCATTCTGGCTGGCCTTACCCATATCGGCCGCCGTGTCCGGGGTGTTCGCCTGGATCATCGGCATTCCCACGCTGCGCCTGCGCGGCCACTACTTTGCCTTCGCCACCTTCGCCTTCGCCGAGATCGTGCGCTTGGTTGCGCTGAACTGGCAAGAATTCACCCATGGCGCGGTCGGCATTACCGGCATTCCCTCCCCGTCGATCGGTTCCTTCGAAATCAGCTCTGATCGATCGTTCTATTACTTCATTCTCGCCACGGTCGTCCTCGGGGCGGCCGTCGCGTTCCGCCTCGAGCGCTCGTCGTTCGGGCGCGCGCTGTTTGCCATCAAAGAAGGCGAGCTGGCGGCGGAATCCATGGGGATCGAGACGGCAAAGGTTAAGATGACAGCCTTCATCCTTAGTGCGATCTACGCGGGCGTCGCCGGCGCGCTCTATGGTCCGCTCAATTCGGTCATAAGCCCCGATGTTTTCTCCTTCGACGTCAGCGTGGTGGTCTTGGTGTCGCTTCTTCTGGGGGGAGCGGGGACCATCGTCGGAGCGATCGTCGGCTCCGTTCTGGTGACGCTCCTGCCCGAATGGCTGCGCGTGCTGCAGGACTACTACATGGTGGTCTATGGTGCGGGCATCGTTCTGCTGATGATCTTCCTGCCAACGGGCCTGCTGGGCGCGGCGCGGGCGCTCGCGGTCCGGTGGACGACCAAGCCGGCGGATGCTGCCACATGAACAGCGGACCGATCCTGAGCGTCCAGGGGCTTACCTGCCGGTTCGGCGGCCTGGTCGCCGTCAACAATGTCGACATGGCTATTCAGGAGGGCGAAATCCGCGCCCTGATCGGCCCCAATGGTGCCGGCAAATCGACCACGCTCAATCTCATCACCGGCATCTACCGCCCCGACAGCGGCAGTGTCAGCATGGCCGGCCAGTCGCTGGTCGGGCTGCGGCCGTCAAAGATCGCCCGGGCCGGCGTGGCGCGCACGTTTCAGACCATCCGTCTGTGGAAGCAGATGACCCTGCTTGAGAACGTGATGGTCGGCCACCAGTGCCGGACCGAGGCTGGCCTGTTCGATATTCTGCTGCGCACCCGGACCGCCCGGAGCGACGAGGCGCGGACGCGGGCCGAGGCGCACAAGGCGCTTCAGCTCGTCGGGCTGGGGGAACGTGCCGGCTGGACCGCAAGCTCGCTGTCATACGGTCAGCAGCGGCGCCTCGAGATCGCGCGCGCTCTGGCGACGCTTCCCAAAGTCCTGCTGCTGGACGAGCCGGCTGCGGGCATGAACCCGCAGGAGGTCAATGACCTGGTTCAGCAAATCCTGGCCATCCGGAACTCCGGCGTGACCGTGGTCCTGATCGAGCACAACATGCCTCTGGTGATGCGGATCGCCGACGAGATCACCGTTCTCTCCTTCGGCAAGAAGATCGCCGAGGGCAGGCCGTTCGAAATCCGCGAAAACCCTGAAGTGATTTCCGCCTATCTGGGCAGGCCCGATGACGACGCTGCGGCTTGAGGCCATTGAGGTCCGCTACGGACAGATCACTGCGCTCACCGGCGTCTCCCTGGAGGTCAAGGCCGGCGAGATCGTCACGCTGATCGGTGCCAACGGCGCTGGCAAGACGACAACGCTCAATTCCATTTCCGGCTTTCTTAGGCCGGCGAGCGGCGCCATCTGGCTCGGCGACCAGCGGATCGACGGCATGGACCCCGAGCGGATCGTCGATCTCGGCATTGTCCAGGTTCCGGAAGGTCGGCGGGTGTTTGCAGGGCTGACCGTCGAGGACAATCTTAAAGTCGGTGCAACCCGCTGGTACCGCTGGAGAAGCTCTCTCTCGGCGGATCTTGCTCGGGTGTACGAGATGTTCCCGCGGTTGCGTGAGCGCCGTAAGCAGCTGGCCTGGTCGCTCTCGGGCGGCGAGCAGCAGATGCTGGCGCTGGGGCGCGCTCTGATGGGCCGGCCCAGCGTACTCTTGCTCGACGAGCCCTCGCTCGGACTTGCGCCGAACATCACGCAGGAACTCATGCGCACCATCGTGTCGCTCAATCGCGCGGGAATAACCATCCTCCTGGTCGAGCAGGATGCCCATGCGGCATTGAAGATCGCCAGCCGAGGCTATGCGCTTGAGCTGGGCTCGGTGGCGCTGTCTGGCGCATGCAAGGACTTGCGTGAGGATCCGCGCATCCGCCAGATCTATCTCGGAGCGTGAGACGGTGTCAGCGGACCTCGAACACCGCTTCAACCTCGACGGCCGCTGCACCGGGCAAAGCGGCAACACCCACGGTCGTGCGGGCATGGCGGCCCGCTTCGCCGAAAGTGGCGACCATCAGGTCGGACGCGCCGTTGAGAACGGTCGGTCCCTGCTCGAAACCAGGATCGGAATTCACGAACCCGCCGAGGCGGATCACGCGGGCGATCGCATCGAGCTCGCCGAGGGCCAACCTGGCCACCATCAAAAGGTTGATCGCGCACTGCCGCGCGGCAAGCACACCGCGTTCCAGCGTGACGTCGGCTCCGAGCTTCCCTTTGGCGATCAGGCTGCCGTCCGGCGTGTAGCAAACCTGGCCGCTCACGAACAGCAGCTTGCCGCTGAGGACGTAGGGTACGTAGTTCGCGACAGGCGCGGGGGGCCTAAACAGCGTCACATCCATGCGCGCGAGAGTCGCCTCGATCTTGCCTGTCATGGTTCGTCGGTCTCCTGCCTGCGGACGCTCTGCACTTCAGAAAGGGCTTTATCTGAAATGTTATAATTTGTATAACAAATCAACCTGGCCCCTGCCAATCATGAGGTTGCCCTGTGACCATGGCCATCGACCCATCCGTTCGCATCGAGCATCGCATCGCCGCGCTCAGCGCGCCGGCGGCGCACTACGCCGACGCCGTGAGCTATGGCGGCCTTTACTACATCTCGGGCGTGCTTCCGGTGGACAACGGTGGAGCGCTGTTCGGCGGCGACGACATCACCGCGCAGGCTGAGCAGGTCTTTCGCAACATCGGCACCACGCTCGACCAGGTCGGATGCAGCTTTGCCAATGTTCTGAAAATGACCGTTTTTGTGACCTCGATCGGCGACCGGGCGAAGATCGATGCAGTGAGGCGGGCGGTGTTTGGCGCGACCAAACCGGCGTCCACGTTGGTCGAAATCGCGGCCCTCGCCGTACCGGGTGCGAAGATCGAAATCGAAGTGACTGCGGCTCTGCCCGACTGGGGAACAATGATGATGGCGATTGGGCGAGAGCAATATGTCGAGGTGACGACGGCGCGCATCAAGACCGAAATCCTCGACATCTGCACGACATGCGGGAAATGCGCCACGGCCTGCCCGATGACTGCGCCGGCCGGGCTCGACGCCGCCGATCCCAAGGCGCTTGTCGCCGGCGTCCTGGCGATGCTGGGCGGCGAGGAGGGGGCGCCGGACTCCGCGCGCTGGGTGGAGGCGTGCTCAAGCAGCGGCGTTTGCGTCCCGGCTTGCGACTACGGCGTCGATCCAATGTTCATGATGGAAATGGGCCGGGCTGCGATGCTGCGCCAGCGCGGCGCCAAGCAGGTTCAGTCCGATGCCACGCGTGCGTTTCAGGGCATGGCCAAGAGCGTGCGCTACATGTCGCGGCTTTTCCTCAAGCCCGAGGTCTTTGAACGGCTCGACCCGCGGGCTGGCCGGCCGAGCGAGGGAGAGCCGTCCGAGGTGATTTTCTATACGGGGTGCAACGTCTTGCGCACGCCGCACATCGCGCTGATCTGTCTCGACATCCTTGATCTGCTGGAGATCCGCTATGAAGTCATGGGGGGCCCATCGCATTGCTGCGGGTCTTACCAGATGCTCAAGGGCGACGTCGGCGCGGCGACCGGCATGGCGATGAATACCATCGCCAAGATGGTGAGTGCAGCGGCGCCGGAAGTGATCTCGTGGTGTCCGTCCTGCAAGCTTCAGTTTTCCAGCACGCATCTTCCCACCTATGCGGCCGTGCACGGCGAGATGCCGTTCGATTTCACGGCGTTCTATATTTATCTCGAGGCGCGCATCGAGGCGCTCGCGCCGTTCATGAAGAATCCGGTCAACCGGCGCGTGGCGCTCGACGAGCGCGCGTTCGACCCGCAGGTCAACGCCGCGGTCCGCCGTATTCTCGGGCTGATCCCCGGGCTCGAACTCGTCGAACTTGAGGTTGAGCACGTTGGCATGATGCGCAACATGATCCCGCTTGAGGGCGTCAAGAAACTCACGCGCGATGCGGCTTTTGAGGCGGCGACCCAGGCGGGCGTCGAGACGCTGGCGACGGTTTATCACGCCTGCCACCGCGAGATCGTCAGCTATTCGGCGACGGTCTCGTTCGAGATCGTCAATGCGATCGAATTGATCGCCGATAGCCTGGGAATCGCATATCACGACAGCTTCAAGGAGTTTCAGATGGTCCAGGACCTCGACCAATACATTGATGAGCGTGCAGAGCAGATCGCGCACCACCGTCTGTCCATCGACGAAGCGCGCACGGTGGCTCGCAATGAGTTCACGGCGCATCGGCCGGCCTGATTGCAGACGGCCGGGCGCCCCGCTGAGGCAGGACATGGAGCGGACGCCGCCGAAGCAAAGCCTACGCTTGCGCAAGCGTGGTAGATCGGAACGTGCCGTCCGGGTCGGGCGGCCTTGGCGTCAACGAGTATTATAAATGGTCAAGCTCAATCTTGCTGTTGGCAAAACTCCGGATCTGAAAGCGCCGGAAACACCGATGTTCTACAAGGTGTCGTTGGCCGACAAGCTGGCGCAATCGCTGGTGGCGGAAATTTCTCGCGGCAGCCTGAAGCGCGGCGCGCAACTGCCCACGGAGACCGAGCTGTGCGAGATTCACGGGGTCAGCCGCATCACGGTCAGGCGCGCGCTCGACGCCCTGCAGAGAAACGGGCTGATCGAGCGGATCGCGGGGAAGGGGACGTTCGTCACCGGCCGCAGCAAGATCGCCGAATGGCAGCTTGAGTCGATCGAGGATCTCATCAAGTTCATCGCCGACACCCGCACAGATGTGCCGAAGATCCTGCGCTGGGAGCTGGTCAGGCCGATTGCGAAGGCTCGGGCGTTTCTCGGCCTGTCGTCCCACGAGAAGTCCTATCTTATGCTTGCGGTGCGCTATATCGGCAAGAACCCGGTGTACATCGTCGAAGCCTATCTCCCGCGCGCGATCGGGGATCTGATCAAGCTTCAGGACTTGAGCAAGACCACCCCTGTCGAGCTCTACGAGACCCGTCTGGATATGCCGCCCCAACGCGTTGTCGAGGAGATCACCGTGACGGATGCGAATGCGATCTGCGCAGGTCCGCTCGGAATCCAGATCGGTGCCCCCGTCGTTCTGCATACGCTTGAATTCCACGGCCCCGATGGGCCGCTGCAGTACGTTCGGGAGTGGTGGCATCCTAAATATTTCAAACGTCGCTACGAGCTCAATCGCAGATAAGGATCGAGTTGGGTACCGAGCGCGGCCCCGCACCCTGGGCTAGCCGGTTGAACTGGGTCGAGCAGGAAAGAAGGGCCACGGAAAGCTGTGTCTGAAAGGTATGCGTCGTCGTGGTCCCATCTCTCGCGCGCTGGCGTGATTGGTTCGGCGTTATGAGGTGTTCGGGGGCGTGGGGCGCCGTCGGGATTGGTCGGAGGCGACTGTAGACCTAGGGGGCAAGATGGTGGGCAGAGCAGCCCGGCGCACCTATTTACAAGGCATCAACCGGACCAAACGCGCACCACGTATCCTAAAATACGCTTTCCCGTCCTTGCCGCCTGCTGAGAGAGCCGTCGCGTAGGCGTTGTCAGCAAGAGTAGCCCCGAAAGGCTATCCTTATCACGATGATTGTTCTTGAGAGAAACTGGAGCGGGCGAAGGGATTCGAACCCTCGACCCCAACCTTGGCAAGGTTGGACTTTCCGTTTCCTGCCGTTGGACAGCTTTGCCTGCGGTTATAAAAGCCTTTTGTTTTCAACGCAAATCGGTGTACGGCATTTCCTGCGGTTGCCTGTTGGTTCCTGTTTGGTGGGTACCGGGTGGGTACCGGAATTGTGGCAGGGGGTGCTGATGCCGACAATGAAGCTCACGAAGCGCGCTACCGATGCGATCGTGCCTGGGGATCAGCTCGTCTATTTTTTCGACACCGACCTTCCCGGCTTCTTCCTTCGCGTTCGACCGACTGGCGCGAAAACGTGGGGCTTGCAATACCGAGCCGGCTCCGGCCGTGGCGCTGTCAAGAAGCGCATAATCATCGCGGCCTTCGGAAAGGTCACGCCGGATGAGGCTCGCGCTGCGGCGAAGCGGCTCCTAGCCGATGTCACCCATGGAGACGATCCGGCTGCGCAAAAGGCCGCTAAGGCCAAGGAGATGACCGTAGCGGGCCTTATTGACCTCTATGAGGAGGAGGGGTGTTTCGTCCAGTGGGGTGTTCGGCAGGGCGAGCCAATGAAGGAGCGGACGAAGGCTACACGCTCGCTCGGCTTCGTCACCACGTGGTTCCGCTGCTGGGCAAAAAGCGTGTCTCCGAGGTCGGTGCTGGCGATATCGAGCGATTCGTGCGCGACGTAGGCGGCGGCAAGACCGCGAAGGATGAGAAGGCCGGCCCCCGTGTTCGCATAATCGTGCGGGGCGGGGATGGCGCCGCGCGCAAGGTAGTTCGCGATCTTTCGGCCGTGTTTTCCTTCGCCGTGCGCAGGGGGATCGTACCGGTCAACCCTTGTGACACCGCCGCCGTGCGCAAGACTGACAATCGGCGTGAGCGGTATCTGACCCTCGACGAGGTGGCGCGGCTGGGCAAGGCCTTCGACGCTTTGGAGGGCGAGGGGGTCAATCCGAAGGCCCTTGCCATCGCACGGCTGTGGGCTCTCACAGGTTGTCGCCGCGATGAGATTGCTGCGCTTCGGTGGGATGAGGTTGACCTTGCTCGCGGACTGCTTGTCCTTGCCGACACAAAGACCGGCAAGAGCATCCGGCCCCTTGGTGGGGCGGCTCGCGCGCTGCTGGACACGATCAGCGTGGAAGAAGGTTCATACTTCGTGTTCCCGGCGGAGCGAGGGGAGGGCTGACGTTGCCCCCAACTTCTATCCAGCGGTGAGTTCGCTCTGGCGGTGGGGTTTGGCCTGTTCGGCGGTGTGAGCGGCGGGGTCTGGCGCGGAGCTTCTGGCTAGGCGCAGCGGCAGATCCCGTCGC
>NZ_JBDZDP010000011.1:0-148819 GCF_040044995.1 Xanthobacter pollutisoli
GCTCCGCTTCCCGCGGGGCGCCCACCTTCCAGCCCGCAATTATGCGGAGCAGAACCCCCGCCGAAACCGGCGGCAACACAGACCTTACAGGCCGGCGCTCTGCATAATCCCGCTCTCCGCATAATCGACGCGGCCGGCGAAGACGCGGTGGCTGGGGGCGTTCTCGCCAGAGCGGTTGGCTTCGGGGACGATGCGGACGTTCTTGGCCTGGACGCTGAGGGTGACGATTTGGCCACTGAACTCGTTGCCGGTCTTCTTGAAGGTGCCGATGGTCGCCATGATAGTTCTCCTTGAACTCTGTTCCGAGCCCGCACCATTGCGGCCTCGATGGCGATCAACAGGCCGGAGGCGATCGACGCGGCACCTGCTCGCAGGCCTAAGCGGAGCGGAGGATGGCCGCCAGGCGACTTTCTTGTTTCGCGAGGAATGACGGCGCAGCCGGCAGGGGAAGAAAGTCGATCGGCGCCATTGCCGCATAGGCGATCGAGGCGTAGCCGACCTTCGGCCAGATCAGCCCATCGATGAGGTCGCTTGGAGCGCTCGGTCAGACAGAGACGCATCAAGGAGATTATTGCCGACCCGTCGCGCTGCCTACCAGACCGGCAATAAATTCAGCCGGCAGTTCCCGCCCGCGTCCAGCCGATGAAGTGGGATCGTCGCTCCAGGCGGCGCATGCGAAAGAAAGCTCAAGACATTCGCCGTCGCGGTGTTGCGCGAGCAGCTTTGCCGATTGGCTTGCGTTTCAGAGAGGCTGCGACATGGGCTGCGCAAGTCTAGTCGTCGATACGCGCTTTGCTGCATCATCGCACCAACCGACGACGGGGATGGCGCACGCAAGCCTCGCTCGACCGACCCTTCTTTGCGATGCGCTTAGGCGCGCGCCATGCCGCCTTGTCCCGAGGGCGCGGTCCCTGCCAACGTCGTCACGCGAACGAATGCAGTGACGCCGACTGCAATGGCGCCGATCACAGAGAAGATGATCTGCCATGTCTCGGACGGCATAGTATGCTTCACAATGCCATGAGTGGCGTGGTAGCCGGCGATTGCGGCGGGCGCGACAAAGGCGATGGCGATCACCAGCCTCAGCCAAAGCGGCTTCACGAATACGAGCAGGACGTGGCCGACGCCGAGAGTGATCAGGGCCGCTATAAATCCGACGGCAATGCCGCCGAGCCATCCTGCACCTGTGCCATAGGCCCAAGCGCCGGCTGTGACACCGGCAAACAAGGGGAGCGCATAGACTGCGAGATAGAATAGCAAACAGCAGAGTACGCCGATCGCGGCGATGCTGGCGATAATACCGATGACGATCATGGCGATGGTCTCCCGTGAGAAGAATGTCTAACGGTCGCGCCTTCCACCACCACCGCAGCGCGACATGAGAATAGCTGAAACCGAGCATGAACGGGAGCGGAAATCCCGTAGGATTTCCGCTTGCGGCCGTGACGCTTCGCCCGCGGTCAGCGGGCGAAGGGATCGACCTCGTGAACGATGGCCGCAGATTCGCCGTCATATTCGGTGGCGGGCATGACGCCCATGGTGCCATCGCCGGCCTGGAAGATGACGATTGAGACCATGAGGGTGGTGGCGAGGCTGAAGGCGAAGGCGTGAGCTTGATTGAGGGACATCTGACCGGCTCCTGTCTTGGAGGCGGGAGACCATCTCCCGCGCGACAGGCGCCCGATGTGTCCGGCCGATGGCCGCAATCACCGCGCAGGTGAAGCTGGAGCGGCGGCATGCTCGCATAGCCGACCCTTTACGGGTTGATGGCGTCAGGCCAGCGGCTGGACCAAGGATCAGCGCAATGGAAGCGGGAGATGGATTTCCGCCATGACGGGAGCCGCGTCGCGATCATCTTCGCGATAGCTTGCAGGCCGGCACGCGCCACGCTCGCAGCAAAGGCGTCTTCAACGGGTTGACGGGAGGACGGATGACCCCGGCGGAGCTGCAATACGCTCGTCTGATCTTGCGCGGTCGCACCGTGGATGACTTCGAGGACGTCGGCTATCATGTCCGGACGATCTCTGGAATTGCTTGGGAAGACGCATGAAGAAGCACCGCGTTTACTCAATCAGCGTCGCGAGCGTGTATCCGCACTATGTCGCCAAGGCGGAAAAAAAGGGGCGCACCAAGCCGGAAGTCGACGAAATCATCTGTTGGCTAACTGGGCATAGCCAAGAGACTCTAGATGATGAGTTGGAAAAGAAGACCACCTTCGAGGATTTCTTCGAGCATGCGCCTCAGCTGAACCCTTCGCGATCGCTGATCACGGGCGTGATTTGCGGCTATCGGGTGGAAGACATCCAAGAACCACTCATGCGGGAAATGCGCTACCTGGACAAGCTGATCGACGAACTCGCCAAGGGTCGGCCGATGGCGAAAATCTTGCGGAACTAGCAAAGCCCTTTGGGTTGAGATGAGGGCTTCCTCAGCTAGCACAAGCCATGCGATCTCGTAGTTGAACGGTGGAAAGGCGGCGCTCACGCGCCGCCTCCCTTCGGGCGGAAGTCGAACAGCGGGATGCCGAGCTTCCTGGCCTTATCGGCGAGATTGTCCTGAATGCCGGTGCCGGGGAAGACGATGACCCCGATCGGCAGGACGTCCAGCATTTGGTCGTTGCGCTTGAACGGTGCGGCCTTGGCGTGCTTTGTCCAGTCGGGCGCGAAGCCGACCTGCGGCACCTTGCGGGTGTCGGCCCATTTCGCCGCGATCTTCTCGGCGCCCTTCGGCGACTTGCCGTGCAGCAGCACCATGTCGGGGTGCTTGGCGTGGACCTGATCGAGCTTGGCCCAGATCAGGTGGTGATCGTTGAAATTGAGTCCGCCCGTGAAGGCGATCTTCGGACCGGCGGGCAGCAACACCTGATTGTCGGCGCGTTTCTTGGCGGCGAGGAAGTCCCGGCTGTCGATCATCGCCGAGGTCAGGTTGCGATGGTTGACCATCGATCCGCTGCGCGGACGCCAGTTCGATCCGGTGTGGCGCTCATAGTGTTCGGCGGCCTGGTCGCGCATCAGCTCGAAGGCGTTGCGGCGTTCGATCATGGTCTGGCCCTCGGCCGTCAGGCGTTCCAGCTCGACGGCCTTCACCTCGCTGCCGTCCTGTTCGCGCTGACCGCGGCGCTGCGCCTGCTCGTTGTCGTCCAGTTCGCGCTCGATCCGGTTGGTGGCTCGGTGGAAGACGTTGACCGTCGACCAGAGGAGATCGTCAAGGTCGGGCTCGAGGCGTGTGTCTTCCAGGGTGGCGATCAGGGCGTCGAAGATGTCGGCGATGGCGCCGGCGACATGGTCGCCCTCCGGAAGCGGTCGTGGATCGGGTTCATCCGTAAAGGGACGGTAGCCGTAAAGCTGGAGTTCGCTCAGGACATGGTCGGTGGGGGAAGAGGCGTGGTGCGGTTCGTAGTCGTCGTGCTCGCTCATCGGGATGCTCCGTCGGTTCGACCGCGACCCTCGCGGCCTTCATGGCGACGAAAGCCGGCGGGCGGTTCGGACCTGCATCCGCAGCGAAGCGGAGGGCCGGAGCGCAGCGGAGGATGACGAAGGCGGGCTATTTTGCCTCGCGATGGAAAGCGGCCTCTGGCCGCGCCGGAAAATAGTCCGCCGCAGACATTGCGGGTCCGGGCCGTTTGCTGGCCGATCGCCCTCTCGAAGGCCGAGGGCGCGGTTCTCTCCGACCTGGGGATCATCCGAGCGATGCCGACGACGGCGCTCCCGCCGCCTGCATTCTCCTTGCGGCCTATGCCGCCAGCGCCATGAAGCGCGCGACGTCCTGTGGCGCGATCTGCACCCGGGCCGCTGCCCGGAGGCTGTCCAGGCCTGCCAAGCGAAGATCCTCGTTGAAGTCGCCCAGGCTCGGAGACACCACGACCGCCTCGATCCCGGCCGCGTTCGCCCGTTCGATCAACGTCGCCATCGCACCGTCACCGGCCGGATCGTTGTCGCGGGCGATGTAGAGCCGGCGCAGCGTGTCGGGGAACAGGATGGCCGAGAGATGCGCCGCTGAGAGCGCCGCCGCCATCGGCATGGTGGGCAGCGCCATTCTGAGCGACAGCATCGTCTCGATGCCTTCGCCGGCCGCCATCACGTCGCCCGCCACACCGAAACGAACGGCATGTCCCAGGAGATCGCCCATCGCCCGTCTCGGCGTGTCGATCGGGGCCTTGTCCGAGCCGTCCGGGGCGAGCCATGTGCGATGCGCGCCGGTTTGACGCCCGCCCTGATCGGTGACCGATGCGATCATGGCCGGCCAGGTCTCGGTCGGGGAATGTTCGTCGGGCCGGTAGTAGCAGCGGGGATGGAAGCGGAGGCTTCCGGTTCCGTGCAAATCCGTAATGCCGCGTGTGCGGAGATACGTCTTGACGAGTGTGCCCGAAATCGGCTGCGCCATCGCAAACAGCCGCCGTGCCGCTTCCGGTGATCCTGATGGCGCCGGTGACTTGCGCTCGCCACCATGCGGACGGTCCGGTTCGGGATGCGGCATCGACAGGAAGGTGCGCGCCTCATCGGCGACGTCCTTGAAGTCGACCAGGCCGCAGCTCTCGCGGATGACATCGAGGAGATCGCCATGCTCGCCGGTGGCGGCGTCGGTCCATTTTCCCTTGGCGCCCTTGCCAGATTCGGCGCCCTTCAGGCGGACGAACATGGACCGCCCCGGCGTGTTGCGGGCATTGCCGACCAGCCAGTAGCGTCCTTCACGTCGGCCGTTGGAAAGATAACGACGGCAGACCGCCTCAGCCAGCCTGGCCATACGGCGTGCCAGATCGGATGCGTTGTCCGACATCGTGTCCTCCGAGACGAGAAAGGGCCCGCCATCGCTGGCGGGCCCCCGACAGTGCGGTTGGCTCCTTCGTTATTCGGCCGCGGTCGCGTGAGCTTCGAGCGCGACCGAGTCATCCTCGGCCACGTCCTTATCTTCCGCCACGGCCGTTTCGCCGCCGTCCGCCGTCATTTCTACGCCCGCCGCATCGGCGTCTGCTTCCGCGGCGTCGATGGCGTCGGTCTCAACGGAGTTCGGCACATCGCGCCCGGGCGTGCGCAGCGGCTCAGGAAGCCATCCGGACTCCGCCAACAGCGTTTCGGCCTGCCCCGCCATCTCGGCCTTCTTGAGGTGCTCGATGCGGTCACCCGCTCGCGCACCTTTCGCCTCCCGCACGGCTGCGAGGATGCGGGCCTTGGTCACCCGGCCGAAATAGGTGTCGATCGTCGGCGTCCAACCGGCTGCGACCATGTCGAGATCGACGGCCTGGGCGACCCGGTCGGCGTGGGCGAGCGCGCGAGGCTTGCGATTGTACGCCTCATAGATCGCGTTGACCGACAGCGAGACGCAATGAGCGAACAGTGCATGACGGCTGTCACCGTCGAACGTCATAAGCCCGTCCCAAAGTTCGACCGGTTCCTTGGGCAGGGTGGCGAGCCAGGCCTGATGCCGGGCGTCGAAAGCGACAGCGAGCGTGCTGTCCGCGAGACCCGGCGCTTGAGCGCTGAAACCGGCGCTCTTCAGATCGAGCTCCAGACAGGTGTCTTGCGCATAGCGGTAGAACACCTTGAGGCACAGGGAATGCAGCGCGGCGACGAAGGCGATGTCAGGATTCTCGCCCAGCGCGTGGCGAAGCGCGAGGGTCCGATGGGACGTCAGCTCGGTCATCAGCCGGTCGGGGATCGGCTTGATACCATCGTCTTCCTCGGGCTCATTCGCGGGAGGCTCCGTGCCTGCGGCCACGCTCGTACCGTCATGCTCGGTTCGCGCCGCGATCGTCGGCTCGTCGGCCGGATCGGTCTCGGCGTTCTCCGGGGCGGTCGGAAGTTCGTCCTCGGGGCGGACATAGCCGCGCTCGATGCGCGCGGTGCCAGAACCGTCGATGCTGACGAAGGCGCCAGCTCGCGCGACCTCCTCGGGATCGAAGGCCTGTGGGCGATCATCGAAGGCGGCAAGCGCCGTCTCGATCTCGCCGAGCCGCTGATCGACCTCGTCGGGCAGTTCCTCGGCTTCGGCGTAGGTCTCCTCCAGACCGTCCATCTCGGCTTGCAACGCATCGCGCGTCGCCTGCTCATCGCCGGTGAGCGGAATCTGCTCGCCGCGCAATTGCCGCAGGCCATAGGCGTGGCCGTAGGCAAAGTCGGGCGCGACATCGATCCACTTCCAGCCTTCGGCGCGGATCGCCTCGGACTGCTCGCGCAGCTTCTCGGCCACCTGCATGTCGAGGAGACCGACATCCTGCAGCCAGCCGCCGTCGTCGCCCTGGAACAGGTCGCGCAAAATCACGCCGCCCGCCTTAGTGTAGGCGTCGAGGCCGATGAACTGCGCGCGCTTATCAGACGCCCGCACCGCGCCCTCGGTGAGCATCCGGCGGATGACGTGCGGCTCCTTGGAGAAGGACTGGCTCAGACGTTCGAACACCTGTTCCTGACGCTCGTGGTCGCCGTTGACAGTGAAGGCCATGAGCTGGTCCAGCGTCATGCCGTCCTCGGCATAGACGTCGAGCAGCTTGGGCGAGACGGATGCAAGGCGGAGGCGCTGCTTGACGACCGACACGGCGACGAAGAAGGCCGCGGCGATGTCCTCCTCGGATTGGCCCTTCTCACGCAGCGCCAGAAAGGCCCGGAACTGATCGAGCGGATGCAGCGGCGCGCGCTGGACGTTCTCGGCGAGACTGTCTTCCTCGGGAATGCCGTCCTCGCGCACGACGCAGGGCACGGGTGCGGTCTTGGCCAAGCGCTTCTGCTTGACCAGAAGTTCGAGCGCGCGGAAGCGGCGGCCGCCGGCCGGAACCTCGAACATGCCGGTCTCGCCGCCTTCGGCGTCGCGAACCGGCCGCACGGTGATGCTTTGCAGGAGCGTGCGCCTGCCGATGTCCTCGGCCAACTCGTCGATCGAAACGCCGGCCTTGATCCGGCGAACATTAGACTGGCTCAGCACCAGCTTGTTGAACGGGATGTCCCGCGATGAGGACAGGACGATCTTCTGAACTCGGGTCATGGTCATTCTCCATGACGGGCGGCCGTGAGACTCTCTCTCGACCTCAACCCGTCACGAAGCGAGCGCAGCCCTCTTCCTCTAGGAAGGCTGGGGCTGCGCGGAATCGTAAAGGCGTGGAGCCGTGGACCCGGCTCCACGCCTCCCGGTACTACCGGACGCTGGAAAGGAGTTTCGCTGCTTTGCCCTCCAGCTCCAGCCGTGCATCCTGATGCGGCTTGGCGCGGGCGAGCGCCGTGATCCCCTGGACGAAATCGAAGATCGACTCCGGCGGACGCCCTTCTTCTTCCAGCACGGTGGCGATGATCTTCTCGGTCTCGGGACGCGAGAAACCGCGCCTGCGCAAGAAGCTCTCGCGATCCTCATCCTTTCGGGCGACGATCTGCTCGCGAGCGGCCCTGATCCCCGCCAGAAACGGTGCGGGCGATGACGTGGCGAAGCGTTCCAGCGCCGGCGCCGCCTGATGCGCGAACCGGTGGCTGGCGAACTTGCTGTGGCGGATTGAGATCTCCTCGAGGCCCTCGGCGCCCCAGATGTTGCGATTCATGCAGACGGCGCGGAGGTAGAAGGACGCCATGCCGAGCGTCTTGGAGCCCACCTCGCTGTTCCAGCAAAAGAAGCCGCGGAAGTAGAGGTCGGGATCGCCGTTGGGTAGGCGGCCAGCTTCGATCGGGTGGGCGTCGTCGACCAGGAAGAGGAAGACATCGCGATCGGAGGCGTAGAGGGTGGTCGTGTCCTTGGTGACCTCGACCAATGGGTTATGCGTCATGGTCGACCAATCGAGCAGGCCCGGCACCTTCCAGCGCGTATCGCCCGTACCCTCACCGGCGATCTTCATGACCGCGGCGACAAGCTCATGGTCCCAGATGCGGCCATAGTCCGGGCCGGTGACGGCGCGCAGTTCGATCCGCCCGTCGTCCGCTTCCAGCGTCTTCACCAGCTCGGCCCGGTGCGAGAGCAGCCCGTGCTGCATGTTGATGCCGGCAAGCGGCGCGGGGAGCTGCCGCATATAGCCGGCGGGCGCGCCGACCAGGCTGCACATCTGGCCGAATGACCAGTGCGTCGGAGCGATGGGCTCCTCGCGGCCGGGCACGATCAGCGCCAGACGTTCGGCGTTATCGCGACTGGCCTCGACACGAAGGGTCCGGGTCTCGACGGTGCGGGCGGTGGCACGGTCGGCGCGTGCGCGAACGGCGGCGTAGAGGGCGCTGAGCGACAGGTAGCGTTCGTCGTCCGGCCGCGAGAACCATTCGGACGACACCCGTCCGATCCGCTCGCCTTGCGAAATGTCAACTTTATACCCGGCGGAAACCGGCGATGCGCTGGAGCCGTTCCGCTCGGCGATGATGCTTGTCAGTGTCATGGCAGTATCTCCATGACGGGCCGGCCGGGAGCCTCTCTCGACGCTCAACCCGTCACGGCGACAGCCGCAGCCCTCTCCCTCTAAGAGGCCGCCGGATACTCAGACCGCCCATTACCTGTCTCTGTTCGCCACAGCACGATGGCGCGCGGTTTTGGTTGCACGGCGCACCATGGCGCTGCTCTTTTGCGGCATGACTCAGAAGCGGCGACATGCGCGCCGGGTCCTGCCTGTCTGGTCTGGCGCTCCTGAAGACCTTTTCGATTATGCGCAGCCGGCCGCACCCCGCGCGGGCGGCTCGCGCGCGTGTTCGGAGGAACCGATCAGGGTGACAGACGACTGGCCAGACGTTGTGCCGATCACCGAGGCAGAACTGCGGGTCATTGAAGGCCACTTCGCCGAAGAGCTTGACGCAATCTTCGGGCCGCGCGCCTGAAGCACGAATGAAAAGGGCTTGAATTGTTAGTCGACACGACGTACATTGTCAGGGAATTGTAGACCATGCCCGGGGTGAACCCAATGCCGCGCAAACAGCCCAAGATCGAACGGGAAACGCCCAACCGTGTCGAACGCCTCGGATTCCGTCTGGATGAAGAGACGAAGGATCTCATCGAGCGAGCCGCCCACCTCTCACGGCGCAAGGTCAGCGACTTCTGCGTAACCGCGCTCACCGACACTGCGCGCCGGACGATCGCCGAGCATGAGATGTTGGTGTTGTCCGACCGCGACCGCGCGGCATTCTTCGACGCGCTGGTCAATCCGCCTGAGCCGAGCGAGCGGCTGGTCCGCGCCCTGGCAGAGCACAAGCGCCGGGTCGCTTCCTGAGCATGGTGGCGTCTCGGCCAGATCTGAAGATCGAGGCGCTAGCGTCGCATCACGACCGGGACGGCTTTGCCTGCGGCGTTGACAGCCTCGATCGTTATCTCCGGGCGCAGGCGAGCCAGGATGTGCGACGCAAGGCAAATGGTGTCTTCATTCTGATCGAGTCGGATAAGCCCGATGTCGTGTTGGGTTATTATACGCTATGCGCGACCGGCGTGACGCAGGGCGACGTGCCCGCCGCTGCCCGCAAGTACATCCCGCGCTATCCTCTGGTCAGCGCCACGCTGGTTGGACGGCTGGCCGTCTCCGAAGCACGGCAGGGTGAGCGCCTGGGCGCGATGCTTCTCGCCGACGCCATGCGGCGCGCTTATGCGAGCGCCGCCACGGTCGGTTCTTCGATGCTGGTGGTGGACGTCATCAGTGAGCGCGCTGCCGCCTTCTATGAAGGAAACGGCTTCGTGCGGCTGCCGGATTCGCTCCGGCTGGTGTTGCCGATGCATGCAATCCAGCGATTGGTGGAACCATGACCGACGCAGAACCTGTATCGCCTGATGCGACGGTCGCAAATGCAGTCGCCAAGGCCGCGCTCTATCTGCGCGTCTCGACGGGACGCCAGGCGGAGAGCGATCTGTCGATTCCCGATCAGCGGCGACAGATCACCGCCTATTGCGTCGCCAAGGGTTGGAACGTAGCGGCTGAATTCGTTGAGCCGGGCAACACCGCGACCGACGATCGCCGGCCGGCGTTCCAGGCGATGATCGACGCGGCGCTGGTGAAACCGCCAACCTTCACCGTCATCATTGTTCATTCCTTCTCGCGCTTCTTCCGCGACCAATTCCAGTTCGAATTCTACGTCCGCAAGCTGGCGAAGAATGGCGTCCGCCTGATCTCGATCACGCAAGACCTGGGCGATGACCCGATGAGCGTGATGATGCGGCAGATCATGACGTTGTTCGATGAGTACCAGTCGAAAGAGAACGCCAAACACACGCTGCGCGCCATGAAGGAGAATGCGCGTCAAGGCTTTTGGAATGGCGCGCTGCCGCCGATCGGCTATCGCATCGTCGCCGCCGAGCAACGCGGTGCGAAAATCAAAAAGAAGCTGGAGATCGATCCGATCCACGCCGACACGGTGCGCCTGATCTACAGGCTGGCGCTCAATGGTGACGGCGACCGCGGCCCGATGGGGATCAAGTCGATCACCACCTATCTCAATGAGCGCAACATCCGCACCCGCGACGGCGGCCGGTGGGGCATCGCCTCGGTGCATCAGATCCTCACGCGCACGACCTATATCGGGCAGCATCGGTTCAACACGCGCGACCACAAGACGCGCACGGCAAAACCCGAGGCCGAGCATGCGGTCATGGACGTGCCGCCGATCATCACCGAAGCGGAGTTCGAGGCCGTCCAGGCGGCGTTGAAGGCGCGCAGCCCGAAATGGATGCCCCCGCGCGCGGTGAGCGGTCCGACTTTGCTAACCGGGATTTGCTTCTGCGCATCTTGTGGCGGTGCGATGACGCTACGGACCGGCAAGGGCAGCGCAGGCGGCATGTATCGCTATTACACCTGCTCGACGAAAGCGCGGCAGGGCGAGCGCGGTTGTCGCGGTCTGACAGTGCCGATGGACAAGCTTGACCGAGCCGTCGTCGATCACCTGGAGTGGCGGCTACTCGATCCGGCGCGTTTGACGACGATGATGGATCAATTGCTTGAGCGACGTGAGGAATGGAATGAACGCCGTCGCGGGCACATCGCAGAGCTGCGCAAGCGCGCCGCCGAAGCGGAAGCGAAGTTGAAGCGTCTTTACGAAGCGATCGAGAACGGCGTGGTCGACATGGCCGACCAGTCGCTGAAAGCTCGCATTGCAGAACTCACCGCGGTGCGCGACCAGGCGCAGGCTGACGCGGAACGCGCAGCTTCAGCGGTGGAGCGACTCGGGCCAGCGATCACGTCGGACAGTTTGCGGCGGTTCGCGCTCGCCGCTCGCCGCAAGCTGCGGAACGAAGATGGAACCTATCGGCGGGACCATTTGCGTGCGCTCGCGCAACGCGTCGAGGTCGTCGACCCGAGCGAAATTCGCATCCTCGGGACGAAAACCGAACTGCTACGGACACTTGTCGCCGCTGCGGGCGTAGAATCGGCGGCTGCCGACGTTCGCAGTTTTATACCGAAGTGGCGCACCCGGCACGATTCGAACGTGCGGCCTTTGCCTTCGGAGGGCAACGCTCTATCCAGCTGAGCTACGGGTGCCTGGATCAAGACCGAGGGCCTTCTTATCGGAAGCCTGCCATGGCGGCAACAGGGGGGCGGCGTGCGGGATGAGGGTGCACAGCTTTTCATGACCGGCGCACCCGGCCCGATTGGCGAGCGAGGCGCGTGAGAGGATCGCACGCGCGGCGACCTATCCGGCGCGGGGCTCGGCCTCGGCTTCGGCCTGCAAGGCCGCGAGGAGGGTCATGAAGCGCTCGCCCTGCACCAGCACGTGGGCGCGCAGGCGCTCGGCCGCGGCGGGACCGTCGCCTGCGAAGAGCGCTTCGACGATGGCTTCGTGCTCGGCGAAGGAGGCTTGCATGCGCCGGGGAACCTTCAGCTGGAGCCGGCGGTAGGGCTGGAGGCCGCGCTGCAGACGCAGCGCCTCGCCGGCGAGAACGCGGTTGCCCGTGGCGGCATAAACGGCGGCGTGGAAGCGCGCATTGGCGGGATAATAAGCCGCCTCGTCATGGCAGGCGACAGCTTCCCTGCAGGCGGCGTGGGCCTCGGCGATGGTGGCGCGGTCGGATGGGCCGAGGCGCTGGGCGGCGAGGCGGGCGCAGGATGCCTCGATCTCCGCCATCAGCTCGAAGGATTCGATCAGCTCGCGGGGCCCAAGCAGCACCACGAAAGCCCCGCGCCGGGGCCGGATCTCCACCAGCCCCGAGGCGGCCAGCTGGATCAGCGCCTCGCGGATTGGCGTGCGCGAGACGCCGAAGCGGTCGGCGAGACCGACCTCGTCCAGCCGCTGGCCCGGCCGCAGCCGGCCGGCGACGATGTCGTCCTCCAGGGCCTCCCGAAGGCGCGGCGTCTGCTCTCCCCGCACGAAATCTCTCCGTCGGCGGCCGATCCCAAAAACAAAGGCCAGACCGCTCCAATGCAACACGTAAATTCTTGCATACAAGATTGTTGACAGGAAATGCAATTGGGACTTCACTCCCCTCGCCGCCGTCGGAGCGCGATCCCGCAGATGCTGGTCCAGACGATTTCCTCCCCCGCCGCCGGATCTGGCCCGTCGCCGGCGTGCCACGCGCAGGCCATCGGCCCGGACTTGAGCAGAGGCATCACCCGAAAGTCATGGGGTGCGGCAGCGCTTCCAGGCTTGCCTTCGCGGCCGGCTCGCCGTCCCATTGGTATTCCAATCGGCATGTTCACCGACGGCGGGATGCGGCGATGAGTTCCAACACCTCCTTCTTCGGCGATCTTCTCACCTCCATCGCGGATCGCGGCCGCGCGCTGCTTGATCGCAACGCCCGGGTCTCGGGCGCCACCAAGGCGGCAACGCTGGTGGAGCGCTGCGAGCAGTTGCTCTCCGGCCGGGGCGAAGCGTCCGGCGTGGCGCTCGCCACCGACATCCTCGACCGCTACGCAAGAATGAAGACCGGCGAGCGCATCGCCTTCTTCGAGGCGCTGGCGGAAACCTTCGGGCCGGATCGCACGCGGCTCGAAAAGGCCATCGAGAGCTATGGCCGCACCGGATCGGACGCCGCGGCGGCCGAGCTCCACCTGGCCAGCGAGCCGCGCCGGCAGGAGCTGTTCCGGCGGTTCAACCTTGCGCCCGGCGCCACGCTCTCCCTCGTGCGCATGCGCGAGCATCTCATGGATGCGATGGTGCTGCGCCGGGACCTCGCCGCCGTGGACCGCGACTTCGGCCATCTCTTTTCGTCCTGGTTCAACCGGGGGTTCCTCGTGCTGCGCCGCATCGACTGGTCGACCCCCGCGAACGTGCTGGAGAAGATCATCCGCTACGAGGCGGTGCACGCCATCCGCGACTGGAACGACCTGCGCGCCCGCGTCGATAGCCCGGACCGGCGCTGCTACGCCTTCTTCCATCCGGCGCTCGTGGACGAGCCGCTGATCTTCGTGGAAGTCGCGCTCACCAAGGACATTCCCGGCGCCATCGCTCCCCTGCTTGACGAGCAGCGCGAGCTTCTCGATCCGGAAAAGGCAACCACCGCAGTCTTCTATTCCATCTCCAACTGCCAGCGTGGCCTCGGCGGCGTCTCGTTCGGCAATTTCCTCATCAAGCAGGTGGTGGAAGAAATCTCCCGCCAGATGCCGTCGCTCACCACCTTCGTCACCTTGTCGCCGGTCCCCGGCTTCCGCACGTGGCTGGAAGCGGAGCGCAAGGCGGAAGCCTCGCCCGCCATCACGCCTGCCGATCGCGAGACCCTGAAAGCGCTGGACGCGGCTGACTGGGCGGAGAAGGCGGAGGTGCGCGAGACGCTGGCCCCGGCCCTCGCGGCAGCCGCTGCGCACTACTTCCTGGTGGCGCGCACGAACAAGGGCAAGCCGGTGGACCCGGTGGCCCGCTTCCATCTCGGCAACGGCGCGCGGCTGGAGCGCATCAATCCCATGGGCGACCTCTCGCCGAAGGGCATCTCCCAGGCGGCCGGCCTGATGGTCAATTACCGCTACGTCCTCGCCGATATCGAGAAGAACCACGAAGCCTTCGCCGGGAAGGGCGAGGTCGTGGCGAGCGCGGCGGTCAAGAAGCTGCTGAAGGGCGAGACCGGCGTTCGCGCCCTCGTCCCCATTCCCTGAGCGCGGCCGACGCGCCCCAACGAGACGAGTGATGACCCATAACCACCTCTTCAGTGCCATCCGCGCCGCCGTTCCCGCCCTGGACAAGCCCCTGGCTTTTCTGGCCGACGGGCAGGCCGAGACCTACGGCGACGCCCTTGCCCTCTCCGCCCGTCTCGCCAACCTTCTCAAGGCGCGCGGCGTGAAGCCGGGGGACCGGGTGGCCGTGCAGGTGGAAAAGTCCTGGCCGGCGCTCGCCCTCTATCTCGCCGCGATCCGCGCCGGCGCGGTCTACCTGCCGCTCAACACCGCCTACACCCTGAACGAGGTGGAATATTTCCTCTCCGATGCCGAGCCCGCCGTGTTCGTCTGCCGCCCGGAGATCGAAGCGGAGGCGCGTGCGCTGGCAACCCGTCTCGGCGTCGCCTGCGTGGAAACCCTGGCCGCCGACGGCACCGGATCCCTGACACAGGGCGCGGCCGATTTATCCGACACGTTCGAGGACGCAGCGCGCGGGCCGGAGGATCTTGGCGGCATCCTCTACACCTCGGGCACCACGGGGCGCGCCAAGGGCGCCATGCTCACCCACGACAATCTCCTCTCCAATGCCCTGACCTTGCGCGACTGCTGGCGCTTCACCGCCGACGACGTGCTGCTCCACGCCCTGCCGCTGTTCCACACCCATGGCCTCTTCGTCGCCTCCAACATCGTGCTGCTGGCCGGCGCCTCCATGGTGTTCCGGTCGAAGTTCGACCCCAAGGAGGCCACCGCGCTGATGTCGGCGGGCAAGGTCACAAGTCTCATGAGCGTGCCCACCTTCTACACCCGCCTCCTCGACCAGCCGGGTCTCACGCGGGAGGCGACCGCCGGAATGCGGCTCTTCATCTCCGGCTCGGCGCCTCTTCTGGCGGAAACCCACCGCGCCTTCCAGGAGCGCACCGGCCACGCCATCCTGGAACGCTACGGCATGACCGAGACGGGCATGAACACGTCCAACCCCTATGACGGGGCGCGCATCGCCGGCACGGTGGGCTTCCCCCTGCCGCAGGTGGAAGTCCGCGTCACCGACCCGGAGACCGGACGCGTCCTGCCAGCCGACGAGATCGGCATGGTGGAGGTGAAGGGCCCCAACGTCTTCAAGGGCTATTGGCGCATGCCTGAGAAGACGGCGAGCGAGTTCCGCGACGGCTTCTTCATCACCGGAGACCTCGGCAAGATCGACCCTGCGGGCTATGTCCACATCGTCGGCCGCGGCAAGGACCTCGTCATCACTGGCGGCTTCAACGTCTACCCGAAAGAGGTGGAAGGCGAGATCGACGCTATCCCCGGGGTGGTGGAGAGCGCGGTGATCGGTGTGCCCCATCCCGATTTCGGCGAGGGGGTCACCGCCGTGGTGGTGACGGCGCCCGACGCGGTGCTCACCGAGGATGCCATCCACCGCGCCCTCGAATCCCGCCTTGCCAAGTTCAAGCAGCCCAAGCGCGTCTTCTTCGTCGGCGAGCTGCCACGCAACACAATGGGCAAGGTGCAGAAGAACGTGCTGCGCGAAACCTACAAGGACATCTATCGCAACGTTGCGTAAAGTAGCCGCCCTCGGGCGGAGGGGCCGACGGCGGGTCAACTGCCGCGGAACTTAAGACAACAGAAAACGGGATACGCCAACGGCCCGCGCTTGAGCAGGTCGAACCGGGAGGAAAGCCATGATCGGACCGCGTTCCATCGCACGCGCGAAAGCGCTTGCCTGCGCCCTTGCCTTCACCGCCTTCGCCGGGCCGGCGCTGGCGCAGGACATCACGCTCAAGGCCTCGCACCAGTTTCCCGGCGGTAAGGGGGATCCGCGCGACGAGATGGTGCAGATGATCGCCCGCGACGTGGAGGCGGCCAACGTCGGCCTGAAAATCCAGGTCTTCCCCGGCGCCTCCCTGTTCAAGGCCAACGAGCAGTGGGGCGCCCTCACCAAGGGCCAGCTCGACATTTCGTCCTTCCCGCTCGATTACGCCTCGGGCCGCGTGCCGCAATTCTCGGCGACGCTGATGCCCGGCCTGGTGCGCAATTTCGATCGGGCGGACCGCCTCAACGCCTCGCCCTTCATGCAGGAGATCAAGAAGATCGTCGAGGCGCAGGGCGCCATCGTGATCGCCGACGCGTGGCTCTCCGGAGCCTTCGCCTCCAAGAAGGGCTGCATCACGGGCCCGGACAGCATCAAGGGTCAGGTGACGCGGGCCGCGGGCCCCGCCTTCGAGCAGATGCTGGCGGCCGCCGGCGCCTCCATCGCCTCCATGCCGTCTTCGGAAATCTACTCGGGCATGCAGACCGGCGTGCTCGACGCCACCAACACCTCATCCGAGAGCTTCGTCTCCTACCGCCTGTTCGAGCAGGTGAAGTGCCTCACCGCGCCGGGCGCCAACGCCCTGTGGTTCATGTACGAGCCCGTGCTCATGTCGAAGCAGGTGTTCGACCGGCTGAAGCCCGAGCAGCAGAAGGCCATCCTCGCCGCCGGCAAGAAGGCTGAGACGTGGTTCGCGCAAGAAGTGCGCAAGGGCGACCAGAAGCTCGCCGAGACCTTCAAGAAGGCCGGCGTCGAGGTGATCGAGATGTCCGCATCCGATTACGACGCCTGGCTGAAGGTGGCGCAGGCGAGCGCCTACAAGAACTTCTCCGACAAGGTGAAGGGCGGCGACGAGCTCATCAAGAAGGCGCTCGCGGTGCAGTGACGGCACGGCGGGCGTCCCCGTGGCGCCCGCCTGCCTCGCCCGTCAGGCGGCGTGCCGCTCGCCGACGTGGCCGTTCCGCAAGGACCTTCCGCCAGAACTTCCGCCACAAGGCTTTTCCATGACACGCTCCTTCCTCGCCGCCGTGGACGGGCTCTCGCGTGCCGCGGCGCTGCTCGCCGGGCTGCTGCTCATCGCGTCCATGCTGGTGATCTGCCAGATGATCTTCCTGCGCTACGTGTTCCGCGCGCCCACCATCTGGCAGACCGACTTCGTGATCTTCACCGCCACGGCCGCCGTCTTCCTCGGCGCGCCGTACGTGCTGCTCACCCGCGGCCATGTGGGCGTCGATGTGATCGAGATGGTGGTGACAAAACCGGTCCAGCGCCTGCTCGGCATCGCCGGCGCCGTCCTGGGCCTTGCCTTCGCCCTGGCGATGACGGTCGCGAGCTCCATCTTCTTCTACGAGGCCTATGTGAACGAGTGGCGCACCTCCACGGTGGCGGCCATCACCCTGTGGATCCCGCTGCTGCCGCTGCCAGTCAGCTTCGCCCTGCTCTCCCTCCAGTATGTCGCCGAACTGGTGCGCCGCATTACCGGCACCGACGGCTTTGGAGAACGCCCGTGACGAGCCTCTCCCCCACTCTGGCCGGCCTTCTGGTGATCGGCCTTCTCTTCCTGCTGCTCGCCACCGGGATGCCCATCGCCTTCGCCCTCGGCCTCACCGCCATCGGCGGCCTGCTGCTGGCCAACGGGCCGGGGGTGTTCGAGGTGCTGGCAGAGACCATGTTCGCCGGCATCGCCAACCTCGCCTATGTCTCGATCCCCATGTTCGTGCTGATGGGCGCGGCCGTGGCGGCGACGCCGGCAGGACGCGACCTCTACGAGGCGCTGGACCGCTGGCTGAACCGGGTGCCGGGCGGCCTCGTGCTCTCCAATATCGGCGCCTGCGCCATCTTCGCCGGCATGACCGGGTCGAGCCCCGCCACCTGCGCCGCCATCGGCAAGATGGGCATCCCGGAGATGCTGAAGCGCGGCTATCCGGCGTCCGTCGCCACCGGCTCCATCTGCGCCGGCGGCACGCTCGGCATCCTCATTCCGCCATCCGTGACCATGATCGTCTACGGCATCGCCACCGAGACCTCCATCGGCCGGCTGTTCCTTGCCGGGGTGATGCCGGGCCTGATGCTGACCGCCATGTTCATGGCCTGGGCGCTGTACGACTGCCGGCGCAAGGGGTTCCGCTTCGACGACCGGGGCCGCAGCTTCTCCTTTGGCGAGAAGCTCGCCGCTCTGCCGCGGGTGGCGCCCTTCCTCATCATCATCCTCGGCACGCTCTACGTGCTGTACGGCGGCGTCGCCACGCCGTCCGAGGCCGCGGGGGCCGGGGCGTTCCTGACGCTGGGCGTCGTCATCATCATGTACCGGTTGTTCCGGCCGAAGCCCATCTTCGAGATCTTCTCCTCGACCATGCGCGAAAGCGTCATGATCATGATGATCATGGCCTCGGCCGAGCTGTTCGCCTTCGCCTTGTCGTCGCTGTTCATCACCCAGACGGTCGCCGCCACCATCGCCGGGCTGGAGGTGAACCGCTGGGTGCTGATGGGCATCATCAACCTGTTCCTGCTGGTGGCCGGCATGTTCCTGCCGCCGGTCGCCATCATCGTGATGTCGGCACCCCTGCTCTACCCGATCATCGTCTCGTCGGGCTTCGATCCCTATTGGTTCGCGGTGGTCCTCACCATCAACATGGAGATCGGCCTCATCACCCCACCGGTGGGCCTGAACCTGTTCGTGGTCAATGCCATCGCACCGCAGGTGCCGACCGCGCAGGTGCTCAAGGGCGCCCTGCCCTACGTGCTGCTGATGCTGGGCGGCATCGTCATCCTCAGCATCTTCCCCGCCATCGCCACTTGGCTCCCCGACCTCATCATGGGGCCGGTGCGCTGAGGCTGGCTCAGCGCGTCACCGGGATCACGTCCACGCCCACCGCGAGGGCGTGATCGCCGGAGGTGACGATCACTCCGTCCACAGGCGCCACGTCGGCATAGTCGCGGCCGACGGCGAGGATGATGTGGTCGTCGCCGGCGGGGATGGCATTGGTGGGGTCGAGGCCGATCCAGCCGAGATCGGGCCCGCACCACACCTCGGCCCAGGCATGGGTGGCGTCCGCTCCCTCGAGCCGTGGCTGGCCCTCGGGCGGAATGGTCCGCAGATAGCCGGAGACGTAGCGCGCCGGCAGGCCGAGGCCGCGCAGGCCGGCGATCATCACCTGGGCGAAGTCCTGGCAGACCCCCGCCTTCGCGGCGAAGGCCTCGTGCGGCGCCGTGGTGACGATGGTGGCGCCGGGCTCATAGGTGAAGTCGTCGTGGATGCGGTGCATCAGCTCCAGCGCCCCTTCCAGCACCGGGCGGTCGCCGCGGAAGCTCGCGGCGGTCCAGTCGGTGATGTCGGCGTCGAGAGGCACCGAGCGGCTCGGAAACAGGCCATGGGCGGCGGCATCCGGGCCGAGGTCCTGCTGCTCCAGCGCCGCGGCGCGGACCTCGTCCACGAGGGCGGTCGTGGCGGGATCCGGCAAGGGCGTGGAGATCACCTCCACCCGGCTGCGGGTGGTGATGGCGAGCTTCCCGTGCGGCTGGTCGATGGTGAGCCAGGCGAGGCCGTTGCCGAAGAAGTCGATCCCGTGCTCGATCTCGGCGGGCTCGGGTTCGATGTCCAGCATGTGGGCAATGACGTGCTGGTGGCCGATGCGGTCCACGGGCGCCATGCGCAGCACCTGGCGCACCACGCGCACCGGCACCTGGTAGCTGTAGGTGGTGGTCTGGCGGATGTCGTAGAGCACCTTCAAACCTCTCTCGCCGCTCCGGCGCGATCGCTCACATGCCGATGGTGAGGGTCATTTCGGGGGAATGGCCCTGCAGGAAATAATGCGCCGACACCTCATCGGAGAGCTGCATCAGCATCTCCTCCATCGCATCGAACCATTGCGGCTCGAAACTTTCCGCCGTGGAGGCGGCGAGCTCCGCCTCCATGCGGGCGACGAGGCGCTCCCACAATGGCGGGGGCGCATCCTGGTCGCGGCCGGGCATGACCTTCAGATGGTTGGCCATGCGGTGAACCTGGAACGCCACCGATCGCGGATTGTCCGGGTCGAGCAGCACGAGATCCAGCACGGGGCCGCGGGCCTCCATCATCACGTAGCGCGTGCGGTAGGTGATGAGGCTGTCGGCCACCTGGAGCAGCGCATCCAGCGAGCCGTGGGGCGCGCCCAGCTCGCCGAAGGTACGGGCGAAACGCAAGGTGCCGATGGACCGCTCGATGCGCCGGCCCAGTTCCAGGAAGCGCCAGCCGGTGAGCCGGTTCATGTTCTCGGAAGCCAGGCCCGAGAAGGCCGCGATAATGCGCAGCGCCGCATCCGCCCGCTCGGCCACGTCGGCCTCCGAAGGGGCGCTCGGGACGGGGGCGGCGACGCAGGTCTCAAGGTCCACCAGAGCCCGCCACGCGTCCGGGGAGAAGCGGTCGCGGATCACCGAGGCGGCCGCCCGGGCCGCCTGCACCAGCTGGGGAAGGGCGCCCGGAACATCGCGCCGGGTCAGCACGGCGACCGCGTAGCGGGCGGGCGTCGCCCGGGCGAGATCGCGGGGCATGGCACCCCACGCGCCGAGCAGGCGCAGGAGGCGCCCGACGAGGGGGCTGGCGCTGCTGTCGCCGCTTTCGGCGAGCCGGCCCACCAGCACGCGGGAGAGTCGCAGCGTCGCCTCCGCCCGCTCCACGTAGCGCCCGAGCCAGAAGAGATTGTCCGCCGCCCGGCTTGGCAGGGTGCCAGAGGAGCGGCGAACCCTCACGTTGTCGGGGCTTGGCAGAAGCGTGGCGTCGGTGACCTCGGTGTCCGACAGCACCCACACGTCGGCCGAGCGGTCGCCCTTCTGCATGGAGACGGCGCGCGCGTCGGCGGCCGAGGAAATGCGGCAGAATCCGCCCGGCATTACCGCCCAGCCCTTGTCGGTGGCGGCGAGGAACACCCTCAGCATGAACGGGCGCGGGGTGAGCTTCTCCCCGGTCCAGACCGGCGTGGTGGACAGGCGGGCGATGTCCTGCCCCACCACGTCCGCACCGCGCCGCGCCAGAAGGGTGGACAGGCGCCGGCGATCGGCATGGGAGAGATCCGCGCCCAGCACCGAGCCGCCGTCCGGCAGGCCCGGCAGCACCCGGCCGAAGGCCGATGAGATGACGAGCTCGTCGAGATGCTCCATCACCTGCGCCCGCTCCGCTGGCTGGCCGCACCACCAGGTGGCCACATGGGGCAAGGTGAGGGGCCGCCCGGTGAGGCGGGTGGCGATGCGTGGCAGGAAGGCGAGGAGCGCCGGCGCCTCCACGATGCCCGTGCCGAGCGCATTGGCCAGCGCCACCCCGCCCATGCGCACCGCCTGCACCAGCCCCGGCACGCCAAGGCGCGAGCGGGCATTGAGCTCCAGGGGATCGGCGAAGTCGGCGTCGAGCCGGCGCAGCAGCACATCGATGCGCCGCAGGCCGGCGACGGTGCGCACATGGAGCGTGTCGCCGCGCACGGTGAGGTCCTCGCCCTCCACCAGAAGGAAGCCGAGATAGCGGGCAAGCAAGGCGTGCTCGAAATAGGTCTCATTCAGCGGGCCGGGGGTGAGCAGGCCGATGCGGCCCTCCCCCGTCCGGTCGAGCTTCATCAGCGAGGTCCGCAGCGCCTGGAAGAAGGCGGCGACCCGCTTCATGTTGAGATTGCGGGAGACGTCCGGCAGCGCGCGGGTGGAGGCGAGGCGATTCTCCAGCGCATAGCCGGCGCCAGATGGCGCCTGGGTGCGGTCGGCCAGCACCCACCAGCGCCCGTCGGGCCCCCGCCCCACATCGGCGGCATAGACCCGCAGGTAGCGGCCGCCCTCGGGCCGCACGCCCACCAGCGGCCGCAGGAATTCGGGGCTGCCGGCGACCGCCGCCGCGGGAAGGTCGCCGTCGGCCACCAGATGGCCGGGACCGTAAAGGTCCTGCAGCACCTCTTCCAGCAGTTCGGCCCGCTCGATCAGGCCCTTGGAGAGGGTTTCCCAGTCCGCATCGCCGATGATGAGGGGCATGTGGCTGAGTGACCACGGCCGCTCGCCGCCACCGGCGTCGTCATAGACGCGGTAGAACACGCCGCTGTCGCGCAGATAGCGATCGGCCGAGGAGAAGCGGCGGCGCAGCTCCGCCGATCCAAGCTCGGCCAGCGCCGCGAGGAAGGGCAGCCAATGCCGGCGCGGCTGGCCTTCGGCGTCCATCATCTCGTCGCGGACGCCCGGAAGTGTCCGGTATCCGCCGATGAGACTCTCGGCCGCGGCCCTCTCGAATACTTCGCTCCGCTGCTCGGCCCCCGACACGATAATCCCTTCCGCGCCCGGTGCGTCCGGGCGTCCCATTATGCCTGCCACAGCGGGAGATGCACCTTTCTTCCGTTCATCCGCAGTGCCGCCCGTGCCGACGGACGGGCGGAACCGCGGGCGAAGCGCGAGCTGGACTGGTCCTTGACCGAGCCGCCCCGGTCGTCCGGGCGGCTCGCTCTTCAGGCGTGATGCAGCGGCGTCATGCGTCGAACGGCCGGCGCAGGTCGAGGGTGGTGGGGAATTCGTCCGGCGCCGTCTCCAGCACCACCGTTGCGGCGCCTGGCGTGTGGCCGAATGGGACGAAGCGAGCCAACCGCCGTGCCTCGGCCTCGTAGGAGTTCACCGGGAAGGTATCATAATTGCGGCCGCCCGGGTGGGTGACGTGATAGACGCAGCCGCCGCGCGAGCGCTGGCTCCAGGTATCCACCACATCGAAGGTGAGAGGCGAGTGCACCGGGATGGTGGGGTGCAGCCCCGACCACGGCTGCCAAGCCTTGTAGCGCACGCCGGCGACGAACGTGCCGTTCCGCCCGGTGGGGGCCAGCGGCACCTTGCGGCCGTTGCAGGTGAGGATGTGACGCGAGGGATTGAAGCCCTCCACCTTCACCTGAAGGCGCTCCACCGAGGAGTCCACGTAGCGCGCAGTGCCGCCGATGACTCCCTCCTCGCCCAGCACGTGCCAGCATTCCAGCGCCTGCCGCACCTCCACGTCCACGCCGCTGCGCTGGACCGTGCCGAAGGACGGGAAGCGGAACTCGTACTGGGCCCGGAACCACTCGGGGTCGAAGGCATAGCCGGCGTCGCCGAGGTCCTCCAGCACGTCGAGGAAGTCCGCCCAGACGAAGTGGGGGAGCATGAAACGGTCCGTCAGGATCGTGCCCCAGCGGGTGCAATGGCCCTGCACGGGGTTGTTCCAAAGCCGGGCGATGAGGGCGCGCAGCAGCAATTGCTGCGCAAGGCTCATGCGCCAGTCCGGCGGCATCTCGAAGCAGCGGAATTCCACCAGCCCGAGACGGCCCGACGTGCTGTCGGGCGAATAGAGCTTGTCGATGGAGATTTCCGTGCGGTGGGTGTTGCCGGTCACGTCCACCAGCAGGTTGCGCAGCAGCCGGTCCACGAGCCATGGCGCAGGCGGAGTGCCGGAGCCGGGCAGCGGGATCTTGGAGAAGGCGATCTCCAGCTCGTAGAGGCTGTCGTGGCGCGCCTCGTCCACGCGCGGGTGCTGCGAGGTGGGGCCGATGAACAGGCCGGAGAACATGTAGGAGAGCGAGGGATGGCGCTGCCAGAAGAGCAGCAGGCTCTTCAGCAGGTCGGGCCGGCGCAGGAAGGGGCTGTCGGCCGGCGTGGCGCCGCCCACCACCACGTGGTTGCCGCCGCCGGTGCCCGTGTGGCGACCGTCCACCATGAACTTCTCGGTGCCGAGGCGGGCGAGCCGCGCCTCCTCATAGAGGATGCGCGTGATCTCCACGCAGCCGGCCCAGCTGTTGGAGGGATGCACGTTCACCTCCAGCACACCCGGATCGGGCGAGAGGCGGATCACGTCGAGGCGATAGTCGAAGGGCGGCGGATAGCCTTCGAGATGGATCGGGGAGTTGAGCTCGATGGCGGCCTGCTCGATGGCGGCGATGAGGTCGATATAGTCCTCCAGCACCTCCACCGGCGGCAGGAACACGCACAGGCGCCCACCCCGCGGCTCGACGCAGAGAGCGGTCCTCGTATCCACCGTGAAGATCTGGGTGTCGTGGCGCGCGAGATAGTCGCGCACCTCCGCCTGGGCCCGCTCGCCGGCGCCGAAGGCCTCGGTGCGCGGCGCCACGGAATAGCGCTCGCGGGTCACGTCGTAGGGCACCTCGGGCATTTCCCCGCCCTGGTCCGCGGCGCTGCGATAGCGCGCCGCCACCGCATCGGCGTCGGGCAGCGGGCCGCGCGGCTCGAAGGGGTCGGCCGGCACGGTGTAGGGATAGCGGGTCGGCGCCAGATACTTCAGCGATTCCAGCGGAAGGCGATAGCCGATGGGGCTTTCGCCGGGAATAAGGAAGAGGAACTCGCGGCGGTAGCTCCACTCCTCCGAGCGCCATGCCGGCCCCTCCGGGGTGGCGACCCGGCGCAGGGGCAACACGGAGCCGGAGGGCGTGCCCAGGCCCTGATTGAAAGCGCGGGCCAGCATGCGGCGCTGTACCTCGTCCGCCATGCGCTCGTCGCCGGGGGCGATGTTCTCGGGAAGGCACTGCTCCTTCCACATGAAATAGATGTTGTCCTCGTAGGCCTGCTGGACAAACTGTTCCCCGGCCCCGAGCTTCTCCGCCACCGTCTTGCAGAAACGCTCGGCATCGGCGGAGGTGGCGCCGTAATTCACCTTCTCGTCGGCGATCAGGTCCTCGCGCCGCCACATGGGCTGGCCGTCCTTGCGCCAGAACAGGTCGAACGACCAGCGCGGCAGCGTTTCGCCCGGATACCACTTGCCCTGGCCGTAGTGCAGGACGCCTTCGGTCGAGAAGCGGCGGCGCAGACGGCGGATGAGCTCGTCGGCGCGCACCCTCTTCTGCGGGCCCAGGGCCTCGGTGTTCCATTCGGGCGACTGGTAGTCGTCGATGGAGACGAAGGTGGGTTCGCCACCCATGGTCAGGCGCACGTCGCCGGCCTTGAGATCCTCGTCCACTTTCCGTCCTAGGGCGTCGAGGGCGCTCCAGGTCTCGTCCGAGAAGGGCAGCGTCACGCGCGGCGCCTCGGCCACGCGGGTGACGTTCATCTCGAAGCCGAACTCCGTCTCCGCCTTCTCCATGAGGTAGCCGCTGATGGGCGCGGCAGAACGGTAGTGGGGGGTCGCAGCGAGCGGGATGTGGCCTTCGCCGCAGAGCAGGCCCGAGGTGGGATCGAGGCCGATCCATCCCGCGCCCGGCACGAACACCTCGCACCAGGCATGGAGGTCGGTGAAGTCCACGTCGGTGCCCGAGGGCCCGTCGAGGGCGGCGACGTCCGGCTTCAGCTGGATCAGGTAGCCCGAGACGAAGCGCGCGGCGAGGCCGAGGTGGCGCAGCAACTGCACCAGCAGCCAGCCGGTGTCGCGGCAGGAGCCGAGCTTCTTCGCCAGCGTCTCGTCCGGCGTCTGGACGCCGGGCTCCATGCGGATCACGTAGCCGATATCGCGCTGGAGGCGCTGGTTGATGCCGACCAGGAAGTCGACGATGCCCATGGGCTCGCGCGGCACCGAGGCCACCAGGGCGTCGAACAGCGCGCCCTCGTTCTCCAGCTCCAGATAGGGCGCGAGCTCGGCCTTCAGCTCGGGCGCGTAGGTGAAGGGAAACTTCTCGGCATAATCCTCGACGAAGAAGTCGAACGGGTTGAGCACGTCGAGCTTGGCGAGGAGGTCGACCTCCACCTTGAAGGTCTTCACCTTCTCCGGGAAGACGATACGGGCCAGCCAATTGCCGAAGGGATCCTGCTGCCAGTTGATGAAATGCTCGGCAGGGGAAATCTTGAGCGCATAGGCCGGAACGTCGGTGCGGCTGTGGGGCGCCGGCCGCAGCCGGATGGTCTGCGGGCCGAGGACGACGGGCCGCTCGTAGGTGTAGCTCGTGACGTGATGCAGGCTCGCGAGGATCGACATGATGGCACCTGGTCCTGCGGGCGGCAGCCCAATGGAGGGTCAGGAGAGCCGAGCCGGGCTGCTTCGGATGGCGCCCGGACGATTGCCCCCTGAAATCTGAGACGACTTATCTACCGCCCCGCTTGCGATGCAAGCCGGGCGGTGTGTGGCGGCGGTTTGTGGTCAAGGTTAGACAAGGCTGTTATGGGGCGGAAGCGCGACTTTGCGGCGACAACCGCCCACCTGCGGGGCAGTTGCCTGGTGTTTCAGCAGTGCCGCCGCGACCCGATCAGGCAGATGCGGGAGCCGGCGGCACGCCGGCACCACCGACGGGCGTTTCCGGCGGCTCGGGCGGCGCATGGCCGCGCGCGGTCTTCTTCTTGCCCTTGCGCCCTTCCTCGAAGCGCTGAAGCACCGTGTAGAAGGACGGCACGAACAGCACGGCAAGGCAGGTGGAGGCCAGCATGCCCGACACCACCGCGATGCCGATGGACTTGCGCGAGTTTGCGCCGGCGCCGGTGGCGAACACCAGCGGCAGCACGCCGAGGATGAAGGCGAAGGAGGTCATGAGGATGGGGCGGAACCGCAGGCGCGAGGCCTCCACCGCCGCATCCATGATGTCCATGCCCTCCATCCGTTTCTCGCGGGCGTATTCGACGATCAGGATCGCGTTCTTGGAGGCAAGCGCGATCAGCAGCACGAGGCCGATCTGGGTATAGAGGTTGTTGGGCACCCCGAGGGCGAGGAGCGCGCCCACGGTGCCGAGCAGGGCCAGCGGCACCGCGAGGATCACCGACAGGGGTTGGATCCAGCTCTCATACTGTCCGGCGAGGACGAAATAGACCAACAGGATGGCGAGGCCGAAAACATAATAGATCTGATTGCCGACCGCCTTCTCCTGGTAGGACATGGCGGTCCATTCAAAGCCGGTGCCCGGCGGCAGTGTCGAGGCGGCGATCTGCTCCATGAGCGAGAGGGCCTGGCCGGACGAGAAGCCGGCCGCGTTGGATCCCACCACCGACGAGCTCGGATAGAGGTTGTAGAGCGAGATCAGCGGCGGGCCCTGCACCATCTTGATGTCCACCAGGGTGCCGAGGGGCACCATGGCGTTCTGCGAGGGCGAGCGCACCTTCAGCTGCATGAGGTCGGCCGGGGTCACCCGGTAGCCCGACTCGGCTTGGATGTAGACTTGGAAAACGTTGCCGAACTTGTTGATCTGGTTGACGTAGGTCGAGCCCAGATAGGCCGAGATGGTGTCGAACACCTGACCCACCGTGACGCCCAGGGTCTCGGCCTTGATGCGGTTGACGTCCACCTGGATCTGCGGCGCACCGGCGCGGAAGGAGGACGAGACATGAGTGAGGGCGGACTGCGCCCGCGCCTTGTCCACCATGGACGTGGTGATCTGCTCCAGCAGGCGGTAGTCGAAATTACCGTTGCGCAGCTGCGGCTGCATGGTGAAGCCGGCGGCGTTGCCGATGCCCTGGATGGCCGGCGGCACGAGGATGAGCACCTCGGCCTGCTCCACGTCCGCCACCGCCTTGTTCAGATTCTGGTAGAGCGACAGCAGGTCCTGCCCGGTGGTGGAATAGCGCACGTCCCAGGGCGTGAGCGTGATGTAGGTGACGCCGGCATTGGCGAGGGTCGACGAATTGTCGAGCACCGAGATGCCGGAGATGGCGAGCACGGTCTGCACGCCCGGGACCTTGCGGATGCGCTCCGAGACGTCCGCCAGCACCTCCTTGGTGCGGTTGAGGTTCGAGGCGTCCGGCAGCTGCACGTGGGCGAGGAAGTAGCCCTGGTCTTCGATGGGCAGGAAGGCGGTCGGGATGCGGGTGAGCCCCCAGCCGGCCACCGCCATGAGGGCGATGGCGATCAGGACCATCAGCTTGGAATGATGGACCATGCGGCCGATGAGGCTGGCGTACCCGTGCTCCGCCTTGCCGTAGATCGCGTTGAAGCCGCGATAGATGAAGTTGCGCTTCTCCGGCGGCACTGGCGGCCGCAGCCACAGGGCGCACTGGGTGGGCTTGAGGGTCGCGGCGTTGATGGCGGAGATGAAGGCGGTGGCGGCGATGACCAGCGCGAACTGCTTGAACATCTGCCCGGTGAGGCCCGGGATGAACGAGGCCGGCAGGAACACGCTCATCAGCACCAGGGTGATGCCCACCACCGGACCGAACAGTTCGTCCATGGCCTTTTCGGCGGCCGGCTGGCCCTCCATGCCCTCCTCGATATGCCGCGCCACGCCTTCCACGATGACGATGGCGTCGTCCACCACGATGCCGATGGCGAGGATGATGGCGAAGAGGGTGGAGAGGTTGATGGTGAAGCCCATGGCGTCCATGGCGGCGAAGGCGCCGATGATGGTCACCGGCACGGTCGTCGCCGGCACCAGCGTGGCGCGCCAGTCCTGCAGGAACAGCAGGATGACCACCAGCACGAGGATCGCGGCCTCGAACAGGGTCTTCCACACTTCGTCGATGGAGGCGGTCACGAACAAGGTCGTGTCGAACGGGATGGCGTAGTCCAGGCCCTGCGGGAAGTCCTTCTTCAGGTCCTCCATCTTCTTGGCCACCCGCTGCGCCACGTCGAGGGCGTTGGCGGCGGGGAGCTGGAAGATGCCGATGCCGGCAGCGGGCTTGTTGTCCTGCTGGAAGTCCTTGGAATAGCTCTGCGCGCCGAGCTCCACCCGCCCGATGTCGCGGATGCGGACGATCCGGCCGCCGTCGGAATTGTCCACCTTGACGATGATGTTCTCGTAATCCTTCACGTCGTCCAGGCGGCCCGCGATGTTGACCGTGTACTGGAAGGCCGCGTTGGACGGGGCGGGAGGAATGCCGAGCTGGCCGGGGGTGACGATCTGGCTCTGCTTCTGGATGGCGTTGGAGACGTCGGTGGGCGTCAGGCCAAACGCCTGCATGCGGTCGGGGTCCATCCAGACGCGCAGGGCGTAGGTGCCGGCGCCGAACACCGCAACGTTGGCGACGCCGTCCACGCGCTCCAGCTCGTTCTGGATGTTGATGATGGCGTAGTTGTTGAGGAAAAGGCCGTCATAGCGGCCGTCCGGGGAAATAAGGGTCACGAACTCGAGGATCGAGGTGCCCTTCTGCAGGATGGTCACGCCCTGGTTCTGCACCGCCGCCGGAAGCGAGGCGAGAGCGATGTTGACCCGGTTCTGCACCAGCACCTGCGCCATGTTCGGATCGGAGCCGATGGCGAAGGTCACGACCAGCGTATAGGTGCCGTCCGAGGCCGACCAGGACTGCATGTAGAGCATGCCCTCGACGCCGTTCACCTGCTGTTCGATGGGCAGGGCGACCGTGTCGATGAGCGTCTTGGCCGACGCGCCGGGATAGGAGGTGGAGACCGACACCGTGGGCGGCACGATGTTGGGATATTGCGAGACCGGCAGCCGCATCAAGGACACGAGGCCGATGAGCACGAACACCAAAGCGAGCACGTTCGAGAGGACCGGCCGCTCGATGAAAAAGCGCGAGATCATGGGCGCTGCCTGATGTTCGAGGGCGGTCAGTTCTTCGGAGCGGCGGGAGCGGCCGGCGCGGGTGCAACCGACGGCGCCGGAACCGCGGGAGCGTTGGCCGGGGCGACGCCCGCCGGCTTCGGCAGCGGCTTGTTGCCGTCATCGGTAGCGGGCGGCGCGACGCCGACGATCTTGCCCTGCTCGGCCTGAACCTTGGAGCCCGGCACCGCGCGCTGCATGCCGTTGATGACGATGCGATCGCTGGTGGTGAGGCCGCTCGACACCGCGCGCAGGCCGTCGGCCTGGAGCTGGCCGAGGGTGATCTGGGTCTGGCTGACCACGTTGTCGGCGTTGACCGTCAGCACGTAGGGGCCGAGCTGGCTGTAGCTGATGGCGGAATCGGGGATCAGCACGGTCGGCGCCGGCTTGCCCAGGGGCACGCGGACGCGGGCGAACAGGCCGGGGAGGAGCGCGAAGTCGTCGTTCTGGAACACGCCGCGCACGGTCAGCGTGCCAAGGCTCGGATCCACCTGCGGCGCGATGTAGTCGATGCGGCCGCGATGGGGATAGCCGGTCTCGGTCTGCAGCCCGATCTCGATCGGGATGTCCGGGATGTCGTGGGTGAGGGAGGTGAGCGAACGCCCGTCCTTCGCGAGGTTTTCCTTGATTCGCAGGACTTCCTGCTCGCTCAGGGTGAACCAGACCCAGATCGGGTTGAGCTGCACGATGGTGGCGAGCTTGGTGGGCCCGCTGTAGCCCACGAGGGCGCCTACATCCTGCAAATGCGCCGTCACCGCGCCGTCGAACGGCGCCGCCACCTGGGTGTAGCCAAGATTGATCTCGGCGAGCTGGAGCGAGGCCTGCGCATTGGCCACGCCGGCAACGGCGGAATCGCGCTTGGCGCGGGCCTGGTCGAGGGTCGCCTGGGAGGCGAAGTCCTGCTTGGCGAGCTGGGCCTGACGGTTGTACTCCGCCTCGGCCTGCACCTGCGACGCCTGGTTGGACGCAAGCGTCGCCTTCGCCTGGTCGAGCTGCGCCTGGTAGGTGTCCTGCTCGATGGTGAAGAGCACGGTACCCTTCTTGGCGAAGGCGCCGTCCTTGTAATTGATGGCGGTCAGGAAGCCCTGGACGCGGGCATTGAGGTCCACCGAATTGATGGCGGCCGTGTTGCCGGTGAGCTCAAGCACGCGGCTGACCGGCTTTTCCACCACGGACGCCACGGTCACCGTGGGAGGCGGAGGCGGCACATAGGTGTTCTTTTCCTCGCAGGCCGCCATGGTGAGCCCTGCGCACAGAGCAAGGCCCGCACGTCCCGTACGGAACACCTGAATACCCCCCACCATTCCTAATCCCCCAATTGTGCCGCGATACTAGAGGCCGGGATTCGGCATGTCCACGAACGCCCCTGCTCTATCCTGCTTGCGCCGGATGGATTTGGCTGAAGCGGTGCAGGATGGCAACGCTTTCCATCCGGTGGAGGGAATGCTCAGGCGGCTTTGCTGAGAGCCACATCGGGCCGTCGGTTGGTCGCCCTTGTCGAATGGTGGCGCGCGATGCGGGGGCCTCGCATTGACATTGCACCGACCCGTTCATAAGTGTCCGCTTGGTGTGCTGCCCGCCGAAGCGGTGCGGTTGCGGCTGCGCGTTTGGTCGCTGCGCCCGCTTCCCGTCCGGTCGGACTTCAAGACGCCCCATTGGGGGTGTCCAACGGCGCGCATCGTTGACCGGAGGGTCCGGCGGCCCGTCTCCGCCCTCCTTGAGACCTGACGGAACGGAACAGAGAAACCCATGTTAGGTGGACTTGCCCGCAAGCTCTTCGGCTCCGCGAACGATCGCCGGGTGAAAGGCTACCGTCCCCGCGTCCAGGCCATCAATGCGCTGGAGAAGGAGCTCGAAGCCCTCTCCGACGACGCGCTGCGCGCGCGGACCGAGATGTTCCGCACCCAGTTCGCCGAGGGAACGAGCCTCGACGACCTGCTGGTGCCCGCATTCGCCACCGTCCGCGAGGGCGCCAAGCGCGCGCTCGGCATGCGCCATTTCGACGTGCAGCTCATCGGCGGCATGGTGCTGCACGACAGCTCCATCGCCGAGATGAAGACCGGCGAAGGCAAGACGCTGGTCGCGACCCTCCCCGTCTACCTCAATGCCATCGCCGGCAAGGGCGTGCACGTGGTGACGGTGAACGATTATCTCGCCAAGCGCGACGCCGAGTGGATGGGCAAGCTCTATCGCTTCCTCGGCCTCTCCACCGGCATCATCGTCCACGGCCTCGACGACGACGAGCGCCGGGACGCCTACAATTGCGACGTCACCTACGCCACCAACAACGAGCTGGGGTTCGACTACCTGCGCGACAACATGAAGTACGAGCGCGCCCAGATGGTGCAGCGCCCGCACTTCTACGCCATCGTGGACGAGGTGGACTCGATCCTCATCGACGAGGCGCGCACGCCCCTCATCATCTCCGGCCCGCTCGACGACCGGTCCGACTTCTACAACACCATCGATCTCTATATTCCCCGCCTCTCCAAGGAAGACTACGAGGTGGACGAGAAGCAGCGCTCCGTCACCATGACGGAAGCGGGCATGGAGAAGATGGAGCAGATGCTGGCCGAAGCCGGCATCCTGAAGACCGAGAGCCTCTACGACATCGAAAACGTCTCGGCGGTCCACCACGTCAACCAGGCCCTGCGCGCGCATACCCTGTTCCAGCGGGACAAGGACTATATCGTGCGCAACGGCGAGGTGGTGATCATCGACGAGTTCACCGGCCGCATGATGCCGGGACGACGCTATTCGGAAGGCCTCCACCAGGCGCTGGAGGCCAAGGAGCGCGTCCAGGTCCAGCCGGAGAACCAGACCCTCGCCTCCATCACCTTCCAGAACTATTTCCGCCTCTACGAGAAGCTCGCCGGCATGACCGGCACCGCTGTCACCGAGGCGGCGGAGTTTTCCGACATCTACAAGCTCGAGGTGTTGGAAATCCCCACCAACGTGCCGATCTCCCGCGTCGACGACGACGACGAGGTGTATCGCACCGCGAGCGAGAAATACGCCGCCATCATCGAGCTCATCAAGGATTGCTCGCAGCGCGGCCAGCCGGTGCTGGTGGGCACCACCTCCATCGAGAAGTCCGAGCTTCTGGCGGAATTGCTCAAGCAGGCCGGCTTCCACCAGATCGACTTCGGCGACCCCAACGCCTTCGCCCACGACCGCTCCGGCAAGGCCTTCGCAGTGCTGAACGCGCGCTATCACGAGCAGGAGGCCTATATCGTCTCGCAGGCGGGCGTGCCCGGGGCGATCACCATCGCCACGAACATGGCCGGCCGCGGTACCGACATCAAGCTCGGAGGCTCCGCCGACATGCGCATCGCGAGCGAGCTGGAACACCTTCCCGAGGGGGCGGAGCGCACCGCCGCCGAGGATAAGATCCGCGCCGAGGTGGAGGAGTTGAAGCAGAAAGCGCTGGCCGCCGGCGGGCTCTTCGTGCTCGGCACCGAGCGCCACGAGAGCCGGCGCATCGACAACCAGCTGCGCGGCCGCTCGGGCCGCCAGGGCGACCCCGGCCACTCCAAGTTCTTCCTGTCGCTCGAAGATGACCTGATGCGCATCTTCGGGTCGGACCGGCTCGACGGCATGCTGCAGCGCCTCGGCCTCAAGGAAGGCGAGGCGATCATCCATCCCTGGATCAACAAGGCGCTGGAGAAGGCGCAGCAGAAGGTGGAGGCGCGGAACTACGACATCCGCAAGAACCTCCTGAAGTATGACGACGTGCTCAACGACCAGCGCAAGGTGGTGTTCGAGCAGCGCGTGGAGCTGATGAACGACGACGATGTGGCCGAGACCGTGGAGGACATGCGCCACGCCCTCATCACCGAGCTCGTCGCCAAGTTCATCCCCGAGAATGCCTATCCCGAGCAGTGGGACGTGGACGGCCTCGACGAGGCTCTCAAGGAAGTCCTCGCTTTGGACCTGCCGGTCAAGGACTGGGCCAAGGAGGAGGGCATCGCCGGGCCCGAGGTGACCGAGCGCATCATCCGCCGCGCCGACGAATGGATGGCCGCCAAGACCGCCCAGTACGGGCCGGACATCATGCGCTATGTGGAGAAGTCCATCCTTCTCCAGACCCTCGACCATCTGTGGCGCGAGCACATCGCCATGCTCGACCACCTGCGGCAGGTGGTGGGCCTGCGCGGCTACGCCCAGCGCGATCCGCTCAACGAATACAAGTCCGAGGCTTTCAACCTCTTCTCCGCGCTGCTGAACCGCCTGCGCGAGATCGTCACCGCCCAGCTCATGCGGGTCGAAATCGTCGCCCAGCCGCCCATGACGGACGAACTGCCCGCCATGGAGGCGCACCACGTCGACCCCTTCACGGGCGAGGACGAGATGTCCAGCGTCGGCGCCGCCCTTGGGCAACGGCCGGAGCCCCTGTTGTCGGGGGACGTGGCGGTGGCGGAGCGCGATCCCGACGATCCGTCCACCTGGGGCAAGGTCGGCCGCAACGAGGCCTGCCCCTGCGGCTCGGGCAAGAAGTTCAAGCACTGCCACGGCCGCTTCGGCTGAGGTGGCACCCCCGGCGCGGTCATCCCGCGCCGGGCCACGGCCTGCAGGCTCAGCCGCGCCGGTGGCCGATCGCCCGGTCGATCCCCACGAAGATCAGCGCGGTGACGAAGAACACGACCGCCAGCACCACGGCATTCTGAGCCATCTTCTCGGCCCCGAGCTTGGCCGGATCGAGGAACCAGTAGGCGTACCAGCCGTCCGCCTCACCGCGCGCCAGCGCATAGACGAGATAGGCCAGTGGTGGCGCCATGGCCCATGGGGTATCGGCCAGCCGCAATCGCCCGTGGGGCCCAAGCAGCCAGACAATCAGGAACAGCACCGGCACCGCCTGATGCAGCAGGCGGTCGGCGACCAATTGCGCGCCTTGCGGGCTCCAGACGTGGCGTAGCAGCAACGCATAGATGATCCCGACCAGCACGATGGAAACCACCGCCGTCAACCGCGCCCGTGCCCCGGTGAGCGCGTGCAGCCCGCCCAGCGCGATCTCGGTGGCGACGATGGCGACGCCGAGGTTGGTGAGCACCGTGAAGAAGCCGAGGAAGCGCCACAGCGCCGGGCCGAAGCCCTGGCCGGCGGCGGCCATCGTCTGGACCACGATAACCAGCTGGAGGATCAGCGCCGCCCAGCCGACGACTGCCGTGAGGGCGGCCATCGGTCGGCACCACGCACCATGCCCCATTCCCCGCCTCCCCCAGCGTTCCCGAGGCGAGCCTAAGCTCAACCTCCTACGGCCGGCAAGGAGCGCGCCAGCGCGGCCCGCCGAAGCGGTAGGCGCCTCGGTCTACTGGGAATAGGAGCTGGTTGCGACCGCCGTCGGCTTCGGCGACGGGAGGGGCTTGGCCGGGGCGCCCGGGGCCTCAGCCGGTGCTGCCGCTGCGCCGGTGCTGCCGGTGGTGGCCGGGGCGCCGTCGCCGTCATCGGCGCGCATCAGCGCGTCGGCCTGGAGCTTGGCCGGCGTCTCCTTCGGCGGGTTCACATACTCAGGCAGGCGGCCGGGCGCCTGGGTATAGGAGAGTTGGCCGGTCTCGCGCTCCTTGAGCTTGGCGAGGAACACGGGGTGCATGCCGCCATCGGCGCCGGTCTTCACCGGGGCCACGGGAGAGGTGGTGGCGAGCGCCGCCACCTGCGCGTCGTCCGAACGCTGCTTGGAAGCCACCGCCGAGGCAATCTGCTCCGGCACCTGATAGGGCGGGCAGGCCTGGCTGGCCTCGAAAGAGCGGCCCGGCGCCGGCGTGGCGTCGAACACGTAAGTGCGGTTGCAGACCGACACCTTCGGCTCCTGCTTGGTCACCTCGAAGTGGTCGTAGCCCTGCTTCAGGTTCCGCCAGAAGGCCATATTGGGGTTATTGCGGTAGCGGGCGAGGTTCTTCGCCGTCATCCGGAAGGGATAGGCCTGCACCTGGAAGGCGCGCTGGCCGCCGGCGAAGCTCTCGCGGGCGAGGGAAAAGATTTCGGAAATCTGGTCGTCGGTCATGGCATAGCAGCCCGAGGACGAGCAGTCGCCGTGCACCATAAGGAAGTCGCCGGTGCGCCCGTAAGCCTTGTCATAGGCGTTCGGGAAGCCAAGATTGAACGCCAGATAATAGCTGGAATTCGGGTTCATCTGGCCGGGGGTGATCGTGTAGAAGCCCTCCGGCGCCTGCCTGTCACCCGTTCCCACCTTGGGGCCCAGCTCTCCTGACCAGCGGCAGATGGGATAGGTCTTCAGCAGCGCGTAGCTGCCGTCATTGGCCACCTTCCACACCTCAAGCTCAGATTCCTGCTTGAAGATGCGCACCAGGATGGGGCTCGACGGCGCCATGTCCTTCTTGGCGATCAGAGAGACCATCTCCGGAGACAACGGCTTGTTGGCCTTGCGCGCCACCTCGGAATCTGTGGCGTTGCAGCCCGCGAGCACCAGCGCCGCGCAGCCGGCGAGGGCCACCATGCGGAACCGGGACGAAAGACGGCTGAAGGCAAAACGGCTCAACACGCTGCTCCTGGGTCCACACCGGCCATGCGACCGATAAGGCTAGCCCCCCGCCCTTGACGGGACGTTACCGCCGCCGTGCTGGCACCGATGGAGAAAATAAGGCAAATGCGGCCAAGATGAGGAGCGGCGCACGCTTGTCCCTCATGCCGTGCCGACATGGTTAAAGCGACCTGCCGATGGCGAGGAACTTGTCGCGCCGCGCCTTGCGCACCGCGGTCCCGTCCATTCCGGCCAGCGCACCCAGCGCTTCGGCGATGGCGTCGCCCGCCGCGGCGATGGCGGCATCCGCATCGCGATGCGCGCCGCCCGCGGGCTCCTTGACGATGCCGTCGATCACGCCGAAGCGGAGCAGGTCCTGGGCGGTGATCTTCATGTTGGTGGCGGCATCCTGCGCCTTGGCGGTGTCGCGCCACAGGATGGAGGCTGCGCCTTCCGGCGAGATCACGCTGTAGATGGCGTGCTCCATCATCAACACCTTGTTTGCGGTGGCGATGGCGATCGCCCCGCCCGAGCCGCCCTCGCCGATGATGAGCGCCACATTGGGCGCCGCCAGCGAGAGGCAGGCGTCAGTGGAGCGGGCGATGGCCTCGGCCTGGCCCCGCTCCTCGGCGCCGATGCCGGGATAGGCGCCGGCGGTATCCACCAGCGAGATCAGCGGAATGGCGAAGCGGTCGGCAAGCTCCATGATGCGGGCCGCCTTGCGGTAGCCCTCGGGGCGCGCCATGCCGAAATTGTGCCGGATGCGGGTTTCGGTGGAGGAGCCCTTTTCGTGGCCGAGGACGCACACCGCCTCGCCGCGAAACCGCGCGAAGCCGCCGATGATCGCCTCGTCCTCGCCGAACTTGCGGTCGCCGGCGAGCGGCGTGAAATCCTCGAACAGGCCGCGGGCGAAGTCGGCAAAATGGGGCCGCTGCGGGTGGCGGGCCACCAGCGTCTTCTGCCAGGGCGTGAGGTTGGCGTAGAGCGCCACCAGCGCGTCGCGGGCCTTGCCCTCGAGTTTCAGCACCTCGTCGGTGATCGCGACGCCATCGCCGGAAGACGCGAGCGCGCGCAGCTCTTCGACCTTGGCCTCGAGTTCGGCAACCGGCTTCTCGAAGTCCAGATAGCTGCGCATGGGGGTCCGTGAGGTTGGAGGAGGTCGAGGCCCCCCGGAAGCGGCCGGAAGCTGCCTTTGCCGGGCGGGCAAGTCAAGCTGTCCGTCGGTGCCCGGAGGCCGTCCGGCCGGGTGGCGGACTGCAACGGATCGGGACCGGCAGCGTTGTCTCTAAATCGTGGTGACATCAAGGAGGCCGTCATGGCCGTAGAAGAACTTCATCGGCGCAAGGCTGCCCCCGCAAAGCCCGAGCAGGAGGCGCCCGAGTCCAATCCCGGAAAGCCGGACGCCGCCGAGAAAGCGACGAAGGAGGAACCCGCCGCGGGTCCGCATGCCCGACCTGGACTGACCGACAACGAACGCACCCCCGGCGCGGGCGCCCTGCCCGATCCCGACGAGCCGAAGGACCAGGACGCGACCGGCTGACGCAGGCCGAGCGCCGCGCCCGTTGCGGCGCGGCCTTGTTCGCAGAGGGTCCGGGGCGCTATTGCTGATCCGCCACCTCCCCCGGAGACCGTTCCGACGATGCGCGCCCTGCTCGACGTCATCCTCGTCGTCCTTCAACTTTACGTCTGGATCCTGATCGCGGCGGCCGTGCTGTCGTGGCTGGTCGCGTTCAACGTGGTCAATCCCTACAATTCCTTCGTGCGGAATGTGGGCGAATTCCTGTACCGCGTTACCGAGCCGGTACTCGCGCCGATCCGCAACATCCTGCCCAATCTCGGCGGTATCGACCTTTCGCCGATGGTGTTGATCCTGCTGATCTTTTTCCTCCAGCAGGTGATCGCCTACTACATTTACCCTTACGTGTTCTGACGCGTGGCCTTCGCGCGGGTCGTGGCGGACGGTGTCGAGGTGACGATCCGCGCCACACCCCGCGGTGGCCGCGATGCCCTCGACGGGGTGGCCGTGCTGTCGGACGGCCGGGAAATCCTGAAGGTCCGGGTGCGGGCTGTCCCGGAAGACGGAGCGGCCACGGCGGCGGTCGCGAAGGTCATCGCCGCGGCCGCCGGGGTGGCGGCCTCCCAGGTCCGCCTGACGTCCGGCGCCACCGCGCGGGTGAAGACTTTCCGCATCGCCGCGTCCGATCCCGACGCCATGCTCCGACGACTCGGGGCGGCCGCCGGGTCCGTCAAGGGCAATACGGGCAAGGGCCCCTGAGGCGCGTCGGTCAGGTGGGCTTGAGAAAGTCCTGCCGCATGGGCGTGAACACATCCACCAGCACGCCGGGCTGGATGCAGATGGCGCCGTGATGGACGCCCGACGGCACGTAGAAGCTGTCGCCGGCCTTCAGCCGCTCGGTGCGCCCGCCGATGGTCAGCTCGAACATGCCGCTCTCAACGCTGGTGATCTGGACGTGAGGATGGCTGTGCGGCACGCCGGCCGGCCCCGCCTTCCGGCAGATGACGCGCACCATCATGATCTCGTCGTTGAAGGTGAGGATCTGCCGGCTCACCACCTCGTCCAGCACCTCCACCTCGGCCGCGTCGGCGAAGGCGAAGACGTTGCCCTTCTCGCTCATGATCCTTCTCCCCCTCGGCTCAGCGCGCGAGCCAGCCGCCATCAACCGGCAGCACGATGCCGTGGACATAATCCGCCGCCTTGGACGCGAGGAACACCGCCGCTCCCCCGAGGTCGGAGGGATCGCCCCACTTGCCCGCCGGAATGCGGGACAGGATGGCGGCATTCCGAGCCTCGTCCTCGCGCAGCGCCTGCGTGTTGTTGGTGACGAAGTAGCCGGGCGCGATGGCGTTCACATTGATGCCCCGGCCCGCCCACTCGCAGGCGAGCAGCCGGGTGAGCCCCGCAAGGCCGCTCTTGCTGGCGGTGTAGGAGGGAATGCGGATGCCGCCCTGGAAAGAGAGGAGCGAGGCGATGTTGATGACCTTGCCGCCCTTGCCGTCCGCCAGCATGCCCTTGGCCACCTGCTGGGTGAGGAAGAAGCTGGACTTGAGGTTGACGTTCATCACGTCGTCCCAGTCCTTCTCGGTGAAGTCGATGGCATCGGCGCGTCGGATGATGCCGGCATTGTTGACGAGAATGTCGATGCGCCCACCCTCGCCCGCCTCGGCAACCACGCGCGCGATGGGCTCAACGCTCGAAAGATCGGCGGCCACGGCGGAAAAGGCGGCACCGGTGGCGCGCACCAGATCCGCCGTCTCGTCCATGGCGGAGCGGCCGACTCCCACCACATCGGCGCCGGCCGCGCCGAGCGCCACGGCGATGGCCTGGCCGAGGCCGGTGTTCGCGCCGGTGACGACGGCGCGGCGGCCGGTCAGGTCGAAGGGGCTGACAGACCGGTCCATGGCGGCCGTGCTCACTTCAGCTGGTCCATGGCCACCATGTCCATGTCCGTATAGTCGATATTGTCGCCGCCCATGCCCCAGATGAAGGTATAGGCGCGGGTGCCGCAGCCCGAATGGATGGACCAGGGCGGGGAGATCACCGCCTGCCCGTCCGCCACCACGATGTGCTTGGTCTCCTGCGGCTCGCCCATCAGGTGGATGACGCGGGCATCGGCGGCGAGATCGAAATACAGATAGACCTCCGACCGCCGGTCATGGACATGGCAGGGCATGGTGTTCCACACATTGCCCTCCTCGAGCTGGGTCATTCCCATGACGAGCTGGCACGACTTCACCACGTCCGGGTGAATCATCTGGTAGATGGTGCGCTTGTTGGCCGTGGCGTTGTCGCCGAGCGGCATGGACTTCGCCTCTGCGACGCGCACCACCTTCGCCGCGTAGCGGGCGTGAGCGGGGGTGGAGAGCAGGTAGAAGCGGGCCGGGGCGTCGGCGCTGTCGGAGGCGAAAGTCACCGCCTTCGTGCCCATGGGCACGTAGAGCGCGTCGCGGTGGCCGAGGGCGAAGGCCTCGCCGTCCACGCTCACCGTACCTGCACCGCCGATGTTGAAGATGCCGAGCTCCCGCCGGTCGAGGAAATTGGGCGAGCCTATGGTGGCCTTGTCGCTCTCCAGCGCCAGAGGCACGGTGCCGGGCGTGGCACCGCCGATGACGAAGCGCTCCACGTGGCTGTAGGTGAGCAGCACCTTGCCGGGCTCGAACATCCGCTCCACCAGGAAATTCCTGCGCAACGCCTCGGTGTCGAAGCTCTTCACCGCGTCCTGGTGATGCACATGGCGCACGTCGATCATCATGGGATGGGTCTCGCAGCAAGTCCGGGCGCGCCGCGCCCGCTCGGGATTAAAGTGGGCGGGTCAGCGGAACATGGCCGGGAGCCAGAGCGACACCGCCGGCACGTAGGTGACGATCATCAGCACCGCGACGGAGGCGCCGAAGAACGGCCAGATGGTCTTCATGGCTTCGCCGATGGTGATCTTGCCCACCGCGCAGCCCACGAACAGCACCGACCCCACCGGCGGCGTATTCAGGCCGATGCCGGCGTTGAGGATCAGGATCACGCCGAAATGCACCGGGTCGATGCCGAAGGCCTTCACCAGCGGCAGGAAGATGGGCGTGCAGATGATGATCATCGGCGCCATGTCCATGAAGGTGCCGAGGATGAGGAGGATGATGTTGATGAGAAGCAGGATCACATAGGGGTTGGACGACAGGGCCTGCATGGCCTCGATGGTGGCCTTCGGAACCTGCAGGAAGGCCATGAGCCAGCCGAAGGATGCTGCCGTGCCGATCACCAGCAGCACCATGGCGGTGGTGCGCACCGCCCCCAGCGTCGCCTCCACGAAGCCCGACCAGTCCATCTCGCGATAGACCAGCGTGGTCACCAGGAGCGCATAGATCACCGCGATGCAGGAGCTTTCCGTCGCGGTAAAGATGCCCGAGCGGACGCCGCCGAAGATGATGCCGATGAGCAGGATGCCCGGCACCGCCGCGACGACGGCGCGCAGCACCGCATACCAGCCGGGGAAGGTGCCGGCCGGGTAGCCGCGGCGCAGGGCCACCACATAGGCGGTGATCATCAGCGCGGCGGCGAGCAGTATGCCGGGCACGATGCCGGCGGTGAACAGGTCGGCGATGGAGATGGTGCCGCCCGCGGACAGGGAATAGATGATCATGTTGTGTGACGGCGGGATCATCAGCGCGATGATGGCCGAGTTCACCGTCACGTTGACCGCATAGTCCTTGGCGTAGCCGTGGCGCGCCATCTGCGGAATCATGATGCCGCCGATGGCCGAGGCATCCGCCACCGCCGACCCCGAGATGCCCCCGAACAGGGTGGAGGCCACCACGTTCACCTGGCCGAGGCCGCCGCGCAGATGGCCGACGAGGCTCGCCGCCATGCCGATGAGGCGGTCGGCGATGCCGCCTCGCATCATCAGGTCGCCGGCGAAGATGAAGAACGGAATCGCCAGCATGGAGAAGGCGTTCATGCCGGAATTCAGCTGCTGGAACACCACCACCGGCGGCAGCCCCATGTAGAGCACGGTCGCGAGAGAGGCGAGGCCGAGGCAGAAGGCGACCGGCGTGCCGATGAGGAGCAGAAGGGCGAAGACGCCGAACAGGATGGTGATGGCCATAAGGTCTGTCCTTCCTGCGTCATTCGACCGTGTGGGTGGGCATGAGCGGCACGGCGGGGACGCTGCGCTCGACGAGGTCGGTGAGGAGGCGCTCGAAGGAAAAGAGGCAGATCAGCGCGCCGCCGCCCACCAGGGGCAGGTAGTCCACGCCCTGCGGCAGGTCGACGCCCGCCATCTTGGCGCTCCAGGTGCCCATGGCGAGATCCCAGCCGTACCAGGCCATGGCGGCGCCGAAGCCCATCACCAGGACATGGGTCGCAACCTCCATGATCCGGCGCACCGCCGGCGGGGCGAAATGCAGGCCGATCTCGAAGCCAAGGTGCATGCCCTCGCGCACGCCGACCGCCGCACCGAGCAGGATGAACCAGCTCATGAGCAGGAGGGACAATGGCTCGGTCCAGCTCGGCGAGGCGTTCAGCACATAGCGGCCGATCACCTGCCAGAACACCGCCGCCGTCATGGCGATGAGGCCGGCGCCGGAGATCCACAGCGCCACGTTCGAGAGCATGCGCACCGCATGCCGGAGGGCGAGGAGCATGGACGTGGCTCCCATGGTGCTTCCACCTGTTGCGGTTTGCTCGCTCATGTCCGATCCGCCTCAAGGCGGTGCGCCGGGCGGACCCGGCGCACCCGGTCAGTCTCAGTTCACCGCGCGGATACGGGCGACGAGGTCCTTCATCTTGTCGGTCGTGACGAACTTGTCGTAGACGGGCTTCATCGCCTCGATGAACGGCTTCTTGTCCACCTCGTTGATGATGGCGCCACCCTTGACGACCCGATCCTTGGATTCGGTGTCGCGCTTGGCCCAGAGCTCGCGCATCTTCTTGGTGGCCTCGAGGCCAGCCTCCTTGAACATCTTCTGATCCTCAGCGCTCAGCTTGTCGAAGGCGCGCTTCGACATGACGAACACCTCGGGGGCCAGCGAATGCTCGGTGAGCGAATAGTATTTCGCCACCTCGTAATGCTTCACCGAGTCATAGGAAGGATAGTTGTTCTCGGCACCGTCGACGAGGCCGGTCTGGAGCGCCGAATAGAGCTCGCCGAAGGGCATGGGGGTGGCGTTGGCGCCCAGAGCATTGATCATGCCGATGAAGAGGTCCGACTGCTGCACGCGGATCTTCATGCCCTTCATGTCGTCGAGCGTCTTGATGGGCTTCTTGGAATTGTACATGGAGCGGGCGCCGCTATCGAAGAAGCCGAGCACCACGAGCCCGTGCGGCTCGAACGCCTTGGCGATCTCCGCGCCGATGGGGCCGTCCACCACCTTGTACATGTGGTCAGTGGAGCGGAACAGGAACGGCATGCCGAGCACCGCCGTCTCCGGGATCAGGTTGTTGAACGGCGCCGTGTTGACGCGGTTCAGGTCGATGACGCCGAAGCGGGTCTGCTCGATGGTATCCTTCTCGCCTCCGAGCTGGCCGGAGGAGAAGACCTGAACCTTGTACTTGCCGTTGGACTTCTTCTCGATAATTTCGCCGAAATACTTCACCGATTCGACGGTCGGGTAGCCGTCGGGATGGATGTCGGCGGAGCGCAGGGTGGTCTGAGCCAACGCCGGCAGCGCCGGCAGGGCCGAGAGCGCCAAGGCGACGGCGCAGGAGGTCAGGCGGCGACGGGTCAGCATGGGCATTCTCCCCTGTTTTTCAGTCACTCGGCCGTTCGGGCCGTTTGGTCGTTTCGACCAATTCGTGTTGGGATCGCCGGGCGATCCGGGCTTGAACCAAAGCGCCGGACGCGGCGCGCGCAGGGCGCAGCGGCTATCCAAGTGAGCTTGTATGGTAGTATTGTTTGGTATGCAACGGGGACGTTGGGAAATGGATGCCATCACGCCGGCGCCGCAGGGCTCCGCCGCACACCGCCTGGAAGCGGAGTTGCGGCGCGCCATCATCGGCCTTGAGCTGGCCCCCGGCACGCGGCTGTCGGAGCAGGAGATCGCGGCCCGCTTCGGGGTCTCGCGCCAGCCGGTGCGCGAGGCGCTCATCGGCCTCGCCCGCACGCGCTTCGTGGAGATCCTGCCCCAGCGCGGCACGATTGTGGTGAAGATCTCCGTGCGCAAGATGATGCAGGCCCGATTCGTCCGCGAGGCGGTGGAATGCGCCGTCGCCCGCCGCGCCGCCGAGGGCTTCGATGCCGGCGCCCGCGAACGCATCTGCGACCTTCTCGACATGCAGGACAAGCTGGCGCGGCGCGGCGACCATGCCGCCTTCCAGCGCCACGACGAACTCTTCCACATCACCCTGAGCGAAGGTGCCGGCTGCCCGCTGGCGTGGGAGGCGGTCAGCGACATCAAGGCCCATATGGACCGCGCCTGCCACCTCTCCCTCACCGGCCCCGAGGTGATGCTGCCGCTGGTCGCGCAGCACCGCGCCATCATCGACGCCATCGACGCCCGCGACGCGAACGCCGCCGAAGGCGCCATGCGCGCCCATCTGAGCGAGATCCTGCGCGCCCTGCCGCACATCGAGGCCGAGCACCCCGAACTGTTCGAATAGGGTGCGGCCGGGGGCGCCCATCACATCACCGCGCCGATCTGCCAGGGTACGAACTCGGCGTCGCCATAGCCCAGCGCCTCGGACTTGCTGGGCGCGCCGGAGGCCACCTCCAGCACCTTGGCGAAGATCTCCCGCCCCTTCGCCTCCAGCGACACGCCATCGAGCACGTCGCCGCAATTGATGTCCATGTCCTCCTCCATCTTGCGGTAGATGTCGGAATTGGTGGCAAGCTTGATGGAGGGGGTGGGCTTGGCGCCGAAGGCCGAGCCGCGGCCGGTGGTGAAGCAGATGATGTTCGCACCACCCGCCACCTGCCCTGTCGCCGCCACCGGATCGTAGCCGGGCGTGTCCATGAAGACGAAGCCCGGCGTCGTCACCGGCTCGGCATATTCGTAGACCGCGCGCAGGGTGGAGGAGCCGCCCTTTGCAGCGGCGCCCAGCGACTTTTCCAGGATGGTGGTGAGCCCGCCGGCCTTGTTGCCCGGCGAGGGATTGTTGTTCATCTCCCCCGCGTTGCGGGCGGTGTACTCCTCCCACCACTTGATCCGCGCCACCAGCTTCTCGCCCACCTCGCGGGTGGCAGCGCGGCGGGTCAGCAGGTGTTCGGCGCCGTAGATTTCCGGCGTCTCGGAGAGGATGGACGTGCCACCCTGTGCCACCAGCAGGTCGGACGCGACGCCAAGCGCCGGATTGGCGGTGAGGGCGGAATATCCGTCCGAGCCGCCACACTGGAGCGCCAGCACGATCTCGGAGGCGGGGCGCGTCTCGCGCCGCGCCGCGTTGGCGCGCGGAGCCATCTCCTTCAGGGTGTAGAGGATGTGCTCCACCGTGCGGCGCGTACCGCCCTCGTCCTGGATGGTGAGGGTGCGGAAGCCGTCGGCCTCGTCCACCGCATATTCCTGCTTGAAGCGGGCGATCTGGAACATCTCGCAGCCGAGCCCCACCATCACCACCGCAGCGAAGTTCGGATGGGTGGCGTAGCCCCACAAGGTGCGCGAGAGCACGTCGTAGCCCTCGCCCTTGGAGGCCATGCCGCAGCCTGTGCCGTGGATGATGGGCACGATGCCGTCGATGCCGGGAAAATCCGCCAGCAGCCCCGCGCGCTCCGCCGCCTGCGCCGCAAAGCGCGCCACCGAGGCCGAGCAGTTCACGCTGGTGAGGATGCCGAGATAATTGCGCGTGCCGGTGCGCCCGTTGGAGCGGCGGAAGCCCTCGAAGGTCGCGCGCTCGGCCTCCGGCACGCGGGCATCCGCCTTGGCGTCCGCGGCAAAGGCATAGTCGCGGGCAAAATCGTGCAGCACCACATTGTGCGTGTGGATGTGCTCGCCCGGCGCGACGGCCTGCGACGCGAAGCCGATGATCTGGCCGAACTTCACCACCGGCGCACCCTCGGCGATGGGCTGGAGCGCGAACTTGTGGCCCTTGGGAATGCGCTGGGCCGCCACGACCCCGGCCGCCGGCGCGCCCGCGCGTACCTCGTCGAGCGCCACCGCCACATTGTCCTTGTCGGACAGCCTGAGGACGCGCGGCGCCGTGCCGGTCTCAGCCTCCATCCCCGATCCTCCCGCAGAGCACGCCGTATCCGGCGTCTTCATTGACGCTTTTGATATGCTAATATATTAGCGAGAGGGCCGCCGCAAGAGCGGCTGGCTTGAGCCGAAGGGAGATGTCAGGGGTGGCGGCCAACGGAGCGGATCTCAGGCGCAAGCTCGCGTCCCGCGGCGAGACCGTCCGCGCCGTCCCGGCTTCGGCACGGATACATGCGGCGCTGCGCGACGATATCGTCGCCATGGTGCTGGCGCCCGGAATGCCCTTGCAGGAGAAGCAGATCGCGCTGTCCTGCGGGGTCAGCCGCACCCCGGTCCGCGAGGCCATCCTGAAGCTCGCCGACGAGCGCCTGGTGGACATCTTCCCTCAGTACGGCACCTTCGTCTCGCGCATCTCCGTGCAGGCGGTGCGCGACGCCATGATCATCCGCAACGCCCTGGAGCGCACCAGCGTGCGCGAGGCTGCGGCACGGGTCGCGGCCGTGCCGGAGAAGGCGCGGCGCGCCCTCGTCGCGCCCCTCGTCGCGCTCGTCCGCCAGCAGCGCGCGACCCACCGCGCCGGCGAGCTGGCCGCCTTCCACGCCGCCGACGAAGGCTTCCACCAGATCATCGCCGATCTGGCCGGGCATCCCAACCTGTGGCGGGTGATCCGGCAGGAGAAAGCCCATGTGGACCGCTGCCGCCTCCTGACCCTGCCCTCGCCGCAGCGCCGCGCCAGCGTCATCGCCGAGCATCAGGCGGTGGCGGACGCCATCGCCGCCGGCGATGCCGATGCGGCGGAGGCGGCGATGGCGGCCCACCTCGGCCGGGTCATCCCCAGCGTCGAGGATCTGTGCCGGGCCCATCCGGATTATTTCGAGGCGGAGCTCGCGCCCGCCGAAGCCGCGAACGCGAGGTGACGCCTTGTCCGCCCTCATCCATCCCGACCGCCTTTTCCCCGCAGATCCCGCGGTGCGCGCCGTCGCGCGCAGGCTCTATGCCGAGGTGGAAGCGCTTCCCATCGTATCCCCGCATGGCCACACCGATCCGAGATGGTATGCCGGGAACGAGAATTTCCCCGACCCCGCCCGCCTGTTCGTGACGCCGGACCATTATGTGTTCCGCATGCTCTACAGCCAGGGCATCCCGCTGGAGCAGCTCGGCGTCCCGCGTGCCGACGGCGGCGCCACCGAGGCGGACGGACGTGCTGTCTGGCGCCTCTTCGCGGCCAACTATCACCTCTTTCGCGGCACCCCCACCCGGGCCTGGCTCGACCACGCCTTCGCCACCCTCTTCGGCCTGGAGCAGCGGCTCAGCGCGGAAACCGCCGATGCCTCCTACGACCTCATTGCCGAAAAGCTGCAGCAGGACGCGTTCAAACCGCGCGCTTTGTTCGAGCGGTTCAACATCGAGGTCATCGCCACCACCGAGAGCCCCCTGGACGACCTTGCCGCCCACGCGCAGATCCGCGCCAGCGGCTGGGCCGGCCGCGTCGTGACAGCCTACCGCCCGGATCCGGTGGTCGATCCGGAGTTCGAAGGCTTTGCCGCCAACCTCAGGGCCTTCGGCGACCTGGCCGGCGAGGATACCTTCTCCTGGACGGGATACCTTGCCGCGCACCGCAAGCGGCGCGCCTATTTCAAGAGCTTCGGCGCTACCTCCACCGATCACGGCCACCCCACGGCCGCCACCTTCGACCTTCCGCCGGCGGAAGCGGAAGCCCTGTTCCGCCGCGTCACCGGCAATGCCGCGGTGAGCGCTGCCGATGCCGAGCTGTTCCGTGGCCAGATGCTGACGGAAATGGCGGCCATGAGCGTCGAGGACGGGCTGGTGATGCAGATCCACCCCGGCGCGGTGCGCAACCACAACGGCCAGATCTTCGAGCGCTACGGCCGCGACAAGGGTGCGGACATTCCCTCGGCCACGGAATATGTCCGCGCACTGAAGCCGCTGCTCGACCGCTTCGGCAACGAGAGCAGCCTCACCATCATCCTCTTCACGCTGGACGAAACCGCCTATGCCCGGGAGCTGGCACCGCTCGCCGGCCATTATCCGGCGCTGCGCCTCGGGCCGGCCTGGTGGTTCCACGACAGCCCCGAGGGGATGAAGCGCTTCCGCGCCATGACCACCGAAACGGCCGGCTTCTACAACACGGTCGGCTTCAACGACGACACCCGCGCCTTCCCCTCCATTCCCGCCCGCCATGACGTGGCGCGGCGCATCGACTGCGGATTCCTGGCGGAGCTGGTCTGCGAGCACCGGCTCGACGAGGACGAGGCGGTGGAGGTGGCGCGTGACCTCGCTTATGGCCTCGCCAAAAAGGCCTACCGGCTGTGACCGGCCGGCGCCTTTCCCTCGCCACCCTTGACCAACTCCCGCCCGCCATCCGCCGCCCCGCCTACGACGTGGCTGCGGCGCAGGTGGGCGTGGTGCATCTGGGCGTCGGCGCCTTCCACCGGGCCCATCAGGCGGCCTACCTGGATGACATCCTGGGGCGCGGCCACGCGGGATGGGCCATCGCCGGTGCCAGCCTGCGCTCGCCGGAGACGTCCGACGCGCTCGATCCGCAGGACGGCCTCTACACCCTCGCCGAACGCTCCGGCGCAGGCGATGCACTGCGGGTCATCGGATCGCTGCGCCGGCTGCTCGTCGCGCCCCGCGACCCCGAGGCTCTCCTTGCCGCCATGTGCGATCCCAAGGTGCGCATCGTCTCCCTGACGGTCACCGAGAAGGGCTATTGCCACGACCCGGCCAGCGGCACGCTCGACGAGGCCCATCCCGACATCCGCGCCGACCTTGCAAGCCCGCAGCGTCCGGTGAGCGCGCCGGGCTATCTCGTTGAGGCCCTCGCCCGCCGCCGCGCCGCAGGCATCGCCCCCTTCACCGTGCTCACCTGCGACAACCTTCCCGCCAACGGCCGTACCGTGGCGCAGGTGACGGCGCGCCTTGCAGCGCTGCGGGACAACGACCTCGGCCGATTCGTGGCGGGCGAGGTCGCCTTCCCCTCCACCATGGTGGACCGCATCGTGCCCGCCACCACGGATGAAGACCGCGCCATGGTGCGGGCCGGCCTCGTCACCGCGCAGGGAGCGCTCGCCGATGCCTGGCCGGTGATGACCGAGCCGTTCAGCCAATGGGTGGTGGAGGACCATTTCCCCTCGGGCCGACCGCCGCTGGAGGAGGTGGGCGTGGAGGTCGTCGCGGATGTGGCGCCGTTCGAGCACATGAAGCTGCGCCTGCTCAACGGCGCCCATTCCACCCTCGCCTATCTCGGCTACCTCGCCGGGCACGCCACCATATCGGACGTGATGGGCGTCCCGGCCTTCGTGCGGCTGGTGAAGCGACTCCAGGACGAGGAGGTGACGCCGACCTTGCACCTGCCCGCCGGAGTCGACGTCGCCGCCTACAAGCGAGCGCTGCGGGCCCGCTTCGCCAATCCCGCGCTGAGGCACCGCACGTGGCAGATCGCCATGGACGGTTCGCAGAAGCTGCCGCAGCGCCTGATCGCCACCGCGCGCGACCGCCACGCCATCGGGGCGCCCATCCCGCTGCTCGCCTTGGGGATCGCCGGCTGGATGCGCTACGTCACCGGCCGCGACGAGGCCGGGGGTGCCATCGACGTGCGCGATCCCCTCGCGACGCGGCTGAGGGGACTGGCTGACTCGGCTGGGCCCGACGCGGCGCGGCTGGCGCCGGCGCTGCTCTCGGTCCGGGAGGTGTTCGGCGACCTCGGCGCCGATCCGCGCTTTGCCCGTGCGGTGACCGACGCCCTCGCGCGGCTTCTCCGCATGGGGGCGGCGGCGGCGGTGGAGGACGTGGCCGCGGGCTGAGGCGCAAGGGCTCCGCGGTTGGCGGCGCTCAGTGCTTGTTGCTGGAGAGGTTGTCCGACCAGGCCAGCACAAGGCTCGACCCCACGAACACCACATGGATGATGACGAGCCACATGAGCGTGGTCTCCGTCATGGTCCCCTTGTCGAGATTCATGAAGGCTTTGAGCAGCTGGATCGCGGAAATGGCGACGATGGAGGCGAGCAGCTTCTGCTTGAGGCCGGTGAAGTCCACCCGCGTCATCCATTCCGGCCAGTCGGGATGGCCCTCGGGGTCGATCTTGGAGACGAAGTTCTCGTAGCCGGAGAAGATCACGATCACCACGAGGTTGCACGTAAGCGTGAGGTCCACCAGGGCGAGGATGCCGAGGATGATGTCGCTCTCTGTGGCTGAGACGGCATGCAGCACGAAGTGCAGCAGTTCGTGGCCGAACTTGAACAGCAGCACCAGCATGGCGACGACGAGGCCGACATAGAACGGCGCCAGGATCCAGCGGCTGCGGAACAGCACCGATTCGATCGCCCGCTCGATCATCCCGTCCCCCTCCGGCCTCTGCGCGCCCGGCGCAGGCTGCCCTCATACAGGCGGCCAAGGGGTGCCACGACGAGGGGCACAGGGCAAGCGGGCAAAGATTCGCAGGCCCGCCGCTCCGCCCTACTCCTTCACCGCGCCGGTCATGGACGAGACGTAATAGTCCACGAAGAAGGAATAGAGAATCACCACCGGCAACGACCCGATCAGGGCGCCGGCCATGAGCGATCCCCATTCATAGACGTCCGAGCGCACCAGCTCCGTGAGCACGCCCACCGGAACCGTCTTGTTCTCCGACGACTGGATGAAGGTGAGCGCGTAGATGAACTCGTTCCACGACAGGGTGAAGGAGAAGATGCCCGCCGAGATCAGCCCCGGCACGGAGAGCGGCAGCAGCACCTTGATGAGGATCTGCCAGCGCGAGGCGCCGTCCACCAGCGCGCATTCCTCCAGCTCGAACGGGATGGAGCGGAAGTAGCCCATCAGCAGCCAGGTGGAGAAGGGCACGAGGAAGGTCGGGTAGGTGAGGATCAGCGCCAGTTTGGTGTCGTAGATGCCGAGCCCGAACACCATGATGGCGAGGGGGATGAACAGGATGGACGGCGGCACGAGATAGGCGAGGAAGATGCCGAGGCCCACCCAGCGCGAGCCGTTGAAGCGCAGCCGCTCGATGGCGTAGGCCGCGAACACGCTCGTCACCAGCGAGATGATGGTCGCCGCCACGGAGATGTAGACCGTGTTCCACAGCCAGTTGGGATAGGAGGTCTCGAACAGGAGATACTTGATGTGCTCCAGCGTCGGCTCCACCACCCACAGCGGCGAGTAGTTGTTGTAATCCGTCAGCTGGAAGTTCGGCTTCACCGCGGTGATGGCCATCCAGTAGAACGGAAACAGCAGAACGAAGACGAAGATGAGAAGCGGCAGGATGACCGTGACGATCCGCTTCGGCAGGCTGTCGAGATAGCTCATGCCGGTGGAGTTGTCGGTCATCGTGGTCTGGGACTGGGACATGGCGGTCCTCGCAAATAGGAGTGCGGCGCGGGTGCTGGGGCGGGGTCAGTCCGCCCCGCCCTGCTGCCACTTGCGGCGCTGCAAGCCGAAATAGGAGAAGAGGATCGCCGCCAGCAGGAACGGGATCATCGCCACCGCGATGGCAGCCCCCTCGCCCAGCTGCCCGCCGGGAATGGCGCGCTGGAAGGACAGCGTCGCCATGAGGTGCGTGGAGTTGAGCGGGCCGCCGCGCGTCAGCACGTAGATGAGCTGGAAGTCGGTGAAGGTGAACAGCACCGAGAAGGTCATCACCACCGCGATGATCGGCGAGAGCATGGGCAGCGTGATGTAGCGGAAACGCTGCCAGTTGCTGGCGCCGTCCAGCGTCGCCGCCTCGTGCAGCGATGGCGAGATGGTCTGAAGGCCGGCGAGCAGCGAGATGGCGACGAAGGGAATGCCGCGCCAGACGTTGGCCGCGATCACCGAGGCGCGGGCGTTGGCCACGTCGCCGAGGAAGTTGATGGGTGCGGAAATCAGCCCCATCTTGATGAGTGCCCAGGAAATGATCGAATACTGGCTGTCGAAGATCCACCAGAATGCGATGGCCGAGAGCACGGTCGGCACCACCCACGGCAGCAGCACCACGGCGCGGAAGAAAGCCTTGAACGGCAGGTTCTCGTTGAGCAGCAGCGCCAGCCACAGCCCGAGGGCGAACTTCAGGATCGAGGCGGCGATGGTGTAGAGCAGCGTGTTGAACACCACCAGCCAGAACAGGCTGTCGCCCCATAGCGATTCATAGTTCTCGAGGCCGATGAACACGCCCTCTCGGCCGATGCGGGTGTCGGTGAAGCCGAGCCAGACGCCGAGGCCGAGGGGGTAGGTGAGGAAGAACAACAGGAAGACCGCGGCCGGCAGCATGAAGGCGATGCCGAGCACGTGGCGGCCCTGGCCGATGCCGGCCCAGAAGGACCGCTTGTGGGACGGCTCAGCCGCTGCGACGTTGGCCATGGAACGGGTCTCCGGAATCGCTGTCTTATTGGCCTCTCCCGGTGGAGAGGGTCTTGTCCGTCGCCGCATGGCCGGCCTCGGGCCAGCCACCTGCGCGGTGCCGCCGCGTGCCTGCGCGCCCTTGCGCAAACGACGTGGCGTGAGTGCCCGGCGCACGGCCGGGCGCCACCGCGGTGTCGGAGGAGCCGGCACCCGGCTCCTCCTGCGCCTCAGCGGTAGATGCGCTCGGCGCGCTGCTGGGCGCGCTTGGCCGCCTCCTCGGGGGAACGCTGGCCCGTGGCGGCCTCGGCCACCATGTCCACCACGATCCAGTCGGCCATGGCGGCGGCCGACTGGGGGCCGAGGGGACCGGCATAGCCGTTGGGCTGCAGGGTCTCGGAGGCCACCGAATAGGCGGCGTGGATCGGCTTGGAGGTCCACACCGGATTGGAGGCGAAGGACTTCAGCGTCTGGCAGCAATAGGCGCTCGCACCAGTGAGCCAGGCGTTGTACTGCGGCGCGTCGAACATGAAGGCCAGATAGGCCTGCGCCGCCTTGGGATACTTGGTGTATTTGAAGATGGCGGCGGTGGTGGTCTGGTGCAGCTCCACCTTCTTGCCGATGGGGCCCACCGGGAAGTTGGTGGACCGCATGTCCGCTGCCATGTCGGCAAGCTTCGGATCGTTGGCCGCCGCGTAATAGATGGACACGCCGTTGGCGGTGACCGCGAGGTCGCCGGCGATGAAGGCGCGATTGTTGTTCACGTCGAGCCAGCTCTCGGTGCCCGGGATGAAGGTCTTGTAGAGCTCGGCCACGTAGCGCAGGGCGGCGACGGTCTCCGGCGAGTTGATGACCACCTTGCCGTTCTCGTCCACCATCTTGCCGCCGTGGCTCCACAGCACCCAGTGGCAGAAGTTGTTGCCGTCGCCCACGCCGTGGCCCAGGGTGAAGCCCATGGGATGGCCCTTGGCCTTCAGCGCCTTGCCGAGTTCCAGGAGGGCCTTGGTGTCCTTCGGGAATTCGCTGAAGCCGGCGTCCTTTACCCAGCTCTCGCGGTACACCACGGCATTGCCGATGGTCGCGAGCGGGAGGCCGACGAAGCGGTCCTTGACCTTCGCGTACACCTCGTTGCCCGGATAGAACCCGCCGTACTGGGCGGAGAGGCCCTTGGCGAGGTCCGTCACGTCAAGCAGCTTGTCGGGATACTGCTGGGCGTCGTCGAACCACACCCACACCATGTCGGGGCCGGAGCCCACATTGGCGGCGACGGCGGCCTTCGGACGGATGTCCTCCCAGCTCTCCTTGTCGATGCGCACCTCGATGCCGGTGGCCTCGGTGAACTTCTTGGTGTTGGCGATCCAGGCGTCTTCCTCGCCCTTCACGAAGGGCGCCCAGCGCAGGAGCCGCAGCGAGGCGCCGGGCTCCGGCTCGAACTTGGGAACGGATTGGGCAAAGGCCGGGGTGCCGCCCATGAACGGCAGGGCCATGCTGCCGGCGGCAAGGCCGGCGCCGCCCATCAGCAGGTCGCGTCTGGAAATCGTCATTGGTCTTCCTCCCGTGAAGCGGTTTGGTGCGGCGCGCCGTTCCGGCGCATGGCCGGACGGTCTTGTTTCGCCGATTGAATGTGTCAGAGGCGCTTGCCGGTCGCCTCCTCAAAAAGGTGTGTGAGTCCGGGCTGGGGCGCGATGTGGATGGTGTCGCCGGGCGCGAAGGCGAGGCGTTCGCGGAACAGGCAGGTGATCTCCTGGCTGCTTGCGCCCTCGCCGAGGCGGGCGATGACGAGGATCTCAGAGCCGGTGGGTTCGGTCACCACCACCTTGGCCGGTGCCCCGGCGGGATCGAGCCGGATGTGCTCGGGCCGGAGCCCGTAGATCACCGCCTGCCCGTCCGTGAGCCCCGCCGCGTCGGGCAAAGGCACGAGGACGCCGCTGTCGGTCTCGAGCTTCGGATCGGCCCCGAGCCGCACCTTGCCCTTGACGAAATTCATCGACGGCGAGCCGATGAAGCCGGCCACGAACTGGTTCGCCGGACGGTCGTAGAGATCGAGCGGCGCGCCAATCTGCTCGACGATGCCGTCATGCATCACCACGATCTTGTCGGCCATGGTCATGGCCTCGATCTGGTCGTGGGTGACGTAGACCGTGGTGGTCTTGAGCCGTTGGTGCAGTTCCTTGATCTCGGTGCGCATCTGCACGCGCAGCTGGGCATCAAGGTTGGAGAGGGGCTCGTCGAACAGGAACACCTGCGGATCGCGCACGATGGCGCGGCCCATGGCAACGCGCTGGCGCTGGCCACCGGAAAGCTGGCGGGGATAGCGGTCCAGAAGCTTGGTGAGATTGAGGATCTCGGCCGCCCGCTTGACCCGGCTCTCGATCTCGGATTTCGGGGCTTTGCGCAGCTTCAGCGAGAAGCCCATGTTGTCCGCGACGCTCATGTGGGGGTAGAGCGCGTAGTTCTGGAACACCATGGCGATGTCCCGTTCCTTCGGCGGCATGTCGTTGATGACGCGGTTGCCGATGAGGATCTGCCCGCCGGTGATGTTCTCCAGCCCGGCGATCATCCGCAGGAGGGTCGACTTCCCGCAGCCGGACGGCCCCACGAGGACCACGAACTCGCCGTCGCGGATGCTGACGTCCACCCCGTGGATGACCTGCGTCGATCCATAGGCCTTCTTCACACCGCGAATATCCACGGTCGCCATGAAGCGTCCTCTCCCCTCGCCTGTTCCACGCGTGCCGAACCAGAGCCTCGCTCTCGGCTTACGGCCGCACCATTCTTGGACCGGGCGGGCCCCGGTCGTGCGCCCTTGCGAAACGCGGCGCGATCATGGTGCGAGGCGAGATACGGATCAAGTGGATTTTTAAAACGATTGAAGCACATTGGACGAAGGTCGGAGATGGGGCTACACATGGGGCTTCCGGTAGTACCGGCCGTCCCCCGGCCGCGGCCGCCGGACCTCCGGCGACGGCCCTTCCCGCCTCGCGCCTTTCGAAATCCCGAGCCCTGACCGAGACCTGCCATGACCGATGCCGCGACCGCCGCTGCCCGCCCGGCCCTGCTTCTCACCGGACCCGTGATGGAGGACGTGGTCGAGCGCCAGCTCGCCGAACGCTTCACCCTGGTGCCGCTCGAAGAGCTCGGAACGGCCGACGCCGGCGCGGTGCGCGCCATCGCCACCCGGGGCAAGGTCAAGGTGGACGATGCGCTGATGGCGCGCCTGCCGCATCTCGAAATCGTCGCCAATTTCGGCGTCGGTTACGACACGGTGGATGCCGCCGCCGCCGCCGCGCGGGGCGTCGTGGTCACCAACACCCCGGACGTGCTGAATGAGGAAGTGGCCGACCTCACCCTCGGCCTGCTGCTCGCCACCGTCCGCCAGATCCCGCAGGCGGAGCGCTTCGTGCGCGCCGGCCAGTGGATCAAGGGCGCCTTTCCCCTTGGCCCCACCCTGCGCGACCGCACCGTGGGCATCCTGGGCATGGGGCGCATCGGCAAGGCCATCGCCCGCCGGCTCGAGGCCTTCGGCGTCCCGGTCGCCTACCACAGCCGTCGGCCCCAGCCGGACGTCGCCTACCGCTATTACGACTCGCTGGTGGCGCTGGCCCGAGCGGTCGACGTGCTGGTGGTCATCATTCCCGGCGGCCCGGCCACGCGGCGCATCGTGAACGGAGAGGTGCTGGAGGCGCTGGGCCCGAACGGCATCCTCATCAACGTGGCGCGCGGCACGGTGGTGGATGAGCCGGCCCTGCTGGCGGCCCTCACGTCCGGCACCATTCTCGCCGCCGGCCTCGACGTGTTCGAGGACGAGCCCAACGTTCCCGAGGGGTTCATGGGCCTCGACAATGTGGTGCTGCTGCCCCACGTGGGCTCCTCCACCCATTTCACCCGCACCGCAATGGGGCAGCTGGTGGTGGACAACATCCTCTCCTGGCTCGACGGGAAGGGCCCCCTGACTCCGGTCGCCGAGACCCCCTGGCCACGGACCTAGCACTGCCCGCCTTCGCCGGGAATCAGGAAGCCCCTGCGCGGGACGGTTTGCGCGCTGCCGCCCGGACGGGGCCGCGCGCGCCGGACGCGGCGGAGGATGATCCCGCGGCCGCGCGGTGCTAGCATCCCGGCTCCGTGGACGGCTTCGAGGGCAGGATGACTCCAGGGCATCTTCCGGCATGGCATCCGACGCGCGGTCATGGCCGCTGCGGTGTGCCGCCTTGGCGAGGGCGCTGCGCAGCCGTCGCTTTGGCCCTTGCGGCGGCATCGGCCATGAGCCTCGGTACCGCCGCTGCTCAACGCGCCGATCCCCCCACGGCTCCCAAGCCGCCCCCGCAAGGCGCAACGCCGGCGCCCGCGGCGGCGGCAAAGCTCGATCCAACAGTGCGTGAGGCCGCGGCACGTGTTGCCGCGCCTTTCCGGCTGACCAGCGCTGACGGATCGCGCGGGTGCGCCTTCGCCCTGAAGCCCGATTCGGCGGGTGCCGGGCTCGCCGTGGAGTTCGACCGCGCCGCCTGCGCCATAATCGGATTCTCTGCGCAGGTGACCGCCTGGATCCCGGACCCTTCGGGCTCCATCCGCCTGCTCAACGCCCAGGGCCGCACGGTGGCTGAATTCACCGAGGGAACCGGCGGCAGCTATGAGGCGCTGCGCGAGGGCGACGGCGTCTATTTCCTTGCCAATCCCGCCGTGGCGGACGGCACCGAGTTGCGCGCCGAGGAAGTGGTGGGCGATTGGGACCTTGCCCGCCAGGCTGGTACGCCCGTGTGCCGCTGGACGCTGCTGGACGCACCGGCGCGCGGCGGCGGCTTCCGCCTGAGCGTGCAGGACGGCTGCGACGCCGCCCTGCTCCGTTTCGGCCCCACGGCATGGGACATCGAAGGCGGCAACATCCTGGTGCGGGGTGAGGGCGGCGCGGCCGTCATCCGCTTCGCGCGCCAGGAGGACGGCGGCTGGGCGCGTACGCCCGAACGTGGACGTCCGCTCCTGATGGTCCGCCCCTGACGGGGCTTCGACACGAAGTCGTCCGATACTGATGCGCGGGTGACCCGCCAACCGTCGGCGCGGGGCATGGATGTCATTGCTGCGCCGTGCGCGAAAAGAGAATCGCGTTCGCGCCCAGCGCTCCCTGTGCCCGGAAAGCTTCATTGATGCGTTAAGACGGTTTTATGATACCGTAACCGTATGGTTAATAACTCCTTGTCCGGCAGATGTGTTTCCCGGCAAGAACACGCGTTCCGGGCGTTTCACCCGGGTGCGTTGCAACCGTGCAACACAGGAATCTAGCATTTGCAACGGTTTGCCTAAACCAGCGGCAGTGTGTGCCTCAAATTTCTCATTGGACACAGAGGCCGTACCTGATTTTTATCAGTCTAAATCGCTGCGGGGAAAACGTTATGAACAAGATTGCAGTCGTCGCCGCCTCCATGCTCCTGGCCGGGGCCGCGTCCGTGGGCACCGCCGGTGCCGCGGACCTTGCCGCCATGCCGGTCAAGGCGGTCGCCGCTCCCGAGCCCGCCCCGCTGTGGGACGTGGCCTTCGGTGTGAAGCTCGCCACTGATTACGTGTTCCGCGGCATCTCGCAGACCGACGGCAATATGGCCGTCCAGGGCTACGCCGAGCTGCGCCTCTTCGACTGGATCTACGGCGGCGTGTGGGCGTCCAACGTGGACTTCCCCCCGATCAATCAGTTCGGCACGGGCTTCACCGGCCTCAGCGACCCGACCGCCGAAGTCGACATCTACGGCGGCCTGCGCCACACCTGGGGCGGCCTCACCCTCGACCTCGGCTTCGTGTATTACTACTATCCCGGTGAGATCGGCGTGAACACGCTGGCGCTGGGCGTTCCCGCGGTCAACATCGACTACTGGGAAATCTACTTCAAGCCGACCTACGTCATCAACGACGTGTTCACCGTGGGCGGCAACCTCTACTACACCGACAGCTACGCCGGCTCGGGTTCGGACGGCACCTACCTGTCGGGTACCCTCAAGGTGGACTTCACCAAGTGGAGCACCGTCCCCGGCGTCGGCTTCTACGTCTCGGGTGAGCTCGGCTATCAGTGGCTCGGCCAGACCGACTTCGGCAACATCTTCGTCGCCAACTACGAGCTGCCCTCCTACACCACCTGGAACGTGGGCGTCGCCTTCACCTACAAGGCTGCCACCCTCGACCTGCGCTACTACGGCAGCACCCTCTCCGAGGGCCCGGCCTTCGTCTCCGGCGTCGGCTTTGCGCCCTACGGCTCCTGCGGCGTGGTCTCCGGCCTGTCGAACGTCTGCGGCGACCGCTTCGTGGCCAGCCTCTCCTTCGACACCACCTTCCTGGCTCTGAAGTGATCTGATCCACGTCTCCCGACGTGACCAAAGGCCCCGCGCTTCGGCGCGGGGCCTTTTGCGTTATGGCGCCGGGGAGCGACGCGAGCGCCAGGCTGCCCCTCGGCTAGTGCCCCGGGAGAACCAGCAGCGTGCGGGTCTTGGGCAGCGTTTCCCGGGACAGCATCACAAACGGCTCGCTCGACCGCTCGACCGTCCACTCCTGCCCCAGGCGGGCCAGGAAGCGCTCCAGGCCGTACTGGCTGAAATAGTGCATGGGGATCACAAGCGGCGCGTTGATTGCCTTGAGCACCTCCACCATGCCCTCGATGTCCAACGTGTAGGAGCCGTCCACCGGCGCCAGCACCACGTCGATCCGCCCCAACGCCTCCAGATGATCCTGGGTGAGCAGGTGGTGCAGGTGCCCGAGATGGGCGATGCACAGGCCCGAAACCTCGAACACGAACATGGAATTGCCGTCGTATTCGGTGCCCGCCCCGCGCCGGATGTTGGTGGGCACGTTGCGGATCCACACGTCTTCCAGGGTCAGCTCGTGATGGGCCGGCCCGCCCTGGGGGTTCCAGCCGCGCAGTACGAACTCGATCTCCGGGTCGGGCGCTTCGGTGAAGTGGGTATCGTGAGCGCGGTTCATGGTGGCGACGCGCGGCACCACGTTGGCCCGCACATAGTCATTGTAGTCGGTGACGATGGTGACCCCGGCCGGACTCTCGATGAGGAAGCTCGCGTGGCCGACGAAGGTCAGGCGCACCAGGCTCGTCGCCTGCGCCAGCCGCAGCATGGCCCCATCCAGCGCGGCGAGCCGGACCTTCGGCCGCTCGGCCACCATGCGTGGGCATTTCTCAGGTTGCGCCAAGGCGATTCCCGAGCTGACCGCGAGCGCCGTCGCCGCCAGGACCAGCCGCCGAAACAATGCCAGCGGCCGGCCGGCACGGGGGGCGCGGGCAACCGCAGGGGACAGGCGACGGCGCGGCGCAGGGCGGCTGGGCTCAGTCATGAAGACTCCCTCAGGGGATCGCCGCCGCCCTGACGGTACGGCGAGCATGGGCCGGCGGTGCGGAAATATGGATCGACCCGATTGTGGCGACTTGCACCGCCCGCGCAATCGCTCGTGCCGTAACGCCAGCGTGAGCGCCGCATCGACCCGTCGCGCCCCAGCCGGCGCCCGGGAGGCGATGGACGGGGCTGCCGGGATGGGCAATCGTGCGCCGCCCGCGCGGGAATCGCGCCTGCGCCTGTTTCGGGAGGCTTCACAATGTCTTTCAGCATGGTCACGCTTCAGCCGGCAGTCGCCCTCATCGCGGGCGTCCTGATCCTTGCCTTTCCGCGGCTTCTGAACGTGCTTGTGGCGCTTTACCTCATCATCGTGGGCGTGACCGGGCTGATGGGCCATTGATCGCGCTCGGAGCGTGGCCGTGCGCCGCGGGAACAGCGCTTCGGATTGCCCAGTTGATGCTTGGTGCGCTGCACGCTAAAGCATCCGCCAACCCGCACATCCCACCCACAGGGCCACAGGGATCAGCCACATGACGAAATGGGTCTACACCTTCGGCGACGGCAAGGCCGAGGGCAAAGCCGACATGAAGAACCTGCTCGGCGGCAAGGGCGCGAACCTCGCCGAGATGTCGAACCTCGGCCTGCCCGTCCCTCCCGGCTTCACTATCACCACCGAGGTGTGCACCTATTATTACGCCCATGGCCAAACCTACCCGGCCGAGCTGAAGGGCGAGGTGGAGACGGCGCTGGCCCAGGTCGGCCAGCTTACGGGCAAGTCGTTCGGCGATGCGGCAAACCCGCTCCTAGTCTCGGTGCGTTCCGGTGCCCGCGCCTCCATGCCGGGCATGATGGACACGGTGCTCAACCTCGGCCTCAACGACGAGACCGTGGGTGCGGTCGCCCGCCTCGCCGACCGGCGCTTCGCCTACGACAGCTACCGGCGCTTCATCACCATGTATTCGGACGTGGTTCTGGGCGTGGATCACCACCATTTCGAGGAGATTCTGGAGCACTACAAGCTGCAGAACGGCCACACCCTCGACACCGACCTCGACGCCGACGACTGGGCGGCTCTGGTGGTCAAGTATAAGGAGAAGGTCCAGACCGAGCTCGGCAAGCCCTTCCCCCAGGATCCGCACGAGCAGCTCTGGGGCGCCATCGGCGCGGTGTTCTCGTCCTGGATGAACGCGCGCGCCATCACCTACCGCCGCCTCCACTCCATACCGGAGAGCTGGGGCACGGCGGTGAACGTGCAGTCCATGGTGTTCGGCAACATGGGCGACACCTCGGCCACCGGCGTCGCCTTCACCCGCAATCCTTCCACCGGCGAGAACGCGCTTTATGGCGAGTTCCTGGTGAACGCCCAGGGCGAGGACGTGGTGGCGGGCATCCGCACCCCGCAGGACCTGACCGAGAAGGCGCGCACCGCCGCCGGCTCCGACAAGCCCTCCATGGAAGTCGCCCTCCCCGACGCCTTCAAGGAATTCGAGCGCATCTCGCATGTGCTCGAGAATCACTACCGGGACATGCAGGACCTCGAGTTCACGGTGGAGAAGGGCAAGCTCTGGATGCTCCAGACCCGCTCCGGCAAGCGCACCGCCAAGGCGGCCCTGCGCATCGCCGTGGAGCTCGCCGCCGAGGGCCTCATCACCGAGCAGGAGGCGGTTGGCCGCGTCGATCCGGCGGCCCTCGACCAGCTGCTGCACCCGGCCATCGACCCCAAGGCCGAGCGCAAGGTGATCGCCTCCGGCCTGCCGGCCTCGCCCGGCGCGGCGGCGGGCGCCATCGTGTTCTCGGCCGACGAGGCCGAGGCCATGAAGGAGAAGGGCCTCAAGGTCATCCTGGTGCGCGTCGAGACGAGCCCCGAGGACATCCACGGCATGCATGCCGCCCAGGGCATCCTCACCTCGCGCGGCGGCATGACCTCCCACGCCGCCGTGGTGGCGCGCGGCATGGGCAAGCCCTGCGTCTCGGGCGCCGGCTCGCTGCGCATCGACTATGCGGCGCAGACCCTGACCGTGTCGGGACAGACCTTCAAGAAGGGCGACCACATCACCATCGACGGCTCCACCGGCCAGGTGCTCGCCGGCGAGGTGCCGATGCTCCAGCCGGAGCTGTCGGGCGAGTTCGCGACCCTCATGGGCTGGGCCGACAAGGTGCGCAAGCTGAAGGTGCGCGCCAATGCCGAGACCCCGGCGGACGCCCGCATGGCGCGCTCGTTCGGCGCCGAGGGCATCGGCCTGTCGCGCACCGAGCACATGTTCTTCGACGCCGGCCGCATCCTCGCCGTGCGCGAGATGATCCTCGCCGACGACGAGGCCGGCCGCCGCGCCGCTCTGGCGAAGCTCCTGCCCATGCAGCGCGACGATTTCGTCGAGCTGTTCGAGATCATGAAGGGGCTGCCGGTGACCATCCGCCTGCTCGACCCGCCGCTGCACGAATTCCTGCCCCACACGGCGGAGGAGACGGCGGAGGTGGCGAAGAGCCTCGGCGTCGACATCGAGCGCATCGAGCGGCGCAACAAGGAGCTGCACGAGGTCAACCCGATGCTCGGCTTCCGCGGCTGCCGCATCGCCATCGCCTTCCCCGAGATCGCCGAGATGCAGGCCCGCGCCATCTTCGAGGCGGCGGTGATCGCCGCCCAGAAGACCGGCGAGGCGGTGGTGCCGGAAGTGATGGTGCCCCTCATCGCGACCAAGGCGGAGTTCGACATCGTGGACAAGGTCATCCGCGACACCGCCGCCGCGGTGGAGAAGGAGACCGGTGCCACCCTCACCTTCCAGGTGGGCACCATGATCGAGCTGCCGCGCGCCGCCTTGCGCGCGGAGGAGATCGCCAAGGGCGCCGAGTTCTTCTCCTTCGGCACCAACGACCTCACCCAGACCTGCTTCGGCGTGTCCCGCGACGACGCCGGCACCTTCCTCGGCCCGTATGTGCAGAAGGGGATCATCGAGACCGACCCCTTCGTCTCCATCGACGTGGACGGCGTGGGCGAGCTGGTTAAGATCGGCGTGGAGCGGGGTCGCAGGTCGCGGCCGGACATCAAGCTCGGCATCTGCGGCGAGCACGGTGGCGATCCGGCCTCGGTGACCTTCTGCCACGAGGTGGGGCTCGACTATGTCTCCTGCTCGCCCTTCCGCGTGCCCATCGCCCGCCTCGCGGCGGCGCAGGCGGCCCTGAAGCACTGACGCGGTAATCCGCTTCGAAAACCCCTGAAAGGCCGCCCGAAAGGCGGCCTTTCTGCTTGAAACAGCTCCGCCCCAAGCGGCGCCGGAACCTTAGGCCCTGCTGCACCGTTTCCCTCGCGCCCCCATTCGGGAGCGCAACTGTCAGAGGGAAGCCATGCAAGACGCGCAAGTGGGCTGGATCGCCGCCATCATCATCGGGGGCCTCGCCGGCTGGTTCGCCTCCATGTTCATGAAGAGCGACACGGGCCTGCTCATGAACATCATCCTGGGCATCATCGGCGCGGCCATCGCCAGCTTCCTGTTCGGGCTGGTGGGCGTCGGCTTCGCCGGCTGGCTCGGCTACCTGATCGCCGGCTTTGTGGGCGCCTGCATCCTCATCGGTGGGGCAAGGGCGATCAGAGGCTGATCGCCCCGCCGGATCACTGCACGAACGTATTGGCGAGCGTGCCGATACCTTCGATCTCGATCTCGATGGAATTGGTGGGCTCCTTCATGGTGCCCACCCCCACCGAGGTGCCGCAGGCGATGAGGTCGCCGGGGTTCAGCGTCATGTCCTTCGACAGCATGGAAACCAGCTGCGCCGGGGGAAAAATCATGTCCGCCAACGGATAGTTCTGGCGCTCCTGCCCGTTGAGAATGGTACGCACGCGCGCCGCCGCCGGGTCGAAATCGGTGACGATCCATGGGCCGAACGGGCCGTAGCCGTCGATGCCCTTGGCCCGCGCCCATTGCGGAAACGTGGGGTCACGGTTCAGGATGTCGGCGGCGGTGATGTCGTTGACCACCGTGTAGCCGAAGATGCCGGCCGCCGCCTCTTCCTCGCTGGCATGGGCGAGGGTGCGACCGATAACGATGCCCAACTCCCCTTCATAGACCGTCTTGCCCTCATAGCCCTTGGGCTTGCGCACCGTCGCGCCCGGCGCGGACACGGAGGTGGTCGCCTTGAGCAGATAGAGCGGCTCGGCGGGCTCGGCCACCTTCAGCTTGGCGGCCAGTTCGTGGAAGTTGTTCCACAGGGCCACGATCTTGGTGGGTGCGCAGGGCGCCTCCAGCGCCACGTCCGCGAGCTTCAGCGCCTCGGCAGTCGGCGTCGCGCCCGCGAACATGCAGCCCTCGTGGACGGTGATGGTGTCGCCCGCGAGCGTGCCAAAGCCGGTCTTTCCGTTGGCGGCGAAGCGCAGCCAGGTGGTCATGGGTGTTTCCTTTGATGATGGGTTGGGGGCGCGCGGCACCCTCGTGCCTCGGCCGACTGGAACGAAGTGGAAGGAGAGCCGTGGCCCAGCGCGAAACGTCGCCGAAGGCGGCTTCATTTCGCAGTCGAGGGCTTCCGCCGGCTTCGCCGACTTTCCCCTGGGCCCCGGTTCAGCACTGCGGCGATCGCCGTTGCTTGTCCCGGGGCACTGTTGGATCAGCCCTTCAGCACTTCCACCAGGGTCTTGCCGAGGCGGGCGGGAGAGGGCGACACGCGGATGCCCGCCGCCTCCATGGCCGCGATCTTGTCCTCCGCCCCGCCCTTGCCGCCGGAGATGATGGCGCCCGCATGGCCCATGCGGCGCCCGGGAGGCGCCGTGCGGCCGGCAATGAAGCCCACCATCGGCTTCTTGCGGCCCTTCTTCGCCTCGTCGGCGAGGAACTGCGCCGCCTCCTCTTCCGCCGAGCCGCCGATCTCGCCGATCATCACGATCGACTTGGTCTCGGGGTCGGCCAGGAACATCTCCAGCACGTCGATGAATTCCGTGCCCTTCACCGGGTCGCCGCCGATGCCCACCGCGCTGGTCTGGCCAAGGCCCTCCTGCGAGGTCTGGAACACCGCCTCATAGGTCAGCGTGCCCGAGCGCGAGACGATGCCCACCGAGCCCTTCTTGAAGATGTTGGCCGGCATGATGCCGATCTTGGACTCGCCCGCCGTCACGATGCCCGGGCAGTTGGGGCCGATGAGGCGCGACTTCGAGCCGGACAGCGCCCGCTTCACCTTCACCATGTCCATCACCGGGATGCCCTCGGTGATGCAGACGATCAGGGGAATCTCGGCGTCGATGGCTTCGAGGATGGCGTCGGCGGCGCCGGGCGGCGGCACGTAGATCACCGAGGCATCGGCCCCGGTCTTCTCCTTGGCCTCCATCACCGTGTCGAACACCGGCAGGTTGAGGTGGGTGGAGCCGCCCTTGCCGGGGGAGGTGCCGCCGACCATCTTGGTGCCGTACATGATGGCCTGCTCGGCGTGGAACGTGCCGTTCTTGCCGGTGAAGCCCTGGGTGATGACCTTGGTATTGGCGTCGATGAGCACGGACATCACGCAGCTTCCTTCTTCACGGCCGCGACGATCTTCTGCGCCGCATCGTCCAGATCGTCCGCCGGGATCACGTTCAGACCACTCTCGCGGATGATCTTCTTGCCCTCGTCCACGTTCGTTCCGGCAAGGCGCACCACCAGCGGCACCTTCAGCCCCACCTGCCGCACGGCGGCGATGACGCCCTCGGCGATCACGTCGCAGCGCATGATGCCGCCGAAGATGTTGACGAGGATGCCCTCCACGTTCGGGTCGGCGGTGATGATCTTGAACGCCGCCGTCACCTTCTCCTTGGTCGCGCCGCCGCCCACATCCAGGAAGTTGGCGGGCTCCATGCCGTAGAGCTTGATGATGTCCATGGTGGCCATGGCAAGGCCCGCGCCGTTGACCATGCAACCGATGGTGCCATCGAGGGCGATGTAGGAGAGGTCGTAGCGCGAGGCCTCGATCTCCTTGAAATCCTCCTCGCTCTCGTCGCGCAGCTGCGCCACGTCCGAGTGGCGGAAGATGGCGTTGGAATCGAACGCCACCTTGGCGTCGAGGCAGACCAGCCGGCCATCCTTCGTCACCACCAGCGGGTTGATCTCCAGAAGGCTCATGTCCTTCTCGGTGAAGGCGTTATAGAGGTTGGCGGTGAGCGCCACAGCCTGCTTGCCAAGCTCGCCGGTGAGGCCCAGCGCCTGCGCCACCTTGCGGCCGTGCAGCGGCTGAACGCCGGTGGCGGGATCGACGGAGAAGGTGATGATCTTCTCCGGGGTCGCGTGGGCGACCTCCTCGATGTCCATGCCCCCCTCGGTGGAGACAACAAAGGCGACGCGCGACGTGGCGCGGTCCACCAGCATGGAGAGATAGAATTCCTTGTCGATGGACGCGCCTTCCTCGATGTAGAGGCGGTTCACCTGCTTGCCGTCCGGCCCGGTCTGGACGGTGACGAGGGTGTTGCCCAGCATCTCGGCGGCGTGGGCCTTCACCTCGGCGGGGGTTCGCACCACGCGCACGCCGCCCTTCGCGCCCGCCGGCAGTTCCTTGAAGCTGCCCTTGCCGCGGCCGCCGGCATGGATCTGTGCCTTGACCACGAAGGCGATACCGCCCATGGCGCGCGCCGCGTCCTCCGCCTCCTGCGCCGTGAACGCCGCGACGCCGCGGGACACGGGGACGCCGAAACCGCGCAGAATCGCCTTGGCCTGATACTCGTGGATGTTCATCGGGGCTTCCTCCCTCGTCGCGGCCGCGCAGGGCGCGGCACGGCGCGGCTCTTGACGGCTGCGCGCTTCGACCAAAGTCGTAGTGTGCACGCAAACCCCTGCCGGCACCAATGCGACACCGCGCCGGTGGGGCCGCAGACGTGACGCGCGCGGCAGTTTCTGTGATGGAGATCGCCTCATCCCCTCAGGGGCGGCGCGGGAGCCGGCGGCCGGAGCGCTCAGCGCCCGGGCAAGGCCGGAAGAAAAAACGCGCGGGTCACGCGCGGCCTGGTCCTGCACCGCACGTGCGGAGCATCGCCTTCGCCGCATCCCGCTGCTTCACAGCCGGGCGGACGAGGACGGAAAGGGCGACCGCCCGGACGCGCCGGGCGATCACGGCAGAGAAAGCCGCGGCGGGACGAGGGCCCCGCCGCAGGGCACGATCAGACCACGCGGCCGTCGTGCATGGACTTGATCTGCTCGGCCGAATAGCCGAGCTCGGCCAGCACCTCGTCGGTGTGCTCGCCGAGCAGCGGCGAACCGGTGACCTCGACGCTCATGTCGGAGAACTTGATGGGGCTGCCGACGGTGAGGTACTTGCCGCGCTCCTTGTGATCCACCTCGACGATGGTGCCGCTCTTGCGGAGCGACTCGTCCTCGGCGATCTCCTTCATGGTGAGCACCGGGGCGCAGGGGATGTCGAACTTGCGCAGGATGTCCACCGCCTCGAACTTGGTCTTGTCGGACAGCCACGCCTCGATGACGGCGAAGATGTCGAAGATCTTGTCCTGGCGGGCGCGGGCGGTGTTGTAGGCCGGGTCGTCGATCCACTCCGGCTTGCCGATGGCTTCCGCCACCTTGCCCCAGGCCTGCTCCTGCACGGTGAAGTAGATGTAGGCGTTGGGATCGGTCTCCCAGCCCTTGCACTTCAGCACCCAGCCGGGCTGGCCGCCGCCGCCCGCGTTGCCGCCGCGCGGCACCACGTCCGAGAAGGTCCCGTGCGGGTACTGGGGATACTCCTCGAGGTAGCCCACGCGGTCGAGGCGCTGCTGGTCGCGCAGCTTGACGCGGCAGAGGTTGATGACGGCGTCCTGCATGGACACGGCCACCTTCTGGCCCTTGCCGGTCTTGTTGCGGGCGTGCAGCGCGGTGAGGATGCCGATGGCGAGGTGCATGCCGGTGTTGGAGTCGCCGAGCGCCGCCGCGGACACGGTGGGCGGGCCGTCCCAGAAGCCGGTGGTGGAGGCCGCGCCGCCGGCGCATTGGGCGACGTTCTCGTACACCTTCAGGTCTTCATAGTGGTGGCCGTCGGAGAAGCCCTTCACCGAGGCGACGATCATGCCCGGGTTGAGCTCGTTGATGTGCTCCCAGGTGAAGCCCATGCGGTCCAGCGCACCGGGGGCGAAGTTCTCGACGAGAACGTCGCTCTCCTTGATGAGCTTGGTGAGAACCTCCTTGCCCGCGGGGGTCTTGGTGTCGAGGGTCAGGGAGCGCTTGTTGGAGTTCAGCATGGTGAAATAGAGCGCGTCGGCGTTCGAGATGTCGCGCAGCTGGTTGCGCGTCACATCGCCGGAGCCGGGCCGCTCCACCTTGATCACGTCCGCGCCGAACCAGGCGAGGAGCTGGGTGCAGGCGGGGCCGGCCTGAACGTGCGTGAAGTCGATGATCTTGATGCCTTCCAAAGGCTTGCTGGTCATTGTCGCGTTCCCTTTGTCAAACGTTGCCTGAACATCTCGGCAAGGCAGGGCATCGCCCCTCGCCTCCCCGGAACCCATCCGGCGGACGGTCGCGGACCGCCGCCGGCACGATCGCGCCGGTAGGGCCGGCCTGTTATGCTTGGGACTGCTCCTTCAGCCTGGCCTCCGCTTCCGCGAGGCGCTTGCGAAGGTCGCGCTCCTCCTTCCATCGCTCCGTCTCGTCCCGGATGACCGAGGCGACATGGGTGGACGCGCCGTCGGCCGAGCGCAGCAGCGCCACGGTGAAGGCGATGGAAAGCGCATGGCCGTCCTTGTGGATGGCCGGCACGCGCAGAAGGCTCGTCCCGTAGCGGGTGACGCCGGTGCGCATGGTCTCGTGATAGCCGTCCCAGTGCCGCTGGCGCTGGCGCTCCGGGATGATGATGTCGAGGGAGCGGCCGAGGGCCTCCTCCGGGGAATAACCGAACATGCGCTCGGCGGCCGGATTCCAGAACGCGATTTCCCCCGCCGTGTCGCAGACGACGAGCGCGTCTCCGACGGCATCTAGCAGCTGAGCAAGATCTAGGGCCGCGTTCATCATTCTTCCTCTCGAACAGTCCAGCCTCCGCGCCGTCGCCGGCAGGGGCGGTCCCTTAAGGGTGCCGCCCCGGAGGAAACGTCTACTCCGCCGCCATCCGCCGCGGCGTGCCGATGGCGCCGGAGGCGCGCAGCGCGTCGATGCGGTCGGGGGCGAGCCCCAGCACCTGGGCGAGCACTTCCTCGGTATGCTCCCCGAGGAGCGGCGAGCGCTCCACCTCGACCTGGTTGTCGGACAGCTTGATGGGATTGCCCACCGTGAGATAGCTGCCGCGCACCGGATGGGGAACCTCCACCAGCGTGCCGGTGGCATAAAGCGACTGGTCCTCGGCGATCTCCTTCATGGAGAGGATCGGGCCGCAGGGGATGTCGTACTGGTTGAGGATCTCCATGGCCTCGAACTTGGTGTGGGCCATGGTCCACGCCTCGATGCGGGTGAAGATCTCGTTGAGGTGCGGCAGGCGCGCGGCCGGCGTCGCATAATCGGGATCGGTCTTCCACTCGGGCTCGTGGATGACGTCGCAGATCTTCCCCCAGACCGGCGCCTGGGTGATGAAATAGATATAAGCGTTGGGATCGTGCTCCCAGCCCTTGCAGCGCAGGATGCGCCCGGGCTGGCCGCCGCCGGAATCGTTGCCGGCGCGCGGCACGGTCTCGCCGAACGGCACGCCCTCGCCAAATTGGCTGTATTCCTTGAGCGGGCCGTTGGCGAGGCGCTGCTGGTCGCGCAGCTTCACCCGGCACAGGTTCAGCACCGCATCCTGCATGGCGCACATGACGCGCTGGCCGCGGCCGGTGTGCTCGCGCTGGAACAGCGCGGTGACGATGCCGAGCGCGAGATGCAGGCCGGTGCCCGAATCGCCGATCTGGGCGGCGCTGACCATGGGCAGGCTGTCGCGGAAGCCGGTGGTGGAGGCGGCGCCGCCCGCGCATTGGGCGACGTTCTCATACACCTTGCAATCCTCGAACGGGCCTGGGCCGAAGCCCTTCACGGAGGCGAGGATGAGGCGCGGGTTGATGGCCGAGAGGCGCTCCCACGTGAGGCCCATGCGGTCGAGGGCGCCGGGGGCGAAATTCTCCACCAGCACGTCGCACTGGCGCACCAGCTGCTCCAGCACGGCCTTGCCGTCCGGGTTCTTGGTATCGAGGGTGACCGACCGCTTGTTGGAGTTGAGCATGGTGAAGTAGAGGCTGTCCGCGCCATCGAGATCGCGCAGCTGGCCGCGCGTCACATCGCCTTCGCCCGGCCGCTCCACCTTGATCACGTCGGCGCCGAACCAGGCGAGCAGCTGGGTGCAGCTCGGTCCGGACTGAACGTGGGTGAAGTCCAGGATACGGACTCCGTCTAGTGCCTTGCCCATCGAATCCTCGCAATTCCGCTCTGTTTTGTTCCCGGTTCTACTCTTGTTGTTGTTGAGTTCATCGGGTTGGGCCGGCGGGACTGAGCCCCGCCAGCCAAGGCTCGAGAAGCGTTACGCCTCTCACTTCTTCTTCTTGACCACGCTCTGCGGGTTGAGCGAGCCGATGTTGCCGCTCTCCGAGCCGGCAGCCGGGTCGATCTCCGCATTGATGAGCGTGGGCTTGCCTGAGTCCATGGCGGCGCTGACGGCGCGATAGAGCTCGTCGGGGGACGTGACGTTCACGCCCACGCCGCCGAAGGCCTCCATCATCTTGTCGTAGCGCGAGCCGGGGACGAACACCGTGGTGCCGGGATCACGGCCCGTGGGGTCCGTGTCGGTGCCGCGATAGATGCCGTTGTTGTTGAAGATCACGATGGTGACCGGCAGGTTGTAGCGGCAGATGGTCTCCACCTCCATGCCGGAGAAGCCGAAGGCGCTGTCGCCTTCGACCGCCAGAACCGGCTTGCCGGTCTCCACCGCCGCGCCGACGGCAAAGCCCATGCCGATGCCCATCACGCCCCAGGTCCCCACGTCCAGGCGCTTGCGCGGCTGGTACATGTCGATGATGCCGCGGGCGAGGTCGAGGGTGTTGGCGCCCTCGTTCACCAGGATGGCATCGGGACGCTCCTTGATGACGGTCTTCAGCGCGCCGAGGGCCGAGTGGAAGTCCATGGGCACCGAGTTCTTCAGGAGCTTCGGCGCCATCTTGGCGATGTTGGCTTCCTTCTTGGTGCGGATGTTCTCGATCCACTGGGTCGGCGGGGCCTTCCAGGAGCCGTCGAGACGGTCGCTGAGAGCAGAGATCACCGAGCCGATGTCGCCCACCAGCGGGGCGGCGATCTCGACGTTGGAGTCCATCTCCTTGGGCTCGATGTCCACCTGGATGAACTTCTTCGGGGCATCGCCCCAGGTCTTGCCCTTGCCGTGGGAGAGCAGCCAGTTGAGGCGCGCGCCCACCAGAAGCACCACGTCGGATTCCTTGAGGGCGGTGGAGCGCGCCGCGCCCGCCGACTGGGGATGGGTGTCCTCCAGCAGGCCCTTGGCCATGCTCATGGGCAGGAAGGGGATGCCGCTCTTCTCCACGAAGGCGCGGATCTCGGCGTCCGCCTGGGCGTAGGCCGCGCCCTTGCCGAGGATGATGAGGGGGCGCTCGGCGCCCTTGAGCAGCTCGATGGCGCGGTCCACCGCGGCCGGGGCCGGGATCTGCGCCGGGGCGGGATCGATCACCTTGACCAGCGACTTGGCGCCGGCCTCGGCATCCATCACCTGGCCGAACAGCTTGGCCGGCAGGTCGAGATAGACGCCGCCGGGACGCCCCGACACCGCCGCGCGGATGGCGCGGGCGACGCCGATGCCGATGTCCGCCGCGTGCAGCACGCGGAACGCCGCCTTGCACAGGGGCTTGGCGATGGCGAGCTGGTCCATCTCCTCATAGTCGCCCTGCTGCAGGTCGACGATCTCGCGCTCGGACGAGCCGGAGATGAGGATCATCGGGAAGCAGTTGGTGGTGGCGTTGGCGAGGGCGGTCAGGCCGTTGAGGAAGCCCGGCGCCGACACCGTCAGGCACACGCCCGGCGACTTGGTGAGGAAGCCGGCGATCGCCGCCGCGTTGCCGGCATTCTGCTCGTGACGGAAGGAGATGACGCGGATGCCCTCCGCCTGGGCCATGCGGCCGAGGTCGGTGATCGGAATGCCGGGCACGCCGTAGATGGTCTTGATGCCGTTGAGCTTCAGGGCATCGATGACGAGATGGAAACCGTCGGTCAGATCGCGCTCCGCCTCGGCGGCAGCGTCGATGTGCACCACATTGTCCTCGATCTTGGTCTTTTCCGCCGTTGCCATTTGGCGTCTCCTTGCTGTGTCGTCCCGCTGCGGCCTGTGATCGGCCTATTCGGGGAAGACACCGTGCCGTTCCACATGGGCCGCAAGACCCATGGTGTGTTCCCGCACCAGGCGCTCGGCGAGATCAGGGTCCCGTTTCTCGAGCGCGTCGATGATCGCCATGTGTTCCCGCATGGAGATTTCGAACCGGTTCTCCTGCCGCACCGACACCGCGCGGATGGCGCGCATGTGCAGGAACAGGTTCTCGGTCATGTCCACGATCAGCCGGCAGCCGCCCATGCTGATGACGGCGTGATGGAAGGCGATGTTCGCCTCCGAATATTCGTTCATCTGGTTGGCGAGGGCCTGCGCCTCGAACTCGTTGAAGAGCCGGCGCAGGCTCGCGATCTCGCTGTCCGAGGCCTGGGTCGCGGCAAGCCGCGCCGCCATGCTCTCGAGCGCCGCCCAAACCACGATGAGGTCGAGGATCTCGCGCTTGGTCTTGCGCACCACGAAGATGCCCCGGCGCGGCACGGAGCGCACGAAGCCCTCCTGCTCCAGCACGGTCATCGCCTCGCGGATGGGGGTGCGCGACACGCCCAAAGTCTCGGAAAGCTGGCGCTCGTCCAGCCGAAACTCAGTGGTTGAGCCGTAGATGTCCATCTGGGTGATGGCGCGCTTCAGCGCCTCGTAAGCCAGCATGCGCAGGCTCGAGGCCGCCTCCAGCGGCTCCACCTTGAGCTTCGGAGGATCCGCGATCGCTGTCGCGGGGGTCTGATGCACGGGCGTCTGATGCACGACCTTCGTTCCTCTCCCTGGCAACAGCCACCTTCTGGCGAGGCGTTCCGCTGCCGTGAAATACTGTATACGGTCTTCATTACGCCAAAGCAATCCCGATGTTCGGGAATTCGGTTCCGCGCCGCAGCATGGCGTGGATTACTAGGTGTCGCGGACGGTCGGTCGCTGGGCTCATCGGGCGCTTGGTGAGCCGGCTGCCGAAAGGGGCGGCGCTGCCGCCGCCCCTGGTCGTTCCGCCGCCCGCCGAAGCGGGTCAGCGGCTCTTTTTACTCTGCCGCTGCGGGCTTCGAGCCCTGCGGGCGGATGCGCGCCATGAGCATGGAGATCAGCGGCCAGGCAAGCATCACCAGAGCCAGCGTCACGATCGAGCCCACCAGCGGGTTGGACCAGAAGATGGACAGGTGGCCCTGCGACACCAGCATGGCCTGCCGGAAGGACGATTCGGCCATGTCGCCGAGCACCAGGGCCAGCACCAGCGGCGCGAGCGGATACTGGAGCTTCTTGAACAGGTAGCCGATGACGCCGAAGACCAGCATGACGGCGATGTCGAGGCCGGCGTTGTGCACCGTGTAGGCACCCACCGCGCAGATCACCAGGATGATCGGGGCGATGACGCTGAACGGGATGCGCAGGATGGCCGCGAAGATCGGCACGGTGGTCAGCACCACGATCAGGCCGGCGATGTTGCCGAGGTAGATCGAGGCGATGAGGCCCCACACGAAGTCCTTCTGCTCGACGAACAGCAGCGGGCCGGGCTGGAGACCCCAGATCAGCAGGCCGCCGAGCAGCACCGCCGCGGTGGGCGAGCCGGGGATGCCGAGGGTGAGCATGGGAAGCAGCGCCGAAGTGCCGGCGGCATGCGCCGCCACTTCCGGCATCACCACGCCTTCCAGTTCGCCCTTGCCGAAGTTGCGTCCGTTCTTGGAGAACTTCTTGGCAAGGCCGTAGCTCATGAAGGAGGCCGGGGTGGCGCCGCCCGGGGTCACGCCCATCCAGCAGCCGACGATGGCCGAGCGCAGGCAGCCCACCCAGTATTTCGGCAGCTTCTTCCAGGTCTCCCACACCACCTTGGCATTGATGGCCGCGCTCTTGCCCTTGAAGGCGAGGCCTTCCTCCATGGTGAGCAGGATCTCGCCGACGCCGAACAGGCCGATGACCGCCACGAGGAAGTCGAAGCCGCGCAGGAGCTCGACCGAGCCGAAGGTCATGCGCAGCTGGCCGGTCACCGTGTCGATGCCCACCGCCGCCAGGGCGAAGCCGAGCATCATGGCCGCGATCACCTTGGCCGCCGGCTCGCGTCCCATGCCGACGAAGGCGCAGAAGGTGAGGAGGTAGACCGCGAAGAATTCGGCCGGGCCGAACTGCAGCGCGAACTTGGCGATCACCGGCGCGAGGAAGGTGATGAGCAGGACGGCGAAGAAGGCGCCGATGAAGGAGCCGGTGAAGGCTCCGGTCAGCGCCTCGCCGGCCTTGCCCTTCTGGGCCATGGGATGCCCGTCGAACGTGGTCGCGACGCTCCAGGGCTCGCCGGGAATGTTGAACAGGATCGACGTGATGGCGCCGCCGAACAGCGCTCCCCAATAGATGGAGGAGAGCATGATGATGGCCGACACCGGCGTCATCGAGAAGGTGAGCGGCAGGAGGATGGCGACGCCGTTGGCGCCGCCCAGCCCCGGCAGCACCCCGATGAGGACGCCGAGGGTGATGCCGACGAACATGTAGACGATGTTCATGGGATCGGCGAGGACGCCGAACCCTCCGATGAGTGACGTTAGCGCTTCCACGGGGTCCTCCTTGCGCCACCTCGGCCGCTTCTGCGGCGGCTCTCAGGGCGGGGGCGTTGCTCGTTGTCCTGGGATGCCACCCGGTTGGACGCGCCGCCCCGGCGGGACGATGCGGCGGTCGCGGGCGGCGCGGCCGAAGGCGACGCGGCTGAGCCGGCACGCCCGGGCGGATCGGATGAGGCGGCCGGCCGGCCCCCTCGGGGTGCGGCGGCCTGCCGGTGCGCGGGGCGGCCCGCCCTTCCCCGGCGGCCGCATTTCGCGCGCAGCGTCTCTTGTGAGGGCCGGCGCTCTGAGGCGCGCGGGCCGGCGGGCCACCCCGGAGGGGCGGCCCTTGTCGTCAGTAGCCGAGGGCAGCCTCGAGCGGGCCCTTGGGCAGCGGCACCAGGAACCAGACCTCGAACATCATGAACAGCACCAGCGGCACGCCGATGGCCACGGGCAGGATCTTCACGATCGGATACTTGCCCAGCCACCACATGAAGAAGGCGATGAACACCGCGGAGGCGAGATAGATGCCGACGAGGAAGATGAGGCCCACATAGACCGCGGTGGGCACCAGCACCTGCATCACCGAAACCAGCTGGGAGCGGTCGACGAAGTTGGCGTTGTCGGGATGGCGCGTCACCAGATTCTGCACCAGCGTGGCGGCGGAAGCGATGAACATGATCAGCCCGACATAGAAGGGAAAGTAGCCGGCCTGCGGGCCGTCGCTCGCCCAGCTCGCGCCGACGCGCCAGCTGTCCGACATGACGAGCGCCGACAGGGCCATGAAGAGCACCGCCACCACCATGTCCATGGTGCGGTTGGTGACCGTCTTCTCATTGTGTGCGATGGGGCCGGAATGGCCGGTTTCCGTGCTCATGAACCTGATCCTCCCACAGCCCGAAGGCCGAACTGGACACCCGCCGCGCAGGGGCGGCGTCGCCGGCGGGGCCCTGCCCCGGGTCCGGCGTTTCCGGGCCTCGCCGCGCGGCGGAGCCCGCATGTCGCTTCAGGCGGATGGCCTTTGGCCGGACCTCGCGGGAGGCGCACCCTGATCGGGCGGCTCCCGCCGGCCGTGCCGTGCGGCCAGGCCTTTCGACGCCTTACTTGGCGACGAAGCCCGCCTTCTCCATGAGGTCCTTGTGGGTGGCCTCGGCCTTGGTCAGCCAGGCGCTGTATTCAGGCCCGGTGAGCGCGGTGGTGTTGAACGCGCCCTTCTGCATGAATTCCTGCCACTCGGGGGTGGCGCGGATCTTCTTGAACAGCTCGACGAAGTATTCGACCTGGTCCTTGCTGGCGCCGGGCGGCATGAGGATGCCGCGCAGCATCAGATATTCAATGTCCAGGCCGGATTCCTTGCAGGTCGGGATGTCGTTCCACGACTTGCCGTTGGCGATCGGCTCCTTGTAGGGCAGCCGCTGGAGATCGAACACGCACAACGGCTTCAGCTCGCCGGCCCGCCACTGCGACACCGCCTCGATGGGGTTGTTGACCGAGGAGGTGACGTGGCCGCCCACCAGCTGGGCCGCGACGTCGCCGCCGCCCTTGTAGGGCACGTAGATGAACTTGGCGCCGGTCTTCTGCTCGATGGCGGCGGTGATGATCTGGTCTTCCTGCTTGGAGCCGGTGCCGCCCATCTTGAAGATCTGGTCGCCGGAAGCGGCCTTGAGCGCGGCGAGGTACCCCTTGACGTCGTCATAGGGCGCCTTGGCGTTCACCCACAGCACGAACTCGTCCAGCGCAAGCATGGACACCGGGGTCATGTCCTTCCAGGAGAAGGGGACGCCGGTGGCGAGCGGGGTGGTGAAGAGATTCGACAGGGAGATGATGATCTTGTGGGGGTTGCGGTTGGCCCCCTTCACGTCGAGGAAGCCCTCGGCGCCCGCGCCGCCGGACTTGTTGATGACCACGAGGGGCTGGGACATCAGATTGTTCTTCTGAACGATGCCCTGGATCATGCGCGCCATCTGGTCGGCGCCGCCGCCGGTGCCGGCGGGTACGATGAATTCGACCGTCTTGGTCGGTTCCCAGGCGGCCAGCGCGCCGGCCGGGGCGAGGGCCGCGGCGACTGCGAGCGCAGCCACACCTTTCCTGATGGTCCTGGCGAATGCCGAATGCATTTTGGTCTTCCTCCCGGATCGTCCGCGGTTTTATTTGTGCGGATCGTGACTTACGAGCTGGTAGCGACAGGCCCTTGGCGAGGCCGAACTGTTTTTACCTCTTCGCTTCTCGGCTTGGGGGATGGGCTTTGCCCGATGTTTATCCCCGGACCTGTCCCGAAGCGCGTCGGCAATGACCGGTCTACTTCCTAGGCCCCGATCTGTTGCAGCGTCATGCTTGCCCATTTCACCGCTGACGTAGCGGTTACTTGAAGAGTATATTGCATGTCAGAGGTGTCAATTGGAATTTTCAATTTCGCATTCGGTGCTCTGTATACCAGAATGTGAAATACTGTATTCCAATATGGTCAGCGACCCTTACCGATACGCCGCATAATCCTGGGACAAGCTTTCATCGGCGCCGGAATACAGGCGCGTCATCTGCTCGGCTGCCGCGGCCACGCGCCGGCCAAGACGCAGGATGCGATCGTCGCTCATGCGCACCGCCGGCGCGGATACCGATACCGCCCCAATGGGATCGCGCCATTCGTTGAGGATGGCCGCCGCCACCGCGCGCATGCCCGGGGCGTGCTCTTCGCGGTCCACGGCGAATCCGCGCTCGAGGATCTCGCTCACGTCATCCATCAGCACCCGCTCCTCGCGATGGGTGGCGGTGGTGAACGGCTCGTAGCGGATCTGCGCCAGGCAGGCGCCGCGGAACGAGGGGCTCGCCGCTGCCAGCACCGCCTTGCCGGCGGCCGTGGCGTGAAGCGGCAGGCGGGCGCCGAGGCGGAAGAAGGCGCGCACCGGCGCATGGGCCTCCGCCTGCGCCACCACCACCAGTTCCATGGCGTCGAACATGGCGAGGTTCACGGTCTCGTCCGTCTCGTGCAGCAGGCGGCGAATCACCGGGCGGCCGATGTCGGGCAGCTTGCGGATGCGCAGGTAAGCGGCGCCGATGCGGAACAGGCCGAGGCCCACGGTCCAAAGCCCCGTGGACAGATCGTGATTGACCAGCTGGCGCTTCTCCAGCGTGGTGAGGAGCCGGTGGACGGTGGAGACCGGCAGCTCGGCCCGGCGGGCGATCTCTGCGAGGGCCATGCCGTCCTGGTCGGCCACCACCCGCAGCAAGGCGATGGCCCGGTCCAGCGACTGGACCTCGGCGCCGCCCTCCGCAGCCGCGCCGGAGGCGGGACGTCCCCTGCGCCTCGGCGCGAGCTCCGTGTCCGGCATCCAAAACCCTCCTCTGCCCCTGCCCCGGGACCCGCGCCCGTGACGATGCGCGCGCCCGCCTGCACGCCTTCTGGCGCGACTCCGGCCTGTTGCCATCAAACTACCCGGCTGCGCGGCTGCGTCCACCCTGCGTCAAATTTTCCACGTTGCGGAATTAATTTCCATTGGTATCGTGCCGCCACTTGCCCTTGAGCGCCGCACGCGCTTTTATCTGGCATACAAAATACGCAGCGACGAATGCGAGCAGGAGGATCGGCCATGAAGGTGTGCATCTATGGTGCGGGAGCGATTGGCGGCTACCTGGGCGTACAGCTCGCCCACGCCGGCGCCGAGGTCAGCCTCGTGGCGCGTGGCGGCCATCTTGAGGCGATGCAGACCAACGGGGTCAAGCTTCTCATCGACGGCGAGGAGCGCGTTGCCAAGGTGCGCGCCACCGACAACCCGCACGAGCTCGGCCCGCAGGATTACGTCATCGTCGCCCTGAAGGGCCATTCCGTGCCCGGCGTGGTGGAGCAGATCCGTCCGCTGCTCGGCAACGACACCAGCGTGGTCACCGCCGTGAACGGCGTGCCTTACTGGTATTTCTATAAGCACGGCGGCCCCCTGGAGAACCGCACCCTCGGCACCATCGATCCCGGCGCCCGCCAGTGGGAGGTGCTGCGGCCCGAGCGCGCCATCGGCTGCATCGTCTATCCCGCCACCGAGGTGGTGGAGCCGGGCGTCATCAAGCACATCTATGGCGACAAGTTTCCCCTCGGCGAGCCGTCGGGCGAGATCACCCCCCGCGTCACCGCCCTCAGCCAGATGATGGAGAAGGGCGGACTGCGCGCCCCGGTGATGACCAACATCCGCGACGAACTGTGGCTGAAGCTGTGGGGCAACCTGTGCTTCAACCCCATCAGCGCGCTGACCCACGCCACCCTCGACATCATCGCCGCCGATCCCGGCACCCGCGCCGTGGCCAAGGCCATGATGCTGGAGGCCAAGGCCATCGCCGAGCGCATCGGCGTCAATTTCCGGGTGGATGTGGAGCGCCGCATCAATGGTGCCGGCGCCGTGGGCGCGCACAAGACCTCCATGCTCCAGGACCTGGAGCGCGATCGCCCCATGGAGATCGACCCGCTGGTGAGTGTGGTGCAGGAGATGGGGCAGATGCTGGAGATGCCCACCCCGACCCTCGACGTGGTGCTGGCCCTGGTGCGCCAGCGCGCCGGCATGGCCGGGCTCGGCGCCATCCTCGCCAACCCGCCGGTGACCGCCGCCGACCTCGAGCCGCAGAAGAAGGCCGCCGTGCACTGAGCGCGGCGGGTCCAAAAAGAAAGGCCGGGCGAGAGCCCGGCCTTTTCATTTCAGTCGTCGATTTTCACTTGCGATCGAGAAAGCCCCGTCCGCCGGCTCATCAGATCGCCGGGCGAGAGCCGAACTTCATTCCGCCTGCGCGGCGACGGCGGCCATGGGCGAACCCATCTGGTCCGTCTGGCTGGCATTGAGCGCCATGCCCGTCAGCACATAGCCCAGCACCAGGGCGGCAAACACGGCGATTCGCTTGAACATCCTCGTCCCTCAACCTTGCGTCGCGGCAACCCGTCCGACGGCGTCCCAGCCTCGCAGCGGCGCGGCACCGGGCGTCTATCAGCCCTGAACCACACCCCACCTGAATGAATGCGTCAGCATCGGTTCATAAAGGCTGAACGGGGCCTTGGCGTTCCCCGGAAAATCCGGGAAATCCACACCGGCTCCGCCGGCGCTGCGGCCGGGGCGTGCCCCCTCGCGACTCAGCTGCAGCAGGGCCGATGTACACCGCGGTGCGCGCGCTGTCTGTGTCCGGCCGGACACACCCGCGGGCCGCGAAGGCGACTGGTAAAGCGTCCGTTTAGACGGGCGAGTCGGGCGCTTTACTCGGCCGGGCGCAGGCTCTAAGCGAAAGCACCCTTTTGCAACGCAGCACGGCCCCATGCTCCGCAAGCTCTACGACTGGATCATCGCCTATTCCGCGAAGCCGTCGGCGCCCTGGGCCCTCGCCCTGGTGTCGTTCGCGGAGAGCTCGGTCTTTCCCGTGCCGCCGGACGTGCTCCAGGTGCCCATGACGCTGGCGCGGCCGGACAAGGCCTGGCGCTACGCGCTCATCGCCACCATCGCCTCGGTGCTGGGGGGCCTCGTGGGCTACGCCATCGGCGCGCTGCTGTACGAGAGCGTGGGCAAGTTCCTGATCGACCTCTACGGCTACGGCTCGAAGGTCGACCAGTTCCGCGCCGCTTATGCCCAGTACGGGCATTGGGTGATCCTGCTGAAGGGCCTCACCCCCATCCCCTACAAGCTGGTCACCATCACCTCGGGCTTTGCCGAGTACAACCTGTTCTGGTTCGTCCTGCTGTCGCTCATCACCCGCGGGGCGCGCTTCTTCCTGCTGGCGGCGCTGCTGCACCATTTCGGCCCGCGCGCCCGCGAGTTCATCGAGAAGCGGCTCGGCCTCGTCACCCTCGGCCTACTGGCAGTGGTGGTGCTCGGCCTCGTCGCCGCCGTCTATCTGGTCTGACGCGCGACGCAAGTGCGGGCAGCCCCGGCGGGGCCGCCCTGTTCCCTCAAGCCATCACTGCGCCGGACGCGGCCGCGACAGGACCGAGGCGGTGCCGGCGGCGGCGCTGTCCGTCGTCGCGGTGCCGGCGCCGGCCTTGCGGCGTTGGGGCTGGGCGGCAGGCGCGGTCGCCGACGGCGTGGACGCGGCGGACTGCTGGGCCGCGGACGTGCCCGCCTCCGGCTTCGAGGATGTGGCCGAGGCGGTGGGCGACGGCTGGGCGGGAGCCGAGGCCACCGGCTGCGGAGCCGAAGCGGCAGGCGCCGGGTCGGGCCTGGCGGCAGCCGGAGCGGCCGGCGCGATCGCGGCCGGCGCGGGCGTGACGGCGGCCATGGTGGCTTCCGGCGGGCGCGTTGGCGGCAGCGGCGCACTGGGCGCAGCCTGGACCGTCGGCGGAGCCTGCACGGGCGGCACGGACTGGGACGCCGGAGGCGGCGGCGGCCGCGACGTGGTTCGGGGCGGCGGCACGGTGCGCGGCGGGGGTGGATAGGCACCAGGCGGCGGGGCCGGGGCGGCGATGGTCGGACCGCCGACGACGCTGCGGGCGCTGATGACCCGGCCGGTGAAGGCGTTGATGCGCAGCAGGGCGAGGCCTTCCTGATCGACCGCGCTCACCAGATAGAAGCGCCCCGAGAGTTGCGGCTTGCCCACGTCCCAATAGCCCATGCCGCGCACGATGGCCCGGATCTCGCCCGGCGGCAGCATGGGATAGGCCCGCGGCACGGGTGCCCCATAGCCGCGCGGCACGCCATAGGGCTGCTCATAGATCAGCACCTGGGCAGCGGCGGGCAGCGTCCCACCCATCAGCAGGGCGGCGAGGGGCAGGGCCGTCGGTATCAGGCGGAGCCGGGCCAGCGGGCTGGCCTTTCGGTCGCGGCGAGGGGGCATGGCGCTCCTCCGGGCAGTTCAGGGACAAATACAGCGCGCGCCTGACCGCCGACGGGCGCGGCAGGTCGCGCCACCGCCGGACGTCCGGGCGATTCCCTGACACTAGACCGAGCCAATGCGGCGCCGTTGGGACGGCGGAGGTGGCCAACTGTCGATGACGCGCCCCCGCGGCGGTGAAACGGCGTTGCGCGCAGGACCACCAGACCGTACCGTTCTTTCGCCAAAGCGCAGGGCAGCGCAATTTTTCGCCAAGCTGACCGGATCTGCGCCATGATGGCGCTTGTGAGGCAGCCACTTTTCTGGCATCTTCGACCAGATAGGGAAGCTGTACTTCCCTATCTCCCGCGTCGACGATACGGATTGCTCAGCTCGCGTTCAGCTGGACGTGAGCCCCTCTGCGCGGCGCGGCGGTGGTGCAAAAGTTGCAAAGCGGGCTGTGCACATCGCCGGGGCGGGATCCGGGGCCACGCCTGCCGCGTGCGGCGGGACGGATGTTAAGGTGGGTCGCAAGACGGGGAAGGACGGCGGAGCCGCGGGCGCCGCCGCCAAGACAGAAGGAATGGCATCATGGCAGCGACGGATCGCAAGGATGGCTTGAACGGAAGCGTGGCTCACCCGGCCGCCGCCGTGAAAGACACGGCGATCGTCGGCCGTCCGGCCGCCTTCGGCCTGTTCGACCCGGCCCATGAGAAGGACGCCTGCGGCGTCGGCTTCATTGCCGACATCAAGGGCCGCAAGAGCCACCGCATCGTGCAGGACGGCATCAGCATCCTGCTGAACCTGGAGCACCGCGGCGCGGTGGGCGCCGACCCGCGCGCCGGCGACGGCGCCGGCATGCTGGTGCAGATCCCGCACAAGTTCTTCGTTAAGGAGGCCGACGGCCTCGGCTTCGCCCTGCCCGAGCCGGGCGCCTACGCGGTGGGCCACATCTTCATGCCGCGCGACGCCGAGGGCGAGCAGATCGTCCGCGCCGCCTACGAGCGGGTGATCGCGGAGGAGGGCCTCGTCCTCATCGGCTGGCGCGACGTGCCCACGGACAATTCCTCCCTCGGCGTCAGCGTGCTGCCGACCGAGCCCAAGCACGCGCAGATCTTCATCGGCCGCGGCGAATTTGCCGGCGACGAGGACGGCTTCGAGCGCCGCCTCTTCGTGCTGCGCAAGATCATCTCCAACACCGTCTATAATGCGAACGATCCGCGCACCGCGGGCTATTACCCGGTGTCGCTGTCCTGCCGCACCCTTGTCTACAAGGGCATGTTCCTCGCCGACCAGCTCGGCGCCTATTATCCGGACCTGCACGATCCGGACTTCGAGAGCGCGCTTGCCCTGGTGCACCAGCGCTTCTCCACCAACACCTTCCCGGCCTGGCCGCTGGCCCACCCCTATCGCATGGTGGCCCACAACGGCGAGATCAACACCCTGCGCGGCAACGTCAACTGGATGGCGGCGCGGCAGGCGAGCGTGGATTCCGAGCTGTTCGGCGCCGACATCTCCAAGCTCTGGCCCATCAGCTACGAGGGCCAGTCGGACACCGCCTGCTTCGACAACGCGCTGGAATTCCTGGTGCAGGGCGGCTACTCGCTGCCCCACGCCGCCATGATGCTGGTGCCCGAGGCCTGGGCCGGCAACCCGCTCATGGATGAGGAGCGGCGCGCCTTCTACGAGTATCACGCCTCCCTGATGGAGCCGTGGGACGGCCCCGCCGCCATCGTCGCCACCGACGGCCGCCAGATCGTCGCGACGCTGGACCGCAACGGCCTGCGCCCCGCCCGCTACATGGTGACGAGCGACGACACCATCGTCCTCGCCTCGGAAATGGGCGTGCTCACGCTGCCCGAGGAGAAGATCGTCACCAAGTGGCGCCTCCAGCCGGGCAAGATGCTGCTGGTGGACCTGGAGGAAGGCCGCCTCGTCCCCGACGAGGAGATCAAGACTTCGCTCGCCCGCGCCAATCCCTACAAGGAGTGGCTGAAGCACACCCAGCTGGTGCTGGAGGACCTGCGCCCCGTGGAGGCGCGCGAGGTGCGCACCGACGTGTCGCTGCTCGATCGCCAGCAGGCGTTCGGCTACACCCAGGAAGACCTCAAGCTGCTCATGGCGCCCATGGCCATCACCGGCCAGGAGGCGGTCGGCTCCATGGGCACGGACACGCCCATCAGCGTGCTGTCCAACAAGTCGAAGTCGCTGTTCACCTACTTCCAGCAGAACTTCGCCCAGGTGACGAACCCGCCCATCGACCCGATCCGCGAGGAACTGGTGATGAGCCTCGTCTCCTTCATCGGGCCGCGGCCGAACATCTTCGACCTGGAGGGCAACGCCCGGCGCAAGCGCCTGGAAGTGCGCCAGCCCATCCTCACCAATGAGGATCTGGAGAAGATCCGCTCCATCGGCTTCATGGAGGAGCGGTTCGACACCCGCACGCTGGACATCACCTACCCGTCCGACAAGGGCGCGGCCGGCATGGCCGACGCGGTGGAGCGGCTGTGCGAGCGCGCCGAGGCGGCGGTGCACGGCGGCTACAACATCATCATCCTGTCCGACCGCCTGGTCGGGCCGGACCGAATCCCGATCCCGGCGCTGCTCGCCACGGCGGCGGTGCACCACCACCTCATCCGCAAGGGGCTCAGGACCTCGGTGGGTCTCGTGATCGAGACCGGCGAGGCCCGCGAGGTGCACCACTTCGCCTGCCTCGCCGGCTACGGCGCCGAGGCCATCAACCCCTATCTCGCCTTCGAGACGCTGCTCGCCATGAAGGACGAGATCCCGGAGGAGGTGGACGACAAGGAAATCGTCAAGCGCTTCATCAAGTCCATCGACAAGGGCCTGCTGAAGGTGATGTCCAAGATGGGCATCTCCACCTACCAGTCCTATTGCGGCGCGCAGATCTTCGACGCGGTGGGCCTCTCGTCCGAGGTGGTGAACCGCTATTTCTTCGGCACCGCCACCACCATCGAGGGCGTCGGCCTGCCGGAGATCGCCGAGGAGACCGTGCGCCGGCACACCCTCGCCTTCTCCGACGCGCCCATCTTCCGCATGGCGCTCGACGTGGGCGGCGAATATGCCTACCGCATCCGCGGCGAGGACCACGCCTGGTCGCCGGAGACGGTGGCCGTGCTCCAGCACGCCGTGCGCGGCAACGCCAAGGACAAGTACAAGGCCTTCGCCGCCATGATCAACGAGGAGGACAAGCGCCTCCTCACCGTGCGCTCGCTGTTCCGCATCAAGGGTGCGGACGAGATCGGCAACGCCGCGGTCCCCCTCGATGAGGTGGAGCCGGCGGCGGACATCGTGAAGCGCTTCGTCACCGGCGCCATGTCGTTCGGCTCCATCTCGCGCGAGGCGCACACCACGCTTGCCATCGCCATGAACCGGATCGGCGGCAAGTCGAACACCGGCGAGGGCGGCGAGGAGCCCGAGCGCTTCAAGCCTTTGCCCAACGGCGACAGCATGCGCTCCGCCATCAAGCAGGTGGCCTCCGGCCGCTTCGGCGTGACGGCGGAATATCTCGTCAATTCCGACGTGATGCAGATCAAGGTCGCGCAGGGCGCCAAGCCAGGCGAGGGCGGGCAATTGCCCGGCCACAAGGTGGATGCGGTGATCGCCAAGGTGCGCCACTCCACCCCGGGCGTCGGCCTCATCTCGCCGCCGCCGCACCACGACATCTATTCCATCGAGGACCTCGCCCAGCTCATCTACGACCTGAAGAACGTGAACCCCGACGCCGACGTGTCGGTGAAGCTGGTGTCCGAGGTGGGCGTGGGCACGGTGGCGGCCGGCGTCGCCAAGGCGCGCGCCGACCACATCACAATCTCCGGCTTCGAGGGCGGCACGGGCGCAAGCCCGCTCACCTCCATCAAGCACGCCGGCTCGCCCTGGGAGATGGGCCTCGCCGAGACCCAGCAGACGCTGGTGGCCAACCGCCTCAGGTCGCGCGTCGCCCTGCAGGTGGACGGCGGCCTGCGCACCGGCCGGGACGTGGTGATCGGCGCGCTTCTGGGCGCCGACGAGTTCGCCTTCTCCACCGCGCCCTTGATCGCGGCCGGCTGCATCATGATGCGCAAGTGCCACCTCAACACCTGCCCGGTGGGCGTGGCGACGCAGGACCCGGTGCTGCGCAAGCGCTTCAAGGGCACGCCCGAGCACGTCATCAACTACTTCTTCTTCATCGCGGAAGAGGTGCGCGAGCTCATGGCCGCCCTCGGCTTCCGCAAGGTGGAGGAGATGGTGGGCCGCGCCGACGTGCTGGACCAGAAGGCGGCCATCGACCACTGGAAGGCCAAGGGCCTCGACTTCTCGCGCATCTTCGCTCTGGCCGACGTGCCGCCGGAGGTGGGCATCCGCCACACCGAACGCCAGCACCACCCCATCGAGAAGGTGCTCGACCGCACCCTCATCGCGCAGGCGGCCCCGGCGCTGGAGCGCGGCGAGAAGGTGGTGATCGAGACGCCGATCCGCTCGGTGGACCGATCGGCCGGTGCCATGCTCTCCGGCGCCGTGGCCAAGGCCTACGGCGGCGCGGGCCTGGAGGACGACACCATCCACGTCACCCTCTCGGGCACGGCGGGCCAGGCCTTCGGCGCCTTCCTCGCGTGCGGCGTCACCTTCGACCTCGTGGGCGAGGCCAACGACTATGTGGGCAAGGGCCTGTCGGGCGGGCGCATCATCGTGCGGCCGCCGGCCCACTCGGCCATCGTGCCGGAGAATTCCATCATCGTCGGCAACACGGTGATGTACGGCGCCACCGAGGGCGAATGCTTCTTCCGCGGTGTCGCCGGCGAGCGCTTCGCTGTGCGCAATTCGGGGGCAATCGCCGTGGTCGAGGGCACAGGCGACCATGGCTGCGAGTACATGACCGGCGGCATCGTGGTGGTGATCGGCCCCACCGGGCGCAATTTCGCGGCCGGCATGTCGGGCGGCGTCGCCTATGTGCTGGACGAGGACAAGAGCTTCGCCAAGCGCTGCAACCTCTCCATGGTGGATCTCGAGCCGGTGGAAGAGGAGGAGGACCTGCTGGAGCGCCTCCACCACCACGGCGGCGACCTGGAGTTCAAGGGCCGCATCGACGTGCAGGGCGACATGTCCCGCCACGACGAGGAGCGCCTGCACCAGCTCATCGCCAAGCATCTGCACCACACCGGCTCGGCACGGGCGCAGATGATCCTCGACAACTGGGCCGACTACCGCTCCAAATTCGTCAAGGTCATGCCGGTGGAATACCGGCGCGCCCTGCGCGAGATGGAGAAGCGCCGCGGCCTCCAGGCGGCGGAATAGCCCGGCGCCTCAGCCGGACTGGCGGCGGCCGAAAAGGCCCCGCCAGCGCCCGCAAGAGCCCCTCCCCCGTTCGCCGGGGAGGGCGTATCCGCCAAGGCCGAGGAGCCGGCGCGCGCCAAAGCCGAACGGGCGCGAAATCCGAGTCCTCAAGATGGAACAATTCTTGTAATGGAGCACGTGGTGCGCCCGCGGTGGCAGGCGGCGCGCGGCGGTTCCCTCAAGGTTCGCCAACGAGGTTTTTATGGGCAAGGTCACGGGGTTTCTGGAAATCGACCGGCGGGAGCAGAAGTACCAGCCGGCGTCGGATCGCATCCGCCATTTCCGCGAGTTCACGCTGCCCCTGCCCGACGCCGAGGTGACCAACCAGGCGGCGCGCTGCATGGATTGCGGCATCCCCTTCTGCCACGGCCCCAACGGCTGCCCGGTCCATAACCAGATCCCCGACTGGAACGACCTCGTCTATCGCGACGAGTGGGAGGAGGCCGCGCGCAACCTCCATTCCACCAACAATTTCCCCGAGTTTACCGGCCGCGTCTGCCCCGCCCCCTGCGAGGAGGCCTGCACGCTCAATCTTGAGGACATGCCTGTCACCATCAAGACGGTGGAGCAGGCCATCGCCGACAAGGCGTGGAAGAAGGGCTGGATCAAGCCCGAGCCCGCCGAGGTGAAGACCGGCAAGAAGGTCGCCGTCGTCGGCTCCGGCCCGGCGGGCCTTGCCGCCGCCCAGCAACTCGCCCGCGCCGGCCACGACGTGCATGTCTACGAGCGCGAGCCCAAGGCCGGCGGCCTGCTGCGCTATGGCATTCCCGACTTCAAGATGGAAAAGCACCACATCGACCGCCGGGTGGCGCAGATGGAGGCGGAAGGGGTCACTTTCCATTACAACGAGAACATCGGCGTCGTCCGCCCGCTGCAGGAGCTTCTCGACGGCCATGACGCCGTGCTTCTCGCCGGCGGCTCGGAGGCCCCGCGCGATCCCAAGCTGCCCGGCCAGGAGATGGAGGGCGTACATTACGCCATGCCCTATCTCGTGCAGTCCAACCGCCGCGAGGGCGACGAGCCGGTGAACGAGATCCCGATCCTCGCCGGCGGCAAGCACGTGGTGGTGGTGGGCGGCGGCGACACCGCCTCCGACTGCGTCGGCACCGCCTTCCGCCAGGGCGCGCTCTCGGTCACCCAGCTCGACATCCGCCCGGTCCCCCCCATGAAGGAGGACAAGCTGGCCGTGTGGCCCTACTGGCCCACCAAGTTCCGCACCTCCTCCTCGCAGGCCGAGGGCGCCGAGCGCGAGTTCGCCTGCGCGACGCTGGGCATCGAAGGCCGCAACGGCCGCGTCACCGGGGTGAAGTGCGCCCGCGTGGACCAGAAGCGCCAGCCGATCCAGGGCACGGAATTCGTGCTCAGGGCCGACCTCGTCTTCCTCGCCATCGGCTTCGCCCACCCGCTGTTCTCCGGGCTGGTGGAGCAGTCGGGCGCGGCGCTGGACAAGCGCGGCAACCTCGAGGCGGACGAGGAGCGCTACCTGACCTCGGTGCCCAAGCTCTACGCCGCCGGCGACATGCGCCGCGGCCAGTCCCTGGTGGTATGGGCCATCCGCGAGGGCCGCCAGGCCGCCCACGCCATCGACAAGGATCTGATGGGCGCCACGACCCTGCCGCGCTGAGGCAGGAGCGGCGGCGGCGAAGGACGGGCGGCGACAGGACGGATTTCGCGCCGCCCCGCCTGCGCGCAGGCGTCGCGTTCCAGCGGTCGTGCGTCTTTCCGCTTTCGTACCCCTTCCCGCTTTCTTCCGCCTTCCCGCCGTCGTGCTCCGGCTTGACCGGAGCACCCATCTCGCCACATCGAGCCGCGCCCGGCCATGCCATGGGCCCTCCGGTCGAGCCGGAGGGCGACAGTGTGGAGGGCGGCCGACGCACGAAGCGGAGCCAAGGTGCCGCTTGCACCACCGCCGTCGTGCTCCGGCTTGACCGGAGCACCCATCTCGCCACATCGAGCCGCGCCCAGCCGAGCCATGGGCCCTCCGGTCAAGCCGGAGGGCGACGGTGTGGGGGGAGGCCGACGGACGAAGCGAAGCCAAGGTGCGGCTTCCACCGCCGTCGTGCTCCAGCTTGACCGGAGCACCCATCTCGCCACATCGAGCCGCGCCCGGCCATGCCATGGGCCCTCCGGTCGAGCCGGAGGGCGATGGCGGTGTGAGGAATAAAGGCGATGCGCAATCAAACATCACCGGCAGGCTCCCTCTCCCATCGGGAGAGGGATGGGGTGAGGGGCGCGCCGCACTACCGGACAAGGCGCCTCCGCGCCGCCGTCCCGCAACGACAAAACACGCGCCGCCCTTACGTCTCCACCAGTCCGGTCGTATCGCCGGACGCCGCCGAATCGCTGCGGCCGTGGGGCTTGGCGAGATATTCGCCGGAGCGCATCTCGTGCAGGCGGGAGACGGTGCGGGAAAACTCGAACGCCTCGGCCCCCTCGGTTCCGAGATAGAGCTGCTCCGGCTCGGCGGCGGCCGAGGCGATGAGCTTCACGTTGGCGTCGTACAGCGTGTCGATGAGCGAAATGAAGCGCTTGGCCTCGTTGCGCTGGTCCGGCCCGAGGATGGGAATGTGCTCCAGCACGATGGTGTGGAACATGCGCGCAAGGCTCAGATAGTCGGGATTGGGCCCCAGCGCCGCCTCGCACAGGTCGGCGAAGGAGAAGCGCGCCGCGCCCTGCCCCTGGGCGGGAATGACGAGCTTGCGGCCCTTCAGCAGGATCTCCCCGCCCCGGCCGCCGCCAGGTCCGGCGAGACGGCGCCATGCCGCGTTCACCGCCGCGTCCGCCTCGGGGCCGAGGGGCGTGTGCCAGGTGCTGACGCCTTCCAGCTTCTCCATGCGGTAGTCGGTGCGCGAATCGAGGCTGATGACCGCCATGCGCTCCTCGATCATGCCGATGAAGGGCAGGAACAGCGCGCGGTTGAGGCCGCCGGCATAGAGGTCCTGCGGCGCCACGTTGGAGGTCGCCACAACCACCACGCCGTCGGCGAACAGCTTCTCGAACAGGCGGCCGAGGATCATGGCGTCGGCGATGTCGGTGACGTGGAACTCGTCGAAGCACAGGAGCCTCGCCTCGTCGGCCAGCGCCTGCGCCACCGGGGCGATGGGATCGGCGGTCTTGCGCTCCCCCTGCTTCTGGGCCTGCCGCTCGCGGAAGATGCGCTCGTGCACGTCGCCCATGAATTCGTGGAAATGCGCCCGCTTCTTCCCGCGCGCCGGCAAGGCGTCGTAGAACAGGTCCATCAGCATGGTCTTGCCGCGTCCGACCTTGCCGTAGACATAAAGCCCCTTGGGCTGCGCGGGGGCGCGCCGCTGGAACAGCCAGCCCAGCGCCGATGATTTCTGCGCCAGTGCCCGCTGCCGCAGGTCCAGCTCCAGGCGGGCGAACTCCTCCACCACGCCGGCCTGGGCCGGGTCTTCCGATATGTCCCCGGCGGCGAGGCGCGCCGCGTAGAGCTCCGTGACCCGCGCCGTCGTCTCTCCGGCCATGAACGCATTCCTGCTCGTGCCGGGCCGCGCCGGCATCGGGAGGCTTCAGGGAACGGCGCGCCGAAGCCCGGCACGCCCTGGATGGTGCCCCCGCTTAGAGCAGATCGGGCAAAAGATGAAGTCGCTGGCTCACAGTGGCCCGGGCAGCGGATGCCCCGGCATCAGCTCGTAGGGCGGCTTCCAGCCCGGCAGAGCGGCGATACGGGCGGCCCAGCGGGCAAGGTTGGGATAGTCCTCCAGCTCGACGCCCGCCCGCTCGGGATAATAGATGTAACCGGCCAGGGAGATGTCGGCGACGGTGGGGGCATTCCCCACGAAGAAGTCCGAGCCCGCAAGATGCGCGTCGGCGATGGCATAGGCCGCAGTGGCGCGGCCGCGCAGGAAGCGCGTCACGTCGTTCTCCGCTTCCCCCTTGAGGCCGACGAGGAACCGCAGGGTGGCGAAATAGGAGGTGAACTTGTGGTTGTCGAACAGCACCCAGCGCATCACCTCGCGCCGGGCGGCCTCGTCCTGGGGCAGGAAACGGCCGCATTTGGCGGCGAGATAGTCGAGGATGACGCCGGACTGGGAGAGCTTCACGTCGCCATCCACCAGCACGGGCACCTCGCCCATCTCGTTCACCTCGCGCCGATAGGCCTCGGTGCGGGTCTCGCCATTGAAGAAATCCACGAACACGTGCTCCCACGGGAGCGCACACAGTTCGAGCATGAGGGCAACGCGATAGGCGTTGCCCGATTGGGCGAAGCAGTAGAGTTTCAGGGGCGTCACGTCGTCCAGGCCTCCGTGGAACGGATGGTGCAGGCTAGCGCCGGCGCGCGCGCTTGCGCAGCCCCCCGCGCGCGCCTTGACGAAAGACATGAAGAGAGCCGACCGCACCGATGGAGTCCGCCGCACCGCCCCGACCTCCGAGGGTGCCCCTCGCCCGCCAGCTGAAGGCCTGGCTCGCCGAGCATGATCCCGGCGGCATCGACGCATCGCGCGCGGCGCATCTGGGCGTTGCCTTCGTCATCGTCATCCTCGGCGCCTACGCCACCTCCACCGGCTTGCGCCTCGGCATGGACGTCACCTTCCCGATGATGGCCGGCTGCGCCTGCCTGGTGATGATCTCGTTCAATCCCGGCGCCAGCGCCGCCGCCGAGGGCCGCACCATGCTGCGCCTCTTCGGCCTTGGCTTCGCCTCGCTCGCGGTGCTCACCGTCATCGGGCCGGGCGAAGGCCCCCCCAACGAGGTGGTGCAGAAGCTCCTGCTGATCCCCCTCTCCTTCTGCGCCCTCGCCCTGCGGCGCTACGGCATGGACGGCCAGCGGGCGGGCCTGGCGCTCATCGTGGTGGCGACGGTGGGCACCATCATCCGCCCGACGCGCCTTGAGGCCGCCTATCTGCTTCTCGCCTTCTGCCAGGGCGCCATGGTGGCAGCGGCGGTGCGGCTGTCGCCGTGGCGGCCGTCCGCGGTCAACGCTTTCGTCGAGACCACCCTCGACATGCAGAGCGCCGTCGCCGGCTATCTCAGGGAATTGTCGGAGGCGGTGCGCCACGGCCGCCCCTTCCCCGCCGAGGCCACCGAGGTGCTGGAAAACCTGCGCGGGCGGGTGTGGAACGCCCTTGCCAACGCCATCGCCGAGGACCCCTCCGCCCAGCCCGATTTCGAGCAGCTGCGGGTGCGGTTCTACCGGCTCAGGGTCGCTGTGCAGCTGCTCGCCGGCTGCGTGCCGGAAAAGGCCCCGGACACGCCGGACTGGCGCCGCCCCTTCGCCGCCGCCGCCGACCACATCGCCCGGCGGCTGGAGGCGGTGGACGTGTCCGACGTGCATGCCGAGGAGCGGTTCGAGCGGGCGGTGGCGCAGCTGCGGCACGTCGCCTTCGCCCCGGAGCTGTCGCCGGACGCGCGCTTCGCGCTGCTGCGGGCGCTGACCGCCTTCGACCGCCTCTCCATGGTGGTCACCGGCATCGCGGCCGCGGAGATGGCGCCTTTCCCGCCCCCGCATCCGGATGCGGAGGAGGCCGGGCCGCCGGCGCCCCGGGCGATCCCGGTGATGGTCAAAGGCCCGGACGGCCGGCCCACCCTGTCGGCGCCCTTCCGGGTGGCGTGCCAGGGCGCGGTGGCCACCGCGCTCACCACCGCCCTCGACCTCGTCGTTCATCTCGACCACGCCTATTGGGCGACCCTGACGGTGATGTTCGTCATCGGCAACAGCGTGGGCGAGACCTACAACCGGGTGCGCTACCGCACCTTCGGCACCGTCGTCGGTGTCGCCCTCGGCATCGGCCTGTTTCTCGGGCTTGAAGGCCAGATCTGGCTCCTCGCGGCCTTCTGCATGCTGGCGCAGATGATCGCGGTGGTGACCCAGAAGGACCGCTACGACGTAGCCTCGGCCGCCGTCGGCTTCTCCGTGGTGCTCGGCCTGCACCTCATCTCCGGCCTCGGGCCGGAGGGCATGGTGGCGCGCATCTACGAGACCGCCATCGGCGCCGGCATCGCGCTCGCGGTGTCCTATCTGGTGCTGCCCGTCTATCTCACCGAACAGGTGCGGCCGGAGGTGCGCGCGCTGCTGCGCCGCTGCCGCGCCGCCTTCGCCTCCTGGTGGCCGCACGGCGGCGAGAAGGAGAGCGTCGCGGCCCTGGTGCAGGACGTGCGCTCCCTCGGCGTGCGCCTGCCCAACCTCGGGGCGGAACAGGTGTTCGGCCATTCCGCCGGCGACGTCGCCAACATCGTCTCCACCCTCGACGTGCTCATCACCTATCTCGCCCTGATGGAGGACGTGGCGCACCGCCTCGCCGCGTCCGACCCCAAGGAGGAGCTGGTGACGGTGGTGGAGGCGGCGCGCTCGCGCACGCTCACCGCCTTCGAGGTGGTGCTCGGCGAGGCGGGCGCCGGCAGCGCCGATGCCGCCAACCCGGTGGTGGCGGCCGCCGTCTCCACCGTGCTCGGCATGTCCGACGACCGGGCGGTGAAGGAGGTGCTGCCGCTGGTGGCGGACTATCTCGCCTATTCGGAGGCGGTGCTGCGCCCCCTGCGCGAGCTGCGCACCGCCTTGCGCGAGACGCCGTGGCGCAAGGAGGACGTGATCGCCGCCGGCGCCGCACGGCCGACGCAGGCGCGCTGACGCGGGTTGCCGGCCCTACAGCCCCACTGTCTTGAAATGCTTGGAGAGCTTGAGCCCCTGCCCCTGGTAGTGGGAGCGCATGTCGGCGCCGTAGAGCGTGCCGGGGCGGAACGCCATGCGCTCGTAGACGAGGCGGCCCACCGTCTGGCCGTGCTCCAGGATGAAGGGCACCTCGCGCGAGCGCACCTCCAGCACCGCACGGGCGCCGCGCCCGCCGGCGGCGGCATTGCCGAAGCCGGGGTCGAAGAAGCCGGCGTAGTGCACCCGGAATTCGCCCACCAGCGGATCGAAGGGCACCATCTCCGCCGCATAGTCGGGCGGCACATGCACCGCCTCCCGCGAGGCGAGGATGTAGAAAGCATCGGGGTCCAGCACGAGGCTGGCCGAGCGCTCCGGCCGCACCCGGATGGGCTCCCAGAAATCCTCCACGTCGAGCACGCCGGCCTGGTCCACGTCGATGACGCCGGTGTGCTTCTTGGCGCGGAAGCCCATGAGACCACCCAGCGCGTCGCCGGCGAGATCGACGCCGAGCGCGATGCCCCCCGCCGCCACGTCCGGGCTCGCCGCGTCCACGAGGCAGTCGGAGGCCTGCAGGTTCAGCAGCTCCAGATCCGAGAGCCGGGCGACACCGCGGCGGAACCGCAGCTGCGACAGGCGCGAGCCCGTGCGCACGAGGATGGGGAAGGTGCGCGGGGAGATTTCGAGGTAGAGCGGACCGCTATAGCCCGCCGGGATGGTGTCGAAGGCGCGGGCGCCGTCGGTAATGACGCGGACGAACACGTCGAGGCGCCCGGTTGAGCTCTTGGGATTGGCCGCGGCGGCAAGGTCCGCCGGCAGCTTCAGCCGCTCGAACAGCTCCACCAGATAGACGCAGCCGGTCTCCAGAACCGCGCCCTTGCCGAGGTCGAAATCGTGCAGCGCGAGGTCGTCGAGCCGCTCCTTCACCGACACGCCCGCGCCCGGCAGGAAGCTGGCGCGCACGCGCCACGCGGTCTTGCCGAGCCGCAGGTCAAGGCTCGCCGGCTGGATCTGGTCGTCGTCCAGGGCCTTGCGGCAGGCAATGGCGCCTGACGCCTTCAGCCCCCCGATCGCCTCCGCGGGCAGGATGCCGGGCTTGAGATGCTCCGTCGCACGCACCGTCATTTCCGCTTTCCCGTCCCTTTCGTTCGATTTACCGGACGAAGCCCTTGACGCCAAGGGGAAGCCCGATCTTAACTGCGGCGGTGGCGTATTTGAGCCGGCCGGCTTGCAGCCACGTTAAACAACCATGCTAAAAGGCCGGGGACGATGAAACGGGAGCCTTGCCGCACGCCGCGCCAGCGGATGTGGCCTTGCCGCCCGGCACCGGTCCCCTCGGCCTCCGTTCGGAGTCCGTCATGTCCGTGGCGCCAAAGCCCGCCCCCCGTTTCGTCCCCCGTGATCCCCTTACACTCCACCCGGAGACGCGCCTAGTCCATGGCGGGACCACGCGCTCGCCCTTCGGCGAGACCTCCGAAGCGCTGTTCCTCACCCAGGGCTTTGTCTATGACGACGCCGAATCCTGCGAGGCCCGCTTCAAGGGCGAGGATCCGGGCTTCGTCTACTCGCGCTATTCCAATCCCACCACCGCCATGTTCGAGGAGCGCATGGCGCTGCTGGAAGGGGCGGAGGCGGCCCGCGCCACCGCGTCCGGGATGGCGGCGGTGAATGCCGCCCTGCTCTGCCAGCTCTCCGCCGGCGACCATGTGGTGGCGGCCCGCGCCCTGTTCGGCTCCTGCCGCTGGATCCTGGAGGACTTCCTTCCGCGCTACGGCGTCGCGACCACGCTGGTGGATGGCACCGACCTTGCCGCCTGGCAGGCGGCCGTGCGCCCCACCACCAAGATCTTCTTCCTGGAAAGCCCGACCAACCCCACCTTGGAGCTGATCGACATCGCCGCGGTGGCGCAGATCGCCCACGCGGCGGGCGCCTGCCTCATCGTCGACAACGTCTTCGCGACGCCCCTGCTCCAGCACCCGTTCGAGCTCGGCGCCGACATCGTTGTCTATTCCACCACCAAGCATGTGGACGGTCAGGGCCGCTGCCTCGGCGGGGTGATCCTCTCCTCGCAGAAGTTCGTCACCGACCATCTCCAGACCTTCCTGCGCCAGACCGGCCCGTCCATCTCTCCCTTCAACGCCTGGATCATGCTGAAGGGCCTGGAGACGCTGGCGCTGCGCGTCGAACGCATGCAGGCGAGCGCGGCGCGGGTGGCGGATGCCCTCTCCGGCGGGCGCGGCATAACGAAGGTGATCTATCCCGGCCGCGACGACCATCCCCAGGCCGAACTGGCCCGGCGTCAGATGAAGGGCGGCGGCACGCTGGTGACCTTCGTGGTGGATGGCGGCAAGGAAGGCGCGTTCCGCTTCGCCAACGCGCTGCGGCTCATCCGCATCTCCAACAATCTCGGCGACGCCAAGAGCCTCATCACTCATCCAGCTACCACCACGCACCAGCGATTCACCCCCGAGGCGCGGGCCGAGATGGGCATCTCCGACGGGCTGCTGCGGCTTTCCGTGGGCCTCGAACATCCCGACGACCTGATCGCGGACCTCGCTGCGGCTGCAGAAGCCTTGTGAACAAAGGCGTCTTGCCGCACTGCGGCACGACCTGTTGCGCGCGGGCGACAACGCGGGTTCACTGTGGGCGGGCGGGGGCATTTTCTCCCGCGCTGTGGGGAGCTCGAGCGGGTATGTACCGCGCCATCACTCGGAATATTCAGGTGACCGCGACGCCGCGCTATGTGGCGGAGCGGTCCGAGCCCGATCAGGGCCGTCATTTTTGGGCTTATACCATCGAGGTGGCCAATTTGGGCCACGAGACCGTGCAGCTGAAGGCGCGCCACTGGGTCATCACCGACGCCAACGGCCACACCGAGGAGGTGCACGGCGCCGGCGTCGTCGGCGAGGAGCCGACCCTGCCGCCCGGCGGGCGTTTCGAATATACGAGCGGCGTGCCCCTCAATACGGCGACGGGAATCATGCACGGCCGCTACGAGATGGTGGCGGACAACGGCGATGCCTTCTCCATCGAGATCCCGGCCTTCTCGCTCGACGTGCCGGACGTGCGCCGCGTGCTGAACTGAGGCGGTTTTCTTTCAAGGTCCGGCGCGGCGCCGCGCCGGACGCCTCGTTTCCTCCCCTTTTCAATACCCCTTATTTGCGGTCCTTGAACGTTTCAGAGCCATGATGCGGCTGCGGCCCCGCCGGGGCGGCCACCAGAACGAGGGCAAGGGGGAGACATGCACGCGCGCATTCCCACGGTGGAGGCCGAGGCCGTATCGGTGCTCAGCCTGCGCCCGGTTGCGACGACGCTGGGCCTGCTCCTGTCCATCCTCGGCGTCTCCATGCTGGCGCCCGCGCTGGTGGATTTCGCCAGCCGCTCGGGCGGCCAGGGCGCCTTCGTCGGCGGCGCGGCCATCACCATCTTCGTCGGCGTGCTGCTGTGGATGAGCGGGCGCGGGCAGATGGCGCGCAAGCTCGACCTGCGCCAGGCCTTCCTGCTCACCTCCTCGGTCTGGATCGTGCTGTCGGCCTTCGCCGCCCTGCCGCTCATGTGGGGGCCGCCGCGCCTCTCCTTCACCGCCGCCATGTTCGAGAGCATGTCCGGCCTCACCACCACCGGCGCCAGCGTGATGAGCGGGCTCGACGCCATGTCGCCGGGCATCCTGCTGTGGCGGGCGCTGCTTCACTGGTTCGGCGGCATCGGCATCATCGCCATCGCCATCGCCGTGCTGCCGGTGCTCTCCATCGGCGGCATGCAGCTGTTCCGCACCGAATCCTCGGACAAGTCGGACAAGTTCCTGCCCCGCGCCGGGAGCATCGCGAAACGCCTGCTCATCGCCTACGTGCTGCTCACCGCCGTCTGCGCCGGCTTCTATCTCGCCGCGGGGCTGCGCACCTTCGACGCCGTCACCCTCGCCATGTCGACCCTCTCCAGCGGCGGGTTCGCCAATTCCGACCAGTCGCTGTCGGTGTTCGCCAACCCTTCGGTCGACTATGTGGCCATCGTCTTCATGCTGGTCGCGGCGCTGCCCTTCCCGCTCTATGTGCGCGCCCTCTCCGGGGATGTGCGGCGGCTCTTCACCAATCCGGAGGTGCGCGTCTTTCTCGCCATCGTCGCGGCATTCACGCTGCTGTCGTTCCTCCAGCAGAGCCTGCAGGGGGTAGCGACCGGCGAGAAGGCTTTCCGCGGCGCGCTGTTCACGGTCTCCTCGCTGATCTCCACCACCGGCTTCATGGCCATGGACTACACCAATTGGGGGGCGGCCTCGGACGCCATCTTCTTCGTGGTGATGTTCCTCGGCGGCTGCACCGGCTCCACCGCCGGCGGACTGAAGGCGCTGCGCCTCTCCATCACCGCCAAGGCCATCCGCCAGCACCTCAAGCGCATCTCGTTCCGCGCCGGCGTCTTCCCGCTGCGCTACGGCGGCGCGCCGGTGGCCGACGACGTGGTCGCCTCGGTGCTGTCCTTCGTGTTCCTGTTCCTGCTCACCTTCTTCCTGGTGGGGGTCGGCCTCAACCTCATGGGCCTCGACCTGCGCAGCGCCTTCTCGGCCGCCATCGCCTGCCTTGCCAACGTGGGTCCCGGTCTCGGGCCCGTGGTGGGGCCGGCGAGCAATTTCGGCAGCCTCTCCGACCCCGCCCTGTGGCTGCTCACCGCCGCCATGATGCTGGGCCGTCTGGAGATCCTCACCGTCCTCGTGCTGTTCCTGCCGCGCTTCTGGGTGCGCTGACGCGCGCGTCCCCCAGCCCACGCGGCGCCTGAGCGAAGCAAAGTCTCAAGCCCGCGCGGCGCCTGAGCGAAGCAGCGACTCGCGCGACGCGTCGGCGCTCCGCTCTCAGAAATGCGCCATGTAGCCGCCGTCCACCGCCAGCACGTGGCCGGTGACGTAGGAGGCGGCCGGCGAGGCGAGGAACACGGCGGCCCCGGCCACCTCTTCCGGCCGGCCCCAGCGGCCGAGGGACGTGCGGCGCGAGAGCCATTCGGCCACCGCCTGGTCGCGCGCCTGCGCCTCGTTGGGTGCGGTGAGGAAATAGCCCGGTGCGATGGCGTTCACGGTGATGCCGTGGGGGCCGAGATCGGCGGCGAGGGCGCGGGTGAAAGCTTCGAGGCCGCCCTTCGCCGTGGTGTAGGCGGCGTCTCCCGCCCGCGACAGCGGCCCGGCGATGGAGGTGATGTTGATGATCCGCCCGCCGGCGTTGCGCGCAACCATGCCCCGCGCCACCTGCCGGGTAAGATGGGCGGGGGCGAGCAGGTCGAGCTCCACCAGCCGGCGGAAATCGGCGTCCTCCATGTCGAGGAAGGCCCGCCGGTCGCGGGCGCCGGCATTGTTGACGAGGATATGGATGGGCGGCCCGTCGGCCAGCGCCGCGTCCACCGCCGCCGCGTCGCACACGTCCAGCACGAAGGGCTCGGCCTTGCCGCCCTTGCGGATGATGGTGGTGACCGCGGCGCCGAGGCGGTGGGCGTCCCGCCCGTTCACCAGCACATGCGCCCCGGCGAGGGCGAGGGCGGTGGCGATCTCGAAGCCGAGACCCGCCACCGAGCCGGTGACGAGGGCGGTCTGGCCTTCCAGCGAGAAGGGATGGGTCACGGCGGGCTCCGGGCGACAGGGGGTCGAACCTGCCTAGCGCCCGGCGGCGATTCACGCCAGCAGGTAGCCCATCAGCGCGCCGCAGATGGCGAAGAAGAACAGGCCGCCGTCGTGCAGCGCCAGGGCGGCCCGGCTCGGCGGGCCGGCGCGGTAGACCCAGGCGGTGGCGCCCACGGTGGCGATCGACCAACCGGCGCCCACCAGCACCAGCGCCGCCGTGATGGTGCCCGGGGTGGCGTGGCTGTCCAGCCACACGCCGAGCGCCACCAGCGCGGTGCCGGCGAGGGCGACGGCCGCGGGCGGCACCCGCTCGCCCACCAGGGCCAGCGGCACCGCCGGCGCATACATGGCGGCCACGTGCAGGGCGATGAAGCCGAACACCGCAGCCCCGCCGATGCCGCAGCCCACCAGCGCCAGCGGCGCGCCGGACATGACGGCGTTCATGCCGAGCCATGCGGCGCCGCCCACCAGCGTCGGCAGGGCGATGGCCGAAAGCGGCGCCCGCGCCCGCGGGCGGAACGAGCTGGTGGGATCGGCGGCGAGCGTCACCGCCACACCGAGGGAGCAGGTGTGGGCCAGGGCCGCGAGGCCCGCGGCGCCCACCAGGAAATAGGGCGCGGCCAGTTCCTCGGCGAAGCCGGCCAGCGTCGGCCCGGCAAAGGCGGCGAGCAGGCCGCCGGCCATCACGCCGCCGGTGGCGGCGGCAGGCCGCCCGCTCGCGGCGGCCGCTTCGTGCCGGTAGAAGAAGGAGAAGCCCTGCGCCATGCCGAGCCACAGGGCGCCGAGGCAGGCCCAGCCGAACTGGCGCTGGACCAACCCCGCCACCAGCAGCGCGCCGCCGGCGATGCCCACCGAGGCGCCCAGCGCAAATCCGGTGCGCCGGCCGAAGGCGTCGCGCAGGAAGGAGGCAGGGAAGGAGGCGAGCGCCGCGCCGAGCAGCATGGCGGCGAACGGCCAGGTCGCCATCTCGGGACGCGGCGCGAGGGCGGCACCGGCGAGCGGCAGCGCGGCGGAAGCCACGGTTTGCGCCAGCACGGCGAAGGCGAAGCCCAAGGCCAGGCCGAAGGTGGAGACCGCGCGCGGCCCGTTGTCATTGGCAGGGGCGTCGAGCTGCGGGTCGCAGACGCAGACCAGCATGCCGGCGCGGGGCTCGGGCGCGGAGGCGACGCGCCTCATGGCCGCGCGCGGCCCTTGTCGGCGTGGCCCTGCTGCGGCAGGTCGTCGTCCGCCAGCACACGCACGGCGGCGCCGTCGAGGTCGTCATACTGCCCGCTCTTCAGGCTCCACAGAAAGGCGAAGAGCCCGCCGATGCCCAGCAGCAAGGCGAGCGGCAGGAGATAGACGAGGACGTTCATGCGGCCACCTCCTCCAGCGCGTCCGCCTCGGCGCCTCTGCGGGCGTCGTTCGCCTCATCCTTGCGCCCGGGCCGCGCCGCGCGCAAGGCGTTCACCGTGACGAGGATGGACGAGCCGGACATGGCGAGGGCCGCAACCAAAGGCGTCACAAGCCCGGCGATGGCCAGCGGCACCGCGATCACATTGTAGAGCACGGCGATGGCGAGGTTCTGCCGCATCAGAAGCGCGGCGGTGCGCGAACCGTCCACCGCGCTCAGCACCGGACCGAGCCTTCGGCCAAGAAACACCGCATCGGCCTGCGCCTGCGTCACCGCCGCGCCGCTGGCGGGGGAGAGGGAAACGGCGGCGGCGGCGAGTGCCGGGGCGTCGTTGAGGCCGTCGCCCACCATGAGCACGCGGCGGCCCCGCGCCTTCAGCGCATCGAGCACGGCGATCTTGCCGGCCGGCTTCAGCCCCGCCTCGGCGACTGCGATTCCGAGGGCGGCGGCCACGGGCTGGACGGCGGCGGCGCGGTCGCCGGAGAGGATGCGCACGTCGAGGCCGCGCGCCTTCAGCGCCTCCACCACCTGCCGCGCGTCGGGCCTGAGCGCCTGCTCGATGCCCATGACCAGACTCTGGGTGCCGTGGCGGAACGCGATGAGGGAGGCGCCGGCCGGCAAAGTCGCGGGCGCGACGGCATCGCAGAAGGCGAGGCTTCCGAGGCGCAGCACGCGCCCGTCCAGCACGGCCTCCACCCCCTGCCCGCTCAGCTCGGTGACGTTCTCGAGAGGGGCGCCGTCGGCGCGCTGGGCGACCACGCGGGCAAGCGGATGGCGGCTCGACAGCGCGAGCCGGCCGGCCAGCGCCACCAGGGCCGGATCGGCGCCGCGTGGCAGCGCGAGGGCCGGCTCGGGCAGGGTCAGCGTGCCGGTCTTGTCGAACACCACGGTGTCCACCAAGGCGAGCCGCTCGAGCATGTCGCCGGCATTGACCAGCAGTCCGGCGCGGAACAGCCGGCCGGTGGCCGTCACCTGCACCGCCGGCACGGCGAGCGCGAGGGCGCAGGGGCAGGTGATGATGAGCACGGCCACCGCGATCATCACCGCATCGTGCACGCCGGCACCGGCGAGGATCCAGCCGATGGCGGAGACCAGAGCGGTGAGGTGGACCATGGGGGCGTAGAGCCGCGCCACCCGGTCGGCGAGGCGCACATAGGCGCCCTTCTCGGCCAGCGCGCCGTCGAGCAGGCGCTGGACGTCGTCCACCAGCGTGTTCTCGCCGCCGGCGGTGACGGTCAGGTGGAGCGCACCCTCGCCGTTGAGGCTGCCGGCATAGACCGGATCGCCGGCCTTGAGCGGCCGGGGCAGCGTTTCGCCGGTGACGAGGCTCTCGTCCACGGCGGACAGGCCGGAGGCCACCACGCCGTCGGCGGCGACGCGCTCGCCCGGCTGGACGAGGATGGTGTCGCCCGCCTTCAGCGCCTGCACGGGGACCAGAACCGGGACGCCGTCGGCACCGAGGCGGTGGGCCATCTCGCCGCGCAGGGCCGCGATGTTGCCGGCGGTGGCGCGGGTGCGCCGGCGGGCCTCATGATCGAGATAGCGGCCCGCCAGGAGGAAGAACAGCAGCATGATGGCGCTGTCGAAATAGGCGTGCTCGCGGCTCAGCGCCGTCTCGAACACGCTCATCCCCAGCGCCAGTGTGACGCCGATGGTGATGGGCACGTCCATGTTGAGACGGCCGGAGCGGATGGCCCGGACCGCGCTCTGGAAGAAGGGCTGGCCGGCATAGGCCGCCGCCGGCAGAGCGATGAGGGCAGAGATCCAGTGGAAGAAATCGCGCGTCTCCGGCGTGATGTCGGTGACATTGCCCGACCAGACCGACACCGAGAGCAGCATGATGTTCATGGCGGCGAAGCCGGCGACGCCAAGGCAGCGCAGCAGCCAGCGGGCGTGGCGCGCCTCGTTCTCCTCGGCCCGGCCGGCAAAGGGATGGGCGCGATAGCCCAGAACCTCCAGCTGGCGCACCACCACGTCCGGCGTCGTCTCCTCGCGCCAGGCGACCGTGAGGCGGTGGGTGGAATAGTTGAGGCGGGCGCGCACCACGCCGGGCAGCGCCTTCACCCCGTTCTCGATCTCCGCGATGCAGGCCGCGCAGTCGATGCCGTCGATGGCGAGGCTCATCTGGGCGAGGCCGTCCTCGGCCTTGCCGACGAAGATGGAATAGTCGATCGCCTCTGCCATGCTTCCAACCCCGGGGGCCGCGGGGATCTGGGGGCTATCCGGCCCCGGAAAAAGGGGAGTACGACAGAGCGGCTGGCGCGACGAGCCGACGCCTCTCGTACTCAAGGCGCGGACGGCACTGGACGGTCGCCGCCCGGCAGTCTCGATGCCGCCTCGGAACGCCGGTGAAACCCGTCGCCCGTCTCAAGCGGCTTACGGAAGCTGCACCCGATTCTTGGACCGGAACATGCGCTCCCCGCCTTGCGCAAAATCAATCACCAGGTCCCACTGGCCCGGCGCCGCCGCCGCCCGCGCGCGATAGCGCCCGTCGCCGAGCGGCTCCAGATCGAGATCCACGTCCCGCCGCGCATCGGTGGGATGGGCGAGGCGCCCGTCGGCGACGAGGCCGGTGAGGGGCGTTCCCGAGGCGTCGCGCACCTTCACCAGCACCTCGCGCCCGCCGGCATTGGTGGAATCCAGGCTTACGTCCACCTTCCAGTGGCGGGCGGCCTGGCGTTCCGCCGCCTCGTGCTCGGCGGTGAAGGCGAGGCCCGCCTTGTAGGAGCTTTCGGTCTCCACCCCGGCGAAGGTGGACACCGCAAAGCGGGCCATGATGACGTTGACTCCGATCACCACGCCGAAGAAGGCGAGCAGCATGGCGAGCACCGCCCGTCCGGTGAGCGGGCGGCGGCCGGCCTCGGGAGAGGCCGAATCGGGGGCAGCCGGGGCAGCAGCTGGGGCCATGGGATCACTCCGTCTCGGATCGCGGCCGCTCATGGGCCGATGAAATGGTCGGTGACCGCCGCGGTGAGGCCGGAGGCCTTGTCGCGGAGGCGGAAAGTGAGGGGCAGCGAGGCCGAAGGCGCGAGCTTGTCGTGGGTGGTGACGAGCACGCGGATCTCGCGGGTCTGGTCCGGCCCCACCACGAGGCCGTCGGCATTGTCGCCGATGACTTCCAGCTGGCCGCCGGGCACGCCCTCGATGGAGAGGATGAAGCTGCGCTCCTCCAGCTTCTTGTTGGTGAGGCGCAGCGTGTAGGCATTGCGCAGCGCTCCGTCGGACAACCGCACGAAGAGGGGATTGCGGTCGTGGATGGCGGCCACACCCTCTGTGGCGCGGCCGAGCAGCGCGGTCAGCATCAGGCCGCTGACCAGAACGATCAGCCCCGCATACAGGATGGTGCGGGGCCGCACGATGCGCTGCACGAAGGGCTTGCCGGCAAGCCGCGCCTCCAGGCTCGCCTCGCTGTCATAGGTGATGAGGTTGCCGGGCCGGCCCACCTTCTGCATCACCGTGTTGCAGGCGTCGATGCACAGGCCGCACTGGATGCACGGCAGCTGCAGGCCCTTGCGGATGTCGACCCCGGTGGGGCACACGGCGACGCACTGGTCGCAGTCGATGCAGTCGCCGGCAGGCAGGCCCTTCTCACGCAGCACCGCCGCCTTCTTCACGGAGCCGCGGGGCTCGCCCCGGTCATAGAGATAGGTGACGTTGAGGGCGTATTCGTCGGTGAGCGCGGCCTGGATGCGCGGCCACGGGCACATGTAGGTGCACACCTGCTCGCGCATGTGGCCGGCGAGGGTATAGGTGGTGAAGGTGAGCACGGCGATGGACATGTAGGCCACAGCGGGCGCCTGGAAGGTGGCGAGCTGCACCACCAGCGTCGGGGCATCGGCGAAATAGAGCACCCACGCGCCGCCGGTCCACCAAGCGATCAGCAGCCACACCGAATGCTTCAGCGTCTTGTGGGCGAACTTCTCCATGGACCAGGGCGCGGCGTCGGCGCGCATGCGCTCGCGGCGGTCGCCCTCGATCATGCGCTCCACCGCCATGTAGAGGTCGGTCCACACGGTCTGGGGACAGAGGTAGCCACACCACACGCGCCCCGCCACCGCATTCATCAGGAACAGGATGAGCGCGGCAAGGATCAGCAGGCCGGCGACGTAATAGAATTCCTGCGGCCAGATCTCGAGGAAGAAGAAATAGAATCGCCGGTTGGGGAAGTCGATGAGCACCGCCTGGCTCGGGGCATCGGGGCCGCGGTCCCAGCGGATGAAGGGCAGCAGATAATAGATGCCGAGGGTGACAGCGAGCACGATCCACTTGATCTGCCGGAACCGGCCGTGAACGCTCTGCGGATAGATCTGCCGGCGCGCCTCATAGAGCGGGATGTCTTCGTCGCTCAAGGCGGCGGCGGAAACGCCCGCCACGGCCGCGGCGGGCTTGTGCTGAGATTTGGTGGGCAGCGCAGTCATTTTTCTCGGCCAAGGTTCGCCGATCGAACGCGGATCGGCAGTCCAGTCGGGGCCCGCCCCTCAGAGCGCGTGCCGGTCGGCGCGCGGAGCGGCCGGACCGGGCGATGCGGTCTGTGGCGTCATGTTAGAGGACGATCCGAAGATCACATTGATCCAGATCTGATCGGACCGCGCCCCAAGGTGGCGATCGTCCGGAGCGGGGCGTCCCGCTCCCGGCGCCAGAACATTCATAAGCTAGAATGTTTCGTGCGCCACGAAGGCGAAAGGTCGCGCTGGCGTTCCGCCGCGCGACCTTTTGGCTCTCTCCCCTGCGGTGCCATCCGTGTCCGGCGACGCCGCCCCCCCCTGGATCCGGCCCCGGTCCGTCCGGGCCGGGACTGGCCTCAGCGGCCGCCGCCCAGCGAGTGGACGTAGACGGTGAGCGCCTTGATGGTGGTCGGGTCGAGGCGCGCGTTCCACTGGGGCATCACGTTGCCGCGGCCGTTGACGATGCCGTACTCGATGGTCCCCTTGTCCGAGCCATAGAGCCAGATGCCGTCGGTGAGGTTGGGCGCGCCCATCTCCTGGTTGCCCTTGCCGTCGTCGCCATGGCAGGCGGCGCAGTTGGAGGCGTAGACTTCCTTGCCCTTGTCGAAGTCGGCGCCTGGCTTGGCGAGGCCGGCCAGGGTGCGCACATAGTCCGCCGCCGCCGAGATCTCGGCCCGCTGGAGGATGCCGTCCTTGCCGAAGGCCGGCATGTTGCCCTGGCGCGTGTCCGGATCGCTGGAGCGGATGCCGTGCTGGATGGTCTGCTGGATCTGCTCCAGCGAGCCGCCCCACAGCCAGTCGTCGTCATTGAGGTTGGGGAAGCCGGTGGCGCCGCCGCCGCCCGCGCCGTGGCACGGGGCGCAATTGTCGGCGAAGGCCACCCGCCCCTGGGCCCGGGCGAGGGACAGCAGCGCCGGCGTCTGCTCGATCTGCTCGAGCGAGGCGTTGGCGAGCTTCGCCGCGCTCTCGGCACGCAGGGCCTGGAGGTCGGCGATCTGCACCGCCACCGCGGCGCGCGAATGCCAGCCGAGCAGACCCGGGGTCGCGGAGGAGATCAGCGGCCAGGCGGGGAAGAGGATCCAGTAGCCCACCGCCCACACGATGGTGGCGTACCACACCCACAGCCACCAGCGCGGCAGCGGATTGTTGAGCTCGGAAATGCCGTCCCATTCATGCCCGGTGGTGGAGACGCCGGTGGCGCTGTCCACCTTCCCGTGTTGGGTATCGTGTGTCGTGCTCACGGGATCAATCCTCTTTGAGCGGGATATTGGCGGCGTCGTCGAACTCCTTCTTCCTCCGTTTGGAGGGCCAGAAGGCGTAGGCAACCACCAGCAGGAAGGCGAGGACGAAGAGCACGAGGCCCCACGTCTGGGCAAAGGCCGCGAGGCCGAGGTAGGTGTCCTGCATGGCTCACCTCACGTTCGCCTGGTTGTCGTAGAGCTTGAAGTCCACCAGCGTGCCCAGCATCTGCAGATAGGCGATGAGGGCGTCCGCCTCGGTCAGCTCGCCGGGGTTGGCGTCGTAGTCCCGGGCCTGCGCCTTGGGATAGCGCTTCAGCAGGCCGTCCACGTCGGCGCCGTCGATGGTGGCCTGGGTGCGCAGGTCGTCCTGAGCCTTGGCGATCATCTCGTCGCTGTAGGGCACGCCGAGGATCTGCTGCACCTTCATGTCCTCGGCCACGTGCTTGGCGTTGAGCCGGGTCTTCGCCAGCCAGGGGTAGCTCGGCATGATGGAGGCCGGCACCACCGCGCGCGGGTTGTTGAGGTGCTCCACCTGCCACAGGTCCGAATACTTGCCGCCGACGCGGGCAAGGTCGGGACCGGTGCGCTTGGAGCCCCACTGGAACGGGCGGTCGTACATGCTCTCGGCGGCCAGCGAGTAGTGGCCGTAGCGCTCCACCTCGTCACGCAGCGGGCGGATCATCTGCGAGTGGCAGTTGTAGCAGCCCTCGCGGACGTAGATGTTGCGCCCGGCGAGCTCCAGCGGCGTGTAGGGGCGCATGCCCTCCACCGTCTCGATGGTGCTCTTCAGGTAGAAGAGGGGCGCGATCTCCACGAGGCCGCCCACCGAGATCATCACCAGGATGCCCAGCATCAGCCAGTAGGAGTGCTTCTCGAAGATCTGGTGCTTGGACCAGATGGAGGTTCCTTGCGTCGCCATGGGATCCTCCTCACTCGGCCGGCTGCAGGGCGAGCGTCTGCTCGGCCGCGGATTCGGTCATGGTGATGGTCTTCCAGATGTTCCAGGCCATGATGAGGGCCCCTGCGAGGAAGAGGATGCCGCCCAGCGCACGGATGACGTACAGCGGGTGCATGGCCTCGACCGTCTCGATGAAGGAGTATTCGAGGAAGCCCAGCGCCGTGTAGGCCCGCCACATCAACCCCTGCAGGATGCCCGCCACCCACATGGAGGAGATGTAGAGCACGATGCCGAGGGTGGAGACCCAGAAGTGCCAGGAGATGGCCTTCACCGAATACATCTCGCGCTTGTTCCACAGCCACGGCACGAGGCAGTAGATGGCGCCGAAGGAGATGTAGGCGACCCAGCCGAGCGCGCCGGAATGCACGTGGCCGATGGTCCATTCGGTGTAGTGGCTGAGCGAGTTCACCGCCTTCACCGACATCATCGGTCCCTCGAAGGTGGACATGCCGTAGAAGGCCACGGCCACCACCATCATGCGGATGACGGGATCGGTCCGCAGCTTGTCCCACGCGCCCGAGAGCGTCATCAGGCCGTTGATCATGCCGCCCCACGAGGGCATCCACAGGATGATCGAGAAGGTCATGCCCAGCGTCTGCGCCCAGTCCGGCAGCGCGGTGTAGTGCAGATGGTGCGGGCCGGCCCAGATGTAGATGAAGATCAGCGCCCAGAAGTGCACGATGGACAGCCGGTAGGAGTAGACCGGCCGCTCGGCGCGCTTGGGGATGAAGTAGTACATCAGGGCGAGGAAGCCCGCGGTCAGGAAGAAGCCCACCGCATTGTGCCCGTACCACCACTGGAACATGGCATCCTGCACGCCCGACCACAGAATGTAGGACTTGGGCGAGAACACCGAGATCGGGATGGTGGCGTTGTTGCCGAGGTGCAGCACCGCGATGGTGATGATGAAGGCGAGATAGAACCAGTTCGCCACATAGATGTGCGGCTCGGTCCGCTTCAGCACGGTGATCAGGAACACCAACAGGTAGGTGACCCACACCGCCGTCAGGAACAGGTCCGAATACCATTCCGGCTCGGCGTATTCCTTGCCCTGGCTGATGCCGAGCAGATAGCCCGTGCCCGCGATGACGATGAAGAAATTGTAGCCCAGCGCCACGAACCACGGGGCGAGATCGCCGGCGAGGCGGGCGCGCGAGGTGCGCTGCACCACGTAGAAGGAGGTGGCGATCAGCACGTTGCCGCCGAAGGCGAAGATCACCGCCGAGGTGTGCAGCGGCCGCAGCCGGCCGAAGGAGATCCAGGGCAGGTCGAAATTGAAGACCGGAAAGGCCAGCTGGAGCGCCGCGATCACGCCCACCAGGAAGCCGGCGATACCCCACACCACGGCGGCGATGGTGCAGAACTTCACCACGTCCATGTTGTAGTTGGGCTTGCCGTCGATGAACTGCGGCACCGCGCCCGCCGGGCGGTTCATGTAGCGGTTGCCGATGGCGAACACCGAGGCGATGCTGGCCGCCGCGAAGAGGTATGCGTGGAAGGCAAATTCCGGCGTGTAGGCCTTCGCCGCCACGATAATGGAGAAAAAGGCGAAGGCGGCGAAGGTCGCGAGCAGCCCGGCTTCGCCGAACCGCCAGGACTTGGCCGGCGCCCGGATCGGATCTTGGATTGTTGACATTGCAGAACCCCTTGCGCCGGAGGGCGTGGAAACAGCACCTGCGGAGCCTTCCGGCACCATGCGCCGGAAACCCGTTTTTACCTTGATACAGGTCAAGACTGCGTGAGAGCGCGTGGTCGAAGCGCGCTGCGACCCGCCGCCGCAATGGGGAAGGAATAGCCGGCGTCAATCTGCTTCGAGACGACGCGGCTCATCATGCCGCGACGGCGCGACAACTCGGCACGTGCGTCAGATGTACGCTAATGTCCCGCCCCGCTTGAGCTCCCGGCAACGCAAAGCCATGCGCAGCACTTGGCGGGAACGGGCGCGGCCCGGTTCAGTCCAGGGTTTGACGAAATCTCGCCACGGCGATGCCCATGGCCACCACCATCAACGCCACCAGGGCGGCCGCGTCCACCGTCAGGTCGGAGAAGGCGGAGCCCTTCAGCAGGATGCCGCGCACCATGCGCAGATAGTGGGTGAGCGGCAGCCCTTCGCCGATCCACTGCGCCCACAGCGGCATGCCCGAGAAGGGAAACATGAAGCCCGACAGGAGGATGGAGGGCAGGAAGAACATGAAGGACATCTGCACCGCCTGGAGCTGGTTCTGCGCCAGGGTGGAGAAGGTGTAGCCGATGGAGAGGTTCACCACGATGAACAGCAGCGTCGCCACCACCAGAAGCAGCGGGCTGCCCTCCAGCGGCACCCCGAACAGGATCATCCCGGCGCCCATGATGAGCACCGCCTGGAGGATGCCCACCAGCACGTAGGGCGTGATCTTGCCCAGCATGATCTCCACCGGATGGATCGGCATGGAGAGCAGGCTCTCCATGGTCCCGCGCTCGATCTCGCGGGTCACCGAGAGCGCGGTGAAGATCAGCATGGTCATGGTGAGGATTGTGCCGAGCAGGCCGGGCACGATGTTGAGCTGGCTCGTGCCGGCCGGGTTGTAGCGCCGGTGTTGCACGATCTCGAATGCCGCGCTGCCCGGCTCGTCCACGAACCGCTCGCGGGTGAGGGCGGAATTGACGACGCCCGCGAGGGCCGCGAGGGCATTGGCCGAGCCGACCGGATCGGTGGCATCGGCCGCGACCAGCAATTGCGGGCCGTCGCCGCGCCGCAGGGCGCGCTCGAAGCCGGCCGGTATCTCGACAAAGAACAGCACCTCGCCGGAACGGATCATGTGCTCCGCCTCCTCGGCGCTGGAGACCTCGCGCACGAAGCCGAAGAAGGCGGTGTTGCGCAGGGCGGCAAGGATCGCCCGGCTGACGTCGTTGTTCTCGTGGGTGAAGACGGCGGTGGGCAGATGGCGCGGCGTGGTGTTGATGGCGTAGCCGAATAGGATGAGCTGAAGCAGCGGGATCATGATCATGGTGGCGAACGTCACCCGGTCGCGACGGAGCTGGATGAACTCCTTCACGATCATCGCGCCGACGCGGGTGAAGAACCCGCCGCGGTTGGCACGCGCGCTCATCGCATGTCATCCTTGGATCGGCGCATCAGGTCGATGAACACATCCTCCAGCGTGGGCGCATCGGCGCGGAAGGCGAGGCGCGTGTCGGCGCGGAAGGGCGCGAGCGCCGACTCCAGCGCCTCCGGGTCGCGCCCCGATATGTGCAAGGCGGTGCCGAAGGGCGCCACCATGTCCACCCCCGGCCGCTGGGACAGATCGCGCGCGACGTCGCGCGCGAGGCGCCCGCTTTCCTGCCCCGCGCCCCCCGTGACCTCCACCGTCACGGTGGTAAGGCCGGCCTGGGCGATCACGCTCTGCACGGTGCCTTGCGCCAGGAGCTTGCCATAGGCGATGTACGCGATCTCGTGGCAGCGCTCGGCCTCGTCCATGTAATGGGTGGAGACGAGGACGGTGAGGCCCTCGGCGGCGAGATCGTGGATCTGCTCCCAGAACTCGCGCCGCGCCTGCGGGTCCACGCCGGCGGTGGGCTCGTCCAAGAGCAGGAGATCCGGCCCCGGCAGGATGCAGGCGCCGAGCGCGAGGCGCTGCTTCCACCCGCCGGACAGCGCGCCGGCAAGCTGCTTGCCGCGGCCTTCCAGCCCGAGCCGCTTCAGCGCCTCGCCCGCGGCCTGCTCCGGCGCCGCAACGCCGTAGAGCCGCGCCACGAACTCCAGATTCTCCCGCACCGAGAGATCCTGATAGAGCGAGAAGCGCTGCGTCATGTAGCCCACGTGCTCGCGGATGCGGCGGGACTCGGTGAGAATGTCCATGCCGAGGCAGGTGCCGCGCCCCGCGTCGGGCGTCAGCAGCCCGCACAGCATGCGGATGGTGGTGGTCTTGCCCGATCCGTTGGGGCCAAGAAAGCCGTAGATCTGCCCGCGCATCACGCGCATGGAGAGATTGTCCACCACCCGCCGGCCGCCGAAGCTCTTGGAGAGCCCCTCCACCTCGATGACCACATCCGGCCCGGCTTTGGGCGGGTCGCCGGCCGGCACGACCGCGGCGTCGTTCACGGCGCAGCCCCCAGGGTGACGTTGACCGGCTGGCCCGGCCGGGCCTTCGCCGGGTCCTGCGGTCGGGCCTCCACCAGATAGACGAGCTTGGAGCGCTCCTCCCGGCTGTAGATCACCGGCGGGGTATATTCCGCCTGGGCGGAGATGAAGGAGACCTTGGCAGTGAAGGGCGTACAGCCGTCGCAGGTCACGGTGACGGCCGCTCCGGACGTCACCGCCGGCAATTGCGCCTCCGGCACGAAAAAGCGCACCTTCACCAGGTTGGGCGGCAGGAGGGAAACGATGGGCCGGCCTTCCGGCACCAGCTCGCCGGGCCGGAAATAGACCGTCTGCACCGGCCCGTCGGCGGGCGCCATCACCGTGCGGCGATCGAGCCGCACCTGCGCCGCAGCAAGGTTGGCGCGCGCCGCGAGGACCGACTGCTCGGCCGCATCGATGCTTTGGGTGCGGGCGGCGATGCGCGCGGCGGCGATTCGGCGGCGCGCCTCGTCGAGGGCGGCCTGGTTCTGGTCGTACTGGTGCTGGGCGGAGTCCAGATTGGCCTGCGAGGAAGCCCCCTTGGGCACGAGCGACTTCTGGCGGTCCAGCTCAATGCGCGACAGATCGAGGGCGGAGGCCGCCCGGCGCTCGGACGCCTCGAGCACGGCGATTTCCTCGGGGCGCTGGAGCGGTGCGCGGGCATCGGCGAGGCGCGCCTCCGCCTCCTTCAGCTGGGCGGCGGCCGCATCGCGGTCGGCAAGCTGGAGGTCGTCCTCCACCTTGGCCAGCACCTGCCCGGCCTTCACCACGGCGCCCTCGTCCACAAGCAGTTCCTTCACGCGCCCCGGCTCGGTGGGACCGACGAAGACGAGGTCGCCCTCCACGTAGCCCGAATAGCCGCCGGATCCTCCGGCGCCGCTGCAGCCGCAGATGCCGATGGCCGTGAGGGCGGCGATCACCAGGAAGCGGGCGTTCACGTCTCTCTCCATCCAAGGCCGCGCAGCAGCAGATCGCGGTGCGCGGCGAGCAATTGGCGCACGTCCAGCGGGTCGGTGGCGCCGAACATGCTGTTCCAGACGACCGCCACGATGGCCGGCGCAATGACAAGCTGGGGGAAGCGCGCAGCAAGGTCGCTGGTGATCTCGCCGCGCGAAAGGCCGCGCTCCACCACCAGCCGGATCAGCGCGATGCCACGCGTCACCACGGCGCGATGGTAATAGGCGGCGAGTTCCGGAAAGCGGGGCCCCTCGGCGATCATCAGCCGGACGAGGGCCTGCGCGGGCCCTTCCAGGATGCGCTGGGCGAGCAGTTCCATCAGCAGATCGAGCAGTTCCCGAGTCGTCCCCGGAAACAGGGCGATCAGCCCGTCGGCGTCTTCCAGGACCGGGCTGATGTTGTCCTCGATCAGGCCGCGGAACAGCGCCTCCTTGTCGGCGAAGTAGAGATAGAGCGTGCCCTTGGCGACGCCGGCCCGGCGGGCCACGTCCTCAAGGCGGGAGCCGGCGAAGCCGCGGGCGGCGAACACGGCAAGCGCGGCCGCGAGAATCTCGCGCCGGCGCTCCCCCTTGTCCTTCGGCCGGGCACGCCGGCGGCGGTGGGGCGCGCCCTCGCCGCCCGCTGCGCCGTGCTCCGGATCCGCACCATCCTCCGCGCCCTGCATGCGCCCTCGCCTTTATGACTGACTCGTCAGTCACTAACACAGGCGGCGCTTGTCGGCAAACTTCGGCGGTGCAGCATGGCGTGACGGAGGGGTGACATCCGCGCAACAGCGGCAAAACATCGCAAATTAGGGAGGTATTATGCGACCTAGCAGTTAAGGTTAATCGAAGGTTGACGGCGCAAAGGCGGCCGTCATGAGGCATTATTCCTTCGTTAACCCGCCTGGACGGCCCGCGATGTCAAAGTGCGCCTCGCCCCTCAGCATCCACATGGCTCTCGCCATGCTGCTCGCCGTCGCGGGCGCAGCATCTCCCGCTGCGGCGCAGGACACCCGCGCGCAGACCCGTTTCGCCAACCTCGTCGCCGCCTTCGCCCCCCGCCATCTCGCCGACGGCCGCGCCACCACTGCCCCTTCGGGCTTCGTGCGCTTCTGCAGCGCACATGTGGAAGAGTGCGACTATTCCGGCCCCATGGTTGCCACCATGACGCTGGATCCGGCGCGCAGGAGCGAACTCGAACGCGTCAACCGCACCGTCAACGAACTGATCCAACCCGAGACCGATCTCGACCATTTCGGCGAGACCGAACGCTGGACCTACCCCGAAGACGGGCGGGGCGACTGCGAAGACTACGTCCTCGAAAAGCGCCGCCGGTTGGTTAACGCCGGATGGCCCGCTTCGGTTCTCCTCATCACGGTAGTTCGTGATCGCGACGGCGACGGCCACGCTGTCCTGACCGTCATCACCGACAAGGGCGACCTGATTCTCGACAATCAGGAAGCCGAAATCCACGCCTGGAAGGACACGGGCTACCGCTTCGTCAAGCGTCAGTCCCAGGCCGACCCCTCCCAGTGGGTGTCCCTCGGCGAGACCCGGGTGCCCCCGGTGGTGGGCACCGGGCGCTGATCCCATCGCCCCGCCGGCGCGCCGGGACGGGACGAGAACGGGCCGGAACCGACGCCGCGGTTCCGGCCCGTTCGTTTTGCGCCGGGCCCGTCCCTGCGCCGCCTGGCACCACCCTCAGTCGATGCGCTTCAGCCCGCGGGCGTAGCGCTGGTAATTGCGCTGGTAGTGCTCGGCCGTGCCCTTCAGGCGCAGCGCCGTGGCCTCGTCGATCTGCCGCGCCACCTTGGCCGGCGCGCCGACGATGAGGGAATAAGGCTCGAAACTCTTGCCCTCGGTCACCAGCGCCTTCGAGCCCACGAGGGAATGGGCGGCGATGACCGCGCCGTTGAGCACGGTCGCCCCCATGCCGATCAGCGCCTCGTCGCCCACCGTGCAGCCGTGCAGCGTGGCCATATGGCCGACGGTGACGTGGCTGCCGAGAGTGAGGGGGAAGCCGGGATCGGTGTGGAGCACGCAGTTTTCCTGGATGTTGGTCCCCTCCCCCACCACGATCGGCTCGTTGTCGCCCCGCAGGACGGCGCCGAACCAGATGCTCGCCCCCTCCTTGAGGGTCACCCGGCCGATGACCACCGCGTCGGGCGCGATCCAATAGTTGCCGGAGGCGGGCAGCTCCGGCTCGATGCCGTCGAGGGCGTAAAGCGGCATGGGAAGTCCTCCAGTAGCGTCAGCGCGTCAGGCTCACGGGGGGTCGGGCCGGCAGTCTGGGCGCCCTGGACGGGCGCGTCCGCTTTGCCTATCGCCATCGGCGCCCGCATGCTAGAGCAGCCGCCGGCCGGGCGCCGCGTCTTCCGCATCGGAAGCGCGCGCGCCGCTCCCTTTCCCGAGGCTTGATCCGCCCCGCCCATGTCCGCGCCGAAGCCGCCGCCCCAAAGACCCCCCGCCCCGCTGACGCCCGCGCTGGCGAGCCTGCTCAACGACGGCTACCAGCACCAGCTGCGCGGACAGTATGAAGAAGCGGCGCGGGCCTATCGCAAGATCCTGAAGGTGGCGCCCGACCAGGCCGACGTGATCCACCTCCTCGGTGTCGTGCGCGCCCGCCAGGGCCGGGAGGCCGAGGCCATCGAGCTGTATCTGAAGGCGGCGCGGCGCAAGCCGGGCGATCCGAAGATCGTCTACAACCTCGCCCTCGCCTATGGCGCCGCCCGCCGCGAGGCCGAGGCGCTGGAGGCCATGGCCCAGGCCTTCGCCCTCGACCCGGCCTTGCCCCTCGCGGCCAACCTGCTCTTCCCCGCCCGCCGCGCCGCCTGGGACTGGCGCGACCACGACCGGCTGGTGGACAATCTGAAGCGCGGCGCGCTTGGCCAGAGCGCGCCGACGCTGCCCATGCTGCTGCTTCAGTCGGTGGACGATCCGGCCCTGCATCTCGCCTGCGCCCGCCGCACGGTGGAGGCGGAGAAGATGGTGGCGCGCCCGCTCTCTCCGGCCCCACGGCGGGGCCGCGAAGGCCCGATCCGTGTCGCCTATGTCTCCGCCGACTTCCGCATCCACCCCACCACCCATCTCATCGCCGCGCTTCTTGAGGGGCACGACCGCGCGCGATTCGAGGTCACCGCCATTTCCATCGGTCCCGACGACGGCTCGCCGGAGCGCGCCCGGATGGCAGGCGCGGTCGACCGCTTCCTCGATCGCCGCACGGCGTCGGCACAGGAGATCGCGCAGGAGGTGGCGCAGCTCGGCATCGACGTGCTGGTCGACCTCATGGGCCACACCCAGGGCGAGCGCATGGAGATCTTCGCCCACCGACCGGCGCCGGTGCAGGTGGGCTTCCTCGGCTATCCCGGCACCAGCGGGGCGCCCTTCTTCGATTATGTGATCGCCGACCCGGTGGTGCTGCCCTTCTCCGAGGCGGCCCACTACAGCGAGAAGATCGTCCACCTCCCCGACTGCTACCAGCCCAACGACCCGGAGCTGCCGGTGGGCGCGACGCCGGGCCGCGCCGCCTTCGGCCTGCCGGATGATGCCTTCGTCTTCGCCTGCTTCAATTCCGCGTCGAAGCTTGATCCGGCGGTTTTCTCCAGCTTCGCGCGCATCGTCTCGGCGGTCCCCGGCTCGGTGCTGTGGATGTATGAGGGGCGCGGCGGCGGGGCCGACACCCTGCGGCGGGAGGCGGAGCGCCGCGGCCTTGATCCGGCGCGACTCGTGTTCGCGCCGCAGGTGCCGCTCGGCGACCACCTCGCCCGGCTGCTCCATGCCGACCTCTTCATCGACACCTTCCCCTACACCGCCCACACCACGGCGAGCGACGCTCTGCGCATGGGGCTGCCGGTGGTGACACGGTCGGGCCGCTCCTTCGCCTCGCGCGTCGCGGCGAGCCTGCTGCGGCAGGTGAAGCTGGACGATCTGGTGACGCAGGACGCCGCCGCCTTCGAGGCCACCGCCACTGCCCTCGCCCGCGAGCCGGATCGGCTGGCCGCCGTCCGCGCGCGGCTCGCCGCCGCCCTGCCCGGCACGCCCCTGTTCGACGTGGCGCGCTACACGCGCCATCTGGAGCAGGCCTACGCGACCATGGTGGCCCGCATGCGCGCCGGCCAGGCCCCCGAGGCCTTCGCCGTCGCGCCCGTTGCCGACGCGACAGACGCCTGAGATCTACCCGGCGGTGGGGGCGTCCGAGCCGGCCTGCGTCCCATCCGCGCCGGACCGCGGCCCGCTGCCGAGATCGCCGCGCTCGCGCGCCTTGTCCGCCAGCAGCGCATATTCGAGGCGCAACCGCTCCAGCACCTCCTCGTCGAGATCTTCCAGATCCAGCAGGGATTCGCGCGGGCCATCGAGGCGGGAGATCAGTTCGTCGAGCTTGATCTGCAGCGCCGCGGTGTCGCGATTCTGGCTGTTCTGGATCAGGAACACCATCAGGAAGGTGACGATGGTGGTGGAGGTGTTGATGATGAGCTGCCAGGTGTCGTTGAAGCCGAAGAGCGGCCCTGTCAGCCCCCAGATGATGATCACCGCGACCGCGCTGATGAAGGTGGCGGGCTTGCCCGCATAGCGCGACACCGCCTGCGACACCCTGGTGAAGAACGGACGCGGCGCCCGCCCCGCCTCCACCTGACGGCGCAATTCGCCGACCGAGACTTCACTCTGCGTCATGGCCTCGCCTCGCTTTGGGCATGGGTTCAGCCCGTGTCTGCGGCCCGCCGGAGGGAACGATAAGCTCCCGTCGCGGTTCCGCTTATGGTCGAGCTTTTCACGACGGTTTCGGGGCGCAAGATCCTTCCGTTCCGTCCGCCCTCGGAGGCTTTCATGACGGTACAGATGATCCTGCTTCCCCTCTTCGTGCACGTCGCCCTGGTGCTCGCCGTGCTGCTGCGCGCCGTGCGCTCACCGGAGGTGACGGCCGACGGCCTCCGGGCTGGCCTTGCCGCTGTGCTGTTCTACACCCTGACCGCGCTCGCCCTGTTCACCCGCAAGGCGGACGTGGCCTTCGTGGTGCTGGCCTGGATCTTCGTACTCCTGCGGTGCGCCGCCGCCTTCCCTCAGTTGCTGTCGGCCCGGGCCCGCGCCCGCGTCAGCGTGGATCTCGCGAGCCTCGCCGTTCTGGCGCTCATGTGGGTGCTGTTTGCCTTCGCCGTCCTCCTCGCCATCTGAGCGGGGCGGTTGACAGGCGGGCCCGGCCAGCCGAGGAGTTGGTCTTTGCGCACCGGGACCCGCCCGCGGCGGGCGCCCACTGGATATTGCGATGACCGACCCCGCCCGCCATGTGCTCGCCTTCGGCGGCCACGATGTCCTCTTCGTCATGGCGACCAGCCAGGAGTACGGGCCGCATCTGAAGGCCCGCATCGACCCCCTCATCACCGGCGTCGGGCCGGTGGAAGCCGCGGTGGAGACGGCGCGCGCGCTGGCGCTGCTCGAGCACCAGGGTCGCCGGCCGCACTTCGTCGTCACCCTCGGCTCGGCCGGCTCGCGCCGGCTGGACCATGCCGAGGTCTATCAGGCGACCCACGTCGCCTATCGCGACATGGACGCCTCGGCGCTGGGCTTCGAGCGCGGCCGGACTCCCTTTCTCGACGAGCCGGCGGTGGTGGAGCTGCCCCACCGCATCCGGGGCGTGCCGGAGGCGACGCTTTCCACCGGCGGCGCCATCATCTCGGGCGCAGCCTATGACGCCATCGCCGAGGACATGGTGGACATGGAAACCTTCGCGGTGCTGCGGGCCGCCCGCCGCCACGGCCTCGACATGATCGGCCTGCGCGGCATCAGCGACGGCAAGGCCGAACTGACCGGCTTCGGCGACTGGACGGAATATCTCCACGTCATCGACGAGAAGCTCGCCCACGCCCTCGACCTCTTCGCCCGCCAGCTGGAGAGCGAGGGCCTCGCCCCTGCTCCGGCCCGGCCCTGACATCCTGCCGGTGAACCATCCGCGATGACCCCTGCCGCCCGCATATCCGCCGCCATCGAGGTACTCGCCGACCTCGCCGCGCGCCGGCGACCCGCCGCCGACGCGCTGAAGGATTGGGGCCTCGCCCACCGCTTCGCCGGATCTGGCGATCGCGCGGCCATCGCCGGCCTCGTCTACGACACGCTGCGCCGGCGCGCCTCCAGCGCCCATGTGATGGGCGGCGAGGAGCCGCGCGCATTGGTGCTGGGCATGCTCGCCGTCATGCGCGGCCTTGGGGTGGAGGCCATCGCCGCCCTCGCCGACGGCTCCCGCTTCGCCCCCGCGCCACTGAGCGAGGCCGAGCGGGCCCGCCTCGCCGATCCGACGCTGGGTGGCGCGCCACCCTTCGTGCGCGGCGACTATCCCCAGTGGCTCCACGCCTCGCTGCGCCACGTCTTCGGCGAGGACGTGGTGGCGGAAGGGGCGGCACTGGCAGCGCGCGCGCCCCTCGATCTCAGGGTCAACACGCTGAAGGGCGAGGCGGAGGCGGTGAAGGCCGAACTCGCCCATCTCGATCCCTCCCCCGGTCGCTTCTCGCCTCTCGCCCTGCGCATAGTGCTCGACGCCGAGGGCAAGGCCCCGCCGGTCTCCTCCGAGCCCGCATTCCTGCGCGGCGAGGTCGAGGTCCAGGACGAAGGATCGCAGATCGCCGCCATCCTTGCCCGGCCCCTGCCCGGCACCCAGGTGCTCGATTTGTGCGCCGGCGCCGGCGGCAAGACCCTGGAATTCGCCGCGCTGATGGACAACAAGGGCCAGATCTACGCCTATGACAGCGACATCCGCCGCCTGAAGCCGCTGCACGAGCGCATCGCCCGCGCCGGGGTGCGCAACGTGCAGGTCAGGAGCCCGCGCGGCGCCGAGCATGTCCTCGCCGACCTCGAGGGCAAGATGGACCTGGTGCTGGTGGATGCCCCCTGCACCGGCACCGGCACCTGGCGGCGCAATCCGGACGCCAAGTGGCGGGTGCGCCCCGGCGCGCTCGCCCAGCGCACCGCCGAGCAGGCGAAGATCCTGGAGGATGCCGCCCACTACGTGCGCCCCGGCGGCCGCCTTGCCTATGTCACCTGCTCGCTGCTGGACGAGGAGAACGGCGCCCAGGTGCGCGCCCTGCTGAACAAGCGCGAGGATTTCCACCCGGTGCCCCCCAGCGAGAACGTGCTCGCCCTCGGTGCCTCGGGCGGCCCGCTCGCCGAGGCGGCCCTCACCAGCCGCGAAGGCCTGCTGATGACCCCGCGGCGCACGGGCACCGACGGCTTCTTCGTGAGCGTGCTGAAGCGGGCGGGGTGAGGGCGCGCGATGCGGATGAACTTTCAGCGCGAGCGGGGCGTTGTGGCGGTGAACCGGGTCACACCCTGAAAGGATCGCGCCATGGGCATCATCCGCATCTTGCTTGTCCTCCTCCTGGTGGTGGGCGGCTACTGGGCCTATTACGTCTATGCCTCCGGCCAGCCCTATGACGAGATCGGTACCGCCATCAATTCCCGCCTGCCGGCCGATGCGCGGGCCTACGCCTGCGGCGAGCTGAAGCGCCGCCACGGTGCCGCCGCTGCCAAGGCCCCTGTCGGCTGCGAGGCATATTGGTCCAGCATCTGACGCCCGCGTCCTGACGCTGACGCCCGCGATGCAGGCGTGAGCTGTTCCGGCTGAGGCGTGCAGTACCGCGATCTGGCCCCCGCGGGGCGCAGGCGAGCCCTGCGCCCCGCTTGACTTTTGGAATCGGCGCTTTGCCGCTAAAGGAGAGGCCAATCCGCTTCTCTTGCGCCAAGGCCGTCCATGAACGCCCCCTCCCAGGAAACCGTCCTCATCATCGACTTCGGCAGCCAGGTGACCCAGCTCATCGCCCGCCGCGTGCGCGAGGAGGGGGTCTATTCCGAGGTGGTGCCGTTTCAGAAGGCCGCCGAGGCGTTCCGTGCGCTGAAGCCGAAGGCGGTCATCCTCTCCGGCGGGCCGGCCTCCGTGCCCGACGGCGACAGCCCCCGCGCGCCGCAGGAGGTGTTCGAGGCCGGCATCCCGGTTCTCGGCATCTGCTACGGCCAGATGACCATGGCGGAGCAGCTGGGCGGGCAGGTGGAGAGCGGCCACCATCGCGAGTTCGGCCGGGCGACGTTGACGGTGGAGGAGGGCTCGGACCTGTTCGAAGGTCTCTGGCAGCCGGGCGAGGGCCACACGGTGTGGATGAGCCACGGTGACCGCATCACCGCGCTTCCCCCGGGCTTCAAGGTGAAGGGCACCTCCGCCAACGCCCCCTTCGCCCTCATCGAGGACGAGGCGCGGCGCTTCTACGGCCTCATGTTCCACCCCGAGGTGGTGCACACGCCGGACGGCGCGCGCCTCCTCTCCAATTTCGTGCGCAAGGTGGCGGGCCTCGAAGGCGCCTGGACCATGGGCGCCTTCCGCGAGCAGGCCATCGCCCGCATCCGCGCGCAGGTGGGCAGCGGCCGCGTCATCTGCGGGCTCTCGGGCGGGGTGGATTCCTCTGTGGCGGCGGTGCTGATCCACGAGGCCATCGGCGACCAGCTCACCTGCGTCTTCGTCGACCATGGCCTGATGCGCCAGGCTGAGGCTGACGAGGTGGTCTCGCTCTTCCGCGGCCACTACAATATCCCGCTCGTGCACGTGGACGCGTCCGAGCTGTTCCTGAAGGAGCTTGACGGCATCGAGGATCCGGAGGCGAAGCGCAAGACTATCGGCCGGCTGTTCATTGACGTGTTCGATGCCGAAGCGAAGAAGGTGGGCGGCGCCGACTTCCTCGCCCAGGGCACCCTCTATCCCGACGTGATCGAGAGCGTCTCCTTCTCCGGCGGCCCCTCGGTGACCATCAAGAGCCACCATAATGTGGGCGGGCTTCCTGAGCGCATGAACATGAAGCTGGTGGAGCCCTTGCGCGACCTGTTCAAGGACGAGGTGCGCGCGCTCGGCCGGGAGCTGGGCCTGCCCGAGAGCTTTGTCGGCCGCCACCCCTTCCCCGGCCCGGGCCTCGCCATCCGCTGCCCCGGCGCGGTGACCAAGGAAAAGCTCGACATCCTGCGCAAGGCCGACGCCATCTATCTGGAGGAGATCCGCTACGCCGGCCTCTACGACGTGATCTGGCAGGCCTTCGCCGTGCTCCTGCCAGTCCGCACCGTTGGCGTGATGGGCGACGGGCGCACCTACGACCACGTGCTGGCCCTGCGCGCAGTGACTTCGGTGGACGGCATGACCGCCGACTTCTACCCCTTCGACATGACCTTCCTGGGCCGCACCGCCACCCGCATCATCAACGAGGTCAAGGGCGTCAACCGCGTGGTCTACGACGTGACCTCGAAGCCGCCGGGGACCATCGAGTGGGAATGATTCAGGCCCATCCGGCGCTATCCAACAGCGCGCCAGAATACGCATAACACACTGATAACAAAATAAATTCCTCCAAAGACGTTCGGGGACTATCGGCCGGCAGAAATCGCCGCTGACGTACTTCCTGACGGTCCGTCTCTCCGTTGCGAAATCCGATTTCATCCGATACCGTCAGGGCCTGAGCGCCGTGTGACGGTCTTTTTTCGACATAAAGTGCTGCAAGACAAAGAGATTTCGTCGTTATGGTGCCAAAAACGGCCTGACGGTCTTTTCGAGGAGGCGGCCGAAATGCTGACGGATGCATCTCTTAAGCACTTGAAACCAAAAGACAAAATTTATAAGGTGACAGACCGGGACGGCATGTATGTGCTGGTGAAGCCGTCCGGAACACTCACGTTTCGGCTGGACTACCGGCTGAATGGGCGGCGCGAGACCGTCACCTTCGGCAAGTACGGCCCGGCAGGGCTGTCCCTCGCTCGAGCACGAGAGCTGTGCATCGACGCCAAGCGGGCGATCAGCGAGGGACGATCGCCGGCGATCGAAAAGCAGCGGGAGAAGCGCAGGCTCCTAGAAGCGAAGAGCTTTGGTCAGTTCGGCGAGAAATGGCTGACCGCGGCGCCGATGGCGGACAGCACGCGGGCGATGCGCCGGTCGATCTTCGAGCGCGAACTGCTGCCCAAGTGGCGCAACAGGCTGCTGACCGAGATCACACCGGATGACCTCCGGGCTCTTTGCGGGGCGATCGTCGAGCGGGGCGCGCCCGCTACGGCGATCCACGTCCGCGACATCGTCAAGCAGATCTACGGCTTCGCGATCTTGCACGGCGAGAAGGTCGCCAACCCCGCTGACGACGTGGGGCCGTCTTCCATCGCTACCTTCGTGCCCAAGGATCGCTCGCTCTCGCCAACTGAGATCAGAATCATGCTCAAGCTGATCGAGAAGGTGGCGACCCTACCGACCATCCGGCTCGGCATGCGCCTCTATCTGCAGACGATGGTTCGCAAGAGCGAGCTGCAGGACGCGACTTGGGATGAGGTCGATTTCGAGAATGCCGTGTGGACGATTCCGAAGGAGCGCATGAAGCGTTCGAAAGCGCACAACGTCTATCTGTCGCGGCAGACCCTCGACATCATGATCGCGCTGAAGACCTGCGCAGGGAATTCGCGATACCTGCTGCCCTCGCGGTACGATGCGGATGCACCGATGTCGCGCGCGACGTTCAACCGTGTCACGTACTCGGTTGTTGAGCTGGCGAAGAAGGAAGGTCTGCCACTCCAACCATTCACGGTTCACGATCTGCGAAGGACGGGATCCACGCTGCTCAACGAACTGGGCTTCAACAGCGACTGGATCGAGAAGTGTCTTGCGCACGAGGATGGTCGTTCGTCACGCGGCGTCTACAACAAGGCAGAGTACGAAGTTCAGCGTCGCCACATGATGCAGGAGTGGTCGGACATCATCGATGCCTGGGTCGCTGGGAAGAAGCGCGTCCCGGTACTCATCCCGCCTTCGATGCCGCTGCTTGAGCCAGACCCGGCTCTCGAACCGGGCGCGATCGGCGCAGCCTGACATCAGGAGACTGGGCGCGATTAACGGGGGCTGCTCGGCGCGAAGCCAGCCACGCTTCGACTTCCGCCAAGTCCCAGACGACGCAGCGCGGCGAGAGCGCAAAGCGCCGCGGAAATTCCCCGCGCTGCTCCATTTCGTAGATGGTGCTGTCGGCCAGCGGCACCATTTCGCGCAACTGCTTTCGACGGATGGTTCGTTTAATTGGTGTATCTTTTTCGTAGGCCATTCATCATCTCCTCAACTGCTGTTCTTGAGGAAATGAGCGCGATAGGTCTCGAAAGGGAAGGGCAGAAGTTCGGGAGCCGCAAGACCGGATAGTCCGGCGTGCAAATAGAAATTCTAGCGTAAATCGTCTTCCGCGCTCGGTAGGCCGGGGTGGTGTAGTCGATCTCGCCGGTTGGGCCACCGCGCACGTATTTGAAAAGCGATTGTGGCGATGTATGCCGACCAAGACCGGGATAGCCCCATGCCCAGTCGTCATTGCGCTGGGTGATTGTGCACCATTCGAAACAGCCGACCAAACTATTGATCTGATGTCCTCTGCCAGGTCCGCCAATAGCTCTCCCTTACAGGCCTGGCCGACCGCAAAGACCCATGAGCGCAACATGGTGAAGTATGCTCGCGATTCTCAGACGAAGGGAGGGCGCTGTCGCTCGCACGCGCGATGAGAGCGTTTCCAAGCGCCCTTGCACAGACGCATACACATAGCGGGATCTCAAGGATTGAGGTTCGAACCTAAATCTTGCGGGTTCTTTCTTCGGCCAAATACCGTCCCGCGACCCAGCCTCGAACGCCGAGGTGACGGACTTGGCACCATTGCTGAAACGCAACTCGCCTGCATCCGTAGCTCCGGATATGACGAGTGTTGTAAGGCAGCGGCTTGACCTTGTTGAAGGAGGTCCCAGGGCCAGCTCGCATCCACGTAACTTTGCCTGCAGAGACGTTTGCCACTCGCACATATTTTGTCTCGGCGTACAGTGGTGCCGCATCGGCCGCAAGCAGTACCAGAGCAGCAGCGCCGATCGTCAGCGCGCGTGCGAGTATCGTTGCTGGAGATTGATGCATAAGCCTGTGTCCCTATTCTATGAACTAATACGTCATGCTCTGCCACGTTCCGTAGCGATCCCGCACCGGGCCACGCCGTATGCATAGCGCTATCAATACAAGCCCGAGGACCACACTGACAGCTATTGGAATCGGGCCGTCGTAGAAGATGAAGGGTACGACAGCTAACGCGACACCGAGAACACCGATCAAGTAGCGCACCTTCCGGGCTACCTCGGCGGCGGCGATTGAAACGACCGTGAGCACGAGCGCCCCGATCACGTGGTGGGCGTTGGCTAGGTCGACACTGGTGACGGCCAGCCGTGAGAACATCAGCGCCGCGCCTATGAGAGCGGCAGCCGCCAAATTCCACGGCAGGTTGACCCCTCCTGCGAACATATTCTTGATCACAGGGAGCGGCGCGCGGTCGAATTCGTCTGTTCGAGTGGGTTCCGAGGTCGAGCTCGTCGCCTGTTGCACGTCAGTATCACCAAACAGGAGCACGCGAAGCCAGTTCTGGCCGGCCTTGGACCGGCGGCGAAGGAATTGAACCGTAGCAATCAGCTCGTCGAGCGAATAGGGAATCTGGATCAGGATCATCGCAGCGCCGAACAGCGCGATCGTGCTCCACGTACCTATGACAACAGGCTGGATGATGATGAATAAGATCGAGGTTACGCCCAAAGGCGCGATCATCAGCCCGAACAGGATCACGAGCCATGGCATGGTGCGCCATCGCGCTCTTGAACCGACAATGCCCGTCAGGATCTCCAACATATAGGTGTACGCACCGACAGCGGCGTCGGATACGGGCCACGCTTTCGCCACCGAGGATGTGATGATCTCCTCCGTCCCGTTCCTCGGATCATTCGGCGAGCCGGCAAAGAACGGCTCCCAGACCGTCGGAATATGCTCGAGTTGATAGGCCGCCAGATAGCGTGATACGTAGACCCCGGAGAGAGCCATCAAAATGATAGGCAGGCGCTGCGGCCAAGCGGACGGATTGTAGGTCCACCCCGGCGGCACTGTTGGTCCGGTCAACGCCGCGACCGCAGACGTCCCGGGTTCTGGCTTCGTGCAGACCGCCAGTCCGAAGATCAATGCCCCGGCGAGCGTATCGGAAAGATATGCAGCCACGTTAGTCGTCCAGAAAAGGAACGGCGCCGCCATCACCAGGGTGCCGATTCCCGCGCATACCCAGCGTGCCCATTGCATCCGAACAGAGATCGCCAAGGTGGCGAAGACGATCAGGGCGGCCCCAAGCACGATCTCTGCTTGGGGCAGAAGCGGCTCGGTCACGTTGATGAGCAGCGGCTGGGTGAGAAGCCATGTCCCCAGGCCGACATTGACAAAGTGCGCCCAACGATTGGCGCCATGTTCGGCCCGGACCTGCGCATTGTGGCGTACGCGTAGGTCTTCCGGGTCTTCGCCAGCCAGCACCGCATCCTTGACCCAAGCTGGCGCTGGAAGCCCATTGGCCGCATACCACCCGGCAGGATCGCTTTTCAGCGTGACTACGATGCTATGCAGCTCATCCTTTAGGCGATGCCGGGGTTCCCATCCAATGAGCTCGCGTGCTCGTCTAGTGTCCAACGCATAATGGTCGTCCGCCAACGAGACCATGAACGGTTTAACGAAGGGCGCGACGCCCTCGTCAATGAGATCAGGGATTGCCGGCTCAAGCCTGGCTTGTGCCCATGCTCCCGCAGCTGCGAAAGGCTTTGGCAGCCTTAGTGTCGGCCAATCCTCTACGCCATGCATGAGGTAGCCGAGTTCATCCTGAAGGGCGTCATATCCGATCGCGTCCGCTTCGCCGATCAACAACTCAGTGCCAGATGGCAATTTGCCCCGGTGTTCAACAGTCTGGCGGAACGCGTCCAGCATGTCCTCGCGGTGGACCATCGCCTGGCCGACAAGCGTGCTGCCCGCGTAGAAATAGCTCTGGAAGTCACGCTCATAGATCCGGGCAATCTGGTGAGCCAGCGTCGGCACCAGCCAGCGCTGGTCGTAAACTCCGGCGAGGCGGAGAATGACATAAGGGATTCGGCCGTGTTCGGCGCGGATGGTCCGCTCGGCCTCCGCTTTCGACGCAGGATAAGCCCAACGCGGCTGAATGGGTTGGCGTTCGTCGATCCGCTCTCCAGGCCGGCACGGCTTGTGAACGAGCATGGTACTAGCGTAAACGAACTGCCCGACTTCGAACCTTTGCAGGGTCCGGAGCAAGCGCTTAGTCCCGTCGACATTGACGGTGCGATAGAGCGGATGGTCTTCGCCGGTGAAGTCGAAATAGGCGACGAGGTGGATGACGCTTGCTATCTGGGACCCAAACTCCGCGCGCAGGTTCTCCAGCGCCGACTCCACCGACGCGTCCGATGCAAAATCGGCTTTGAACGTCGGAAACGTGGCCGGTTCGTCGCTTCGATCCAAACCTACGACTCGATAGTCATTCGAGAGCACTGCCCCGATCGAGCGGCCTAAGTTGCCCGCCGCTCCGGTAATGACAACAAGGGGCTTCTCGATCTTGTCTGTCATAGGGGCCTTCACTTTCGGAGCGCGTTTCCGCTGCGCGGTGATAGCTAGGGGTCCGGTAATCAAGAATCACGCTCCGAGAGGCGCTCCATCAACGCCAACACCACGCTGGCGAGCACAAACAGCACGAAGGCTCCTGCAGCCCACGCGATGTGCTGCATGCGCGTCTGATCAGGCTCTATGATCTTTTCAAGCAGATAGACGCCCGCGATCGCAGCAACAGAGGCCATCAGTCTGACCTTGAGGACGCCGAATCCGACTTTACCTCTCCAGTCCAGACGCTCCTCCGCGTCCCTATGTTCGTCCAAGCGCGAGACAAATCCCTCGTACCCGCTGAAGATCACCATCAGCAGAAGGTTGGCAATCAGAGCCAATTCGATCAGCGACAAGCACGCGACAATCACCTCCTTGCCGCTGAGCGTGAATGTCTGGGTCAACGTGGCCACTGTTACCTGCCCGAATTTGGCGAGCAGGATGGCAACGGAGACGAGGAGGCCGAAGTGAAATGGCACGAGCAGCCAGCGGCTCGCGAGAATTACTCGCTCGACCCAGCGCTCAGCGAGGGCGGCAGGCGCACGGGGAGTGAGATCCTTTTCGATGGGGTCCCCCTATTTGGCAAGAAGCGGCGGGCGTAAGACCGCCGCATCATAGGTCCGGTGCTGCATGTCCCGCCCGGCTGGGGTACAACTTAGCAGGCGCCAGACGAGAGGGAAACTCGGAAGACCCCTGGTCGCAAGCTGAGACTTGGTGTGCAAAGCTATCCGGCTGTCCGTGCCTCCGGGGACGGCGGACAAGCTCTCATAGAAGCCGAGCTTGCAGTGGGGTTGAATATCCGTGCCCGGACGCTGACTGCCCCATTTGCGTCGGCGGCGTGCTCCCACGACACGGCAAAACTCCCGTCGGGCAATCCGGCAACAGTGGGGTTACTCTGGCTCGCCAACGGCGCAGCGCTGACTAGAAAGTCCGTCCCGACCAATGCTCCGCTCGGTTCGAACACCAAGGCCCTGACAGCTGATGTGCCGGCATGGTCACCGAGCGCTATCGACCCGGACCAGACCATGACAAAGCCGCCATCCAGAAGAGGCGCCAGCACCGGGCCCTGCTGGTCGTTCAGCGTCCCCGCGGCCGTCGAGTATTCATCGCCAGAGGGTTCGCCTTTGGAGTCAAACACCCGCACCTTGATGCTGGCCTCGCTCTCGCGCTTATGTGTGGTCACGCGATCGATCCAGGCGATCACAAAGCCGCCGTCGCAGAGGCCCGCAACAGCAGTAGCGGCTTGGCTCTTCGCTGTCGGCGGGCCGACAAGAAATTCGTCCCGCACCATCGCTCCGTTCGGTGCGAAAAGTTTGGCTTTGATAACGCTCTCCTTCCCGTGGTCCGACGTGACATTGAGGTCCGTCCACACCACCACGAAATTGCCGTCGGCAAGCCCCGCGACCAAGGGACTGTCTTGGCGGCCCTCCGGACAGGCGCTCAACAGGAACTCGTCTCCAGCCGGCGCCCCGCTGGGCTTGAACAGCCGAGCCCTCACTCCCCCTCGAACGGCATCTTTGCCCACGCCCTTGTTGCCCTGCCAGACCACAACGAAAGCGCCGTCGGCAAGCGCTGCTACAGTCGCGTTGAACTGGGTACCGTAGGTTTCGACGTTGACGGTCAACTCTTCATGGACAACTCTGCCGTCGGCGCCGAAAAGCTTCGCCTTGATGCCGCCGCAGCAATCGTCTCCGCCTCTGCCGCTGAAATCCTGCCAGACCACGACGAAACCGCCGTTCGGAAAAATGGCGAGCTTGGGGTCGCGCTGGCATGCGATGGTTTCTCTGTTGACGAGAAATTCGCCACGAACGGGATTGCCGCTCAGGCTGAAAAGCTTGGCCCTGACATCTGAGCCACCGATTTCGCAGGCGGGCATCATGTCGTCGGTCCAGACTGCCACAAAGCCACCTTGCACAGCCGCGAGCTGCGGGTGCATCTGGACACCTCGGGTGTGGCGTTCGATCAGAAACTCGGGGCCGGCTTTATGGAAGCGGTTCACGATATGCTCACTTGGTTCTCGCAGGACGGAATCAGGGGTCGCCGGCGAAGACTCCACGGCGGCACGCCGCGGACTTTGCCGAACAGAGCTGTTGTTGGTCATAGGCGGTGTCATGTGCGGTTCTCCATGAATGTTCTGGGTCACTTGCCATCAAAGTTCGCGATTGGAAGCGAAGATCTCATGTGCCGTCCCTTAAAAAGAAGCTGCCCAAGCCCTGGCCACAGGCCAGACTTCCAAGCCTCCCCGATAGATCATGTCGAGCGCCACATAGAGGATGACGGCCAATCCCGCATAGGCGATCCAGCGATGCTTCTGGAGAAGCCGCGCGATGTAGGTCGCCGCGGCGCCCATGAGCGCAATCGACAGCGCAAGGCCGAAGATCAGAACCCAGGGATGCTCGCGAGCCGCTCCAGCGACCGCCAGCACGTTGTCGAGTGACATGGACACGTCGGCGACAATGATCACCCAAGTCGCCTGCAGAAAAGTTTTCTTAGGCGGCCCATTAAGGGCCATTGTCCCGTCAGAGTTCACGGAGACATTGTTCAACTGCGATTCGGTGACGAGTTCGTGCGCAAGCGCCTGCTCGCGCAACTCGCGCCACATCTTCCAGCAGACCCAGAGCAACAGTAGGCCGCCCGCGAGCATTAAGCCGAATATCGAAAGCAGTTGTGTTGTGACCGACGCGAAACCGATACGCATCAAGGTTGCAGCAACGATTCCGATCATAATCGCGCGGGCACGCTGCTCCGCTGGAAGGCCAGCAGCCGCCAGACCGATGACGATGGCGTTGTCCCCAGCGAGCACCAGGTCAATCATGATGACCTTCATTAGTGCCGCCAGCGCATCGGCTGTCAGAAAATCAAGCATTTCGTCGATCCGTTATGGTTACAGGGCGTCCAGAGCAGTCCAGCACAGCGTCGAGACTCAATGTCGACGTGGGCTGAGCTCAAGGAGCTGGGGAATCGCCTCCGGCTGGCTGAGCATTCCGGAACCGAAGCCGATGAATGCGAGCAGTCCGCCGACGTCCCACAAACTCAGATTTGCGTTGCTCTTGACGTGATTCCTGGACCATGCAGCCGCACAAACAACGCCGGCCAGGACCAAGGCAAGAAGGCTGACAGTCGGCAACACAAGTTGACCCGGAACGACAAACGTTGCGGGCAGAATTAGCACGACGCTGGTGAGCATAAGAACTTGCACAGTCTTGGCCTGCGACGGCTCGGTAACGCCTTCGGCATGGGTGCTGCGTGGCCTATACCTCAACTCCCGTGCTGCAATTGCGAAAGGGCCTCGCGTTTGAGGAGCCTGAGACATGATGCGTCCTGTCTTGCGCTGTTGACCGGATTGATATGTCGCCCTCGGAGGACGATTACCAATTGGTTCATCCAATGGAGCGCATTGGCGTTCCATTAGGCAGGACGCGGACAGTCGTCGCGGATAAACGGGGTACGGCCTCCCGGGCGACTAACGTGCTCGCCAGCACCATCTGACCGGTGGATCATGATGACCCAAGAGGTTCGACCGGGCAGAGCCAGCGCGCCCAAACCCGACCGGTCCTATCCCGCGAGCATCAGGCCGGCCAGGGAAGCACCTCCGTCAACGGACCTTTGATCAATTAACGTCAGGTACGACCCTCGCCGCCGCGCGGGCTGATCTCCAGGGAATGGACTATATGTTCGGCGAGCAGTTCGGCTGCCTGAGAAAGCTTCCCAGGCGCCCGATACATCGCAATCTCTGCCTCCGGCAACTCCGGCAATCCGAAGTCTGGGCCCATCACAACGAGGTCCGGGGGGACCATGTCTCGTGACAGGACCGTCAGCCCAAGGCCAGCGCGAACCGCCGCATGAAGACCTTCCATGCTCGGGCTGGCAAAGACCACTCTCCATTTCATTTTCAACGCGTCCAGAGCATTGAGCGCGCGTTTTCGATAAACATCAGGCGCTGGCGCCAGCACAAGAGGGATTGGTTGATCGGGCGTCAGTTCCAGTTCGGGTCCCTTCACCCAGACCAAGCGATCCCTCCAGACAGGCACGCCACCGGCAGGGCCCTGAGGCTCCCGCTTGACGAGTACGATGTCGTATTCCCCCTTCGCAAAGCCATCGAGTAGGAAAAAGCTAAAATTGCAGCTCACCTCAAGTGCGACGCCCGGATGGCTTCGTGCGAAGCGCCTCAGAACCTGGGGCAGGTAGGCAGTGCCGAAGTCCTCGGTGGTGCCGAGGCGGACCGTCCCTTCGACGTCGGTCTCCAGGATCCTCGCGCAGGCCTCGTCGGCCAAGCGAAGCATTTCCCGCGCGTATTCGGAGAGAATCTCGCCGTCCGGCGTGAGCTTCAGATCACGCGCGCCGCGATCGAACACCTTGCGCCCGAGCGCATCCTCCAGTCTCTTTATTTGAAGGCTGACCGTCGACTGCGTGCGTCCGACCCGTTCGGCGGCGCGCGTAAAGCTGCCGTTATCCGCTATCGCGATAAAGGTCCGCAGCAAATCGAGCTCAAGCAGTGAAAGCGCAGTTGACATCAAGGGTTCTCCCAGGCGGACCGCCGCACGGGCGCAGGATAGCCTGCGACCCGGCGCGGTTCCATCTCTCCGCGGCGAGGCGGGCGTGGTCCGGGAGACAAAAGCGGGTGGATATTCGACGCCCAGGCCTTGACTACCTGCTACTGTCCCTGCCCAAGCGAATAGCCGGGGGCCCCATCGAAGTTGCAAAGATGCTCCGTCTTGATGAAATCTACTCCAAGATATGCGAGCCTCATTTGCAGATCGGCGATCTGTTCAAGCGATATCCGCGAACCTTCTCGCATCATGTATCGACAGCGCCAATGGTCGGTCTTGATCGTGTCTTCATGACCTTTAGGCCATACCTTGACCCCGCGGTTGGTGATCATCACCAGCTCGAGGCCCTGCTGTTGAGCGCAGCGCATTGTTTCGGCGAGCACCCGAGACTGTTGTCCCTGCCAGTGGACGAACACATCAATGCCTACCAATTCTTTCTTTGCGGCAGGCCTGGCCTTTGCCTTTGCGCTGAGCGCGACGAACGGTGGTTGTCCCGCAGATTCAATGTAGCAGGCTGGCTTCAGCGTGGTGGGTTGTCCGCCGAGCCGCTCGATGACGGCCGCGGCAAAGGCATGTGTGCCGACTTCTCGGGATGAAAACTCGTTGGAATAGATGTCGAAGGTATGGATGCCCTCTTCGATCGTCTTCAGTAATGCATTGTGGACGAGCTCGGCGGCACGCGCCTGTCCGAGGTGTCCCAGCATCATCGCCCCCGCCAGGATGAGGCCGGAAGGATTGGCGATGTCGCGGCCGCCAAGTCCCGGCGCCGATCCATGAATGGCCTCAAACATCGCATACTTGAGGCCGATGTTCGCCGACGGCGCCAGCGCAATCGAACCGGCAATCTCGGCAGCTACGTCGGATAGGATGTCACCATAGAGATTGGGCATCACGATCACATCGAACCGTCCCGGTTCATCGGCCAGCTGGGCGGCGCCCGCATCGACAATCCAATGCTGCTGCTCGATCTCAGGATACTCGGCTCCAATCTCGATGAACACTTCGCGGAACAGGCCGTCGGTCATCTTCATGATGTTGTCTTTTGTGAAGCACGCGACGCGCCGCCGGCCGTTGCACCGGGCATACTCGAACGCGTAACGCACGATCCTTTCGCACCCGGCCCGCGAAACGAGCTTCAGGCATTGGTACACCTCGTCGGTCTGCCGGTGCTCGATCCCGGCGTAGAGGTCTTCCTCGTTCTCTCGAACGATGACCACGTCCATCCCGGGATGTTTGGTGCCGACAACAGGATGATAAGCCACGCACGGCCGTACGTTCGCAAACAGGCCGAGTGACTTGCGAAGGGTCACGTTGACGGACTTCATCCCGCCCGCCTGCGGCGTGGTGATCGGCGCCTTATATAAGGCGCGCGTGCGACGGATGATCTCCCAGGAGCTTTCGTCGATGCCGGATGTTTCGCCATTGAGATAGACGCTCTCTCCGAGCTGAATTTCCCGGACGTCGATCTTGGCGCCGGCTGCAAACAGCACGCGCAAGCTCGCTTCCATGATCTCGGGCCCGACCCCGTCTCCGAATGCGACGCTGACGGGGGCTGTCACTTCGGCCTGAGCGGCCTCGGGAAGCACCGCATGGTCCAGGTTCAGCGGCGGGAGTTTCGTGGGCGCGACGTCGGTCGGCTGGATGCGGAGATTCATGATGGCCTTCCTTTCAGCACAGGTGTCTTCGACGCTTATTGCGGACGACGAGACTTAAGGGAAATGAGTTCTCCAACTGGCAGGCATTGATGCCTTCAATCGCTGTCAGGCGCGCTGCCATTTACGATGTCAATGTGAGCCATTTCTGTCGCGGCACCTGGGTTCAAAGTCGTGTTTCCGCGTTACATGCGGGATGCGACGCCATACGGGCGCCGCCCAGATGGAGATGTCTATGATCAACGTCGAACACCTGCTGTCCCAGATCTTGCACAACGGCCAGGGACAGGAGCCGCAGCGCGTCGGCAGCGCAAATGGCAACGCAAACGGCTTTCCCGCGCATGCGGGGAGTTTCCTTGGCGACAAGTCGGCCGGCTACGCAGGAGCGCTCGGCGCAGGCGCAGTGGCCGGCGGGCTTGCGAGCGTCCTCTTTGGCTCCAAGCGTATGCGCGAAGTTGCATCGACTGCCCTGCAGGTGGGCGCCGTGGCCGCGATCGGCGGCCTGGCTTACAAGGCGTATCAGAACTACCAGCAGGGCCGGCCCGTCGTCCCTCAGGGTCTTCGCGACCTCTTGCCCCCCACACTGAGCGCGCCGAGCTCAGAACTCAGCCGGGACGCCTTCGTGCCGCCACCGGACCAGACCGACGCGGTCGCGCGCCTCCTGCTCAAAGCGATGATAGCAGCGGCTGCGGCGGATGGGCATCTGGACAACCATGAGAGGCATCGGATCCGCAACCAACTCCAGGCTACCACGCTCACCGATGAGGAGAAGCGCTATATGGACTCCACTCTGTCTCGCCCGGCCAGCATCGCTGAGATTGTCAACGAGGCGATGACGCTGGCTCTCCGCATGGAGGTCTATATGGCTGCGCGGCTCGCTATCGAGCCGGACTCTCAGGCCGAGCGCGATTGGCTCAATACGCTTGCCACAGAACTGAAGCTCGACCCGGGCCTGCGAGCACAGCTCGACGCGGTGACCTCACCGGAGCGAGCCGAGGCCGCCTGAAGATGTCGATGTGCATGTCTCGGCCCGGCATCATGCATTCCGGGCCGAGGTCATCATCTGACAGCGAAAGCGTGACTGCTCCGCGGTCACGGAGCCGATCGGAGAATCAGGTGAAGATTGAAAACGAAATGCCGTACAAGGATCTGTTGCTGCAACTTGGGACCTACCGCGACGTAACAAGCGCGATAGGAGTCGACAAGGCGCTCGGAGTGGCGAGCTGCCTCGGTGGACGACTTACTGCATTAACCCTCGACGTCGACATTGCCGTCCCGGCCAATCCTCTCGCATTGCCAATTCTCGACGTCCAAGGCATGGCAACCGCTGAGCATGAAAGATGCGTTCAAGCCACCAATGACCTTCTGAGCGTTCTCAACGCTTCAGCAGCGAGGGCTGGTGTCCAAGTCAAACATTATACAGAGCGAACGTCACTTGCCTATGTGCCGGACGTCGTTATCGAATACGCACGCCTGAAAGACCTGACGATGATCCCGATTGGGGACGGCACCCTGCAGCCCTACATAGCCGAACGCGTCATCTTCGGGGCGGGAAGGCCGGTGCTTCTCCTCCCAGACCGGAAGGACACCTCTCGCGATATCGTCCTCGATACGATTGCTGTCGCGTGGGATTTCAGCCGTCCCGCCGCCCGCGCTCTGGGCGACGCATTGCCTCTGCTGCAGCGAGCGAAAGTTGTCCGCGTCGTGACCGTAGCCAATGAAAAGCGCATCGAGACGACGCAGTCGAATGGGGCACTGGCAACGCATCTAGCGTTTCACGGAGTCGACGCGATCTTTGATGAAGAGGACGCGGCGGGTCGTACCATCGGTCAAGCTCTTGAAGCTTACGCCCGGAGACGAGATTTGGACCTGCTTGTTATGGGCGCCTATGGGCACTCTCGGTTCCGTGACTTCATCCTGGGAGGGGCGACCAAAAGCATTGTCACGAATCCTCCTCTGCCAGTTCTGCTGTCGCACTGAATGACCCCCGTCGCTTCGCGCGCTCGTGTTGCCGGTCGCGGCCCCCGCGCATTGCAGAACTTCTCGCTTGACGCATGTGAACATCCCTCCGGCATCGGGGAAGACAAATGATTGTACGGGAGCAGAATTCACAACGGTTGGTGCTGAAATCGACGAGCCCATTCAGTCCCACCACTTGTATCCTCGATAAGAACACCGGGATGGCACGCGTCATCCGGCAGTTGCTGTTGTTCCTTCCTCGTCGGATTGAATTGCCCCTAAGCAAGATTGCGGATGTCCGCGTGACGGAGACCAGGGGCCGACGAGGCGCACACATGCGCATCCCACTCCTAATTACCAGGTCCGGCCGGGCGATCGCTCTCTCGGGGAGTGACGAACCCGATGCTGTTGAGGTCGCTGCCAAGATTCGCGACTTTCTCGAAATTCGGCCTTGCACAGGGAGGGCGTCGGACCTCACCTCGGGGGCTACAGAAACCGTAAGCTTATAGGCCAAGTCACGTTGCGGCGTGGAGTAAGTTGACGATCTCCACACGCTCGACTCAGGGCGACCGCTGCGGCAGCCGGCGCGCCTTGGTATTGATGAAGCCAATGAGCTCCATTCATCGAGTTTGCTTGCTGCTGTTTTGCGCCAGCCTATGTTGTCCTGGCATCACGAAGGAAACAGGACGATGGCCTACAAGGATTTGTTGGTACAGCTCAGCAGCTATCCGGAAGCGACGTCGCAATCATCTGTCGAACGCGCTGTCGATATTGCTGCCACGTTAGGGGCTCGCATCTCGGCTCTGACTTTCGAGATAGACATTCCCGTCCCCGGAAGCCCGCTCGCACGAGCCATCCTTGACCTTCCTGGCATCGCGGCAGCGGAGCGGGAAAAGAGCATCAATGGCGCGCGAGAGGTCATAAGCACGTTCAATAACGCCGCTCGCCTGCGTGGCGTCTGCGCCAGCCACTCTGTCGAGCGGGGCTTGACTGCTCAAATACCAGATGCGGTCAGCGAGCATGCGCGCCTGCGCGACATGACCATCATCCCCCTTCAAGAGGACAGCTTTCAGCAATACATCGCCGAATGCGTAATATTCGGCTCAGGCCGGCCTGTCCTGGTAATGCCGGACAAACCAACAAATACCGGAGGCATCACGTTCGACAGGATCGGAATAGCGTGGGACTTCAGCCGGCCTGCCGCCCGTGCGCTGGCCGATGCTTTGCCGCTCCTGCAGCGAGCGAAGGTCGTTCGCGCTGTCACGGTGACGCACGAGAAGAACATTGATACGCGGCAGGCCAGAGCCGAACTGGCGAACCATCTGGCGGTTCATGGGATCGACCTCGTGCTTGAAGAGGAGGACGCCGCCGGCCGAACAGTCGGCCGCACACTTGTAGAGTACGCTGAAGCTCGCAAGCTTGACTTGCTTGTCATGGGCGCTTTCGGCCACTCACGCATCCGCGATCTCATCCTCGGAGGAGCGACAAAGAGCATTCTTGAGGCTCCCCCTCTGCCAGTAATGCTGTCGCACTAAGTCGACCAGCGCGGGCGAACAGTCACGGTAGCGCACATTTACGGCACGCGATCCTTAGGGGAGACGCGTTTTCGAGCAAGAGGCGCGGTGCGCATGGACACGCAGGCTGATGCCGACCTGCTCCCACATGCGCGCTTCTCCAGACGCAGGTCGCGCGGGAGCTTGAGTTGTCATGGCTGAGACGTGCTGAATGGCCATCTGCATTGCAGAAACACATTCGCCCGCGCTGCTCATAAAAAACCTCAATGACGCGCATGCCGCTCGGCGAATTGAACCGAGCGCGATCTGCGCGTTAATGATCCAAACTAGGTCCGGGCCCCTCTGGCGAGCGCAGCCGGCGCTTTCGCGATGTCGGACGCGGAGTGAATCACTGCCGGCATTGGGCATGTCATCTTGGACTTTTCATTCCTCCTCACAGAATGGCTCGGCACGCCGTCATGGATGTGGCTCGCCTTCCTCGCAATTGTCGCAGGGTTGCTCGCCTTCGACCTGGGAGTTCTTCACAAGGACCACCGGGAGATCGAGGTGAAAGAGAGTCTCCTTCTTTCGACGGGCTATATTGGTTTGGGGCTTCTCTTCGGGGCCTGGGTCTGGTGGTATCTCGGCGCCGAGTCCGGCATGAACTACTTGACCGGCTTCGCTGTCGAAAAGGCTCTCGCGATGGACAACGTGTTTGTCATTGCGACGATCTTCACCTTCTTCTTGGTGCCTCGCCGTTATCAGCACCGCGTTTTGTTCTGGGGCATCCTGGGCGCCATTGTGCTCCGCGCGATCATGATCTGGCTCGGCGCCACGATCGTCTCCCAGTTCTCGTGGGTGCTCTACCTCTTCGCGGTGTGCTTGATCGCCACCGGCGTCAAGATGATCCTCTTCGCAGACCGCACCTACGACGTCGCTTCAAATCCAGTGCTGCGGTTCATGCGCCGGCGCTTCAACATTACCGATCAGTTGCACGGGCAGCGCTTCTTCGTCCGGCTGCCGCATAGGCAAACCGGCAAGGTGGTCTGGCACATGACGCCCTTGTTCCTGGCGCTCGCGCTGATCGAGGTCGCAGATGTGATCTTCGCCGTCGATTCAATGCCGGCCATCTTCGCCATAACGACGGACCCGTTTATCGTCTACACATCCAACATCTTCGCGATCCTCGGGTTGCGTGCGCTCTACTTCACGCTCGTCGCCATGGTGCACCGCTTCCATTACCTGACATATGCGCTTGCGGCAGTGCTGATCTTCATCGGTTCGAAGATCTTTCTCGCCGATCTCCTGGGCTTGGAGAAAATCTCGCCCGCCATCTCGCTCGCCGTGACGTTCGGGCTCCTCATCGGCGGAGTGGCCTGGAGTCTTATCAAGACCGGGAAGAAGGGGAGCAGGGAGGAAACCCAGAAGCCCGCCCGTGAAGTCCAGAACGTTTGATCCACATTGCTTGAGAATGGAGGGATAGATGACAATGCTGAAAGTAGCGAACGATCTTCAAAGTGCCGACCCGCTCCTCATCGATTACGACACACGCGAAGGTTTGATCGCGCGCCGCAACGTGCTGCTCGGCCTCTGGGCGGCGGGCCGACTCGGCCTGACCGGGACGGATGCTGAAGCGTATGCGTGGAGCGTGCATTTTGCCGACCATGGCCAGCCGGGCCATGACGACATCGTGTCGAAGATTGCGACCGACTTTGCGACCGCGGGAAAGGAGGTTCGCCTGCGTACTATCCTCCGGCATTTGCGAGAGATGGAGTTGCGCGCATTCCTGCAGCTCTCGGTCGAACCGAACTTCGGCTGCGTACCGTCCTGATCACCGACAAGAGGAGACGGAAGTCATCGCCTGGCTTATCACGTTGTTTGTCCTGGAGCCTCTTGAGACGACGCTTGCCGAGAAGCTTCAAGCCGCGCGCGTGCCCGACGCTATCGTTGCGGAGCTGCGAGAGTGCACCAAGACAGCGGGACCGACGCTGGTGGAGCGTATCGGCACTGACCCGCTCTGGGGCGCGCAGACGGCAATGCGCGTATGGCTCGGAACGACGCCTCCCGATCTCGTTCTCGCCGACGCAGTGCCGGCCTGCCGGCCCGTCGTTGAGGCTGCCCAAGCCTTTCTGAGAGGACGAGCAGCTTGACAGCGTGCTATACTGAGAGTGTGCCCCGTCGGGTAGTCATGGTCGGGATGCGTGGCTTATGATCTTGGGAAATGACGCCGCGGCATGAACAAGCAGCAGCAATGGAATATCTGGTACTTCGTCGGGGCATTCATGCTCCTCATGCTCTTTCAAAGCGTATGGAGCACTTGGCGAACCGTGGAGCCAATCCCGTACAGCCAGTTCCTATCGCTGCTCAGCGAAGGCAAAATCGAGGAAGTAACGGTTCATCAAGAGCAAATGAGAGGCCGGTTGAAGGAACCGATCAACGGGCGCCAGTTCTTTGTCACCAACCGTGTCGAGCCAGCTCTTGCAGAGCAAATTACGAAATCAGGCGCGACCGTAACAGGCACCGTTCAGAATACCTTTCTCTCGACCCTTCTGTCGTGGGTGATGCCGGTCCTGATCTTCGTGGGCATCTGGTACTTTGTCTTTCGCCGGATCGCCGAGAAGCAAGGAATCGGAGGCCTCGTTAACGTCGGCAAATCGAAGGCGCGCGTGATGGTCGAGCGCGATACCGGCGTGACCTTCGACGACGTGGCGGGAGTCGATGAGGCCAAGGCGGAGCTTCAGGAGATTGTCTCCTTCCTCACCGACCAGGACAAATACGGACGTCTGGGCGCGCGTATCCCGAAAGGAGTCCTGTTGGTTGGTCCTCCAGGGACTGGCAAGACGCTGATCGCGAAAGCCATTGCCGGGCAAGCCGGTGTCCCTTTCTTCTCGATATCGGGATCTGAGTTTGTCGAGATGTTCGTCGGCGTAGGTGCCGCGCGTGTAAGAGACTTGTTCGAGCAGGCGCGGAAAGCCGCTCCTTGCATCATCTTCGTTGACGAGCTTGATGCCCTAGGCAAGGCGCGAGGGGGCGGGACCTTCGGCGGCCATGACGAGAAGGAACAGACCCTCAATCAGCTGCTGACTGAACTGGACGGGTTCGACCCACGAGAAGGCATTGTGCTGCTCGCGGCGACAAACCGGCCCGAAGTCCTGGACCCAGCCCTGCTGAGAGCGGGTCGCTTCGATCGGCAGGTCGTGCTCGATCGGCCCGACCGCAAAGGGCGCGAGGCGATCCTGGCGGTGCATGTAAAGAGAATCAAGCTCGCCAACGATGTGAGCCTGGACGACATTGCTGGAATCACGCCAGGCTTCAGCGGCGCCGATCTAGCGAACCTTGTTAACGAAGCCGCCATAGTGGCTACTCGGCGAGGAGCTGAAGAGGTAGGCAGCCACGATTTCACGGTTGCGGTCGAACGGATCGTTGCAGGCACGGAGCGTAAGGGCCGGCTGTTGCATCCGCACGAGCGACGGGTTGTCGCGTATCATGAAATGGGACATGCGCTTGCAGCGGCAAGCCTTCCTGACAGTGACCCGGTACACAAAGTGTCGATTATTCCGCGCTCGATCGGAGCCCTCGGATACACGATGCAACGGCCGACGGATGACCGATATCTGATCACCTTGCAGCAATTGAAGAATCGGATGGTGGTCCTGCTTTCGGGCCGAGCCGCGGAGGATGTAATCTTCGGAGAAGTCTCCACCGGCGCTGCAGACGATCTTGCAAAGGTGACTGATATCGCCCGTCAGATTGTAACGCGCTTCGGGATGACGCAGGCGCTCGGGCAAGCGGTCCTTGAGAGGAAGAGTCAGACCTATCTCGGCGGCCAGACAATCGGAATCCGTGAGAAGGACTACTCCGAGGAGACTGCGAGAGAGATCGATCTGGCGGTCAGGAAATTGATTGCGGAGGCTTACGACCAAGCCAAGGCAATTCTGGCGGAACGGCGTTCTGTGCTGGATCGCGGCGCAGCACTCTTGTTGGAGAAGGAAACAATCACTCCGGAAGATTTCCTGGCTCTTGTACCTTCGGGTAGCCAATCTGTAAAACAATGATGGCGGAGCCCGCATAGAAGCGCACTGAAGCGCGACAACGCTTGTCATAGCAGCCGCAGAGATCCACAGTGAAGAGAAGAATCGGATTGGTCATCGTTGTTGCGCTCGCCAGTGTGTTGGTGGGGTGGTCCCTAAGAAGTTCATTCCTAACGTCCACGGTGCCGCGAACCGTAGAGCCGAGGGGTGAACTGTCGGAGGTGGAGCGAAGCACGATCGGAATTTTCGATCGCGCTTCGCCATCCGTTGTTCAAGTCGTGGCGATTCAAGCAGGGGGCGCTCGCTTTGGGCTTTCCGGTGACGAGGATGCGGGTTCAGGAACCGGATTTCTCTGGGACGCAGCGGGTCACATCGTGACAAACGCGCATGTCATCGAAGGCGCTCGTCGTCTGGCAGTTCGGACCTCATCCGGAACACTCATCAACGCGGAGCGGATTGGGACGGCTACGAACTACGATATCGCTGTTGTTCGCGTTCAAAGTATCGGTCCATTGCCTGCTCCTCTTCCGATTGGAAGGTCCGCGGACCTCAAGGTTGGACAAGCAGTATTTGCGATCGGTAATCCATTCGGGTTGGACCAGTCGCTGACCACCGGCGTCATCAGCGCACTGAAACGTCGTCTACCGACAGCGGCAGGCCGGGAAATAGGAGATGTCATTCAAACGGATGCTGCCATCAACCCAGGGAATTCAGGCGGCCCGCTTCTTGATTCGGCGGGGCGTCTGATTGGCGTCAATACGGCCATCATCTCTCCATCAGGCGCCAATGCCGGAATAGGATTTGCTATCCCCGTTGATACGGTAAATCGAGTGGTGCCGGCGCTCATCCGCGCAGGCCGGGTGCCAACACCCGGCATCGGGATAATAGCCGGCAACGAAACGACCTCAGCACGATTAGGCGTACAGGGCGTCATCATCATTAGCACTGTGCCGAACTCCCCAGCAGAGCGAGCCGGACTCAAAGGAGTGGAGGAGTCGGCTGGGACGCTTGGTGATCTCATTGTCGCCGCGGATGGTGTGAAGGTTCGGAGGCTTTCGGATCTCACAGAGGTTCTCGAACGCGTGCAAAGTTCAGGGAAGATAACGTTAACGGTGGAACGTGAGGGCGTCCTCCGGACCCTCAGTGTTGACGTCGTAGACCTCGAAGCGGAGTGAAATAACACTTGCATGTCCGCGGGGGGGGGGGGGGGCTCGTTGGCGTCGAGATAAATTTTCAGAGCTTTTCTTGATGGTGATGGGTTTATTGGTGCGACCGTCGTCATTGCGTCATGCTGGACATGCTTCTGAAATCTAAACCCGCATGCCACATTGTGGCTTGCACCGCGAGAGCGGATCGTGCGATCACGGCCGCGACTACGTCGAAGGGTCTTGTGGCGTGCGTGCAGGCACCAACCTTGCCGAATGCCACGATACGACAGCCAGCACGACGTGCGCGACGGAGTTTGTCTGCCGCAGTCACCTGCTCAATTGGTCAATGGCAATTCTTTGAAAATTTGCGCCATCTCGTCAAGGGTTGGCTCCAACCGATTTAATCTCTGAAAGACGCTCGTAGCCGCGGACTATGCGACCCAAGCCCGTTCTCAAATTGCAGGAAGCGGCTGTCATTGATCTGTAACACCCGCGTGACAGATTGGAGTTTTCCAGCTCCATCTTCGAGGACAAGGCGCACGGAGTGTTCAAGTGACCGACAAGTCGCGAGCGCGGTTGGACGAGGCTATTTCCGTACTAGGAAATGGCTTTTTTGCTGCCGCAGGATCGAAGATCAACCTGCACGCGGTCCTACATGCGATAGTTGCTTTGGAACAGCGAAGTTTCCACCGCGCGGCTGACGTGATCGGAATCGATCAGTCCGTAGTAAGCCGCAGAATTCGAGCTCTAGAGGACGAGTTGGGTGTTTCTCTATTCGAGAGGGGCCGCGCCGGCGTTCGCCCTACGAGGGCCGGAAAGGAGTTCATAGATCAGGCAAAATCTGTCTTGAGTGACCTTGACTATGCAGTAAAGTCGGCCCGGAGCGCTGGAACTGGAGCAAAGGGGCAACTGCGTATTGGTTTTCTCTGCTCCCTCGGTTCCGGCTTTCTTAGGGACTTAGTGGTAGAGTTTGCCCGAAGCCATAGCAGCGTCAACATCGAAATGGCGTACGGGGGGCCGAGGGATCACATTCCGCGGGTACGTGATGGCAGCATGGATATAGCCTTTTTTACTGGCTTTCCTACGTTGCCCGATTGTGATGTCGAATTGCTCTGGTATGAACGCGTCTACTGCGTCTTACCAGAAGATCATCAGCTTGCTTCAGTGGAGGCCCTTTCCTGGCCGGGTCTTGAGAATGAGAAGTTTATCGTCAGCAGCGAGGAGCCTGGCCCGGAAATTCATGAGTATTTGATTCGGCGATTGGCAGCAGTGGGCTTTCGGCCTCAGGTGAAACGGGTGGCTGTATGTCGAGAAAGTCTTTTTCACCTGGTAGCCATGGGCTTCGGCGTCACACTGACGAGTGATTCGGCTATCGCTACCCCGTTTCGCGGAGTACAGTTCAAACTGATTGCGGATGATAGGGATACTTTACCGACGGTGGGAGTTTGGCTTTCGAGCAATGATAATCCTGCGCTTCGTCGCTTCATAAGCCTTGCTCGTGCCAAGAAGAGTCGCGCGCTGTCGTGACGAATGGGTAGTGTGGGCACCACGGCTTTAATGCGTGCGTCAGATAGGTCCTGAGTATTTGCTTGCAGGATTATGTCTTTCAACACTTCCGCAAATCCGGTGCTGCTAGCGCCCGCTAAAGGAAGCAGTTTTTTTCTAACAATGCGCAAACTGCAATAGACGCCGAAATATCAGGCGTGGTGCTGGCGTCGTGCCTTGGCAAAGCCCCGATCTGTCGCAATGAAACGCCGAATCATGTGAGGAAGAAGTTTTACGGGATCGGAAACAGGCTTGCCGGTCTCTCGTCCCAGGACTTCGGCGTAAGCGATTAGCTCGCGGTGCACGTCTGCCGGAAGATCGAAGGACACCCTGACAGGCTTGTCATCTTCGAGAGCGGCGAGCCTAAGCTTTGTCATTGCTGGCCTCGATACGGTTCGAGCACGAGGTCGCGGGTAACGATCACGCGGACCGGAAAGCCAGGACGGATAGTCAGGGTCGGCGCCACATTCAACTGCCGACGGATGATTTCCTGACCCGCGTCGTTGATCGTGTCCTGGCCGCCGTTGCGGATCGCGCGCAACAAACGATTGTCGTCGTCGATCGCGAGTTCGGCGCCGACGCTGAGGAGCGTGGAAAGGCCTGCAGCCTTGGCGAGGTCCCACCAGTGATAGTCGACGCCATCCTCGAGGCCCGCATATCCTGCCGCGTCCGCCCCGGGCTGGCGCTCCATGACAATCGAGCGGCCGTTGGGCATGATCAGGCGATTCCACACGAGCAGCACCCTGCGTTGGCCGAACTGCACGGCGTTGTCGTACTGGCCGATGATCCGCGTGCCCTGCGGAACGAGCAGCAATCGGCCGGTCGGGCTGTCGTAAATGTTCTCGGTCACCTGGGCCGTGATCTGTCCAGGAAGATCGGAGCGAATGCCGGTAATCAAGGCGGCCGGGATCACCGCTCCGGCTTGCAGCACGTAGGGCGAGGCCGGCGGCACCACGCGATCTGGGGCAACGGTGCGGCGATCGGCAGCGGCATTGAGGAAGGCGAGCTGCCGGTCCTGCGCGCGCTCTTGCGCCGTCGGCACGTTGAACGGGCCGGGAAGCCCAAGGCCGGTCAAGTTCGCGTTGGTAGCGACGCCGCCAGGTACAGGCGACGTGGCGAGCGATCGCGCTTCGGTCTGGAAGAAGACGCGGCTCGTGCGCGCGGCTTCCTGCTCGGAGAGGCGACGCTGCTCGGCAGCATCCACGGTCGGCTGGATCGTTGGGGGAATGACCGGCTGCCCCCGATCTTGCGCGGCCACGATGGGGCGGCCCAGGTCGCCCGGCAGCGGCGGTCCAAGCCGCGGGCCGGTGTAATCGCGCGGAAGGCCGGCGAGGCCATCGGCCGTGGGCCGATTGGTTGTGGAATAGAGCTCCTCATTCCGAGGGCCGGCGTCGCGTGTCTGAAGCGCGTAGATGAGCGCGCCGCCGAGGCCGATCGATGCGACTAAGCCGATCCCCGCAAGGGCTTTGCGGGACAGCCGGGTAACGCGAGGCGGATCGCCGCGCAACCGCATAGGAGCCGTGGAGTCGCGCGGATCTTGCTCGGTCTCGAGGCGGCCAGGATTGTTCGAGTCGGTCATTATGATGGCCTCCCGTCGCTGCGCGAGATCCTGACTTTTTGCTGGCGTTCACCGCTGCCGAAGCGAAGCTCGGCGGCGCCGAAGAGGCGATCGACGATCAGGATGTTTTGGTAGATCCGGCTGTTGGCGATCTGGAGTTCGCCTTCCGAGCCGATGACGAAAAGCGGCGGCATCTCGCCCTGCACGATGCCGCGTGGGAATTCGACATAGACCCGCCGACCGTCGTCATAGACGGCGATCGGCCGCCATGGCGGATTGTCGCCGCTCAAGGCGTAGCGATAGTTGCGCGCGGCGGCTGCGGGGATGACCGGCGTCGCCGGCACACCCTGGCGCTGCGAAGCGGGAAGTTGCGGATAGGCCCACGCGACGGCTGGCATGTATGGGTTGGCGCCGGCGCGCAGCTCCAGCATGTAGATGCGGCGGTCGGTGGTGATGACGAGGTTGGTCGTGATGTCGGCCCGTGTCGGCTTGACCAGCACATGGACGCGGCGCGTAATTCCCGACCCGCTCTCGGTGTCGCCGATGATCCACCGCGCGGTGTCGCCCGCCGCAATCGGGCCGGCGCCAGTCAGGCTCTCGCCAGGCTCAAGCGCGATATCCGTGATCTGGCCCGGCGAGGTGTAGACCTGATAGAGCGCGCCTTCCGACCAGGGATAAATCTGGATGGCATTGTAATAGCCCTCGCGGCGCGGCTCGACCCGTGCGGCGGCGTTGGCATTCGTCACGCGAGCTGCCGGAGAATTGGCGGCCGTGCCGCCGTGACTGGGCGACCAGGCCGGCGGGATGTGCAGCGGCCGTGGGCGCTCGTCCACGACTGCCGCTGGAACGGCCGGCAATGGCGGGACGTCGGAATCGTAGCTGATCTGCGGAGGCCTTTGCGTGGCGCATGCGCTCAGTAGCGTGGCCGACAGGAGCGCGGCAGAGATTGCGGATTTACGGAAAGGCGGCTTTGCGGCGCGGACGTTCTCTCGATTCATTTACCCAAGCTCCCGCGACCAGTTGATCGCATTGACGTAGATGCCCAGTGGATTGGCGCGCAGCCGCTCCGCGTCACGCGGCGGTTGCACAACGATGGTGAGGATGGCGGTCCAGCGTTCGGTCGATGCGAGCTGGCCGTTATCGTAGCGCCGCTCGGTCCAGGCCACGCGGAAGCTGTCGGGCGACGCTCGAATGACGCTCGACACGTCCACCGCGACCTGTTGCTTGCCGACCTTGGTGAAGGGGTCGTTAGCGCGCGCGTAGTCGTTCAGAGCCGCAGCGCCGCGGTCGGTCGTGAAGTCGTAGGCGCGAAGCCAGTTCTGCCGGACCACGATCGGATCGGCTGGGATCGAGCGGACCTGCTCGATGAAGCGGGCGAGATGGAATGCGATCTGCGGATCGGTAGGCCGATAGTCGGCAGCAGCGGGAGCGACCGCCTGGGCCTGGCCGAGATTATCAACCTGTACGACCCACGGTACGACGGTGCCCCGCGCCGATTGCCACACAAGGGCGCTGGCGAAGGCGGCTGACAAGGCCAGCGAGCCGAACGCCATCAGCCGCCAGTTCTTCGCCTGTACCCGGGCCGAGCCAATGCGCTCGTCCCAGATCTGTGCGGCGCGCTGATAGGGCGTCTCGGGCTCGGGTGTCTTGCCGTAATGCGTAGTCGGTCGCTTGAACATCATTGGTCTCGCTGGGAAAGGTTGACGGAGCTGCCGCCGCCGTGGCTGTCGCCGGCGCGGATCGCGTGCGCGGTGGCCATGACGCCGTGATTGAGTTGCTGCGAGCGATTCATGCGGCGGGCCCAAGCGGGCGGTTCTTGTGTCCCGGCGCTGGCGGACCCGGCGGAATCACCGCCGCCGATCGTGCCCATCGTCCAGGAGCCCCCGGTCGCCTCGAACGCGGCGCGACCACCCGCGGAGAAGCTGTCTTTCATGCTGTCCGCCGCTCGGGAGGCGGCACGGCGAAGTGGAGAAGCGACCGCGCTCCCGGCGGCGCGCGCGACGCCGCCCAGGCCGGAGGCGACGCCGGCTGCGCCGGACTGCCCTGCGGCGCCAAGGCTGTAGGCAGTTGCCGCGCCTCCTGCGGCGGCCGCTCCTCCCCGCGCAGCGGCCGCCGTCCCCGATATGGCGGCCGCTCCCCCGCGCAGTGCAAGTCCTCCGGCCGCGCCGGCTGCGACCATCGCGCCGCCCGCAGCGAGGCCGGTGCCGACCGCCGCGCCGGCACTGAGTTGCGGTCCGCCGCTGACCAGGCCATTGGCGATTCCGGGCCCGAAGATCCCGAGGCCGAGCAGCGAGAGCGCGGCCAGGACGATCGCCATTGCATCGTCGATTGTCGGGCTGGCGCCGCCGAAGCCGCTGGTGAACTCGGAGAACAGCGTCGAGCCGATGCCGATGATGACGGCGAGCACCAACACCTTGATGCCAGAGCTGATCACATTGCCGAGCACGCGCTCGGCCATGAACGCGCTCTGCCCAAACAGCCCGAACGGGATGAGGACGAAGCCCGCCAGCGTCGATAATTTGAATTCGATCAGCGTGACGAAGAGCTGGACGGCGAGGATGAAGAAAGCGAGCAGGACGAGCGCCCAGGCCAGGAAAAGGCACGCGATCTGGATGAAGTTCTCGAAGAACGACCAGTAGCCCATGAGGCCGCTGATCGAATCGAGAAGCGGGCGCCCGGCATCGAGGCCGGTCTGCGCAACCTTGCCCGGGCGCAAAAGATCGGCGGTCGTGAAGCCTGTCCCGCTCGCCTTCAGGCCGAGGCCGGCGAAGGATTCGAAGACGATCCGCGCGAGGTTGTTCCAGTTGCCGATGAGGTAGGCGAACACGCCGACGAACAGGGTCTTCTTGACCAGGCGGGCGAGGATGTCGTCGTCGGCGCCCCAACTCCAGAACAGCGCGGCAAGCGTCACGTCGATCACGATCAGCGTGGTCGCAACGAACGCGACTTCCCCGCCGAGCAATCCGAAGCCACTGTCGATGTAGCGGGTGAAGACTTCGAGGAAATGGTCGATGACGCCTGTGCCGCCCATGATGCTACTCGTCGTCGCTCAGCACGGCGCCTTCGCCGCGGGTCTCGCTGGGGGGCCGGCTCGCACGCGACGGGCTCGTCGAAGGTGTGGTGCGCGGCATCAGGAATCGCCGGCGGCTCTCCGCCCAGGCGCGCAGACATGCCGGATCGCGGGGCCCGGCCTCGCCGAGTTCCTGGCATCGCAATAGCTCGGCTCGCAGCGGGTCCGCAGCACCCGCCTGCGCCGGCCGCGCCGGCGTGATCTCGGGCCGCTCCTCCTTCCGGGTCAGCTCAAGGACCGTCGCAGTGATCGCAACGGCGACGAACGCGACTGCGCCGATCCGGGCGAGGAGCTTGGCGTCCACCGCAGCGCCCTCAGTTGCCGCTGCTCGGGAACATGCGCGCGTTGCCGGGCTGATAGCCGGAGCCGGGCGTCAGGAAACGCCGGCGCTGTTCGCGCCCTTGCTCGGCGGCGGCTGCGCGCTCGGCATCGGCAAGCGCGCGTGCGCGTCCGTCGGCCGCCACGACGGCCGTGAGGTCCGCGAGCTGCTGCGCCTGCAGCGCGAGAATCTGGTTGCCGGCCTGGGTCGCCTGCAGCGCGCCGGTAGCGCCCTGGCTCTGGCCAACCAGCGCCGACATCTCCATCCGGTTTGCGTCGATGTTGCCGACCACGCCGGCCTGGACACGCATCGCGTCCTGAAGTCCGCCGACGGTGTTCTGCCAGCGCGTGCGTGCATCTGCGATGAGCTGCTGATCCGATGCCGAGAGCGAGGCGTTGCCGTAGGTGGTCTGGAAAGCGCGGTCGACCTGCTGGACGTCGAAGGCGATGTTTTGTGCCTGTCCGAGGAGCTGCTGCGTGCGCTGGATGGACTGCTGAAGGCGCTGCAACGAGGAATACGGCAGGCTCGCGAGATTGCGGGCCTGGTTGATCAGCATCTGCGCTTCGTTCTGAAGCGAGGTGATCTGGTTGTTGATCTGCTCCAGAGCTCGTGCGGCCTGCAGCACGTTCTGCGCGTAGTTGGTCGGGTCGTAGACGATCCACTGCGCCGAAGCGGGCGCGACCCAGAGGGGCGAAAACGAAAGCGGAAGCGAAAGAGCCGTGGCGGCAAGAAGCGCCGCGCGGGTGCCTCGGACAATCATGATGGTGTCTCCAGGTTGGTGAGGCTCGGGATGAGGTCGGAGGCCCAATCGACGCCGCGGTGGCGCAGCCACGCAGGCAGGAAGCCGTCGTGGCCGTGCTCAGCAGCGATGCGGGTGATAGCGGCCTGATCGGTCTTGGAGGACGCGGCGCACAGCGCGAGGGCAACGTCTGAGAGGCCGAGTTCGAAGAGCCGATTGCCGCGCCGCGATTGGCAGTAATAGTCGCGCTTCGGCATCGCGCGCGCGAGAATCTCGATCTGACGGACGTTCAATCCGAACCTGCCGTAGATCGCGGTGATCTGCGGCTCGATCGCGCGCTCGTTCGGGAGCAGCAATCGGGTCGGGCAGCTTTCGATGATGGCTGGGGCGATGGGCGAATTATCGATGTCTGACAGCGACTGCGTGGCGAAGACGACGCTGGCGTTCTTTTTCCGGAGCGTCTTCAGCCATTCTCTGAGCTGACCGGCGAAGCCTTCGTCGTCGAGCGCCAGCCAGCCTTCGTCGACGATCAGCAATGTGGGCCGCCCGTCGAGGCGATCCTCGATGCGGTGGAACAGATAGGCGAGCACAGCCGGCGCCGCGCCGGTCCCAATGAGGCCTTCGGTCTCAAACGCCTGGACCGATGCTTCGCCGAGATGCTCGTGCTCGGCGTCGAGCAGCCGGCCATACGCTCCGCCGACACAGAATGGCCGCAGCGCCTGCTTGAGATCGTTGGATTGCAGGAGGACCGCGAGACCGGTGATCGTGCGCTCGACCACGGGCGCGCTCGCAAGCGAGGTCAGCGCGGTCCAGAGATGCTCCTTGACCTCGGGCGTGATCGGTACGCCCTCGCGCATCAGGATCGCGACGATCCAGTCGGCGGCCCAGGCCCGTTCGGGCACATGATGGATGCCGGCGAGCGGCTGCAGCGAAACGCTCTCCGCAGATCCTTCCGTCAGGCCGCCGCCGAGATCGTGCCAGTCGCCGCCCATCGCGAGCGCCGCGGCGTGGATCGAACCTCCGAAGTCGAAGGCGAAGACCTGCGAGTTGGAATAGCGCCGGAACTGGAGGGCCATCAGCGCGAGTAGCACCGACTTGCCGGCGCCTGTCGGACCGACCACGAGCGTGTGACCGACGTCGCCAACGTGCAAAGAGAACCGGAATGTGTTTCGGCATGGAAGATTGACCCCGTTGTGAGGGGGATCGGCGTGTAATTTTGACCCCCCTCTTGGCTCATGGTCCGTCGTTTTGTTGCGACGGGCGGGCTGGGGATGAAGGGCGTGGATACG
>NZ_JBDZDP010000012.1:0-129320 GCF_040044995.1 Xanthobacter pollutisoli
GGCGCATCGGAACTCGAAGCCCGCGAGCGGAGGCGTGCCGTGGCGAACAGCATAGTATATTCTCGCATCGGGAAGGATGAACGACGATGTCCGCAAGAGCAGTGGAAATACGACCGATTAGGAGGGCGAGATAAAAGGGCGCAAGGTGCGCTGAGGTCGGGCGGTTGTTTTTGCTTGGCAATTTTGAGCCAAACGCACATTGCGCTGCTGCTCGGCAATGTGCATCGAGTACTCAAGTCACTGATCCTGTTGGCCTTCCCCCACCTTGCAGGGGCGCGTCATGGCCGATGACCGGGAATTCCGCGTCCGGCCCGGCCGCATCCGCTCGTCCCGTGCCCAGAGGGCCCGTCCCTTCATCGCCCAGGCCCTCGCCGCGGCCCAGAAGGCCGGTGGCCACGTCTCCCGATCCGGCCGCCTCACCTCCGGCACCCGCTCGCACTTCGGCCGCGGGCGGACGGCGAGCATCCAGGCCAACCGCCTGCTCACGGGCCGCTCGCGCGTCGTCGTCATCAAGACCCGCGTGGTGCGCCACACCGCCCATGCCACACCGCTGATCTCGCACCTCTCCTACCTGCACCGGGAGGGCGTCACCCGGGACGGAGAGAAGGCCCGCCTGTTCGGGCCGGGTGCTGAGGAGGGAGACGGTCGCGCTTTCGCAGAGCGCTGCGCCGACGATCGGCACCACTTCCGCTTCATCGTGTCGCCCGAGGACGCAGCCGACATGGCGAACCTCCCGTCCTTCGCCCGCGACCTCGTGGGGCAGATGGAGAAGGACCTGGGTACGAAGCTCGACTGGGTCGGTGTTGACCACTGGAACACCGACAATCCCCACCTGCACATATTGGTGCGGGGCCGGACCGACGACAGCCAGGACCTCGTCATCTCCCGCGATTACATCAAGGAAGGCATGCGCGACCGCGCCCAGGCTCTCGTCACCCAGGAACTGGGCCCGCGCACGGAACACGACATCCGTCGCACTTTGGAGCGGCAGATAGAAGCGGAGGGCTGGACCCAGCTCGACCGCCAACTGGTCCGCGATCAGTGCGAGGCGGGCTTTATCGACGTGGCGCGCGATCGCGGTAGTGGGACGGATGCTTTCTTGCCGATGAAAGTCGGGCGGCTGCTTAAGCTCGAGGCCCTCGGCCTCGCCGATGAGATCGGTTCCGGCCAGTGGGTGATTGATGAGAAGGCGGAGGCGACGCTGCGCGCCCTTGGCGAGCGCGGCGACATCATCAAGCGGATGCACCGTGCCCTCACCGCCCACGGCATCGAGCGGGGCACGGCGAGTTATGTGCTCGCCGGCGAGAGTCTGGATGCCCCTGTCATTGGTCGTCTCGTGGATCGAGGCCTCGATGACGAGCTGAAGGGTACGGTCTATGCCGTGGTGGATGGCATCGACGGACGGACCCATCACATCCGACTGCCCGACCTCGAGGCGACTGGCGACGGCGCTCCCGGCTCCATCGTCGAACTCCGGAGGTTCGAGGATGGGCGGGGTCAGGCGCGGGTTGCGCTCGCGGTCCGCTCCGACCTCGACATCGAGCGGCAGATCACGGCCTCCGGCGCCACCTGGCTCGACCGGCAGGCGCTCAGCCGTGCGCCGGCGTCCCTGTCAAAGGGCGGCTTCGGCGCCGAGGTGCGCGGGGCGATGGAACGTCGCGCCGACCATCTGGTCCGGGAGGGGTTGGCCGAGCGTCAAGGCCAGCGCGTCACCTTCGCCCGTGACCTGATCGAGACGTTGCGCAAATGGGAGGTGGACGCTCTGGGCGGGAAGCTCGCTGCCGAGACCGGACGGCCGTTCAATCGATCTGGCGGGAGAGACTATGTCTCCGGCACCTACCGTCAGCGCTTTGCGCTGGCCTCGGGGCGCTTCGCCATGATCGACGACGGCCTCGGCTTCCAGCTCGTGCCCTGGACGCCTTCGCTGGAGAAGCAGCTGGGCAAGCACATCTCCGGCGTCGCCCGAACTGACGGCGGCATCGACTGGTCCTTCGGCCGCAAGCGCGGCCTCGGCCTCTGACCTTAACCGTGAAGGGACCGCAGTATGTCCGCGACCAAGATCCTCTGGGGCCAGATCCTCGCCGTCTTCGCCATCGTGTTGGCCACCACGTGGGGGGCGACGGAATATGTCGCCTGGCGGCTGGGCTTCCAGGACCAGCTCGGCCCGCCCTGGTTCGTGCTGGGGCACTGGCCCGTCTATCACCCGCCGGCTTTCTTCTGGTGGTGGTATTTTTACGACGCCTATGCGCCGGAGATTTTCACAGAAGGCGCCTTCATCGCCGCCTCGGGCGGGTTCCTGTCCATCGCGATCGCCATCGGCCTGTCGGTCTGGCGGGCGCGGGAGGCGAGGCGCGTCGAGACCTATGGCTCCGCCCGCTGGGCCGAGCCGGACGAGATCCGGTCAGCCGGACTTGTCGGTTCCGACGGGGTTGTGCTCGGCCGCCATGGGCGGGACTATCTGCGCCATGATGGACCCGAGCACGTCCTGTGCTTCGCGCCCACCCGCTCCGGCAAGGGCGTCGGCCTCGTCGTGCCCTCGCTGCTCACCTGGCCGGGCTCGGCCATCGTCCACGACATCAAGGGCGAGAACTGGCAGCTCACCGCAGGCTTCCGGGCGAAGCATGGGCGCGTGCTGCTGTTCGACCCCACCAATGTGCGCTCCTCTGCCTACAATCCCCTGCTGGAGGTCCGCCGCGGGGAATGGGAGGTGCGCGACGTCCAGAACATCGCCGACATCCTGGTGGACCCCGAGGGCTCCCTCGAGAAGCGCAATCACTGGGAGAAGACCAGCCATGCTCTGCTGGTGGGCGCCATCCTCCATGTGCTCTATGCCGAGCGGGACAAGACCCTGGCCGGTGTCGCGGCCTTCCTCTCTGATCCCCGGCGGCCCATCGAGACGACCCTCGCCGCCATGATGACGACGGCTCACCTCGGAGAGGCGGGTCCCCATCCCGTAATCGCCAGCGCCGCCCGCGAGCTCCTCAACAAATCCGAGAACGAACGGTCCGGCGTGCTTTCCACCGCCATGTCCTTCCTCGGGCTCTACCGAGATCCCGTGGTGGCCGAGGTGACTCGGCGCTGCGACTGGCGGATCACCGACCTGGTGGCAGGTGGCCGCCCGACCAGCCTCTACCTTGTGGTGCCGCCCTCGGACATCAATCGCACGAAGCCGCTGATCCGCCTGATCCTGAACCAGGTGGGGCGCCGCCTCACAGAGGATCTGCAGGCGAAGGCCGGCCGGCATCGCCTCCTGCTCATGCTGGACGAGTTCCCCGCGCTCGGGCGGCTCGACTTCTTCGAGAGCGCGCTTGCCTTCATGGCGGGCTACGGGCTCAAGAGCTTCCTCATCGCCCAGTCCCTGAACCAGATCGAGAAGGCCTACGGGCCGAACAACTCCATCCTCGACAACTGCCATGTGCGGGTGAGCTTCGCGACCAACGACGAGCGCACGGCGAAACGCGTGTCCGATGCCCTCGGCACCGCCACGGAGATGAAGGCCATGAAAAACTATGCCGGCCACCGGCTGTCGCCCTGGCTCGGGCACCTTATGGTGTCGCGCTCGGAAACAGCCCGACCACTGCTCACTGCCGGCGAGGTGATGCAGCTTCCGCCGGCGGACGAGATTGTCATGATCGCCGGTACGCCGCCGATCCGGGCGAAGAAGGCGCGATATTACGAGGATGAGCGGTTCAGGGAGCGGGTGCTGCACCCGCCGGAGCTCCTGGCCCCTCGCGATCGTCAGCCCGACGACTGGAGCGTCTTTCCGCAGCCCGTGCCTTCACAGATCAACTTGATGGTCGAGGGGAGCGACGACGAGGATACCACCAGCTCCGAACAGCGGCGCCAGCCGGAATTGGCGCGGGTGGTGGAGGCCCATGAGCAGCCCCCCAACGAGTTCGAGATCTATCTGATCGACGACAGCGAGGACGACGTCGCCCGGACCAGTCGCATGACACGCACGATGCAGGGCGTCGCGCGCCAGGTTTCGCTCGATCCCAATGACAGCATGGAGCTGTGACGGCGATGGCTCTACGCAAGAAGAAGGCGCAGATCTCGGTCTATCTCGATCCGGCCACTATGCGGCTTCTCGCCGATTATGCCGCTCGGCGGGATCAGCCTCAGTCTCTGATCGCGGAGGCTGCCATTGCCTCCTTCCTGTCTCCAGACGCGGCCGAGCAGCGGGAGGCTGCCGTCGCGAAGCGCCTTGATCAGCTGGACAGGCGGATCGCCCGGCTGGAACGAGACCTCGGCATCTCTGTCGAGACGCTGGCCGTGTTCGTGCGATTCTGGCTGGCCACCACGCCGGCATTGCCCGAGCCGACGGCCCAGGCCGCGCGAGCCAAGGTGGGGGAGCGGTATGAGGCATTCGTCGCGGCGCTGGGGCGGCGGCTCGCGCAGGGGCCGAGGTTGGTGCAGGAGGTCTCTGAGGAAGGCGGTGTTCCCAAACCGTGAGACAGGGGCTCTTGCGCGATGACCAATGTTCGCACCGCAGGCGGTCAAACAGTCCCGCCGCCATGATGGCTGGCGCGATGGCGCAGCCTCAGAGCGCGCGCGTGTCGGCAAGGGCACGGCTTGGGAGATTCGGGCGGAACATCTCCCGCATCTTCTCCAGATAATGGGGTTCAGAAGTGCTCCAGCGCAGCTCCGCGAGGAGCCGGGTGTCGGGACCTGCCGGATAGCGGATCTCTTCGCCCTCGGCCGTCGCAGCCGTGAACACAGCCTGCGCCACCTCTGCCTCGGTGCAATAGGCGGTCGGATAATGGGCCATCTTCTGGAAGCACCCGAGGGCGAAGGCCTCGTAGTCCGCCGGGATCAGGCCTTGCATGCGCGGGCCACCATTGGTGGTGAAATTCGTCGTCGGGGCGTAGCCGGGTTCCACGAGGCGGGCGCGGATGCCGAACGGCTCCAGCTCATAGGACAGGGATTCCGTATAGCCTTCCACGGCACACTTGCTGGCGGCGTAGATCGCCACCAGCGGCATGACGCCGATGGCCGTGCTGGACGTCACGTTGACGATGACACCATGTCCCTGCCGGCGCATGTGCGGAATGATGGCGCGGCATGTTGCGAACACGCCGAAGCTGTTCGTCTCGAAGATCTCGCGGATGATGCTGTCCGGTGTCGCTTCCACCACGGAGGCCATGCCGATCCCGGCATTGTTCACCAGAACATCGATGGCACCGAACGCCGCAACCGCGTCAGCGATGGCGTGGGTGATGCTGTCACCATCGGTGACATCGAGCTGCAGGACGCGCAGCCGATCCGAAACGGGAAAGATGCCGGGGGCCGGCCGGCGCATGGTGGCGACGACATTCCAACCCTGAGCCAGAAAGTGCTCCGCGATCGCCTTGCCGTAGCCTGAGGAGGTGCCGGTGATGAGAATGGTGGGGGTCATGCCTGTCTCCGTGTTCCCCTGCAGGATAGACAGGCTGGCGATACGATATATAATCAATATGCCTAAAATCATTATTGCTCGTCCAGAATGGATCCCCTCAGCGAGGTCATCTCTCTGCTGCGCCCGAGTGCCGCTTTGTCCAAGCCAATCACCGGGGGCGGCGATTGGGGGGCGAGCTACGCCGCCTATGGGCAGCCGGGGTTTGCCATCGTGCTCGCCGGGCAATGCTGGCTTGCGATCGAGAAAGAAGAGCCGGTTCTGCTCGACCGCGGCGACTTCGTGCTCCTGCCCGATACGCCATCGTTCACCCTGTTCAGCCGGCCCGGCGTCGCCTGTGCGCCGTGCGCCCCGTCGAGCGAGGCCGTCCACCACGGGGATTTGGAAGGCGAGCCGGATTTCCGAATGCTCGGCGGCAGCTTCAGGATCGATCCTGTCAATGCGCCGGTTCTGCTCGAGCTGCTGCCGTCCATGATCCACATCCGTTCGTCTGACGGTGATACCGGCCGGCTCGGCCGTCTTGTCGATCTGATGATGGAGGAATGTGGAGCCGATCGGCCCGGCTGGGACATGATCCTGGAGCGGCTGCTGGAGGTGCTGCTGGTGGAGTGCCTGCGTTGGCGCGGCCGGGACCACGGCGCCTTGCCCGCGGGCTTGCTGGCGGGACTGCAAGACCCGGCGCTCGCCGGGGTGCTGCGGGGCATGCATACCGACGTTCGAACCGGATGGACGGTGGCCGAGCTGGCGGCTGTCGCCGGCATGTCGCGCTCTGCCTTCGCTGCCCGATTTTCTGACGTCGTCGGCTGCGCGCCCATCGAGTATCTGTCGCGTTGGCGGATGGCCCTGGCGCAGAACGCCCTGAGCCGCGGCGGACAATCGCTGGAACGCCTCGCGGAACAGCTCGGCTATGAGTCCGCAAGCGCCTTCAGCACCGCGTTTCGCCGGCGGGTCGGCACGTCACCGGGCGCATTCGCGCGCGCCAGACGGAGCGCATGACGACCCTCCGGATCAATGGGGCCGCGCTCCCCTTCCAGACATTGAAGTCCTTCCCGAGATCGCCCCCGCTCGCACCGTCGCTCTTCACTCAGAACCAGCCTTCGCCTCCACCAAACCCCTGATCCTCGCCGCATCGGCAGGGGTCGCCGGATTGTAGACGACCATGCTGAGATCAGAGCGGCCCTCCACCGTGAAGGTGGAGAATTCAAGCGTCACGGTGCCCAGAACCGGGTGGCGGATGTGCTTGAGGCCTTCGCCCTGGCCATGGATGTCGTTGTCGCGCCACAGGGCCGCGAATTCCGGGCTGAGACGGCAGAGCTCTTCGACGAGGGGTTTTATTTCCGCCGCAGCACCCGCTCGCGCCGCCGCCGCGCGGAACGCGCCGACCACGAGCCGCGCGACGCTCTCCCAGTCCGCCTGGGCGGCGCGCACCCGTGGATCGAGGAAGATGAAGCGCAGAATGTTGCGCTCCTCCGGCGGCAGCTTGCCGTAATCGGTGAGCATCACCGTCGCCGCCCTGTTCCAGGCGACCACGTCCCACAATGCGGTCCGGATGAAGGCGGGACTGGGGTCGAGCGCATCGAGCACGTGCTGCAGACGGGGCGAGACGTCGTCATTCTTCCTGTAGCGCACTTCGGGGGCGCGGCCGAGACCGAGCAGGAAGAGATGCTCGCGCTCCAGGTCGGTCAGCATCAAGGCGCGCGCGATACGGTTGAGCACGTCGGCGGAAGGGGCGCCGCCGCGTCCCTGCTCCAGCCACGTGTACCAGGTGGGGCTGATATTGGCGCGTTGCGCCACCTCCTCCCGGCGCAGGCCGGGGGTGCGCCGCCGCGCCGGGGAAAAGCCGAGGGCGGCAGGATCGAGCTTCCCGCGCCGATCCTTCAGATAGGCCCCGAGCCGGTTTTCGTCGCGCGTGGGATCGGCCATGCTGTTAGTCATTATACCCGTATAAGCTCACGACTTTACCCGGATAGCTAAGGCGCCGAAACCCGTCTCCCGTCAACCCGCGGAGACCTTTCCCATGCGTGTGTTTGTCACCGGCGCGACCGGCTTTATCGGCTCCGCCGTCGTCAAGGAATTGATCGCAGCCGGCCACCAGGTGCTCGGGCTGGCCCGTTCGCCGGAGAAGGCGACGGCGTTGCTGAACACCGGCGCCGCGGTTCATCGGGGATCGCTCGAGGATTTGCAAGATCTGACCTGTGCTGCGGCCCAATGCGACGGCGTCATCCATCTGGCATTCAACCACGATTTCTCGAAATTCGTCGCCAATTGCGAGGACGACCGCCGGGTCATCCTGGCGCTCGGCTCCACACTCGCCGGTTCCAGCCGTCCTCTGATCGTGACCTCCGGGACCGCCATCGCGAAAACCGCGCCCGGCGCGCCCGCCAAGGAAGATAATGCGGCGCTGAGTTCGCAAACCAATCCCCGCGCGGCCTCGGAAGAGGCTGCCGCCGCCCTCGCCGCCGATGGCGCCAACGTTTCGGTGGTGCGCCTGCCGCAAGTGCACGACACGGCCCGGCAAGGGCTCGTCAGCTACGCCATCGCGATGTTCCGCGCGCAAGGCGTGTGCACCTATGTGGGAGACGGCGAGAATTGCTGGCCCGCCGCCCATGTCCTCGACGTCGCGCGCCTCTATCGGCTGGCCGTCGAAAGGGCTGAGCCGTCGGCCAGGTACCATGCAGTGGCGGAAGAAGGCGTGCTGTTCCGCCATATCGTGGAAGCGGTCGGCCGACGGCTCCAGCTTCCGGTCACGCCCATCGCTCCGGAGGCGGCGGAGACCCACTTCGGCTGGCTTTCCTCCTTCATGACCCACAGCTTGCCTGCCTCGAGCGAGCAGACTCGGAAGAAGCTGGGCTGGGAGCCGGCCGGCCCCGGTCTCATCGCCGACCTGGACCGGTTGCCGCTCTCCGAGGGGTGACCGGCCTCGGTCCACCGCATCCGCGGACCTCCAGATCGCGCCGATTCCGTTGAAAAAGTCGGCGCTGGAGGCGTGGCGACATTGGCACTCGTGAGGGGCGTGCGCTTCTCCTTCAAGCCGTCACGGCTCTGGGGCCGTTGGGCACCAGCTTGGCGAGCTTCCTGAGGTTCTGAGCGGTGGCAGCGAGATGGAACTCGTCCCGGGCACTGTTCGGGCCGCGCAGTCGCAGGCGGTCGAGCCTGAGGATGCGCTTCAGGTGGGCGAACAGCATCTCCACCTTCTTCCGCTGCCGGCGCGAGGTGACGTATGCCTCTGGCCACCATCGCCGCTGACCCGAGGCATCTCGGCGTCCGCATCGGCATCACTGCGGTGCTCCATACCTGGGGATCGGCGCTCACCCACCATCCCCATATCCATGCCGTGGTGCCCGGCGGCGGGCTCTCGACTGATGGTACCCGCTGGATTGCCGGCCGAGCCCGGTTCTTCCTGCCGGTGCGGGTGCTGTCCCGCCTGTTCCGGCGGCTTCTTCCTCGACGGTCTGCGGAGGCTCCACGCCACCGGCCGGCTCGCCTTCTTCGGTGATCTCGTCCCGCTGGCGGAGAAGGGGGCGTTCGAGGCCATGCTGGCACCCCTGCGCCGCGCCGAGTGGGTTGGTCTACGCCAAGCGTCCGTTCGCCGGCCCTGCCGCGGTGCTGGCCTATCTGTCGCGCTACACGCACCGCGTCGCCATCTCCAACAGCCGGCTCATCTCCATGGACGACCGTGGGGTCACCTTCCGCTGGAAGGACTATCGCGCCCGGGCCAAGGCCACCGGCAACGGCTGGATCAAGGCCTTGATCCTGCCGGCGGACGAGTTCATCCACCGCATCCGGCACTACGGCCTGTTCGCCAGCGCGGTCCGCGCCGCCAACATCGACAGGATCCGCGCGCTGCTGGAGCCGCGGGAGGAGAACTCGCAACGCCTGGCGCCATCCTCCGTCGACGAGAAAAAGGAGGCAACAGCTCTGCGCTGCCGGTGCTGCGGCGGCTCCATGACCGTCATCGAGACGTTCGCCCATGGGGCACTGCCCCGGACATGGTCCGCTGAACCCTTCAGGTTCGACAGCTCATGAGCGCCGAGCCCGTTCCCCGGCACCAGTGTCTCGTCGAAGGCAACGCCATCTCCGGCATCGGGGCCGCACGCGCTTTGTCATCGGCAAGGCCGCGTCCATCATCATTGCGGCACCGGAAAGATGTTGTTGCCGCGAAGACCGGAACACGACCGGAGTGCATTGGCCCCATCATGTACCTCGATATCGGTCCCTCGATCGGTGTCTCCCCCGTCAACGCCTGCCTCAAATCCCCATAGCACCGCAAAGACCTCGACCGTCGTGCACGTCGAACCGCGGTTTCCTCCCCTGGAGGCTTTCCGACGCCGGCCCGCATGCCCAGTCCCGCTGTCGTGATCGGGCCGGCATCCGAAACCCTTCACAGGAGCAGACGTTGGCGTCTCGCCGAAAAGCGGTCTCTTGCTTTTTGTTCGGTCTGTGGGGACTGCCAACCGTACGTAACTGGAAGCAAGGTGGTCCCCATAGAGGAGGCCAAACGAGATAATCACCTCGTCGAGCAGGAAGAAGCGGCCGCGGCGTCAGGTGCTTCCAAACCGGCTTCCCTTCGTGCCAGCAATCCGCCCAGCCACCGCAACCGAAAGCCGCCGAGGTCGGCGGCAGCGGCATAAGACCGCAAATCCGCACCTGGAAACGCAGTTCAGGTTGCCTCCCTCCCGGTCGTGATGCGTCCCTCACATATTTGGATAGTTGGGCCCACCGCCACCCTCGGGGGCGGTCCAGGTGATGTTCTGGTTGGGGTCCTTGATGTCGCAGGTCTTGCAGTGGACGCAGTTCTGCGCGTTGATCTGGAAACGCGGCGCGTCCGCCCCCTCCTCGATCCACTCGTAGACGCCGGCCGGGCAGTAGCGGTTGGACGGGCCGGCATAGATGTCGTGCTCCGACGCCTTCTGCAGGGCCATGTCCTTCACCACCAGATGCACCTGCTGGTTCTCCTCGTGGTTGGTGTTGGACAGGAACACCGACGACAGCTTGTCAAAGGTGAGCACGCCGTCGGGGCGGGGATAGGTGATCTTCTTGCAATCCTTCGCCGGCTTCAGGGAGGCGGCGTCGGTCTTGCCGTGCTTCAGGGTGCCGAACAGGGAGAAGCCCAGCGTGTTGGTCCACATGTCCAGCGCGCCCAGCGGAATGCCGATGAAGGTGCCGAGCTTCGACCACAGCGGCTTCACATTGCGCACCTTCTTCAGGTCCGCACCGATGGCGGATGAGCGCCACGCCGCCTCGTAGCTGATGAGTTCGTCATGGCCGCGATCCTCGCCCAGCGCGCCGGCGAGGTGGTCGGCGGCCAGAATCCCGGAGAGCACCGCGTTGTGGCTGCCCTTGATGCGCGGCACGTTCACGAAGCCCGCCGCGCAGCCCACCAGCACGCCGCCGGGGAAGCTGAGCTTCGGCACGCTCTGGTAGCCGCCTTCCGAGAGGGCGCGCGCGCCATAGGCGATGCGCTTGCCGCCCTCGAAGGTGTCGCGGAAAAAGGGATGGGTCTTGAAGCGCTGGAACTCGTCAAAGGGCGACAGCCAGGGGTTCTGGTAGTTGAGGTGGACCACGAAGCCCACCACCACCTGCTCGTCCTCGATATGATAGAGGAAGGCGCCGCCGCCGGTCTTGCCGTCCAGCGGCCAGCCGAAGGCGTGCTGGACGAGGCCGGGCTTGTGGCGCTCCGGCTTCACCTTCCACAATTCCTTGATGCCGATGCCGAATTTCGGCACGTCCCGGCCGGCATCGAGGCCAAACCTGGCGATCAGCTGCTTGGTCAGGTGGCCCCGCGCGCCCTCGGCAAACACGGTGTAGCGGCCACGCAATTCCATGCCGCGGGTGAATTCGCCCTTGGGGACGCCGTTTTTGTCCACCCCCATGTCGCCGGTGGCGATGCCGGTGACCGCGCCTTTGTCGTCATAGAGGATCTCGTCGGCGGCAAAGCCGGGATAGATCTCGACGCCCAGCGCCTCGGCCTTCTGCGCCAGGAAGCGGCAGACATTGCCCAGCGAGCCGACATAATTGCCGTGATTGTTCATCAGGGGCGGCATGGCGAAATTGGGCAGGCGGATGCCCCCCGCCGGGCCGAGCAGATAGAAGGCGTCGTCATTGACCTGGACCGACAGCGGCGCCTCCGCCTCCTCCCGCCAGCCGGGGATGAGGGCATCGAGGCCGATGGGATCGATCACCGCGCCGGAGAGGATGTGGGCGCCGACTTCCGAGCCCTTCTCCACCACCACGACGGACACATCGGTGCCGCGCTCCGCCGCCTGCTGCTTCAGCCGGATGGCGGTGGCCAACCCCGCAGGACCTCCGCCGACAACAACAACGTCGTAGTCCATCCCCTCGCGTTCAGGCAGATCCGCCGCGCTCATGTCAATATCCCAGAGAGATCATCGTACGCACCTCTGATTCCGCTCCAGCGGACCGTGTGGGTGCCGAACCCGGTCGGGCTCTTACACCCAAGGCGGACCTTCAGCCGATCCCGCCGAGGCCGCCCGCGGCTGCCACCTGTCGCTGGTGATAGGCGGTGTCGCCAAACATCAGCTCGATCATGGCGAGGCGGCGGAAGTGATGGGCGCCGATATATTCCATGGTCATGCCGATGCCACCGTGCAACTGAACCGCCGTCTGGCCCACGAAGCGGGCGGCGCGGTTGATCTGCACCTTGGCGGCGGACAGGGCGACGGCACGCTCGGCGGCGTCCTCCGCCTCCACCATCATGGCGGCATAGAGCGCCATGGAGCGGGCCTGCTCCAGCGCCACGAACATGTCCACCGCCTTGTGCTGCAGCGCCTGGAACGAGCCGATGGCGACGCCGAACTGCTTGCGCGTCTTCAGGTATTCCACCGTCAGTTCGTGCAGTGCCTCCATCAGGCCCACCGCCTCGGCGCACAGGGCGGCGACGGCGCTTTCCACCACCCGTTCGACGATGGCGAGGCCCTCTCCGACAGGCCCCAGCACCGCATCGGCGGGCACGAACACATCCGAGAGGATCACGTCCGCCGCGCGCCCGCCGTCCTGGGTGGGGTAGGCGCTGAGGCTGACGCCGGGCGCATCCACCGGCACCAGGAACAGGGTGATGCCGGCCGCGTCGCGCCGGTCGCCGGAGGTGCGGGCGCTGACCACCAGCGTCGCGGCGGCATCGGCGTTCAGCACCACGCTCTTGCGGCCATCGAGGCGGAACCCGCCGTCCACGGCGCGAGCGGTGGTGGCGACATCATTCAGGTCATAGCGCGCCTGCACCTCCCCATGGGCGAAGGCGAGGCCGGCGGTGCCGTCCATCAGGCCGGGCAGCAATGCCGCGCGCTCGGCGGCGTTGCCGGCGAGGCGCACCGCCCCGCCGCCAAGGATGACGCTGGCGAGATAGGGTTCCGGGGCCAGCGCGCGGCCCAGCGCCTCCATCACCACCAGCGTTTCCACTGGCCCGCCGCCGAAGCCGCCGTCTTCTTCCGCGAACGGCAGGCCGAGGAGGCCCAGCTCCGCCAGCTCCGCCCATCGCGCCTTCGGAAAGCCGAGCGGCTCGGCGCGGGCCGAGGCCAGCTGCTCGATGCCTGGGTAAGTGTCGGCCGCCCAGCGACGGACGGTGTCCTTGAGGAGCGACTGCTCGTCGGTCAGGTCGAAATCCATGGAGCCCTCCTCACAGGCCGAGGATCGCCTTGGCGATCACATTGTGCTGGATCTCGTTGGATCCGCCGTAGATGGACACCTTGCGGTGGTTGAAATAGACCGGCGCCGCCGCGTCGGCCCAGGCGAACAGGGCCTCGGCATCATTGTCGCCGGCGCCGTCGCGCAGGGCGGGCAGGGCCTGCGGGCCGGCCAGTTCGAGCAGCAGCTCGGTGGTGGCCTGCTGCAGCTCCGAGCCCTTGATCTTCAGGATGGAGGAGGCGGGGTCCGGCTTGGTGGGGTCGCGCGTCGCCTGCGCCGCCACCACGCGCATCTGGGTGATCTCCAGCGCCTTCAGCTCGATCTCGACCGACGCGAGGCGCGAGCGGAAATCGAGGTCGTCCCACATGGTGCCGGCGCCGGCCGGGGTGGTGCGGGCAAGGCGCTTGATGCGGGCGATGCGCTCTTTCGACATGCCGATGCGGGCGATGCCGGTACGCTCGTTGGCGAGCAGGAACTTGGCATAGTCCCAGCCCTTGTTCTCCTCGCCCACCAGATTCTCCACCGGCACCTTCACGGCGTCGAGGAACACTTCGTTCACCTCGTGCCGGCCGTCGATGGTGATGATGGGCCGCACGGTGACGCCAGGGCTCCTCATGTCGACGAGGATGAAGGAGATGCCCGTCTGCTTCTTGGCTGCCGGGTCGGTGCGGGCGAGGCAGAACATCCAGTCGGCATACTGGCCGAGCGTGGTCCAGGTCTTCTGGCCGTCGATGATGTAGTGGTCGCCCTCGCGCACCGCGCGGGTCTTCAGCGAGGCGAGGTCCGAGCCGGCGCCGGGCTCGGAGAAGCCCTGGCACCACCAGTCCTCCAGGCTCTTGATGCGCGGCAGGAAGCGGCGCTTCTGCGCCTCGCTGCCGAAGGTGGCGATCACCGGGCCCACCATGAAGCAGTTGAACTGTAGCGGCAGCGGCACCGCCGCCTGCATCAGCTCCTCCATGAAGATGTAGCGCTTGACCGCGCTCCACTCCTGGCCGCCATGCTCCACCGGCCAGTGGGGCACGGCCCAGCCCTTGTCGTTCAGGATGCGCTGGGAGGTCACATAATCCTCGCGCGCCAGCTTGCGGCCCTCCGACACCTTGGTGCGGATCTCGGCCGGGATGGCGGTGCGGAAGAAGGTGCGGACCTCCTTGCGAAAGGCGGTCTCCTCAGGGGTGAAGCGCAGGTCCATGGATCAGGCCTCCGGATTGATTTCGATGAGGCCTGCGGCACCCATGCCGCCGGCGATGCACATGGTGACGACCGCATAGCGCACGCCGCGCCGGCGACCTTCCAGCACCGCATGGCCCACGAGGCGCGCCCCGCTCATGCCGAACGGATGGCCCACCGAGATGGCGCCGCCGTTGACGTTGCAGATGGCGGGGTCGATGCCCAGCGTGTCGCGGCAATAGACCGACTGGGAGGCGAACGCCTCGTTCAGCTCCCACAGCCCGATATCGGAGACCTTGAGGCCATTGCGCTCCAGAAGGCGCGGCACGGCGAAGACCGGGCCAATGCCCATCTCGTCCGGCTCGCAGCCCGCCGTGGCATAGCCACGGAAGATGCCGAGCACCTGCGCCCCCCGCCGCGCCGCCTCGGTGGACGACATGAGGACGCTGGCAGAGGCGCCGTCGGACAGCTGCGAGGCATTGCCGGCGGTGACGAACTGGTCGTCGCCGCGCACCGGCTTCAGCTTGGCGAGGCCCTCCAGCGTGGTGTCGGCGCGGTTGCCCTCGTCGCGGGAAAGGGTGACGGTCTCGCGCCGGGTCTCGCCGCTCTCCTTGTCGGTCACCGCCTTCTCGACGGTGATGGGCACGATTTCGGTGTCGAACAGGCCGGCGGCCTGGGCGCGGGCGGTGCGCTTCTGGCTTTCGAGGGAGAAGGCATCCTGCGCCTCCCGCGAGATGCCGTAGCGCTTGGCCACGTTATCGCCGGTCTCGATCATGGTGACGTAGATGTCGGGCTTGTGCGCCATCAGCCAGTCGTTGCGGAACCGCTCGCGGTCCACCGGCTGCACCAGCGAGATGGATTCCACCCCGCCCGCCACCGCCACCGGCACGCCGTCCATCACGATGCGCCGCGCCGCATGGGCCACCGCCTCCAGCCCCGAGGCGCAGAAACGGCTGACCGTGACGCCGGTGGAGGTCACCGGGATGCCGGCCACGAGCGCCCCGTGGCGGGCGACGTTGCCGCCGGTGGCGCCTTCCGGATAGCCGCAGCCCATCACCACCTCCTCCACCTCGGCGGGGTCCACCTTGCCGCGGGCGAGGGCGTGGCGGATGGCGTGGGCGGCCATGTCGGCGCCCTTGGTGATGTTGAGCGCGCCGCGCTGCGCCTTGCCGATGGGCGTGCGCGCGGTGGAGACGATGACGGCATCGGCCATTGGGCTTCCTCGTTCTGGTCTTCAGTGTGTTTCGGGGGCTTCGCCGGCGGCCGCGGCCACTTCCGCCATCAGCACCTTGGGCAGCAGTTTGCCGACGGGGCTGCGCGGCAGCTCATCGCGGAATTCGAGCGCGCGGGGCATCTCGTGCCGGCCGAGCCGGTCGGCGAGGAACTGGGTGAGAGCGTCGAGGGTGAAGGGCTCGGCCCCGGTCTTCAGCTTCACGTAGGCCTTGGCGGACTGGCCGCGATAGGCATCGGGCACGCCGATGACGATGACTTCCTCCACCGCCGGGTGCTCATAGATGGCGCTCTCCACCGCCGCCGGATAGACGTTGAAGCCCGAGGAGATGATCATGTTCTTGCGGCGGTCGACGATCTCGAACAGGCCGCTCTCGTCCATGCGCCCCATGTCGCCGGTGAGGAACCAGCCGTCGTGGAAGGCGGCGGCGGTGGCCGGCTCGTCGCCCAGATAGCCCTTGAACACGTTGGGCCCGCGGATGGCGATCTCGCCCACCTCGCCGGGGGGCAGCGCCTCGCCCGGGGCGTCCATGGCGACGATCCGCAAGGCAAGGCCCGGCAAGGGAATGCCGATGAGCCCGAGCCGGCGTTGCACCCGCTCCGGCACCCGCGAGCCGGCGGGGCCGGTCTCCGTCATGCCCCAGCCGTTGTTGAGCTTTGTGCCGAGGATGGCCTCGATGCGCGCCTGCACCTCGAACGGCAGCGGCGCGCCGCCGGAGACGCAGGATTTCAGGGAGGAGAAATCCACCGCCTCCACCCCCGGCCGGTTCAAAAGCGCCACCCACATGGTGGGCACGCCGGAGAACTGGCTGGCCTTCAGCACGCTTACATCATGGATCAGCTGCTCCACCTCGAAGCGCTGGCGCAGCAGGATTTCGTTGCCGTCGCGTACGTGGCGCAGCAGCACCGTGGTGAGGGCATAGATGTGGAACAGCGGCAGCACCGCCACCACCTTCTCGGTGCCCGCCACCAGCGGTCGGCCGCCGTCGCGCCAGGCGCGATACATGGCCACCGCCGCGGTGAGGTTGCCGTGGCTCAGCATGGCGGCCTTGGGCAGGCCGGTGGTGCCGCCGGTGAACTGCAGCACCGCGATATCGTCCACCGAGGGCCGCGGCGCATTGAGCGGGGCGTCGCTGGCGAGGTCCGCGAGGGGCCGCACGTCGGCCCGTTCGGGCAGGGGGAGGGGCTCCGTCTCGCCTGGTCCCCACGCCGCGTCGTCGCCCACCAGCACCTTGTCCACCACGCCGGTGTCCAGCATCTCCAGCGCGTGCGGCAGGAAGCCGGGCAGGTTGGTGGTGATGAGGCGGCGCGCGCCGGTGGCCTTCAGCTTGTGGATGATCTCGCGCCGGGCATCGAGCGCGCTGATGTGCACCACTCGCGCCCCGAGCCGCGTCAGCGCGAAGAAGGCGATGGGGTGCCAGGGCGTGTTGGGCAGCAGCAGGGCGATATTGTCGCCGCGCCGCACGCCATCCTGCGCCAGCCCGCTGGCGAGGCGCTCCACCTGGCGGCCGAACGCGGCATAGCTGATCTTGGTATGGCGGAAATCGAACGCCGGCCGCTCGCCTCCCGCCGCGACACCGGCGGCGAGGAGCTCGGGCAAAGCGCTGATCTCCAGCGCCTGGGACCAGTCGCACACATCGGGAAAATGCGCCTGCCAGAGCGGCACGGCGCCCGGTGCGGGCGCGGGCGCGGACGCGGGCTCTTGCGCCATCACGCGGCCTCCGCGAACGTGCCGGCGCCGGCCGCGAGGCGCTGGAGCAGCGCTGCCGGCTTCAGGCTGGCATCGCCGGTCTCGGCTGCCATCTCCTCAAGCCCGGCGACGATGCGGCCAAGGCCCACCGTCTCCGCCCAGTGCATGGGCCCGCCGGTGATGGACGGCCAGTTGTAGCCATTGAGCCAGATGATATCGATGTCGCCGGAGCGGGCGGCGATGCCTTCTTCCAGGATCTTCGCGCCCTCGTTCACCATGGGGTAGAACAGGCGCGCCTGGATCTCCTCCAGCGTGAAGCTGCGGCGGGCGATGCCGCGCGCGGCCGAGAGGGCGACGATGAGCGCCTCCGTCTCCGGGTCGCGCTCCCCGGCGCGGGCGCCTTCGGGATAGAGATAGAAGCCGCGGCCGGTCTTCTGGCCGAACCGGCCCTGCTCGGCCAGCGCATCGGCCACCGGGGCCTTCACCGCCTTGTCGCCGGCCGCCTTGCGGGCGCGCCAGCCGATGTCGATGCCGGCGAGGTCGGCCATGGCGAACGGCCCCATGCGGAAGCCGAAATCAGTCACCGCCGCATCCACCTCGTGGGGCAGGGCGCCGGCGAGCAGCAGGCGTTCGGCCGCCTCGGTGCGGCGGGCCAGAATGCGGTTGCCGACAAAGCCGTAGCATACCCCCACCACCACCGGCAGCTTGCCGAGCCTGCGGCCAAGATCGAGGGCGGTCACCAGCACGTCGGGCGCGGTCGTCTCGCCGCGCACCACTTCCAGCAGGCGCATTACGTTGGCGGGGCTGAAGAAATGCAGGCCCACCACATCCTGCGGCCGGCTGGTGGTGGCGGCGATGGCGTCCACGTCGAGATAGGAGGTGTTGGTGGCGAGGATGGTTCCGGGCTTGGTCACCCGGTCGAGGGTCCCGAAGATCTCGGCCTTGACGCCCATGTCCTCGAACGCGGCTTCCACCACGATGTCGGCATCGGCCGCCGCTTCAAGCCCCACCTTGGGGGTGATGAGGGCCATGCGCGCGTCCATGGCCTCCTGGGTGAGGGAGCCGCGCTTCACGGAGGTGGCGTAATTGGCGCCGATGCGCTCCATGCCCACGTGGAGCGCCTCGGCCTTCACCTCGATGAGGGTGACCGGGATGCCGGCCTGGGCGAAGCACATGGCGATGCCGCCGCCCATGGTGCCAGCACCGATGACCGCCGCGGCCGCGATGGGCCGGGCCTTCACCTCCTTGTCGATGCCGGGGATGCGCGCGGCCTCCCGCTCGGCGAAGAAGACGTGGCGCAGGGCCTTGGAGCTGGGATCCGCCACCAGCGCCTTGAAATGCGCCCGCTCGGCGGCGAGACCCTCGGGGAACGGGCGCTCGTAGACGCCGCGCACCGCATCGATGAGCGCTGGCACGTTGGGGATGCGGGCGGAGCGCCTCTCCGCGTCCGCTGCGGCGGCCTCGAATTGGGCGCGATCCTCGGCGGTCAGCCTGTCGGCGCGCTCCCGCGCCCGGGGCCAGGTGCCGGCGGCGGCAAGCGCCAGCGCGCGCTCGGCGGCGGCTGCCACGAGGTCGCCGTCCGCGATGGCGTCGGCGAGGCCGAGGGTGAGCGCCTTCTGCGCCGTCACCTGATCGCCCGACAGCATGAGGGCGAAAGCCGGCGCGGCGCCGATGAGGCGTGGCAGCCGCTGGGTGCCGCCGGCACCGGGAATGATGCCGAGCTTGATCTCGGGCAGGCCCAGCCGCGCGCCGGGGGCCACCACCCGGGCATGGCAGGCGAGGGCGAGCTCCAGCCCGCCGCCGAGCGCCATGCCGTTGACGGCGGCGACAACCGGCTTCGGGCAATCCTCGATGGCGGCCAGCACGTCGGGCAGGGCGGGGGGAACGGGGGGCTTGCCGAACTCGGAGATGTCGGCGCCGGCGACGAACACCTTGCCGGCGGCAGCCAGCACGATGGCCTTGACGGCGGGGTCGGCCACGGCGGCCGCGACGCCCGCGGCGATGGCGCCCCGGACCGCCGCGCCGAGCGCATTGACCGGCGGATTGTCGATGACGAGCACGGCGACGCCGTTCGATACCTCGGTGCGGACCGGAGCCATGTTGTCTCCCATGTGTTCTGCTATGCAGAATTGACGTCTGCAATTTTTTGAAGACGTGCCTTGCAGAGTGCGTAATGTCAAGCGTGTGTATCGCTCATGCGATGGTGCTGCAGTAGGTGTCCGGGATATTTTGTTCCATTATGCAGAACTGATGCCCGCATAATTGACAGGTGGCGGGAGCCCGTGTCATACATTCCGCAGCCCCGGACGCCGGTCGCGCGGCGGGGTCAGAACGCGGAGAAGCCGCGCGGAAGGGGAGGTTTTTGCTGTCCGGACCGGGTCCGCGGCGGCAGGCGCCACATGTCCCGCGGATGCCCTTCCCGCCAGATCACCGCAGCCGCGGTCGCGTGGCGGACGGCTCGCGCCGCTCCGGTCGCGGACACGTCTGCGCCCGCCGGGGCGGCCGCGCCGAGGGGATCGGCCGCCCGGCGTCAGAAACGCTCAGGGAGGACTACATGGTCGGCAGGACAATCGTGTCGGCGGCGCTGGCGTTCGGCGTCACGCTGGCGGGAAGCGCGGCGGGGATCGCGAGCGCCTCGGCCCAGGATGCGCCGAAGACCTTCACCATCGGCGCGCACATGCCGCTCACCGGCTCGCTCGCCCGCTCCGGCCAGGCCTTCACCGAAGGCATGCAGGTGGCGGTGAAGATGTGCAACGCCGCCTCGCCGAAGGTCCAGGTGAAGGTGGACCTCATCGACGACGAGAGCACTCCGGCAAAGGCGGTCTCGGCGGTGGAGAAGCTGTCGTCCGACGGCGCGGTGGCGCTGATCGGCGGCTACGGCTCCAACATCATCGGCCCGGCGTCTGACGCCTCCGACAAGCTCGGCAAGGTGTACATCACCGCCGGCGCGGTCTCGGACGAGTTGACCCGGCGCGGGCTGAAGACCTTCTTCCGCATCAACAACAATGCCGGCTACGAGCGCGGCATCGCCACCCTCATCGGCGACCTGAAGCCCGCGAAGGTGTCCATCATCGCCTCCACCAAGGAAGCGCCCGCGCTGCTCGCCGAGGGGCTGGAGAAGGACCTCGCCGCCAAGGGCATCGCCGTGACGGTGCACAAGTTCGATCCGGCGATTACGGATTTCAAGCCGATCATCAACAAGATCAAGCTGCAGGACAAGCCCGACATCATCATGATGTCGGCCTACGAGAACGACTACGTGGGCATCATCCGCGCCGCCAAGGTGCTGAAGCCCAACGTGAAGCTGATCGTCGGCGCCTGGTCCCTCGCCACCCCGAAAATGTACACGGAATTCCCCGACTTGATGAACAACCTGGTCGGCACGTCCTTCCTGCCGTTCCCGGTGGAAGTGAAGGACGAGGAGGGGCGCAAGTTCTCTGAGGTCTACAAGCAATCGTACAATAAAGAGATCGAATATCTCTCCACCCTGAGTTTCGTGGAGACCATGGCGCTGTGCGAGGCCATCGTCCGCGCCGCCGAGGCGGGCACGCTGGACAAGGGCGGGCTTGCCGCCGAGATGCGCAAGACCGACCGCAACAGCCTGCTTGGCCGCATCCAGTTCGACGAGACCGGAGACAACCCCAACTTCGCGCTCTCCATGGGCCAGCACCGCGACGGCAAGATCGTGCTGGTGTCGCCGAAGTCGGCTGCCACCGGCGAGATCGCCTATCCCGCCCTGCCGTGGTGAGGCGAGGCTGATATTGCGGCCCGCCGGCGCCGGCGCCCGCGGGCCGCATCCTTCCCGTGCCCCGGCCCGGGCCAGCTTCTCACCGCCGCTCCGTACCGCCCGCCTTGCCCATCCGAGGTGACATGACCGAACTCATCCTGCAGGCGCTATTCTCCGGCGTGCTCATCGGCAGCGTCTATGCGCTGGTGGCCCTCGGCCTCGCCCTCGCTTTCGGCGCCATGCGCATCATCAACCTCGCCCACGGCGAACTGGTGCTGCTGGCTGCCTACATGGCCTATTTCGTGGAGTCGCGGACCGGGCTCGACCCCTATTTCGCCATCCCGCTGGCGCTGGTGGTGGTGGCGGCGGCGAGCTACGTGCTGTTCCTGCTGGTGGACCGCATCAAGGACCACCGCGAGCTGAATTCGCTCATCCTCACCTTCGCCATCGGCATCATCCTCACCAACGCCATCCTCCTCGTGTTCGCCAGCGACGTGCGCACCACAGCCTCGCCCTTCCTGCAGGATGCGGTATCGCTGGGCGACCTGTTCGCCATGCGCAGCGAGATCATCGCCTTCGTGCTCTCGCTGGTGCTGATGGGCGCGCTGTGGTGGTGGCTCAAGTCCAGCTGGTATGGCCGCGCGGTGCGGGCCGTCTCCTCCAATCGCGGCGCCGCCAAGCTCATGGGCATCAACCCCACCCGTATCGAGACGGTGTCGTTCCTGGTGGCGGGCGCGCTCGCCTCGTTCGCTGGCGTCGCGCTCTACACCATGAGCGTGGTGCAGCCGGCCACCGGGCACGCGCTGACGGTGAAGGCCTTCATCATCACCGTGCTGGCCGGCGTCGGCTCCATTCCCGGCGTTTTCCTCGGGGCGGTGCTGCTCGGCGTTACCGAGGCGCTGACCGTGACGCTCGCCTCGTCCGCCCTGCAGGAACTGGCCGGCATGGTGCTGTTCCTGCTCGTCCTGTTCCTGATGCCGAACGGCCTGTTCGGCGCGCGCGCCCGTCGCGGCTGAAAGGCGAAGCCATGCCGGTCACTTCCAACGCCTCCGTGCAGGCCAAGCCCGCGTCCCCGTCCCGCGTGCAGGGGGCGGTGACGGGCGCGGGGCTCGTCGTCCTCGCGCTGCTGCCGCTCGCGGCGGGCGCCAGCCCCTACATGCTGGGCCTTCTGATCTCGGCGCTCATCCTCGCCGGTCTCGCGCTCTCCTGGGCGCTACTGGGCAATCTCGGCGGCATGGTCTCGTTCGGCCACGCGGCCTTCTTCGGGGTGGGGGCCTATGGCTCGGCGCTGCTGGCGGGCAAGCTCGGGGTGCCGGTGCTGCTCGCCATCCCGCTGGGCGGGCTCATCGCCACGGTGTTCTCGCTGGCGATGCTGCCGGCGCTGCGGCTCTCCGGGCCGTACTTCGCCCTCGCCATCCTCGCCTATGCGCAGATCTTCCGCATCCTCGCCACCGAGCTCGACTGGCTCACTGGCGGCGCGGCGGGGCTGCAGCGCTATCCGGGCCTGCCCACCGTGCTGGGCTTCAACCTCGCGGACCGGGCGGGCAGCTACGTGCTGGTGCTCGCCTTTGTCGCGGTGTTCGCCTTCGTCTACATGGCGCTCAGGCGCAGCCATGTGGGCACCGCCTTGCGCGCCATCGCCGACAGCGAGGACGCCACCCGTGTGGTGGGCGTCAACGCTACCGTGCTGAAGACCTGGATGCTGCTGCTCTCCGCCTTCATCGCCGGGGTGTTCGGCGCGCTCAATGCCCACATCATCGGCTTCCTGGAGCCGGACTATGCCTTCTCCGGCATCTGGAGCGTCATGCCCATTATCGCCGCGGTGTTCGGCGGCTATCGCAGCGTGCTGGGGCCGGTCTTCGGCGCGGTGGTGATCTATCTGTTCGATCAGGTGATCGCCAAGAGCCTCATTCCGGTGGGCCACCAGATCCTGCTCGGCATCGTCCTCGCCATCATGGTGCTGCTGGCGCCAAACGGGCTGTCCGGCCTCGTCGCCCGCTTCCTGCCGCGCCTCACCGGCCGCAGCCTCTCGAACGCGGAGAAGGGCCATGCTTGAGCTCGACGCCGTCACCGTCCGCTTCGGCGGGCTCACCGCTTTGTCGGGCATCTCGTTCCGCATCGCCAAAGGCGAGATCCTCGGCCTCGTGGGGCCGAACGGGGCGGGCAAGACCACCCTGTTCAACTCCATCTCCGGCCTCGTGAAGGCGCGCGGGCGCATCAGCTTCAACGGGCGGGAGGTCACCTCCCTGCCGCTGCACAAAAGGGCGCGGGCGGGCATCGGGCGGACCTTCCAGATCCCCCAGCCCATGCACCACCTCACCGTGCGGGAAAACCTGGCGGTGGCGCAGGTGTTCGGTGCCGGGCGCCACGACGCGACACGGATCGACGAGATCCTCGCGGTGATGGAGCTCAGCCACAAGGCCGATGCCGACGCCGCCACCGCTTTGGCGCTGCAGGAGCTGAAGCGGCTGGAGATTGCCAAGGCGCTCGCCACCGAACCCAAGCTGCTGCTGCTGGACGAGGTGCTGGCCGGCCTTGAAAGCAATGCCAAGCGCTCCTTCATGCTGAAGCTGAAGGAACTGCACGCGCTGTTCGGCCTCACCATCGTCATCGTCGAGCATGACATCGAGACCATCTCGGGCCTGTGCACGCGCGCGGTGGTGCTCAACTTCGGACAACTGATCGCCGATGGCACGCCGGCCGAGGTGTTCAACAATCCGGCCGTGGTGGAGAGCTATACGGGAACCGCCCATGCTTGAGACGCGCAACCTCTCCTCCGGCTACGGCGCCATTACCGTGCTGTGGGACGTGAACCTCACCTTCCGCGCCGGCGCCCTCACCGCCATCGTCGGCCCCAACGGCGCCGGCAAGACCACGCTGCTGCGCACCCTCACCGGCCTTCTGCCCTATCGCGGCGAGATCCTGATGGATGGCGCGCCGCTGAAGGGGAAGACCTGGGATCTCGCCGCCCAGGGGCTGGTGATGGTGCCGGAAGGGCGCCTCGTGTTCCGCGACATGTCGGTGGAGGAAAACCTCTGCCTCGGCGCCTATCCCGAGCGCTGCCGCGGCGATCTTTCCGCCAATCTGGAGCGGATGTACGCCTTCTTCCCGCGCCTGAAGGAGCGGCGGCACCAGCTCGCCGGCTCGCTCTCCGGCGGCGAGGCGCAGATGGTGGCCATGGGCCGCGGGCTGATGGCGAAGCCCCGCATCCTGCTCATCGACGAGCCCTCGCTCGGCCTTGCCCCGGTGATCGTCAACGAGGTGTTCGACATCATCCGCCGGCTGAAGGGCGAGGGCACCACCATCGTCCTCATCGAGCAGAACACCCGCATCGCCCTCTCGGTAGCGGATGACGTGCACCTGATGCGCTCGGGCAAGGTGATCCTGTCCGAGAAGGCGGAAGGGCTCGACCTCGACCGGCTGCACGATCTCTACTTCGCCCGCGAGACCGCCAAGGGGGAGGCCGGCCGATGACCGTCTCAGCCGAACGCCTTCCCGCCGCCTTCCGCGGCACGCTGGCGCTGCCGGTGATCGCCTCGCCCATGTTCATCCTGTCGGGGCCGGAGCTGGTCATCGCCGAATGCCTCGCCGGGGTGGTCGGCGCCTTCCCGGCGCTGAACGCCCGCGCGCCCGACACGCTGGACGGCTGGCTGACCCGCATCAAGACCGAGCTCGCCGCCGCCCGCGCCGCCGATCCCACCCGGCGCATCGCCCCGTTCGCGGTGAACCAGATCGTCCACGCCTCCAACGACCGGCTCGAGCGCGACATGGAGACCTGCGTCGCCCATGAGGTGCCGCTCATCATCACCTCGCTGCGTGCGCCGGGCGAAGTGGTGCGGCAGGCCCATTCCTATGGTGGTGTGGTGTTCCACGACGTCACCACGGTGCGCCATGCGGAAAAGGCGCTGGAGGCGGGGGTGGACGGCCTCATCCTGGTGTGCGCGGGGGCGGGCGGCCATGCCGGCACACTGAGCCCGTTCGCGCTGCTGGGCGAGGTGCGCCGCTTCTACGACGGGCCGGTGGCGCTCGCCGGCGCCATCACCACCGGGGAGGCGATCCTCGCCGCGCAGGCGCTGGGGGCGGACTTCGCCTACATGGGCACGCGCTTCATCGCCACGGTGGAATCCCGCGCGGTGCAGCCCTACAAGGAGATGATCGCCGACGCGCAGGCGGCCGACATCCTCTATTCGCCCTTCTTCACCGGCGTGCCGGGCAATTACCTGAAGCCCTCCGTGGTCGCCTCGGGCCTCGACCCGGACAACCTGCCCCACGCCGACAAGACCGCCATGAGCTTCAGCTCCGGCAAGGTAAAGGCGTGGCGCGACGTGTGGGGCGCGGGGCAGGGGGTGGGCACCATCGCCGATGCGCCGCTGGTGGCCGAGGTGGTCGCCGGCCTCGCCCGCGAATATGCCGACGCCCTCGCCCGCCTCGCCGTTGATGCGGCGGGCTTTACCGCCTGAATGCCGACACCGTACCGCCCCCCGCCCCGGGGAGCGCCAGAAGGATCAGGAGCCGCCGCCATGACGCAGAGCCTCATCGTCACCGATCCGCACCCCGGCGTGCGCCTTCTCACCATGTCCCGGCCCGAGCGCCGCAACGCGCTGGACCGCGCCACCTACAAGGCGCTGGGTGATGCCTTCGCCGCCGCCGGTGAGGCTGAGTCGGTGCGCGTGGTGGTGCTGACCGGCGCCGGCAACTGCTTCACCGCCGGCAACGACCTCGCCGATTTCCAGGACACCTCCAACGCGGGCGAGCCGAGCGCCGGCCTCACCTTCCTCAACGCCCTCAGCGCCTTTCTCAAGCCGGCGGTGGCGGCGGTGGAGGGGTTCGCGGTGGGCATCGGCACCACCATGCTGCTGAACTTCGATCTTGCCTATGCAGGTGCTGGCGCCCGCTTCCGCCTACCGTTCGTCAATCTGGGCCTGTGCCCGGAGGGGGCTTCGAGCTACCTGCTGCCCCGCATCGCCGGATCGAAGCGCGCGAGCGAGCTACTGCTGCTCGGCGAGGTGTTCGGCGCCGAGGTGGCGGCGGAGGCCGGCATCGTCAATGCCGTGACGGCGGAAAGTGGTGCGCTCGGCCTCGCGCTCGAGAAGGCGCAGGCGCTGGCGGCGCTACCGCCGCGCTCGCTCGCCACCACCAAGCGCCTCCTGCGCGCGGCCACCGCAGGCCCGGTGGCGGATGCGCTGGCGCTGGAGGCCGAGCACTTCCACACCCTGCGGCTGGAGCCGGCCGCGCAGGAGGCGTTCGCCGCTTTCTTCAGAAAGTAGGGCCAGCGACGCGTCCGGCCGCGAATCCCCGATAATGGCGTTGGTCCGGGCCTCTCGCCGCAGTGTCCGGATGCCATCGAGAGCAGCACCATGCGACAGACCGAAAACGCCGCCCAAGATCTCGACGCCGATGGCGACGGCAAGGACGACCGCCACTTCGTGACGGCTCTCGCGCGCGGGCTGGAGGTGCTGGCCTGCTTCAAGCGCGGCGAGACCTTCCTCGCCAACCACGAGATCACCGAGCGCTGCAAGCTGCCCCGCTCCACCGTCTCGCGGCTCACCTACACCCTCACCAAGCTCGGCTACCTCCATTACGTGGAGGAGGTGGGCAAGTATCGCCTCGGCACCCAGCTGATGGCGCTGAGCACGGTGGCGCTGGGCGGTCTCGACGTCCGCCAGATCGCGCGGCCCGCCATGCGCGAGCTGGCGAACTTCTCCAACGGAACGGTGGGCCTCGCGGTGCGCGACCGTCTCTCCATGCGCTACGTGGAGTGCATGCGCGGGCCAGCGGCCATCTCGCTCAACATCGAGGTGGGGGTGCGCATGTCCATGGTGCGCTCGTCCATCGGCCGTGCCTTCATCGCCGCCCTGACGCCGGCCGAGCGCGCGCCCCTGTTCGAGGAGCTGCGCATGCTCGATCCGCTCGCCTGGCCCAAGGTGCGGGAGACTCTCGAGAAGGCGATCGAGGATCACGCCACGCTCGGCTGCTGCTGCTCGTTCGGCGAGTGGCAGGAGAGCGTCAGCGCCATCGCCGTCGGCTTCCGGCCGGGGCGCGGCCTGCCGCCCATGGCCATCAATTGTGGCGCCCCCACCGTCATCACCGCCCCCCAGTTCCTGCTCGACGAGGTGCGCCCGCGGCTCGTGGAAATGGTGCGCGGGCTCGATGGGGTGATGGGGGCCTGACCGCGTGCCAACTGGAGCTTGCGTCGATGAGTGAAACCAATCCCGCCGCCCATGGGCTGGCCGACGATCTGCCGCTCGCCGGCGTGCGCGTGCTCGACCTGTCGCGCATCCTTGCCGGGCCTTGGTGCGCGCAGGTGCTGGGGGATCTCGGGGCGGAGGTGGTGAAGGTGGAGCACCCCGAGCGCGGCGACGACACCCGCGACTGGGGCCTGCGAACCGGCGCCACCAACACCTCCTATTTCGACGCTGTGAACCGCAACAAGACGTCGGTCGGCATCGACCTCTCGACGCCGGAGGGCCTCGCCCGGGTCAAGGCCATGGCGCGCGAGAGTGACGTGCTGGTCGAGAACTTCAAGACCGGCGGCGCCGACCGCCTCGGCCTCGGCTACGAGGCGCTCAGCGCGGAGAATCCGGGCCTCATCTACTGCTCCATCACCGGCTACGGCTCCAGCGGGCCGGAGGCGACGCGCCCGGGATACGACCTGCTGGTGCAGGGCGAGGCCGGACTGATGGCGCTGAACGGGGAGGCCGGGCAGCCGCCGCTGAAGTTCGGGGTGGCGGCGGTGGACCTGTTCACCGGCCAGTATGCCGCGCAGGCGGTGCTTGCCGCGCTCTACCAGCGCACCCGCACCGGCAAGGGCCGGCAGGTGGAGCTAGCGCTGTTCGACTGCGGCCTCGCCATCACCTCCTATTACGGGCTGGAGGCGCTGGTGCAGGGCAAGGACCCGCCGCGCTACGGCAATGCCCATCCCTCCATCGTGCCTTACGGCGTGTTCGAGGCGGCGGATGGGCCACTCGTCATCACCGTGGGCAACAATGCCCAGTTCCGGCGGTTCTGCACGGCGGTGATCGGCCGGCCGGAGCTGGCGGAGGATCCGCGCTTCGCCACCAATCTCGAACGCTCGCGCAACCGGGCGGCGCTGCTGCCGCAGATCGGCTCCGAGCTGCTCCGTCACAGCCGAGGGGACCTGCTGGCGAAGCTGCGCGCGGAAGGCATTCCCGCCGGCGAGGTTCTCGGCCTTCACGAGGCTCTGACATCGGACCGGACGCGGTCCACCGGCATGGTGGTGCACGCCGCGGCCGATAGCGCGCTGAGGTCTATCCTGGCTCCTCCTTATCGCTTCGACGGACACCGCCTCCCGATTCGTACGATGCCGCCGTCGCTGGGGCACGATTGAATAGAAGCGAAACAGAAGGAGCTGCAATGCCACGCCACACCGCACCCGATAGTAAGCGGGCCATGAGCGTTTTGGAGAACCTTGGTGACGGCGTCTGGTGGGCGGGGTGCTTTGCCCGCGGTCCGTTCGACGGCGTTCATGGCGGCATAGTGACAACCGCGATGATGGCCGAGATGGAGAAGGCCGCGCCGGAAGGTTTGCGGCCCCTTGCGGTGCGCACGGACTTCCTTCGGCCAACCCCGTTGGGGAGCGTGCTTCAGGTAAGGGTGCAGCCGGTGCGGGTGGGCCGCCGCACCGCGTTATTCGATGCGCACCTGGAGGTCGACGGTGTGGTTACCGCACGCTGCACGATGACCTTCGCGGGAGAAACCCGGATTTCGACACTTGAAGCCGACTATGCCTCCGACCCAGCCCCACCTGATAGAGATCCACAGGACTTACCCCGTCGCAATGTTGGGGTGAGCCACGGCGAATCCTGGCTTCTGGACGTGCTGGATCCACGTCTGGCCGAAGACGGCGGCGTTTGGTTCCGGTGGACCATGCCGGTGATACCAATGGCATCCGCCTTCCTCGCGGCTATTGCTCCCGCCGATACCTTGCACGGCATGGCCCGTCCTGGCTTGCCGGGACCAGCACCAGTTGCGGGCTACCCCAACACCGACCTCGCCATCCACTTCACCCGTGAGCCGCGTGGGGAATGGATAGGAGTTCGTCCGGTGACGCGATGGCAAAAGACCGGTATTGGCATCGGCTTCGGCGACCTGGTTGATCTCGACGGTACGTTCGGGCATGCCGCCATGGGCGTTGTTCTGCTGCCGTTCTGACAGTGAGTTGGCCCCATTCGGCGGATAGATTCGCGGCTTTACTAAGCTTGATGGCCAGCGCGTCGGACCGGCTCTTCGGCGCTCGAATTAAACGTAAGCTCTGAAATCGCGATATACCCAAGCCCTCCAGGCTCGGAACATCACCGCCTCAACCTCACCGGCGAAAGGTGGGGAAGGGCTCCGCTTACGAGGCAAGGGAGTACGAAGAAAGGGGCGGCCGAACAGGCTGTGTGGAACGAGAGGAGGCTCCGGCAGTTGCCTGGGCCTTTTTTTGTTTCAGGCGCTTTCGGCCCGTCGGATGTCGATGAGGATGGCGCGAAGACTGCTGACGTTTGCCGCAAGCACGGCATCTCCTCGGCCACCTTCTACAAGTTCAAGGCGAGGTATGGCGGCATGGACGTGTCCGATGCCCGCCGGCTGAAGGCGCTCGAAGATGAGAACGCCCGCCTGAAGAAGCTGCTCGCCGAGCAGATGCTGGACAACGCCATCCTGAAGGATGTCGCCGCAAAAAATGGTGACGCCCGATGCGAGGCGTAAAGCCGTGGCCCACGCCTGTGCGGAGCACGGGGTGAGCCAGCGTCGGGCGTGCAAGGCCCTGAGCGTCGATCGCACCAGTATGCGCTATCGGAGCGTCCGTCCCGACGATGCAGGCTTGCGCGAGGCCATGAAGGTCGTGGCCGGCGAGCGCCGCCGGTTCGGCTACCGGCGGATTCACGTCATGCTGAGGCGCCAGGGCATCGTCATGAACCACAAGAAGCTGCGCCGGCTCTCCTGAACCGGAGGAGAAAAGGGTCTAAGGTCACGAGGACGAACGTCACGCCGATTTCAGGCAATCGCACGCCACGCTGCGATGCCTGCGTTCCGTTGTTGAATCTCCCCCAATTCCCCCTTCTTTGATCATCCCCGTCCGGGAAGCTCATGCATCGCTCCTCCCGGCCAAAGCGGGGATGACATGGCGGCTTCAGCTCACAGATCGGAAGGCCTGACACGCGGCGTGCGCATGCTGCGCACCGCTCTGGGCCCTGTGATCTCCCGTCTGTTGGATGACCCCACCGTCGTCGAGGTCATGCTCAACCCGGACGGGCGGCTCTGGGTCGACCGCTTGTCCGAAGGCCTCGCCAACACAGGCCAGAAGCTGGCCCCCGGCGACGCCGAGCGCATCATCCGCCTCGTCGCGCACCACATCGGCGCGGAGGTCCACGCCGGAGCGCCGCGGCTCTCCGCCGAGCTTCCTGGGACGGGCGAGCGTTTTGAGGGCCTGCTTCCGCCGGTTGTTGGCGCCCCTACCTTCGCCATCCGCAAGCCCGCCGTCGCGGTGTTCACGCTCGACGACTATGTCGCCACCGGCATCATGTCGGCACCGCAGGCCGAGGCCCTCCGCCAGGGCGTCGCCTCGCGCGCCAACATCCTGGTGGTCGGCGGCACCTCCACCGGCAAGACCACCCTCACCAATGCCCTCCTCGCAGAGGTGGCCAAGACATCCGAGCGGGTCATCCTCATCGAGGACACTCGCGAGCTCCAGTGCGCCGCGCCCAATCTCGTGGCCATGCGCACGAAGGACGGCGTCGCCTCGCTCTCCGACCTCGTGCGCTCCTCGCTCCGCCTGCGCCCCGACCGCATCCCCATCGGTGAGGTACGCGGCGCGGAGGCCCTGGACCTCCTGAAGGCGTGGGGGACGGGCCATCCCGGCGGCATCGGCACCATTCACGCCGGCAGCGCCATGGGCGCCCTACGACGGCTGGAGCAGCTCATCCAGGAAGCCGTCGTCACTGTCCCGCGCGCTCTGATCTCCGAGACCATCGATCTCATCGCCCTGCTGTCCGGCCGCGGTGCCGCGCGCCAGCTCACCGAGCTCGTCCGCGTCGAAGGGCTCGGCCCCGACGGCGACTACCGGATCTCTCCCGCTGTCCCTCCTACCGTAGAAGGAACCTCCCCGTGACGCCGAGCTCTGTTTCCCTCCATCGCAGCCTGCTGCGAACCGCTGCGGCAATTGCCGCCTTCACCTGCGCGATCTCTGCTGCCAATGCCTCCGGCTCCTCCATGCCGTGGGAGACGCCGCTGCAGTCCATCCTGGAGTCCATCCAGGGGCCGGTGGCCAAGATCATTGCGGTGATCATCATCATCTCCACCGGCCTCGCGCTCGCCTTCGGCGACACCTCGGGCGGGTTCCGGCGGCTGATCCAGATCGTGTTCGGCCTCTCCATCGCCTTCGCCGCTTCCAGCTTCTTCCTCTCCTTCTTCTCCTTCAGCGGCGGGGCTCTGGTCTGATGTCCGGGGATACCGGCGAGGTGCCGGGCTTCTCCGTCCCGGTCCACCGGGCACTCAGCGAGCCGATTCTGCTCGGCGGTGCGCCGCGGGCGCTGGCCATCTTCAACGGCACCCTCGCCGGCGCCGTCGGGCTGGGGCTCAGGCTCTGGCTCGTTGGCCTCGCCCTCTGGGCGATCGGCCACCTCGCCGCCGTCTGGGCCGCCAAGCGCGATCCGCTGTTCGTCGATGTGGTGCACCGGCATCTGCGCATCCCCTCCCATTTGTCGGTCTGAGGGGCGCGCGCCATGATGAACCTTACCGAGTATCGACGACACGGGAGCCGGCTCGCGGACTATTTGCCGTGGGCGGCCCTCGTTGCCCTAGGCGTCGTCCTCAACAAGGATGGCAGCTTCCAGCGCACGGCGCGCTTCCGCGGCCCGGACCTTGAGTCCGCCGTGCCGGCCGAGTTGGTGGCGGTGGCAAGTCGCCTCAACAGCGCCTTCCGCCACCTCGGCTCCGGCTGGGCATTGTTCGTGGAGGCCCAGCGGCATGAGGCGGGGGTCTATCCCGAGAGCACCTTCCCCGATCCGGCCTCGGCGCTGGTGGATGCCGAGCGCAAGGCTGGCTTCGCCGAAGCCGGCAGCCATTTCGAGTCGAGCTATTTCCTCACCTTCTGTTGGCTCCCGCCGGCGGAGGATGCCGCACGGGCGGAGAGTTGGCTCTATGAGGGTCGTGCACGCGACGGCGTCGATCCCCACGGGGTACTGAGCGCTTTCATCGATCGCACGGACCGGGTGCTGCGGCTGGTCGAGGCCTTCATGCCCGAGTGCCACTGGCTCGATGACGCCGAGACCCTGACCTATCTCCACGGCTGCGTCTCGACCCGGCGCCAGCGGGTGCGTGTTCCCGAGACGCCCATGTACCTGGATGCTCTCCTCGCCGACCAGCCTCTCACCGGTGGGCTCGAGCCCATGTTGGGCACGGAGCACTTGCGCATCCTCACCATCGTGGGTTTTCCCACGGCGACGACGCCGGGGATCCTCGACGATCTCAACCGGCTGGCCTTTCCCTATCGCTGGTCCACCCGCGCCATCCTCCTCGACAAGACCGACGCCATCCGGCTCCTCACGAAGATCCGCCGGCAATGGTTCGCCAAGCGCAAGTCCATCGCCGCCATCCTCAAGGAGGTGATGACCAATGAGGCCTCGGTGCTGGTGGATTCCGATGCCGCCAACAAGGCGGAGGACGCCGACCTCGCCCTACAGGAGCTCGGCGCCGATCATGCCGGCATTGCCTATGTCGCCGCCACGGTAACGATCTCGGACGCCGATCCCCGCATCGCCGACGAGAAGTTGCGGCTTGTGGAGAAGGTGATCCAGGGCCGGGACTTCACGGCCATGGCGGAGACCCTCAATGCAGTGGATGCCTGGCTCGGCAGCCTCCCGGGGCACGTCTATGCCAATGTCCGCCAGCCGCCCATTTCCACCCTCAACCTCGCGCACATGATCCCACTGTCGGCGGTCTGGGCCGGAGACGAACAGGACGGGCATTTTTCGGCACCCCCTCTGCTTTACGGGAAGACGGAAGGCTCCACCCCGTTCCGCTTTTCGCTCCATGTGGGGGATGTGGGCCACACGCTGGTGGTCGGGCCGACCGGCGCCGGCAAGTCCGTGCTGCTCGCGCTCATGGCCCTGCAGTTCCGGCGCTATGCCGGCTCCCGGGTGTTCGCCTTCGACTTCGGCGGCAGCATCCGGGCGGCCGCCCTCGCCATGGGCGGGGACTGGCACGATCTGGGCGGCAGCCTCGCGGAAGACAGCATCGCGCTCCAGCCGCTCGCCTGTGTAGATGAGATTTCCGAACGCACCTGGGCCGCAGACTGGATTGTGGCGATCCTCGCCCGCGAAGGCCTCTCCATCACCCCGGAGGTGAAGGAGCATATCTGGTCGGCGCTCATTTCGCTGGCCTCCGCACCCGTGGAGGAGCGAACCCTCACCGGTCTCGCGGTCCTCCTCCAGTCCAACGCGCTGAAGCAGGCCCTGCGCCCCTATTGCATCGGCGGCGCCCATGGCCGGCTGCTCGATGCCGAGGTCGAGCATCTGGGGAAGGCCTCCGTCCAGGCCTTCGAGACCGAAGGGCTGATCGGCACTAGCGCGGCGCCGGCGGTGCTCTCCTATCTCTTCCACCGCATCGAGGACCGGCTGGACGGATCGCCCACCCTCCTCATCATCGACGAGGGATGGCTGGCGCTCGATGATCCGGGCTTCACCGGGCAGCTCCGGGAATGGCTGAAGACCCTTCGTAAGAAGAACGCCAGCGTCGTCTTCGCCACCCAGTCCCTCTCGGATATCGACGGCTCCGCCATCGCCCCCGCCATCATAGAAAGCTGCCAGACGCGGCTACTGCTCCCCAACGAGCGGGCGGTGGAGCCCCAGATCACGGCCATCTACCGGCGCTTCGGCCTCAACGACCGGCAGATCGAGATCCTCGCCCGGGCAACACCCAAGCGGGACTATTACTGCCAGTCCCGGCGCGGCAACCGCCTGTTCGAGCTCGGCCTGTCGCAGGTGGCTCTGGCCCTGTGCGCCACTTCGTCCAAGACCGACCAGGCCGCGCTCTCGCAGATCTTTGCCGAGCAGGGGCGCGGCGGCTTCCTCGCCGCCTGGCTGCACCATCGCGGCCTCGGCTGGGCCGCCGACCTCATTCCCACCCTCGACAATCTGGAGACACGCCCATGATCCGCAGCTCATTGCGGGCGGTACTTCTGGCCGCGCCGCTCCTCGCGTACTCGCTGGCTCCGGCGGCCGCGCAATATGTGGTCTATGACCCCTCCAACTATGCGCAGAACCTCCTTCAGACGGCTCGGGCCCTGCAGCAGCTCACCAACCAGATCACCTCCCTGCAGAACGAAGCGCAGATGCTGATCAACCAGGCCCGCAACCTCGCGAGCCTGCCATACTCCTCTCTCAGCGCGCTCCAGCAGTCGGCCCAGCGCACGCAGCAACTGCTCGGGCAGGCGCAGAAGATCGCCTATGACGTCGGTGCCATCGATCGGGCCTTCCAGGGTCAGTACGGCTCGGTCTCCCTGAGCGCCTCGGACGCCGCTCTTGTCACCCAGGCGAAGAGCCGCTGGGAGACCACGGTGGCCGGCCTCCAGGATGCGCTGCGGGTGCAGGCGGGCGTCGTCGGCAATCTCGACACCGGCCGCTCGCAGGCCTCGACGCTGGTCGGGCAGAGCCAGGCGGCGACCGGTGCGCTCCAGGCCATACAGGCGGGCAACCAGCTCCAGGCGCTTCAGGCGCAGCAGCTCTCCGACCTCACCGCGGTGGTCGCTGCCAATGGCCGGGCTCAGGCGCTGTCCGAAGCCGAACGGGCGACGGCGGTCTCGGAGGGGCAGGAGCGCTACCGGCGCTTCTCCACCCCGTCGAGCTACCAGCCCTCCGCCGTCACCATGTTCCGCGGCAACTGAGGGGCGGCCATGGACCACGGCACCGCGCTCAGAACCCTTGTTGTCGCCGGGCTGGTCGGGTCGGTGATCGCGGCTCTGGCCATGGCTGGCGGACCGGAGACGGAGCCCGTCACTGCGATCAGCGTGCCGGCAGGCGGCGTCTCCTCGGCCGATCTCAAGAACTGCGCCAAGCTGGAAACGGCCGATCCCGTCGATCCGCGCTGCGCCGCGCTCTGGGAGGCGAACCGTCGCCGCTTCTTCGGCAAGCCCGTGGACGGAGCGACACCATGAACGACGTGGGTGTCATCGATACCTTCCTCAACACCTTCACCAGCTACATCGATTCCGGCTTCGGCCTGATCAAGGGCGAGGTGACGGGCCTCTCCTCCATCCTGATCGCCCTCGACATCACCCTTGCCGGCCTGTTCTGGGCCTGGGGCGCGGACGAGGACGTGATGCGCCGGCTGGTGCGTAAAACCCTCGCCATCGGCTTCTTCGCCTGGATCATCGGCAACTTCAACGCGCTTGCGAAGATCGTGTTCGAGAGCTTCGCCGGGCTCGGCCTCAAAGCCGGCGGGTCAACCATCAGCACGGCGGAGTTCCTGCGGCCGGGGCGCCTCGCGGAAGTGGGGCTCACCGCGGGCCAGCCGCTGCTCGATGCGGCGAGCCAGCTCACCGGGCCGGTGGCGCTCTTCGTCAATGCCGTGCAGATCACCGTGCTGCTGATCTCCTGGCTCCTGATCCTGATCGCCTTCTTCATCCTGGCGGTGCAGCTCTTCGTTACCTTGATCGAGTTCAAGCTGACGACGCTCGCCGGCTTCGTCCTCATTCCCTTCGCCTTCTTCGGCAAGACCGCCTTCCTCGCCGAGAAAGTGCTCGGCAACATCGTCGCGTCGGGCGTCAAGGTGTTGGTTCTCGCCGTCATCGTCGGCATCGGCTCCGGGCTATTCTCCCAGTTCACCACCTCCTACGGCGATGCCCAGCCGACCATCAGCCAGGCCCTGTCCGCCGTGATGGCCGCGCTCGCGCTCCTCGGTCTCGGTGTCTTCGGGCCGGGGATCGCCACCGGCCTGATCACCGGCGCGCCGCAGCTGGGGGCGGGCGCCGCCGTCGGGACTGGGCTGGCCGCAGGAGGTGTGGCGCTCGCGGGAGCGGGAGCCGCGGGCATAGCGATACGCGGGGCAGGTGCTGCCTTATCCGGAACAGCAGCGGCGGCCCGTGCTGGCGCGAACCTCGCTGGCGGCGCCGTGTCCGCCTACAGCGCGGGAGCTGCCGGCCAGTCTGGACTTTCGGGGGTGGCTGGAGGGCTTGGCGGTGTCGCGCGAGCTGGGGCAGCAGGGGCAACCTCTCCTTTGCGCAGTTCTACCGGCACGCCATCGACCTCCGGAGCCACTCCTACCCCGCCTGGTGCCCCAACCTCCTCCGGTGATGTCCCTGATTGGGCCCGGCGCATGCGGCGCTCCCAGCAGGTCGCCCACGGCATTCAGACCGTGACCCATGCTGTGCGATCCGGCGACAGCCATGGCGGTGGGTCCTCCATCTCCCTCTCCGAAAGCGATCGCCCATGACCCCCTTCAAGCGACCGTCGGTCCATTACGGACGCTCATCCGAGCCCGAGACGCCCTATCAGCGCGCGGCGCAGGTGTGGGATGACCGCATCGGCTCGGCACGAGTGCAGGCGAAGAACTGGCGCCTCATGGCCTTCGGCTGCCTCGCCCTCTCGGCCGGCCTATCCGGTGCCCTGGCCTGGCAGGCGCTGAGCGGCTCGGTGGTGCCGTGGGTGGTGCAGGTGGACAAGCTCGGGCAGGCGCAGGCGGTGGCACCCGCCACCTCGGACTATCGTCCCTCCGATCCCCAGATCGCCTTCCACCTCGCCCGCTTCATCGAGGAGGTGCGCAGCATCTCCGCCGATCCCGTCATCGTGCGGCAGAACTGGCTCAGAGCCTATGCCTACACGACCCAAGCCGGCGCCGTGGCCCTCAACGATTACGCCCGCGCCAACGATCCCTTCGCCCGGGTCGGCAAGCAGCAGGTGGCGGTGGAGGTCTCGAGCGTCATCCGCGCCTCGCCGGACTCCTTCCGCATTGCCTGGACCGAGCGCCGCTACCAGGACGGCAGCCTCGCCGACACCGCCCGCTGGAGTGCCATCCTCACCGTCGTGGTGCAGGCGCCGCGGGACGCCGAGCGCCTCCGTGCCAATCCCCTCGGAATCTACGTCAACGCCATCAACTGGTCGAAGGAACTCGCACAATGACGCCGGCCATCCGCGTATTCGGGAGGCCGGCTTTCCGTCCCCTCTCTTCTCAGGCTCTCCGTAAATCCGGCTTGCCGCTTCTGCTCCTTTGCACATCCGTACTCGCCGGCTGCGCAACCTTCGAGAAGCCGCCCGAGATCGAGTATGACGATGCCCCGCCCGCCGTCTTCAAGGCGGAGCCGCCGGGGCCGGTGCGCATCGTCGAGCTGCCGAAGCCCCTGCCGCTGCCCGGCCAGTTGAAGCCGGTGGGCAGGGACGGCAAGGCGGAGCCGGAAGCCACTGACCCTGCAGCTCGGGTCAACCAAGCCAATGCCGCTGCGCGCGTGCAGCCCGTCCGCAACGGCTTCATCAACTCCATGCAGGTCTATCCCTTCGTGGAAGGCGCGCTCTATCAGGTCTATGCCGCGCCCGGCCAGGTCACCGACATCGCCCCGCAATCCGGCGAGCAATTGGTGGGCACGGGGCCCGTGGCCGCCGGCGACACGGTGCGCTGGATCATCGGTGACACCGAGAGCGGAGCGGGAACGGCCAAGCAGGTCCACATCCTGGTGAAGCCCACGCGACCGGACCTCACCACCAATCTCGTCATCAACACCAATCTGCGCACCTATCACATGGAGCTGCGGTCCACCGAAAAGACCTACATGGCCTCGGTCTCCTGGCAGTACCCTCAGGACCAGCTCATCGCCCTGCGGCGCCAGAATGCCGAGGCCCAGGCGGTGCAACCCGTCGCCAACGGCATCGACCTCACGAAGGTCAATTTCCGCTACGAGGTGAGCGGCGATCGAGCACCGTGGCGGCCACTACGCGCCTTCGACGATGGCCAGCAGGTGTTCATCGAGTTTCCCCGGGGCATTGCTCAGGGCGAGATGCCCCCGCTGTTCGTGGTCGGCCCGCAGGGTGACACCTCCGAGCTCGTGAACTATCGCGTGCGCGGCAGCTACATGATCGTCGACCGCCTCTTCGCGGCAGCCGAGCTGCGCTTCGGCGCCGACAAGGATCAGAAGCGCGTGCGTATCTCTCGTACCGACGGGAGGTCGGCCCTATGAACGGCATCGATCCCGGGAAGGAGAAAAGGCCGGGCCCAGCCGGCGATGACGGCGCCCGTCCGCTGACGGGGGAGGCTGTGGCGGCCATGCGGCTACGGCCGGAGCCGCCGCGGGTGACCCGGCTGTCGCGCAAGGTACTGGCGGGGCTGGGGCTCGTCGCTGGTCTTGGGATCGGCGGGGCGCTGATCTATGCCCTTCAGGCGCGGAAAGACCACGGTCCGGGACAGGAGCTCTATGCCACCGACGTCAAGACGACTCCGGACCGGCTCGCCGGCCTGCCCAAGGATTACACCGGGATTCCCAAGCTCGGGCCTCCGCTGCCCGGCGACCTCGGCCGGCCGATTCTCAATGCCCAGACCTCAGCGCAGCCGCCGATGCCGTCGATGGGCGGTATGCCCAATCCTGCCTTGAGCCCCGAGGAGCAGCGCCAGCTGCAGGAGACCGAGGCGGCGCGGACGGGACGGCTGTTCGCCCAAACCAACACGCGGCCTGCGAGCACTGTCGTGGCGCAACAGGTGGCTGCAACCTCGGCGACCACTGCGGCACCTGTCCCCGACCTTGGATCCCTTGGTCTCGCTCCGCAGGCGGCGACGCCGACGGCCCAGGAGCGGCAAATTGCCTTCCTCAATCAGGCGGTCGACCTACGCACCGTGTCGCCCGACCGCGTGGCCGCTCCGGCCTCGGTCAACATCCTGCAGGCGGGCGCCGTGATCCCCGCGGCGCTGATTACCGGCATCCGCTCCGACCTGCCGGGTCAGATCACCGCCCAGGTTGCCGAGAACATCCATGACAGCCCGACGGGCCGTATCCTGCTGATCCCTCAGGGCACCCGCATCATCGGCCAGTACGACAACGGCGTCGGCTTCGGCCAGCGTCGGGTTCTCCTGGTCTGGAACCGGCTGATCTTCCCCAATGGCCGCTCCATCGTGCTGGAGCGCCAGCCTGGAGCCGATGCCGAAGGCTATGCCGGTCTCGAAGATGCCGTCGACTATCACTGGGGCGAGCTGTTCAAGGCGGCCGTACTCTCCACCATCCTGAGCGTCGGCGCGAGCGCAGGTACGTCCGGCAGCGACAACGATCTTGTCAGCGTGCTGCGCGAAGGCGCTTCCGACAGCATAAGCCAGACCGGCCGGCAGATCGTCCAGCGCCAGCTCAACATCGCGCCCACGCTCACCGTCCGGCCGGGATACCCGGTGCGTGTCATCGTCACGCGTGATCTTGTGCTCGAAGCTTATGGAGGCTGATATGCCGAAGCTGAAACTCCCGGAGTTCCTCGACGAGAAGCCGGTGAAGGTGACCGTCGAATTACCGGCGAAGCTGCATCGCGACCTTTCCGCTTATGCGCAGGTGCTGGGTAGGCAGACGGGGAGCCCGATCACGGATCCCATCCGGTTGATCGCACCCATGCTGGAGCGGTTCATCGCCACGGATCGGGAGTTTGCGAAGGCGCGGCGGCGCAGTGAGGAACCGACGGGGAACACCGCTACGAGTGTGCACTGCCAGGACGGCCCAGCGTCCGAGCGAGGCTGAGCAGAGTCCGGGCGGCAGGATTGTCGTTCTTTGGGGAAGCGACGGCAAAGAAGGGTAGGATCTCTCCGGCGATTGGCCGGTAAATCACACCTGGGATGGAAATGGTGGTCTCTGACGCGAGCATGGGAGCCACACCGCGACGTGAGGCGACAAGACCCAAGAGGCTATAGCGCCCGATGTTCTGGATCAGGAACCGAGGACGGCGTCCAATCTCGTTGAGCCGGAGGCTGAGATACTCGCGGACCTCGTCGCCTGGGCCGCCAGGACGCACCAGAAAAGCCTCGTGCGCGAGATCGCTCCAGCTTAGCTCGCTCCTGGCGCCCAATGGATGCGCATCCCACATCGCGGCGAAAACCTGTTCGCGCCAAAGTTCGTGAGCGTCGTATGGATGCGGCTGTCGGTTCCCGATTGTGAAAGCCAGATCAAGCTGCGATTTGTTGATCAACAGCAAGTGATCCACCGTCGAGCCCTCTTGGAACGAGACCTCGACATTCGGATGCCTGTCGTCGTAAGCCGCGAAGAGCCGCGATACGAAGCCGGAGGCAAGGGACGAGAACAGTCCCACCCGTAAATGACCAGCCTCCGCGCGGCCGATGGCACCCACCTCCCGCGCGCCTTCCTCCAATTGGCTTAACGCCAATCGCGCTCGATCAATGAAGCGCTGGCCAGCCAATGTGAGGATAACGCCCCCGGCATGTCGAATGAATAGGGATGCACCGATCTGGTCTTCCAGATCTCGGATGCGCCGACTGATGGCCGATTCCTGGACCTGAAGACCATCGGCGGCCTTCCGAAAGCTCCCGTGCTCGGCGGCAGCGATGAAAGACCGGAGATGCCGCAGTTCGAAGCGTAATTCGGGTAACTGCTTCACCACCGAAGTTCTGCCGGGTATAAGCAGGTCGATCCATGTAATCGGTAGGAATGAGATCTAGAAGCTCGGGGTGGCGAGATCAATCATCCCCTCCATTTCGTGTCGGGTCTCGATGGCCCGGAACCATGGTTGGCGAAGGTGGCCTTCCGCCCTCCAGAGTTTGAAGCCCGGAGGGCGCGTGCTGTTTCATTCCTGGAATGCTTCCTCTCTTGTCTGCCGGATGGCTGGGATGAGGACGGCGACGAGAGTGATGGCGGCGATGGCGAGGAGCGCTGCGGAGATCGGGTGGGTGAGGAACACCATGGGGTTGCCTCGGGAGATCAGCATGGCGCGGCGCAGGTACTCCTCCAGCATGGGGCCGATGACGAAGCCCAGCAGCAGCGGCGCCGGCTCGCACTCCAGCTTCACCAGCACGTAGCCCAGCACGCCGAACAGCGCCATGGTGTACACGTCCACCGGGTTGTTGTTCACGCTGTAGACCCCGATGCAGCAGAACGCCACGATCGCCGGGAACAGCAGGTGGTACGGCACGCTCAGCAGCCGCACCCACAGCCCGATCAGCGGCAGGTTCAACAGAACCAGCATGAAGTTGCCGATCCACATGGAGGCGATCAGCCCCCAGAACAGGTCCGGCTTCTCGGTCATCACGTTGGGGCCGGGCGTGATGCCCTGGATGATCATCGCCCCGATCATCAGCGCCATCACCGGGTTCGACGGGATGCCCAGGGTCAGCATCGGGATGAACGAGGTCTGCGCGCCGGCATTGTTGGCGCTCTCCGGGCCCGCCACCCCCTCGATGGCACCTTTTCCAAATTCCTTTGGATGCTTGGAGACCTTTTTTTCCAGCGAGTAGGAGGCGAAGGATGAGAGCACGGCGCCACCGCCCGGCAGGATGCCGAGGATGGATCCCAGTGCGGTGCCCCGCAGCACGGGGGCGATGATCCTCCGGAACTCGTCTCGAGTCAGCAGCAGGCTCTTGACCTTGGTGACCAGGAACGATCGCTTGGTCTCGTCCTCCAGGTTGCGGATCACCTCGCCGATCCCGAACATGCCCATGGACACCGCCACGAAGTCGAAGCCGTCGGACAGCTCGGTGAGCCCGAAGGTGAGGCGCGGGGTGCCGGTGTAGACGTCCTGTCCCGACAGGCCGAGCAGCAGGCCGAGCACGATCATGCCCAGCGCCTTGATCATGGAGCCCGAGGCCAGCGTCACCGAGGCGATGAGGCCGAGCACCATCAGCGAGAAGTATTCCGGCGGCCCGAAGGCGAGGGCCACCTCCGCCAGCGGTGGGGAGAGGATGGCGAGCAACACGGTGGCCACCGTGCCGGCGAAGAAGGAGCCGAGCGCCGCGGTGGCGAGTGCCGCTCCAGCACGGCCCTTCCTGGCCATCTGGTGGCCGTCGAGGGCGGTGACCACTGAGGAGCTCTCCCCGGGCAGGTTGATGAGGATGGCGGTGGTGGAGCCGCCATACTGGGCGCCGTAATAGATACCCGCCAGCATGATCAGCGCCGCCACCGGCGGCAGGCCGAAGGTGATGGGCAGGAGCATGGCGATGGTGGCCACCGGGCCGAGGCCGGGCAGCACACCGATCAGGGTGCCGAGCAGGACGCCGATGAAGCAGTAGAGGACGTTCTGCAGCGAGAGGGCAACGGCGAAGCCGAGGCCGAGGTTGTCGAAGAGTTCCATGAGCCGCGCTCCCTCAATAGCCACCGAGCCAAGGACCAAGGAGCGGGATGGGCAGGCCCAGGCCCTTGATGAAGACGAGCCAGCTGAACAGGGTGAAGCCGGCTGCGAGCGGCACGGCAGCCCGCCAGGAGAAGCGATGACTGCCGAGGAAGGCGAGCAGCACGCTCGCGGCCACCGCTGGCAGAAAGCCGAAAGGGCGCATGGCGGCGGCAAAGGTGACGACGGCCAGGACCAGCATCACGAAACCGCGCCAGGCGAAGGTGCCATGGGCCTGCCCGGGTACGCGCAGGCCGATGCCCACCAGCATCACCCCGAACAGCGCCAGCGTCCCCGACAGAGCCATGGGAAAGAAGCCCGGCCCCATCCGCGACGCTGTGCCAATCTGCAATCCGGACGCCTGAAACGCGAAGATCCCCGCAAGAACCACAAACAGAAGCCCACACAATACATTCGTCCGATGCTTGAGCAGAGGCATCGTGAAGTCCTCCCCACATGATTTTGCGCGTATTTATTCTAGGAAGCGCGCCGCGTAGGCTCGCCTTGCGGGCACGAGAACCAGATGTCGACGCGCAGGCAGCCAGGACGGCCCACGATCCTACGCGTGCTCTGCTTCAATCGCGCCTCAGAACCTGAGGCGGCGTTGTCACGGTAATGGTGGCAGTATCGCGGGCGCGCAGCCTCAGTCCGGCTATTCGGAAAGCGATGTCTGAACCAGCCTGTTCATAAGCGCGACCACCTTCTCCACCCGAGGTTCCAGCCGATGCGTGGGGCCGCCGACACCCAGCGCCATGGGCGGCTGGGACCCCTTGGCCGGCAGGGGTATGGCAACTGCGCTCACGCGCTCCGTGATCTGGTCGCTATAGGCGTAGCCGCGCGAGCGAACCCGCTCAACTTCGGCAAGGACAACCTCAAAAGGCACAATGTCAGTGGGGTTTCCCGATCGTGCCTCGATGCGCTTCACCAGCTTGCGGATGCGGTCATTCGTCTGCATCGACAGCAGCGCCAACCCGACGGCGCTGCGGCAGATCGGACGCAGCAAGCCAGGCTTCAGATAGTATCGGAGGAGCTCGCGGGATTGGACAGTGTGAATGTATTGCGCATAGATATCATTCTGCACCGCCAGCATGATCGTTTCGCCGACCTCCTCCTGAAGCTGCGTCATCAATGCAATGATGGCGCCATCCTTGAAGAGCTGCCCTTGGACCCATTCTCCGAGCATCGCGACCCGCATGGTCGGGCAATATTTTTTCTCTGCAGGATCGAAGCTGACGTAATCGAGAGTCTGCAGGCTCTTTAGCAAGGCCAAGGTACTCGACGGCGGATAGCCAAGGTGGTTGGACAGCTCTGTAAGCGAGAGTGGCTCCTGGAACCGGTCGAAGAGTTCCAGGATCTCGATGACACGCCGAGCCGACTTGACCCCCGCACTCTGGCGGTGGGTGTCCTCTTCCTTCGCCCAGGAGCCTGGGTCTCGCATCTGCTCGCTGCCGACTGCGGTTACGCCTCGAGCCATGCTAGCAACTCGCAATGAATTTCTTTGGGTCGACGCCGCCATAGCCTCTCAATCTGACAGGATAGGCGCATCGAACGAGACAGATAGGGCAACCTGGCGCCACGCGTCAAATTCCGCGCGACCCGCTTCGAGCTTGCTGCGAACCCTGTCTAGCGCGTCCTCGCCAAGAGGCAGACGCAACGGCAGAGCATCCATGCGGGCCAGGCGGTGGAGCACATGGCCAAGGCGCTGCGGATCGTTCGGCTGCGTGCCGTCGCGCATCGCCATCCTGCTCTGAGTGACCTCCACCGGCGTTGCGGTATAGGCCTCGATCCGTCGAGCGGGCTTGCGCAGAGAGCTGCCGGCGAAGTGTGTCCGAAATGATCCCGGCTCCAGGATGACCACCCTGATGCCAAAAGGGGCGACCTCCTGAGCGAGGGCGTCGGAAAAGCCCTCGACGGCGAACTTGCTCGCAGCATAGAACGCGAAACCGGCAGATGCGGCGTATCCTCCCAGCGATGATGTGTTGAAGATATGCCCCTTTCGACGCTCCCGCATATGCGGAAGCAGGGCCTTCGTGACCTCGGCGAGGCCGAAGAAATTGACCTCGAACATGGGGCGGTATTCTTCTGCCGAGGTTTCCTCTGCGGCACCTAGGACGCCGAAGCCGGCATTATTCAGCAGGACGTCGATGCCGCCGAACGCACCGATGGCCTCTTCAGTCACCGTCTCGACGTGCACCCTGTCCGTCACGTCCAAGGTGAACCCGCGGGCGCTTGTGGGGAATTTCTCAAGCAATGGCTGGACGTTCGTCACGTCGCGCGCAGTCAGGACAACCTTGTCCCCGCGCTCCAGCATGACCTGAGCGACAGCATAGCCCATTCCCGAGTCGCAGCCCGTGATGAACCAAGTCTTCGTTTCGGCAGTCATCGTTGCTAGTTCCGTCAGCGCGAGGTCAGTTTTCATGCAGGTGGGTGATGGTCTTTGAAACCGTGTAGCAGCGCACACCCTCGACGCCACCTTCGCGGCCGATCCCGCTGTCCTTCATGCCTCCGAACGGAATGCCGCTCGTGGACACCGTCAGGTGGTTGATCGCAACGGCACCGCATTCCAGTTTTTCTGCGATTCGGTTGAGGGGGCTCGCGGCCCGTCCGAACGCATATCCCGCGAGGCCGTACGGCACTGCGTTAGCCGCCGCGATGGCTTCATCGAGGTCGGTGAAGCGGGCGAGACAGGCCAGCGGTCCGAAGGGCTCCTCATGAAGCACGCGTGCTGAGTGCGGTACGTCCGCCAGCACCGTCGGGGGATAGAAATAGCCTGCCCCGCCGGACAGTTCGCCGCCGCAGACGACACGTGCGCCTTGGGTCCGGGCGTCCTTAACGAGTGCATCGACGGCGCGCCGGCGGCGTTCATTGGCAAGCGGGCCTACTGCCACTCCTGGCTCGAACGGCCCTCCAATCTTCAGGGCGCGTGTGGCCGCCGCGAACGCATCCTCGAAGGCGTCGTACACCCTGTCATGCACGAAGAACCGCGTCGGCGCGATGCATGCTTGGCCACCGTTGCGATATTTTGCCGTGACGCAGCGCACAGCTGCTGATTGAACATCCGCATCCTCACAGACTATTACCGGGGCGTGGCCCCCAAGCTCCATCAGCATTGGCTTCATTCGCGCGGCAGCCCGCTGCGCAAGCTGCTTGCCGATCGGTACCGAACCCGTGAACGTCACCATCCGCACTTCCGGTGCGTCGATAAGGCGTTCCGAAACCAGCGACGGGTTGCCAAACAGCAGGTTGATTACGCCAGCGGGAACGCCGGCATCAACAAAGGCCTGCACGACCGCCATTGCACTTGCGGGCGTTTCCTCTGCTGCCTTGACGATGATCGCGCAGCCGGCGGCAAGTGCGCTGCCGATTTTCCTGCACGAGGTCAGGACCGGCGCATTCCACGGTGTGAACGCAGCCACGATCCCCACCGGCTCCGGCACCACGATTTGACGCAGCCCCGGATCGGACGGGACAACACGGCCGTATAGTCGCCGCCCTTCGTTGGCATCCCACTCGACGATATCCGCTGCGCGCAACACATAATTGCGAGCATCGGCGTACGGCGTGCCGAGTTCCCGGGCGGAGAGAGCTGCAATCTCATCGACACGCTTGCGCAAAAGCCGGCAGGCCTCAAGAATGAGATCTGCACGCCGCGCGGGACCGATGCTGCGCCACGCAGACAGGCCGCTCCGGGCGGAGGCAAGCGCCGCATCAATGACGGCGTGGGTGGCTTCCGGAACCTGCCCGATGAGCGTTCCCTCCGAAGGGTCCTCCACATCCAAAAACGAGCGCACCGGGGGATGGCCGAGCGTCCAGGAGCCGTGGATGTGGAAGCGGACTTCAGGATAAGCAAGGGTCATTCGTATACTACCATTATGAAGGAAATCGCGACTCGGAAACTGTCAGAAATCGACGAGAGGAAGGTTCTCCTCTTCCGCCAGCCTTTTCCATTTCTGACCCTCAGTGTCGATCTTTGCCGCAAGTGCCGATGGTGTGTCAGGCAGAGCGACCAGCCCGCTGAACTCCAGCTTGTCACGAACACTCTGCTCCTCAAGCGCGGCATGCAGGCTTTTGGCCAGGGTATCGGCGACCGGAGCGGGAGTTCCGGTGGGCACCATAAGGGCGTTCCAGATCTCCATTTCGAAGCCAGGCACGCCTGCCTCCTGGATAGGGGGCACATCGGGAAGACCGGTGACGCGCTGCCTCCCTGTTACTGCAATGGGAGCCAGCTTACCGGCGGCGATCTGAGGTTTAGCAACGGTCGGAGCCAGAAACGCGACATCGACGCGACCCGTCATTAGGTCGCTGAGTACGGCAGACTGGCCCTTATAGGGGATGATATCGAGCGGAACTCCAGTCAGCTTGTGGAACAGCGCGATCGTAAGTTCATCGACGTGGCCGACGGAAGCAATCGTGAGCGGTTTGTTGCTACTCTTCGCGCGCGAGATTAATTCCACAAGGCTTGCCGGCGCCTTATCGGGGGCGGTCACGAGTACATGTGAGTAGCCGGCGACTGATCCAACCGGCGTGAAGTCCCGCCGCACGTCGAAGGGCATTTCCTTGTAGCGTGCTCCCGCGACCGTCAGCACGCCGTTCGATGCCAGCAACACGGTGTAGCCGTCCGGCTTGCTGGAAACGAGGGCACGCGCAGCGATCATGCTATTGGCCCCAGGGCGGTTCTCAACAACGACAGGCTGCCCAAGCGAACGGCTCATGGCTTCGGCCACGATCCGCGCAGCTTGGTCCGTCGGCCCGCCCGCGGCGAAGCCGACAAGCATGCGAATGGGACGTTGTGGATACTCGTCCGCGGCCGGCGCGCTCACGGGCGAAAAAATAGCAAGAACGGCAAGCGCTTGAATTGCGCTTCTCAACATGGCGGCCCTCCCTGGCGGCTGAAGCCGCACTGAATTCATGCCGGCGTTCGACTGCAGCATGTGGCCGGCATTCTTGCGGCGGGCTCGATATCGAGTCAATAAAATTCAAGAATGAGAAAAAAAAATTTACATATGAAAAAAATAACGCATGATCGGGCATCCGATTCCGACCGCTCATGCGAACAAGGAGCTGCAGCGTTGGTGGGTCATTCAATTCGGTTCGAGCCTCTCCCGCCGCGGCACGAACTCACTGAATTGCGTAGCAAGGTGAGAGCCTTCCTGGCTGAGCAAGAGGCAGGCGGGGCCTACCGTGCCGGTGCTGAGGGCTGGGCAGGCTACGATCCGGCCTTTACCCGGGCGGTCGCTCGTCAGGGCTGGATCGGGATGACCTGGCCGAAGCGCTATGGCGGGCATGAACGCAGCGCAATCGAGCGGCTGGTCGTGACCGAAGAGTTGCTCGCGGCGAGTGCGCCGGTGCGCGCCCACTGGGTTGCAGATCGGCAGAGTGGACCGCTGCTGCTGAAATTTGGCACCGAGGGACAGCGCCAGCGCTATCTGCCGAGGATCGCGGCAGGCGAATGCTTCTTCTGCATTGGGATGAGCGAGGCGGATTCCGGCTCTGATCTGGCGTCTATCCGAACACGGGCGCGACAGGTAGACGGGGGCTGGCGGGTCAACGGCGCCAAGCTTTGGACCAGCAACGCCCATCGCGTCCACATGATGATCCTGTTTGCACGCACCGGTGAGGGGGGTGAATCTCGCCGCGAGGGCGTGAGTCAGTTTCTCGTCGATCTGTCGACGCCAGGAATATCGGTACGACCGATCCGAAACCTTGCGGGTGAAGCCGATTTCAACGAAGTCGTGTTCGACGACGTGTTCATTCCGGACGACATGCTCGTCGGTGAAGTCGGCAACGGCTGGAAGCAGGTCACCAGCGAACTTGTCTACGAACGCAGCGGCCCGGACCGCTGGCTTAGCTCCTATTTCCTCCTGCGCCTGCTGGCCGACCATACGGCGCGCTGCGGGGAGGGAGCCGCCGCCGCGCGCCAGGGTGTTGGCCGCCTGGCGGCCCATTTGTACACCCTTCGTCAAATGGCGGGTTCAATCGCGGGAATGGTGGAGGCCGGCTACCTGCCCAATACCGAAGCGGCGCTGGTGAAGGACCTCGGGACGACCTTCGAGCGAGAGATCCCTGAAGTCGTTCGTATGGTGGTGCCGGAAAGCGAACGCTACGGGCCTGGAGCAGTCCCGGAGCTGGCCAAGTCCCTCGACCATTTGGCCCTGCATGCACCGTCCTTCACCATTCGCGGAGGCACCCGCGAAATCCTGCGTGGAATCATTGCCAAAAGCTTGGGAATGCGATGAGCGACCTGACAAAAATGATAGGCGAGTCAGCGGCGCGCCTGTTTGCTGACACCTGCACAGAACCGCTCCGGCTCCAGGCTGAGGATGGCATCTGGCCTCATGCGTTGTGGGAGCAGTCGGCAGAGCTCGGTCTTACGGCCATTTACCCCGGCGATGACGAGGATGAGCTTGATCTCAGCGCTTTGGCGACGATAGCCGAGGTCGCTGGCGCCCATGCCGTTCCTCTGCCCCTCGTGGAGAACCTCCTGGCCCACAGGGCCCTTGCTGCGGCGAACATGGACGCAGCAACCGGAAAGGGGCCCTGCACCATCGCGGGGCTTGTCTCCGATTTACGTCTCTGCGGAGCGCCGGGTGCATGGCGCCTATCCGGTACACTGATGCGCGTGCCGTGGGGGCGTGACGCGGAGTGCATTGTCGCGGTGGCCGAAAGCGACGGTGGACATCGTACGGTCGCCGTGCGCGGTGCCGGCGTGTCACACACCGATGCAAATTGTGCACGGGAGCCGCGAGACACCTTCGTGTTCGATGCCTGGGCGGTCCCGGACGATGCCGTCAGCGATCCCGGGACAGGGATGGATGCCGCGTCCCTCTATCGGGAGGCTGCGCTTGTCCGGAGCGCGCAAATGGCGGGCGCCATGCAGAGCGTTCTCGATATGACCGTTCGCTATACCCGCGAGCGCGTTCAGTTCGGGCGGGCCATAGGGCAGTTCCAGGCTGTACAGCACCAGGTGGTGGAGATGGCCTCGCAGGCCGCGGCGGCGAAAGCGGCCGTCGAGGCTGCGGCGCTTGTCGGCCGAGGCGGCGCGTTTGAGGCTGCCGTTGCCAAGTTGCGCGCAAGCGAGGCCGCGGGCGCGGTCATCGCCGGGGCCCATCAGGTGCACGGCGCGATGGGCTTCACCTACGAGCATCCATTGCGCTTTCATACCCGCCGGCTGATGGCCTGGCGCGACGAGTATGGATCCGATGCGGAATGGGCCTGCTGGATCGGTGACCAGGTCGCCCGTGTCGGTGGGGATGGCCTTTGGGCCATGATCGTAGCGCCCGAGCACTATCGCGACCTTCAGACGAACTGAGACCACACATGCTCGATCGCTTTTTCAATCCGTCCGGTATTGCGGTGGTGGGTGCCTCGGACAGCCCAGAGAAAATCGGTGGCAAGATCTTGCGGATGTTGCAGCGCCATGGGTTTTCCGGGGGCCTTTATCCCGTCAATCCGTCGCGCCCCAGCGTGGGCGGTCTGCCGGCCTATGCCTCCATCGACGCGCTGCCGGATCCGGTGGATCTCGCCCTGGTCGCGGTCCCGGCGCCCCAGGTGCCCGAGGTCCTGTCGGATTGCGCGACGCGCGGCATACCTGGGGCTGTCGTTTTCAGTTCCGGCTTTTCCGAGACGGGCGAAGATGGGCGGCGTTTGCAGCAGCAAATCGCCGAAATCTGTGCATCGACCGGCATTCGCGTCAGCGGTCCGAATGCCGAGGGCTTCTATACGGTGCCGACTCAGGTCGCGGCCACATTTAGCCCCGGCATCAACATCGACGCCCTACCTCCTTCGGATGTGCAAAACTGTCTGGGGATGGTATCGCAGAGCGGAGGTCTCGGCTTCTCGCTCTATAGCAGGGGGCGCCGGCGAAATCTGGCGTTCAGCCATATTGTCAGCGTCGGCAACCAGGTCGATCTGGAGTGCGTCGACTTCCTCAACTATCTGCTCGATCAACCGCAGGTAAAATGCGTTCTCATGTATGTGGAAAGTCTGCGCGATCCGCAGGCTTTCCTGCGATCGGCGGAACGGGCGGCGCGCATGGGCAAGCCGATTGTGATGGCCAAAGTCGGGCGCTCATCGGCCGGACAGCGGGCCGCGCAGTCGCACACTGGAGCCATTGCCGGCTCGGTCCGCGTCAGCGACGCCGTGCTCGACCACTACGGCGTGCTTCGGGCTGACGACCAGGAGGACATGCTGGATCTGGCGACGGCGCTCGCCCATCAGCCGACAATGCGGGGCAACCGGGTCGCCATCATCTCCACTTCAGGCGGCAGTGGAGTCTGGCTTTCTGACGCCTGTGAGGCGCATGGCTTTGTCGTGCCGCCAATCGACCCCGAGCGACAGCAGTTGCTGCGAATCTTCATCCCCTCGTACGGCTCTACCGACAACCCGGTGGACATCACGGCGCAGGGGGCGGACGGATATGCTCAAAGCCTCAAGGTACTCGGCGACGCGGATTACATCGACGCGTTCATCATCGCCGCATCCTTCGCCCACGAGACACGTCTCAATAGCGAGGGGGAGGACATCGCGCGGGCTGCGAAAGCCCTAGGCAAGCCGGTGCTATTCTATAGCTATTCGCTGCCGTCCGATGGGGCGCTGAATCGCCTGCAGGAACTCGGACTGCAATGCTACACGACGATCACCGGCTGCATCCGGGGTCTCAGCGCACTGCGTCGCTATGAACTGATGCGTCGGGACATTCCCATGCGCTTCGCCGAACCCGCAGCGGCATCGAAGCCAGAGCTTCTCGACGACCTGCTTGAGACCGGTGGCGCGACGCTCTGCGAATACGAGGCCAAGGCTCTGCTGGGTGCTTATGGCGTGGAGGTGCCTCCGCAGCACCTCGCACGCAGCCCCTCTGAAGCCGCCAGCGTTGCGGGGCAGCTCGGCTTCCCCGTTGTGCTCAAAATCCAGTCTCCCGACATTCCCCACAAGACTGAGGCCGATGGCGTAAGGCTTGGGCTGGAGAGCGTCGCCGCTGTGGAAGAGGCATTCACCTCGCTCATCTCGGCGGCGCAGAGCTACGCTCCCGATGCAGATGTCAGGGGCGTCCTAGTCCAGCCCATGGCGGAGCGCGGCGTGGAGATGATCGCGGGCACGCTGCAGGATCGCGATTTCGGCCCGATGGTCATGGTCGGAATGGGCGGCATTTACGCAGAGATTCTTGACGATGTCGCGATAGCCCCGGCTCCGGTCTCCGAGGCGACCGCGAGCCGCATGATCGCGCAGCTGAAGGGTCTGCCGATCCTCGATGGAGCCCGCGGTCGGGATGCTTGCGATCTCGATGCGCTGGCCCGTCTGCTGGTCGCACTCGGACGGATCGCGGTGGATACACGGGGCGAGATCCAGGAGCTGGATGTCAATCCGGTGTTCTTACACCCGCGCGGTCAGGGGGTCACCATTGTGGACGCGCTGGGCGTTAGGAGAGCGGGATGACTGAATTGCTTTATGAGGTGCAGGACAAGGTAGCGGTCATTACGCTGAACCGCCCCGAAAAGCTCAACACCTTCACCACCGAGATGTTGCACGCATGGGCCGATGCCCTGCTGGAATCGCAGCGGCGTGACGATGTCCGCGCGATCGTGGTGACGGGTGCTGGACGCGCATTCTGCGCGGGCGGCGACGTGGGCACGATGGACGATCGTAAGGACGATGGTCCGCTTGCCCGCAAGGTGGGACTACAATCTCGCGTCTACCGCGTGCCCCTGGCCCTGCTTGAGGTGGACAAGCCAGTCCTGGTCGCTGTGAATGGCGCCGCCACGGGTGCCGGCATGGACATGGCTCTGATGGGCGACATTCGCCTCGCGGCGCGCAGCGCCCGGTTCGCCGAGACCTATGTGCGCATCGGCATCATGGCAGGCGACGGCGGAGCCTGGTATCTGCCTAGGCTCATCGGCATGCCGCGGGCGCTGGAGCTGCTGTGGACCGGGCGCTTTGTCGAATCGGACGAGGCGGAACGCATCGGCCTCGTCAACGCCGTCGTCGAGGACGACCTGCTCATGTCCACCACGCTGGAGATGGCAAGCCGCATCGCGGCAGGCCCGCCGCTCGCCATTCGGTTTATGAAGCGCGCCGCTTACCAGGGCGCGACGATGGATCTGCGCTCCCATCTCGACCAGGTTTCCTCGCACATGGGCCTGCTCTTCGCCACGCAGGATCACAAGGAGGCCGTGGCGGCCTTTCGAGAGCGTCGTCCCCCAGTATTCGCCGGCGATTAGAGCTACGACGACGCAATTCACATTGCGATTGGGGCTTTCCGGTCGGCAGAGCCTTGCAGGCGATCACGCCATCTCCCGGATGGAGCAGGACGCATTTGCCTTCAATTTCCAGGTGCGTGCCGGCTCTGCAATCCTCCTGCGGATACGCGGGCAGAATGGCGGCGACGATCGATCAGGGGGCGAAGTATATGGGCCCAAGTTCAAAGCGTTGAAACAAGAATATGAGGAGGGAGGAGACAATGCATAGCGCATCGCAATCGCGCGGCAAGGATTTTGCGGGGGCAGGCCTTCTGGTGGCGACGGGGGCAGGGGCAGCCTATCTGGGGGGTGGCTACCACGTGGGCACGCTGAATCAGATGGGCGCCGGCTTTATGCCGGTAGTGCTCGGTGTTCTGCTCATCGTCATTGGCATTACCATCGCGCTGACGGCCCGCCCGCCGGCGATGACGGCGCCGGTAGAGGCGGTCCGGAACGGCATCGGTATTGCCACTGAGCTGCGCGGCTGGGCCTGCGTTCTGGGTGGCGTCGCGGCTTTTGTCGTGCTCGGCGAATATGGCGGGCTGGTGCCGGCAAGCTTCGCCTCGGTGTTCATCTCCGCCTTGGGCGACCGGTCCGCCAGCATCGCGCGCTCGGCCGCGCTGGCGGCGGCTCTCACCGCCTTCGCCGTCCTCGTCTTCCATTACGGCCTGGGCGTTCCGTTTCCGCTGTTCCGCTGGGGCTGAGCCGCCCCGAACGCGCTGTTTCAGAGCGCCCAGCCCAGACTTCGGTGGGACACCACATGCACCAGGCCCTTCTCGACCTCGCATACGGCTTCAGCGTCGCGCTGGAGCCGAACAATCTTATGTGGTCCGTCGTCGGCGTGCTGATCGGCAATCTGATCGGCGTGCTGCCCGGCATGGGCGCGCTGACCACCATCTCCATGCTGCTTCCGCTGACCTATGTGATCCCGCCCGTGCCGGCAATCCTGATGCTGGCGGGCATCTTCTACGGCTCCCAGTATGGCGGCGCCATCGGCGCCATCCTGCTCAACCTGCCGAGCCACCCGCCCCACGCCGTGACCTGTATCGACGGCTACCCCCTCACCCGCCAGGGCAAGGGAGCGATGGCGCTCGGCATCACCATGATGGCCTCGTTCTTCGCCGCCTCGGTGGGCATCGTGGTGATGATCTTCCTGTCCCCGCTGCTCGTGGAGGTGGCCTTCAAGTTCGGCCCCACCGAGATCTGCGCCATCATGCTGCTGGGGCTCCTCGCGGGGGCCACCATGTCGCGCAGCTCGCCGCTGAAGGGCGTCGCCATGACGGTGCTCGGCCTCTTGTGTGGCATGGTGGGCACCGACGTGATCTCCGGCACCCAGCGCTTCAACTTCGGCTTCATAGAACTCGCCGACGGCATCGAGCTCGGCGCGCTGTGCATGGGCCTGTTCGGCATCGCCGATTTCCTGGTGAGCGTGAACCGCACCGAGGTGAAGTCGTCCGACGCCAGAGTGCGGGTGAAGGACATGCGCCCCACCCTCGCCGAGATGCGGCAGGCCTTTTGGCCCATGGTGCGCGGCACCGCCGTCGGCACGCTGTTCGGTGCGATGCCCGGCACTGGGCCGACCATTACCACCTTCGTCGCCTATGCCCTGGAGCGCAAGATCGCGCGTGATCCCTCGCGCTTCGGCAAGGGAGCGCTGGAGGGGGTCGCGGCCCCGGAAGCGGCGTCTCATTCCAAGACCCAGGTGGACTTCATCCCCACCATGTCGCTGGGCATCCCCGGCGACGCGGTGATGGCGCTCATCCTCGGCGCGCTGATCATCAAGGGGGTACAGCCGGGGCCGCAGCTTATCACCGATCACCCGGACATCTTCTGGGGCCTGATCGCCAGCTTCTGGATCGGCAACGTGCTCTTGGTGATCCTGAACGTGCCGATGATCGGTGTGTGGGTGAAGATGCTTCAGGTGCCGTACCGCTACCTCTATCCTGCGGCGGTCTTTTTCATCTGCATCGGCGTCTACAGCACCAAGAACAGCCTGTTCGACGTGGGCCAGGTGGCCGCGTTCGGCATCATCGGGGCGGTGGCGCTCAGCCTGTCGTTCCCGGTGGCGCCCGTCGTGCTCGGCTTTGTGTTGGGGCCGATGGTTGAGGAGAACTTCCGCCGCGCCATGCTGATGTCCCACGGCGACTTGGCCGTCTTCGTGGAGCGGCCCATCAGCGCCGTCTTCATTTCAGCCTGCGCCCTCATTGTTCTGATCCAAATCCTCGGCTACGCCGCAAGGCTGAGAAGCCCGTCGATCAACCCGCGGAAGGCTGAGCAGGAGCGACAGGAACTCGTCTCCGAGTAGACAGTGAGGTGGTCCCCGAAACCCGAACAGGGAGCTAAGCTTGGTTCGGCCTGACGGAAGGACGAGCCCGATGACCGGGAAGAGGAAGCGATATTCAGCGGAGTTCAAGGCGAAGGTGGCCCTTGAGGCGCTCCGCGGGGAGCAGACGGTAGCGCATCTGGCCGCCAAGCACGGCGTCCACCAGACTATGATCAACGCCTGGAAGAAGCAGGCCGTCGAGGGAATGGCCACGGTTTTTTCCGGCAAGGCGGAAGCTGCCGATGCCGTCCGCGAGAGCGAGATCGACCAGCTCCATGCCAAGATCGGCCAATTGGTGGTGGAACGGGATTTTTTGCGTCGGGCCTCCGGGCGCTGAGCGTGGGGGCGAGACGCGAGATGATCGAACCGGATCACCCTCAACTGCCGATCAAGCGCCAATGCGCTCTGGTCGGCATCAGCCGGTCAGCGTTCTACCGCGGCCCGCGGACCGAAAGCCTCGAGACCTTTGCCGTCATGCGGGCGATCGACGGCCAGTTCCTCGAGACGCCCTGGTACGGCTCGCGGCAGATGGTTCGTCATCTGCGCCGGCAGGGACATGAGGTCGGACGCAAGCGCGTGCGGCGCCTCATGGCCCGCATGGGGCTGGCCGCCATCTACCAGCGGCCGAAGACCACAGTGCGGCATCCGCAGCACCGCGTCTTCCCCTATCTCCTGCGGAACATGGCGATCGACGAGCCTGACCAGGTCTGGTGCGCCGACATCACCTACATCCCGATGCGGCGCGGGTTCCTGTACCTGGTCGCCATCATGGACTGGCACAGCCGCAGGGTTCTGTCCTGGCGGCTGTCCAACACCATGGAGGCCGACTTCTGCATCGAGGCACTGGAGGAGGCCTTGTCCCGGTTCGGGCGGCCGGGCATCTTCAACACCGACAGTCAATGGATTGAGGCCAGTTCCCGGGCGGCCTGACTCGAACACCGATCGACCCTCCGGTTAAGCTGGCGCCGTGAGGCGCCCGGTGCGGCCTGACCCGCACTCCGATCGACCGACGTGTCTTTCCCCGGACCTGTCGGCCGCCCGGGAACGCCTTGCGGTGAGGGTTCACCTCGCCGTTGCCTGTGACCCGAGAAGGGCCTGACCATTGGGTCACGTGACTGTCCTGTCCATGCAGCTGGTCTGGTGAAGCCGTTCGGTCGAACCAGGAGGGCAAACATGGACGGGAAGGAAGAAGCAGACGCCCGCATTGTCATCGGAGGCGTCGACACCCACAAGGATTTGCACGTCGCAGCCGTCGTCGACGTTCATGATCGCGTGCTGGGGACGCGCTCGTTCGCGACCACCCGGCAGGGCTATCGGCAGATGTTGGCATGGATGCGCTCGTTTGGGAGTGTCCAGCGTGTCGGCGTCGAATCGACCGGCAGCTACGGCGCCGGCCTCCTGCGCTTCCTGCAACAGGCGGGCGTGACCGTCCTGGAGGTGACGACACCTGATCGGCAGGATCGCCGAAAGCGAGGCAAAAGCGACGACCTCGACGCACAGAGCGCCGCTCATGCCGCGTTCGCTGGCCAGCGCACCGTCACACCGCGCAGCCGCGATGGGATGATCGAGGCGTTGCGCGTGCTGGTGGCCTGCCGCAAGACGGCGGTGACGGCGCGGCGCATCGCCCTGCAGATGATCCACAACACAATCGTGGCCGCGCCCGACGGACTGCGTGACCAATTGCGAACCTTGACCCGAATGCAGCTGGTTCGCATGCTGGCAGCGTGGCGGCCGGACCTCACTGCCTATCGAGACGTCGAGGCGGCCTACAGGATCAGCTTGAAATCCCTTGCCCGGCGTTACCTCGAATTGCACGACGAAATCGCCGATCTCGATGCGATGATCGCCGCGATCGTCGAGGAGCTTGCACCCAACCTGATCGAACGCAACTCGATCGGCCATGTCGGGGCCGCACAACTATTGTTGACTGCGGGCGGCAATCCCGAACGCATGCGTTCCGAAGCCAGCTTCGCTGCCCTGTGTGGCGTCAGCCCCGTCCCCGCTTCGTCCGGCAAAACGATCCGGCATCGCCTGAACCGTGGCGGCGATCGCAGCGCCAACAGCGCTCTCCACATCATCGCCATCGGCAGGCTGCGCACCGACCAGAGAACCAAGGACTTCGTTGCACGCCGCATCGCCGGAGGCCATTCCAAGCTCGACGCGATCCGCTCCCTGAAGCGCTACCTGGCGCGAGAGGTCTTTACCCTCATCATGCAGCGCCAGAGGGAGATCAACGCCACCCGCATCGCCGCTTGACAAACAGAAGGGCGTCCAAGGCAGCCAGTTCACCAGCCCGCGGTTCACCCAGGTGCTGCTGGACGCCGGCGTACGGCTTTCCATGGATGGCCGCGGCCGGTGGATGGACAACGTGTTCATCGAGCGCCTCTGGCGGTCGCTGAAATACGAGTGCATCTACCTCAACGCCTTCGAGACCGGTTCCGAGACGCGGGCCGGGATCGGCCGATGGATCACCTACTACAATCGCACGAGGCCCCACTCGGTTCTCGGCGGCAGAACGCCGGAGGAGGTCCACATGGCCTGCGACGGCATCAACATGGCGGCGTGACACACACCAGAACCAAGCTTAGCGAAGCCCCCAAACTGTCCGCCAATGCGGGACCACCTCAATCACCCGGCGGTCATCGACACGCGCCACCCCGCGCACCTTGTTCGGCAGCAGCGGGGCGATGATCGCCCACGCCCCATCCGTTAGCTCGTGCCGGCGCATCCATCCCTCCCTCAATGGGGAGCTTGAATCACGCCGCCAACCCGACCGCAAATTATGGGGCCACGTTCTAGGGGATTTGTCGCTTTTCCATGCGACAACTGAAATTGTCGCTAACTCGCCATTACCTCACGCCTTTTAAATGAGTCCTCCGCGTGGCGGATTGCACGCCGCGTGGCTCCCAGACCGAGCCAGACAACGAGTTTCTCGTGCTTAGTGACCGCCTCCCCGAGCGCGTTGAAGATCGTTGAGCTCACGGCCTGCTGCTGGGCGCGCAGGTGGTCTTCCAGGAGCTTGTGCCGGGTGATGTAGCCGGCATTCACCCCAGGAATGGAGTGGTTCATCAGCATCCGAGCATCCAATTCGGAGACGCCTGCGGGGGTGGCAATCGTACGGAAGGTCTGACGCAGGTCGTTGCCCCATTTCGACAGCGTTTCTCGGTCTTCCTTCTGCTCGGCAAGATGCCCATCGGCGCTCTCGGCGGGGAAGATCCACTCCTGCGCCTCGAACGGATGCATCAGACGACCGAAGCGCATTGCCCGCATAAGGCATATGACCATTTGACGCGAGAGCGGGATATCGAAGGCGCGGTCGGCGCCTCCCTTGGGCTTGGGGACGTGCAGCACCCGTCGGCGCAGATCAATGTGCGAAACCTTGGCCTCCTTCAGTGCCGCAGGTCGGCATCCCGAAAGCAAAGTGAATAGGTGAAATTCTCGCCGAATGGGGTTGTCGATCACGGCCAATTCGAAAAACCAGCCCTTCAAGTCCGCGAGACCCATCCCGGTATCGCGGCGCTTCTCTCCGTTCCAGTCGATACTTCCGACGGGATTGTCGGCGGGCAGCTCCCGGTTGGTCTTGCGGGCGTGGTTGTATACGGCCCGAAGCGTCCGCATGCTGCCATTGGCAATGTAGGGGCCGTTCTCCTTGGTGATCGCATCATGCTTCGCGGCCACCTTCGCCGGGTCATTGCCGAGCTCGATCAGCGGCGTGTCCAGCCATTCTGCAAAGATGCGCTCAATGTGATCGCGATAGCTCTCGATGGTGCGCTCGCTTCGATTCTTGCGAGCCATGGAGATCTTGTAACGCTCCCACGCCGCTCGAAGTGTGATGCCGACGATCTTGGGAACCTCCGGGGCTGCGAGCGCGGCGGCCGTCGTCGCCTTGGCAATCCGCTCCTCGCCCTTGGGATGCTGCCCCCGGCTGATCTGCGCCAGATATTCCTTCGCCACCGCCCGCGCGGCGCGCGTTGACATTTCCGAAGTGTCGCCGATTGCGACACGAATGGTCGCCGCGCGCTTTCCCTCCTCCCTCAGATCGCCCTGGATGGTGAAGGTCTTCTTGCGGGCACCGACGACGAGAAAGAACCCCTTCAGCTCGATGTCTCGGACAATGTAGCGTCCATTCTCGGGGGGAGGGAGGCGCTCGATGGCCTTGTCGTTGATCTGGAAGCGTAGTTCGGCCATGGCGTAGTCCCTATTTTCTGAAACGGTTTTTGAAACGGTTTTGGCGGATCGAACAGTTTGGCGGTGCAAATTCCCTACAACGCGCGCGAATACGATTTTGTGATGATAATCAACATATTATAAGGATGCAAGAAAACTTAGAAGGGCCGGGGGATACCGTAGAAAAGTGCTATTTCTGAACTACGAATCTGGGGGTCGGGAGTTCGAATCTTCCCCGGCGCGCCATTAAATCAATGACTTAGCCGGAGTGCTGCAGGGCAGGCCTCTGAACCGGGTAACGCCCGGGTAACAAAAATCGCCCGCTAGGCCCGAGGTCGGCTCGATTGGATAGGGCAGCACCGAAACAGGCATCCGACTCGCCATCGCGGATACCCGCACATCGGCGCAGGACAGGCCGTTACCCGAGGCTTGTTACCCCGATGCGCTCTCGGGGCTCCCCGAGCTTCAAGATATGTCGCCCCAGAGGCCTGCCGAAGCCCATACATGGCCGGCCATGTACTGAAGAGGGCAGCGGTGGGCGTCGGCCGCCCCGACCTTTCACTTAGGAAAAATGGGTCCCTCCAAGACACTCCCCTCCAAGAAAACAAGGAAGCGGGTGGTGGAGCCTCGTCGGGAGCCTCCAATGGCTTCTCCGGTGGACAATGGGGAATGAGTGGCTACAGTAGCAAGAGGTATTACCAATTCACTGTGGAGCCGACGCATGGCAACGGCAACATCCATCAAGCTCGACGACGAGCTAAAAGGGCGCATCCAGCGCCTTGCCGAAATTCGCCGACGCTCCTCCCATTGGATCATGCGGGAAGCGATCGCGCAGTACGTGGAGCGCGAGGAAAGGCGCGAGGCCCTGCGCCAGGACACCGTCAAGGCATGGGATGAGTTCCAGGCAACGGGCGTGCATGCCACGGCCGAGGACGTCGAGAAGTGGTTGTCGAGTTGGGGCACTGAAAGCGAGCTGCCGGCACCTCAATGCCGCAAGTGAGGTTTTCCCCGGCTGCGATCCGCGACCTTGAGCGGCTAAGGGCGTTTCTGAGCCCGAAGAATCCTGCCGCCGCGAAAAGAGCCGGCGAAGCCATCGTAGGCGGCGTTCGTGCACTCGGCACACATCCTCACATGGGCCGGACGATCGACGGTCTACCCGAGCAGTTTCGGGACTGGCTCATCCCGTTTGGGGACAGCGGCTATGTCGCTCGCTACCACTTCAGCGACGATGGAGTGACCATCCTTCTCTTGAGGCACCAGAAAGAGATGGACTGGAGCGACAAAGGGGCGGTGTGAGGTTCTGCCAAACGTCGCTCGACTACGGCTCGCATCGATACAGCTTCAAATAGCAGATCAGATCACATCAACTTCGGTATAATCAAGTTTCTTAAGACCATTTTGTTCAATTAGCTCCTTGAGCTCTTCCGATACGAATACCTTATATAAATCCTCGATCGATCCATGCCACAGATGAAATGAACCCACAATATCTCGCCGCAATACGACATGAAAAGGACGATTGACCCGCATCGACTTCATGATTCCACCCATAGGCATCTGAGTTTCGCGAAGCTCGACATTAGAACGATCTATATCCACCGCATTAAGAACACGAGTGACGTTCATCAAGCAGTATTTCTTATCAAATTCTTTTCCTCTTTTGTCAATTGTATATTCTATATCAATAAACTGATTACCTGTCGATTCTAGCTTTCGATACAGGTTCTTGAACGAACGAGATGTAAGGCCAAAGCCGCCGATCAATCCGAACCCAAAATCGAATTCGAGCTGACGATGGGAACTTATTATCATCTCAGTCGGCGCCGCTCTAACGAAATCTATTGGCGCCTCGTAATGCAAGCCAAAATAGCCATCCAGAGTGGCGCCCTTAACAAAACGATCTCCGATTGCGGCGTCTCGCCTGTAGTCGTGTCTGCCTCCTCCGAACTCCGGATCAAGATAATGGCGAGCGTCCGTATTTGGGCTCACGATAAACGCTTTTCGCACTTGGTCCTCCAGATTACCGAGAGGTGACAGTTACGATACGGTATTACGACATATCCTACCGTATACAACACAACAACATGCATAACGCCGATGCAGGCTAGGAACATAATAGAGCGCCGTTTGCCATACCTGCGATGCTCCATCGAAAGGGGACCCTACTGCCAGTCACTAATGCTCCCATTATGAGCAGATTTCAGCGTTCGCAGCGATTTTCCGCTTGCAATTGCAAAAACACCCGGATTCAGCTCTGTTAGGCGTAGAAATTCGACCGAAATCTATACCTAATTACCATTTCAGGGGCGCGAGATGAGGGGTATCGGCGAAGGCCCTCGGATCGCCTGAGAGTGTGGATTGACAGGCGAATTGAGTTGGTATGAGAGGAACGAGCTATTCCGAGCGTCATCCTTCACAGTTGCCGTACAAATAATAGATATTGTCTATCCGAAATATATATAAACGACAACTCCATGACTGGGAGATACAAATATCATCCCTTCACGGTTCGCCGTCAACTGATAGAAATATCCAGGCTTCTGACTTATTCTTTCGACGTCGATGCTGGGAACGGTACGATCATTGCAGCCGCCATCGGCGCCGTATGCATAAATGTAATTTCTATCTTGCTGCCTTCCGCCGACAATCGGCGTCTTCATCCATGGGCTATAAGGATTGCGCGGATGGCCATGTGATGCGTCGCGGTCTGAGGATAGAAATTCCACTCCATTGGATCTAATTTTCTGAATTGTCTCTGGCGATAGCTTGAATATCGCATATCGGCATCCCTCTCTAAATCCATCAAAAGAATCAGATTTAATGAGTTTTGGATGTCCGAGCACTTTCGGTAGAACCGCGTCTTCCCATGGAAAAAGCAAATCGCAGGCGGATAGCCCGAGAAAGCCAAGAGCTACACAAGTCGCACGCACCCTCTCGAATTTCATCAGCCGGCATCCCTTTCTAGGGCCTCTCGTGGTCTCAGCGGCATACACCCCTTTCGTAGGGTTAGGGGAGGCTACCTTCAATCCCATGCCATGAGCCTCTCCCTGAGCACTCCCCTCCAAGAAAACAAGGAAGCGGGTGGTAAGCGCTCGCGTGGGCCTTCACCCCGAGCCGGCTCCCGACTTCGACGATCGCGGGGAGACGGACGAAGGCAGATCCTTTGCGGCCGGTCGCGCTATATACGTAATTTTGTTGTGAGAGCCTGCGCGACGGCATGACCGCGGTGAAGATCAAGCCGCGGCTGCAGCTGACCGTGGTGGGATCACCCGGCTATTTCGAAACGCGCGAGATGCCAAGGACACCGGCCGACCTCAGGGATCATGTTTGCATTCGCAATATCTATCCGAGCGGCACGGCCTACGCCTGGGAATTCAGCCGGGCGGGAAAGCTCATCGCGTTCGAGCCGACGGGGCCGATCTCGCTCGACGATCATGAGCTGATGGTCGAGGCTGCGCGCGCAGGCCTTGCCCTCGCCTACGTCTGGGAGGAGCGCGCGCGGCAGTTCATCGAGCGCGGCGAACTTGTCGAATGCCTCGCCAGTTGGTGTGCGCCCGAAGACTGGCTCTACCTCTATTATCCAGCCCGGAAATATCTGTCGGCAGGGCTTCGCGCGGTGATAGAGGCGCTGAGGGTGTGAAGCGCATGGCGCCTTCGCCGCGAATACAATCAAAGCCGGACGGTGGCAAAGTTCCTTGTGACGTTTGAATTCCAGACTGGATCAACGGCAGAAAAGTCCAAGCTCCGCCCAAAACTGATCAGCTCAAAATATTTCAAACCGAATCAATTCAATATCAAACTTATTCGAGTCTGATGCAATTTTTTTGGAGATCTTCTACAACCCCACCAGAAAGCACGCACGCAACGGGATGCTGTCACCCATCACTTCACCCCGCCGGCTGTGGAGCTCCAGGGCGCGGTGTCGCAGATGAGGAGCGTGCCGGCGAAGACGTCCGGCCGCGACTGGAGGAGCGCGGCGGGACGGTCTTCTCCCCGTGATTGGGAAAATCCGCCAGCGGACAGCCGTCAAGCGTCTCGTCCGCCAGCCCCGGCGCCTCGCCGATCTCATGGTGCGGGCGGATGAAGGCAGTCGTGCCCGCGCGTCGCGCGCAGTCAGCGCGGCAACCGCATCAGCCTCTCAAGAGCGACGAAGAAGTCCCTGCAGAAGCTTGACCTAGGCGTCGCCACCCCCACCGAACAGCGCCCTGAAACGGGCGCGGATCAGCTGGAGCAGCAGGCGCGTGGCGCTCAGCTCGGTGGCGGCGGGGATGGGCGCGCTGCCGCTCAGCTTGCGTTCCAGGTTCGCGGCGAAGTCCGCGGTGAGACGGGCGGCGAGATCGCGCACCAGGCCGGGACGGCCGAACTGGGCGAGGACGCCGCTGAGGGTGTAGCCCACCTCGATCTCCACCCGGCTGCTGTCCGGGTCGGGGCCGGGCAGGACGCGATATTCGATCGCCCCGCGCGCCGAGGACCGGCCGCGCGCGTCGAGGCCACCGCCGACGATGCGGCCGGAGCGGGTGGCGGGATCGCGGCTGATGCGGGCGGTGCCGCGGAATGCGGCCGCGATCGGGCCGATCTTCACCCGCATTTCCCCTTCGATCCGCTCCGGCGTCGGCGGCGCGGTCAAGGCGGCGCCGGGCAGGCAGGCGGCGACCGCCGCCACATCGCCCAGCACGGCGAACACCTCGTCGGGCGCGAAGGCGACGGTAAACGTCTGGACGAAGTGCGCCGCGGGACTGAAATCCGCCTCGTCCCCCGCCGGATCGGCCGCGCGGTGGGGTGGGCCGGAGGGCGTCGCCGCCACCGCTTTGGTGATCCGCACCTCCCCGGCCCCGGCGGGGGCGGCGGAAAGATGGGCGCCGGCCGGCCCGAGGGCCGTGCGGCCGGCGCCCGGCTGGGCGGGAATGCCGCGGGCACGGCGGTCGGCGATCACGGTGTGGATGGCGCGCACGATGCCCACATAGCCGGTGCAGCGGCACAGGTTGCCGCTCATGCCCACCCGGATGCTCTGCTCGCAGGCGCGGTCCAGGCGCACCACCAGGTCGCGGGCGGAGATCAGCATGCCGGGGGTGCAATAGCCGCACTGAAGGGCGTGCTCGCGGGTGAAGGCGGCGCGCAGCTCGGTGGCGATCTCGTCGTTGTCGAGCCCCTCGATGGTGGTCACCTCCGCCCCGTCGCAGGCCACGGTGGGCGTGATGCAGGAGCGGGCGGGGACGCCATCCACCAGGACGGTGCAGGCGCCGCACACGCCGTGCTCGCAGCCGAGATGCGTGCCGGTGAGGTTGAGCCCCTCGCGCACGAAATCGGCGAGGGCGGTGCGCGGCTCCACGCTGGCGGTGGTGCCGGTGCCGTTGACGGTCAGGGACACGGGGGTCATTGCGCGGCCTCCCGCACGGCGCGGCCGAGCACGGTGACATGGAAATGCCGGCGGACCGGATCGGCGACGCCGGCCTCCGCCAGCAGGGCGTCGGCGGCGGCGGGATCAAACTGGGCGGCGAATTCGCTGGTGATGCGGCCGCCGAACAGGCCGGAGGCGTCGGCGAGCAGCAGGGGGCGGGCATCCAGCGCGCCGATCACCACGCGCGCCGTCCGCGCCTGCGGGTCCACCAGCACCGCGCCGATGGCGTGGGCGAACTCGCCGGTCTTGCGGCAGGCCTTGGCATAGCCCCAGCGGGCGCTGGGGGCCAGCAGCGGCACCCGGACGGCCGCAACCATCTCCGCGGGCAGCAGCGCGGTTTCCAGCGCTCCCACCACGAAGTCGGAGAGGGGCAGGGTGCGGGTCCCGTCCGGTCCCTGAAGCACCAGGCGCGCGTCAAGGGCGGTGAGGGCCGACAGCCAGTCGGCGGCGGGATCGGCATGGCTCAGGCTGCCGCCCACGGTGCCGCGATTGCGCACCGCGCGGTAGGCGATGCCGCCCGCCACACGCTGCATGGCGCCGCGGGTCACGTCCGGCACCCTGCCGTCCTCGATGTCCGCATGGGTGACGCATGCGCCCAGCACCAGATCGTCACCCGCGCGGTCCGCCACGGCCAGCTCGCGGATGGCGGAGATGTCGATGACGAGGTCGGGCTCCGCCAGGCGCAGGTTGAGCAACGGGCCGAGCGACTGGCCGCCGGCCATGATCTTCACGTGCGCCCCGGACCGCTCGGCCTCCGCCAGGAGGGCGCATGCGGCGTCGAGCGTGCGCGGCCGCTCGAACTGGTAGGGGGCGGGCTTCATGCCGCGGTCCGCGACCGGCTGGCGCCCCGCGCCCCGAGGATGGCCTCGACGATGCGGTGAGGCGTGACGGGCGAATGCAGCATCTCCACGCCCAGGCCGCTGAGCGCGTCGTTGATCGCGTTGGTGATTGCGGCTGGCGGGGCGATGGCGCCGCCTTCGCCGATGCCCTTCACGCCGAACTGGGTGTAGGGGGAAGGGCTTTCCATGTGATCCAGCCGGGGCTCGGGCACCTCGGTGGGGCCAGGCAGCAGATAGTCCGCGAACGTGGTGGCGAGGGGCTGGCCGGCGTCGTCGAACGGCATCTCCTCATAGAGCGCGGTGCCGATGCCCTGGGCGAGCCCGCCATAGATCTGGCCGTCGACCACCATGGGGTTCACCAGCACGCCGCCATCCTCGACGATCACATAGTCGAGGATGTCCACCGTCCCGAGGTCGGGGTCCACGGCCACCGTCACCGCATGGGCGGCATAGCTGAACGTGCCGCTGTCGCGGACCGGCTTGTAGCCGGCGATCGCCTCCAGGCCCGAGGCGTCCACGTCGGCCGGGAGGTCCTGCGGGCGGCGATACCAGGTGTGGGCGATCTCCTTCAGGCTCACGCTGCCCGTGGCCGACGAGACGTGCCCGGCGGCCAGGGTCACGTCCTCGGGCGCGACCTGGAGCAGCCGCGCCCCGATGCGCGTCGCCTTGCCCGCCAGCTCCTTGCAGGCGGTGGCGACCGCGCCGCCGGCCATGACCATGCAGCGCGAGCCCCAGGTTCCGGTGGAATAGGGCGTGGCGGCGGTGTCGCCCAGCACCACCCGCACCCGGTCGATATCCACGCCGAGGATTTCGTTCGCCACCTGGGCGAGGGTGGTCTCCAGCCCCTGACCATGGGAATGGACGCCCACCTTGATCTCCAGGCCGCCGTCGGGGGTCATGCGGGCCGAGGCCATTTCGTGGCCGGGCACCATGGGGATGCCCCAACCGGCATAGACCGAGGTGCCGTGGGCGGCCTGCTCGCAATAGACCGCCAGCCCGACGCCGATGCGGCGCCCGTCCGGCTCGCCGGCACGCTGGCGCGCGCGAATGCCCGCCACGTCGATGGCGGCCAACGCGCGCTCCACCGCCTCGGGGTAGTCGCCGCTGTCGAAATGCTTGTTGGTGATGTTGTCGAACGGCATCTGGTCGGGCCGGATCAGGTTCTTCAGACGTAGCGCGGAGGGCTCGATGCCGGCCTCCCGCGCCACCGCGTCCAGCACCAGCTCGAGGGCGAAGCAGACGCCGGTGCGCGCCACGCCGCGATAGGGCAGGATCGGGCACTTGTTGGTGGCGGCGGAGAAGGTGCGGCAGCGATAGGCCGGGAAGTCGTAGGGGCCCGGCAGGATGCTCGCCACCTGCGCGGCTTCAAGACACGCCGAGAACGGGTAGGAGGAATAGGCGCCGGAATCCACCGTCGCCTCGCAGTCGATCCCGCGCAGGCGGCCGTCGCGGTCGGCATAAGCCGTGATGCGGTAATGGTGCTCGCGGCAATTGGCGCTGGCGGTGAGGTGCTCGCGCCGGTCCTCGATCCAGCGCAGGGGAAAGCCCAGGCGCATGGTGGCCCAGGACAGGCAGACCTCCTCCGGCAGCAGAATGCCCTTGTGCCCGAAGCCGCCGCCCACGTCGGGCGAGACAACGCGGATGCGCTCCTGCGGCATGCCGAGGCATTCGGACAGGCCGTTGCGGTTGATGTGGGGCATCTGGGTTGCGGAATAGACGGTCAGCTGATCGAGGCGGTGGTCGAAGGTCGCCACCACGCCGCGGCCTTCCAGCGGCGCCATGCACTGGCGCGAGGTGGAGATCTCCCGGGTGACCTTGATGGGCGCGTCCAGCGCGCTCTCGAAGTTCACGTCCACGAAGGCTTCCAGGAAGACGTTGTCGCCCCAGTGCTCGTGCACCAGGGGCGCACCGGGCTTCAGCGCCTCCCGCATGTCGTGAACCGCGGGGAGCTCCTCGAGGTCGAGCGTCACTGCGGCGGCGATGTCCTCCGCCTCGGCGCGGGTGGCGCCGATGCACATGGCCACCAGCTCGCCCACCTGCCGCACCTTGCCGGTGGCCAGCACCGGCTGCTCGGAGATTTTGAAGCCCGGCAGGCCGGACACCGCGCGGATGGGCGCGACGCCTTCGAGGTCGGCGGCGACGAAGACCCGGTCCCGCAGATGGTCGGGGATGGCGATGCCGCGGATGCGGGCGTGGGCGAGAGGGCTGCGGACGAAGGCGACGTCCTTCATGCCCGCCAGGCGGATGTCGGCCACGAACTGGCCGCGCCCGCGCATCAGCCGATCATCCTCCTTGCGCAGCACCCGCGCGCCGACGCCCTGGCTGGAGCCCGTACCTGCACTGCTCATGGGCGGCCCGCCGGGATGTCGTCGGCCAGCGACCGGGCGAGCTTCACCAGCACGCCGTCCGCGCGGCACAGATGGGCAAGGATCGAGAAATGGTTCTCGCCCGCGATGGGCACCAGCGCGCCCGGTGCATGGGCCGCTGCCCGCTTGGCGTGGAACAGGCGGGCATCCTGCACCAGGGCCGGCACTTCCGCAGAGCCGTAGGCGATGGTGAGCGGCTTCATGACCACCGGCAAGCGCAATGGCGACAGGGTCTCCACCTCGTCCGGGGTGAGCGCCAGCACGGCGTTGAGCTTGGTGTCGCGGATTGGCCCCAGCTCGTACACCCCCGATATGGCAAGGCCGGCTTCGACCGCCGGGTGATCCAGCGCCAAGGCCGTAAGGTGCGCGCCGGCCGACCAGCCGGAAAGAATGATCGGCCCCGCGATGCCGTGGGCAGGGCCTTCGGCGGCGAGCCAGTCCAGGCAGGCGCGGATCTCGGCCACGATCTCGCTCAGCGAGGCGTCGGGGGCGAGGGTGTGGCTCGGCACCGCCACCGACCAGCCCACGGCGTTCGGCCCCTCCGCCACCATGGCGAAGACCTCACGGGAATTGCGCTGCCAGTAGCCGCCGTGGATGAAGACCAGGCAGGGCGCGGCAGGGTCCGCGGCGGGATAGAGGTCGATGCGCGTGCGCTCGGTCGGGCCATAGGCGAGGTCGAGCTTCGCGCCGGGGCGCGCGCGCTTCTCCGCCGACAGGCGGTTGCGCTCCTCGATCAAGGCGGGGGAATTGGCCACTGCCCCGTTATTGTCGTAGGCGGCATCCCGCTCGGCCTGGGACAGGGTGGCCCAGTTGAGTCGCGGATCGTCGTGGTCGCTCACGCGGTGCTTTCCCATCATGGTGCGGTCTTGAGCCAATAACGGCCGTGCTCGTCGCGGTCGAGGTCATGACCTTCGCGCACCTCGCTCCAGGCCTCCAGCGTGGCGCGGTAGGTCTGGTCCGAGAGGGCGTCGATCACCTGCCAGAAGAAGGTCGGCTGCTGCAGCAAGGCGAGGATGCGCGCCGCGAGGGGAGAGGGGGTGTCGCTCACAGATAGTCCCTCAGCTGCACGGCGCTCCTGAAGGCCGGCTCGATGCGCTCGTAGCGGAACGCCGGAATGCCCTCCGGGATGGTGGCGTCGATGCCGAACTTGGCGGTGGTGGGCAGTTCGCCCGGCTTCAGGTCCCAGGGGCGCTGGCTCGGGTCCACGTGCTTGCCCTTGAGGCCGGAAAGCACCACCACGTCCTTGTCCGCCTGGCAGCGGAAGGTGACCGCCCATTCCACCTGCGCGGGGTCGTCGATGTCGATGTCGTCGTCGGTGACGATCACCTGCTTGACCACCGGCAGGGCGAGCAGCGCCGCGATGGCATTCTTGCCTTCGCCCGCCCTTTTCTTGATGGCCGCCACAACCGACCAGCCGCAGCATCCGCCCTCGGTGGCGCGCACCGCGGTGGCCTGGACGCCAATGAGGCCAAGGATGCGCATGCATGCGGCTTCGGTGGCCGGGCCGTTGAGCCAGTCATTCTCCCACGGCATCTGCAGCGCGTAGAAGATCGGGTTCTCCCGGTGGGTGATGGCGTTCACGCGGAAGATGGGGTTGTGCTTCAGGTCGCCCTGCATGCCGGCGAACTCGCCGAACGGGCCTTCGTCCGCGGTCCAGCCGTTGGGCAGCAGTTCGCCTTCCAGCACGATCTCGGCGTGGGCCGGCACCTTCAGCGGAACGGTCTTGCAGGCGGCAAGGCGCGCAGGCGCGCCGCGCAGGCCACCGGCGATCTCCATCTCGTCCACGCCCGCGGGCGCCTTGTAGGCCGCGCCCATGTGCTCGAAGGCATGGACACCGATGGCGACGGCGATGGGCATCGGTTCGCCGCGCTCGAAATGACGGGTGTAGTAGCGCCGCAGGTCCGAGGCGGTGAACAGGTCGATGGCCATCTCCCGCCGGGTGCGGAACATGAGCCGGTAGCAGCCGGCATTGGGACCGAGGTCGGGATCGTCGGCAAAGGCGATGCCGGCGGAGATGTAGGGGCCGCCATCCTTCTGGTGCATGAAGGGGATGGGCAGCGCGGAGAGGTCTACGTCGTCGCCCAGCACCACCTTCTGCTGGCACGGCGGATTCTCCACCATCACCGGCGCGAACGGCCGCGCGACGCCCTGAGCGAAGCGCCGGCCCAGCTCCGCCTCGGGCCAGCCGAGCGCCGAGGCGGTGCGGGCGCGGGTCCAGAACAGACCGCCCACCACGGGGATGTCATAGGCCTCCACCCGCTCGAACAGCAGGGCGGTGGGCGACTGGCCGATCAGCGCCGTCATGTGCTGCGGCTTGACCTCCTTGCCGACGCTGCGCAACTGGCCTTCCCGGGTCATGCGGGCGAGCATGCCGCGGAAGTCCTCGAACCCGGCGTCGGTGCTCGCGGTCACGGCGATGGTCACAGCGACACCCCGGCGGCCTGCAGGATGGCGTGGGCGCGGGCCTTGCTCTCCTCGGTGATGACGAGGCGCTCGGCGAAGTCGCGGCCGGTGGGCCGGGTGGCGTCGATGCCCATCTTGGTGAGGGTGAAGCTCTCCGGATCCGACGAGGGGTCGAGGATCGCGCCCTTGGCGCCGGGCACCATGAAGATGTCCTTCTCCGCCCGCACCCGGGTCGCGATGGCCCACATCACGTCGTTCATGTCGAAGATGTTCACGTCCTCGTCCACGACGATGACGTACTTGGTGTAGAGCTCGGTGCCGAGCGCCGCCATCACCGCCATCTGCGGCTCGCCTTCGGCGATCTTCTTCATGGAGACGATGGCCATGAAGGCGCCGCAGGTGGAGTGCGGCACGTGCACCGCCTTCACGTTCGGCAGGTTGCGTTTGAGGGCGTTGAGGATCTCGCCCTCGCGGGTGATGCAGGTGGTGAGGATGTGGTCCTTCGCCATGCCCGAGACCACGGAATGGTACATGGCGTCCCGCCGCATCCGCACCCGGTGGGCGACGAACACGTTCTGGGTGGAGCGGTAGGAGGCATAGCCGGTGAACTCGCCGAACGGACCTTCCGGCTCGTGCACGTCGGCGAGGATCTCGCCCTCGATGATGATCTCGGCGCCGGCCGGCACCTCCAGCCCCTCGATGCCGCAGCGGGCGACGCGATAGGGCTCGCCGAACAGGCCGCCGATGATCTCGAACTTCCGCACGTTGGGCGGATAGGCATAGACCATCGAGCCCATGTAGTGCAGCGGGTGGATGCCCAGCGTGATCGCCACCGGCAGCGACTTGCCCATCTCCTGCGCGCGGCGATGGAATTCGTACATGCGCCGGCGCGAATGCAGGGACACGCCCAGGCGGTTCTTGCCCTTCAGCATCAGGCGGTGAAAGCCCGTCGTGTCCACGCCGGTCACGGGGTCGCGCGCCACCAGCTGGCCGGCGGTGATGTAGGGCGCGGCGTCCACGGAAAATTGCAGCGGAATGGGCAGCTTGGTGAGGTCGATATCGTCGCCTTCCAGCACGATGTCGTTCCACGGCGCGTCATCCACCACGTCGCACGGGATGTAGTTCTGGACGCGGGAGCGGAAGGCGGCAGGCAGGTCGTCCGCCGCGACTCCCAGCAGGCCGGCGAGGACCTTGCGGTTGGCGGCGATGTTCGTGACCACCGGCATGTCGAAGCCTTCGACATTCTCGAACACCAGCGTGGGATCGCGCCCCGCCTTCTCCAGCTCGAACACCATGGTGGTCATGTCGAATTCGCGCTTCACCGGAACCTTGATGCGCAGGATCTCGGCCGGAAATTCCGATTCGACGAAATCCAGGAAGCCGCGAAGCGACTGGCGATCATTCACGGGGTTCTTGACCAGCATCTGTGTCCTCGGTGTTTCCAGCCCCAGGGCTGCGCGGTTCGCGCAGGGGCCGGCGGGGCTTATGGCGCCCGGCGTCTCGGTTTCGCTCGCCCTGGTTTTAGCAAGGCATGTGCCATGCAGGGGAATGCTGCCGGCTCCCAGATTTACACGGCGGGATGCCCGTTGCGATGGTGTTTTCTCTCGATGATGCATGGCCCCTGCACAGCATGCCCGGCCCCAGAGGCGTTATCGATAAAGTCCGAAGGGCTGGGCATATGCATGCCGGGGACGCGTGCGCGCGTTGCGCCACAAGGGGGAAAGCCCCGTCTTTCCACATGCCGCGGCTGGCATAGCACTTGCAAAACCATGATCGATCACGGCGACATGACGAGGGCCAGATGCTGAAGCTGACGCGACGCGGGTTCATGGGTTCGATGCTGGCGGCCCCGGCTGTCCTGGCCGCGCCCGCCATCATCGGCTCCGCCCATTCCCAGGAGAAGCGCAAGATCACCTTCACCTTGCCGTTCCTGGCCGAGGGCAACAACGCCTACGTGTTCGTGGCCAAGGCCAAGGGCTATTGGGACGAGCTCGGCCTCGACGTCACGGTCAGCCGCGGCTACGGCTCGGTGGCGGCCGCCCAGGCGATCGCGGCGGGGCAGTTCCAGTTCGGCATGGCGGTGCCCACCGCCGCCATCCAGCAGGCCGCCAAGGGCCTCGGCCTCGTCGCCATCGCATCGGCGGGCTACGACGCCACCATGGGCATCTGCCTCCTGAATTCCAGCCCGATCCACGCGCCGAAGGATCTGGCCGGCAAGAAGATGGCCTCGGTGGTCACCTCCGGCGAGCACCCCTTCCTGCCCGCCTTCGCCAAGATCACGGGCTTCGACCTGAAGTCGGTGGAGATCGTGCAGACCGACGCCAACGTCCGCCAGCGCCTGCTGACCACCGGCCAGGTGGACTGCATGTCGGGATTTGCGGTGTCCTTCATCCCGCCGCTGATTTCGCAGAATTACGAAGCCCACGCCATGCTCTACAGCAATCACGGGCTGACCCTCTACAACAACGCCCTCCTGACCCAGCCCGCCACCCTGGAGAAGGAGCCCAAGCTCTGCGCGGACGTCGCCGCGGGCCTGCTGAAGGGGCTGAAATACACGCTGCTGGAGCCGGAAGAGTCCATCAAGCTGTTCGCGAAGGAAGTGCCGGAGACCACCCTGTCTCCCGGCGGCCTGGAGCGCACCCGCATCGGCATCGGCATCTGCTCGAACTCGGCCTTGTTCGACGTGGCGCAGAAGAACGGCCTCGGCTACGCCTCGGAGAGCGACTACGGCGAGATGATCGACCTCGTCATGAAGTACGTGGCCGGCCCGTCCGACAAGGCACCGAAGGTCAAGGACGTCATGTCCAACGACTATATCGGCAAGCTGATGCTCACCCCGGAGGAATGGACGCAGGCCAAGGCGAAGGCGCAGCCCTTCGTGAAGTATCTCGCCGAGAAGGCCGGCTGATGGCAACCAACATCGCGGTCGAGAACGTCCGCAAGGTCTATCAGACCGGCAAGGACGAGGTGGAGGCGGTCTCGAACGTCTCCTTCACCGCCCAGGAGGGCGAGTTCGTCGCCATCCTCGGTCCCTCCGGCTGCGGCAAGTCCACCTTGCTGATGATGTGCGCGGGACTGGAGAGCGTCACCTCCGGCCGCATCATGGTCGATGGCGAGGCCATCACCCGTCCGCGTGCCCACGTGGGCATCATGTTCCAGGATTCGACCCTCCTGCCGTGGAAGACGGTGATGGAGAACATCCTCTTCCCCGCGCGGGTCCAGAAGCGCCCGCTGGCCGAGCATCGGGAGCGGGCCCGCGAACTGATCGACATGGTGGGGCTATCGGGCTTCGAGGAGAAGAAGCCGCACCAGCTCTCCGGCGGCATGCGCCAGCGGGTCGCCATCTGCCGGGCGCTGGTGACCGACCCCGACATCCTGCTGATGGACGAGCCGTTCTCCGCGCTCGACGCCATGACGCGGGACGAGATGAACGATGCCCTGCTCGACATCTGGGACCGCTATCGCAAGACCGGCCTGTTCGTCACCCATTCCATCCGCGAGGCGGTCTATCTCGCCGACCGGGTGCTGGTGATGACCCGCCGCCCCGCCACCGTGGTGGAGGACCTGCGCATTCCCTTCCCCCGCCCGCGCGAACGCTCCATCGGCGAGAAGGCAGAGTTCAACGAGATCTGCGCCCATCTGCGCAACCTGATCGAGCGGCGCGAAGACGGTGGCCGCCGGGCGAGGGCGGCATGAGCACGGCCGCGAGCGGCACGAAGGAGCAGGTGCTTGCCGTCGCACTGCCTGTTTTAGTCGGCCTCGGGGCGCTGGCGGCCTGGCAGATTGTGACCCGCGCCTTCGCCATCTCGCCCGTGCTGCTGCCGGCGCCGAGCGATATCGCCTCGTCCTTCGGCACGATCGCAGGCGTGCTGGCGCGTAACGCCTGGCAGACCGGCTCGGAGGCGCTTGTCGCCTTCGGCCTGTCGGCGGTGCTGGGGGTGGTGGCGGCGCTGGTTCTGACGTCCTCGGCAGTGGTGTTCCAGGCCTTCTATCCCCACGTGGTGGTGTTCCAGATCATCCCGAAGATCGCCCTGGCGCCGCTGTTCGTGTTCTGGCTCGGTTTCGAATCCCCGTCGCGGCTGTCCTATTCCGTATTCATCAGCTTCTTCCCGGTGGCGCTCGCCACAATGACGGGGCTCGACCGGGCCGACGCCAACGCCCTGCGGCTCTGCCGCGCGCTCACGGCGAGCCGGTGGCAGACGCTGTTTCTGGTTCGGGTGCCCTATGCGCTGCCCTATTTCTTCTCGGGCCTGAAGATCGCCGCCACCATGTCGGTGATCGGCATCGTGGTGGGGGAGTTCATCTCGTCCAAGAGCGGCCTCGGCCATTACATCCTCACCGCCCAGTCGCGCAGCGAGACCACGTTCATCTTCGCGGCCCTGGTGGTCTTGTGCATCGTCGGCCTCGTTCCCTACGCCATCGCCGTGACCGGCGAGCGTCTGGCCCGCAAATGGTGGCGCGGATGAACGGCCGGCATCCCCATCCCGCCCGCCTGCGCGAGGGTTCGACCCGATGAAATCGGCGGCGGCATCGCTCGATCCGTCCGCCTCGCGGCCGGACAACGGACAGGGACCCCGGATGGCGGTGATGATCGGCGGCATTTGGCGCCGCGTCCGGCTGGCGCAGCGGGTGCTGCTGCCGCTCGCGGTGGCGATCCTGACGCTGCTCGCCTGGGAGTATGGCACGCGGCTCGCGAAGATCTCCCCGCTCCTCATCGCCCCGCCCTCGGCGGTGTGGAGCACCCTCAAGGAATCGTTTCCGATCCTGCTTCAGCAGGCAATGCCGACCCTGACCGAGACGGTGGTCGGCTTCCTCCTGGCTGCTCTGCTCGGCGTCACCCTCGGCACCGTTCTGGTGCTGTCGCGGCGGGTGAGGCAGGCGCTCTATCCCCACATCCTGCTGTTCCAGCTGATCCCGAAGGTGGCGCTGGCGCCGCTGTTCATCGTGTGGCTGGGCATCGGGCCGACCTCGCGGCTCTCCTTCGCCGTCTTCCTGGCGTTCTTCCCGGTGGTGGTCGCCACCATGGCGGGGCTGATGAGCGCGGATCGCGACATCCTGCGCCTCTGCACCGCCCTGACCGCGACGCGCTGGCAGACCTTCGTCAGCGTGCGCGTGCCCTATGCCATGCCCTATCTGTTCGCCGGCCTGAAGATCTCCGTGACCATGGCCATCATCGGCGTGATCGTGGGCGAGTTCGTCACGGCCCAGGAAGGGCTGGGCTATATCATCATGTTCGCCTCGTCGGCGGATGATACGGCCCTGGTGTTCGCGGCCATCGCCATGCTGTGCGCCGTGGGTCTGTCCCTCTACGGCCTGGTGGCGCTGGCCGAGGTGTTGGTGCAGCGCCGGCTCGGGGTATCGATCACGTCGAGCGAATTCTAGGGGATCTCAACGGGCGGGCGAGGGGCTGATGTCCGCCCCGTCGAAATGCACGCCGTGCCGCTCCGCCGTATCGTCGATATGGCGCGTGAGCGTCTCCACCGCGTCCCACTCCGCCCCCGAGGTGACCAGCTCGAACAGCGCCTCGTGGTCCGGCTTCGCGCCCGCCTCCACGGAGAGGTTGCCCGCATCGAGGCGGCGGTAGCGGTCGATCTCCTCGTACCATTGCCGCGCCAGATCCACCGCCGCCGGCATGCCGGAGCCCTCGATCAGGGCCAAATGGAAGGCCTGGTGCAGGCGTTCCCATTCCTCGTTCAGCGGCCGCAGGTCGCCCACCTGGGCGTCGATGGGCTGGAATGCCGCGAACGCGCGTTCCACCGCGCGGCGCCAGTCCGCCCCGCCATTGCGCAGCGAGGCCCCCAGCAGCCAAGGTTCCACGCGCCGCCGCAGCAGGAGCAGGCTCGCGAGCCGGCCGCGATCGGCGCCCGCCACGTGGAAACCGTGCTGCGCCTCCGTGGTCACGAGGCCCTCGCCCACGAGGCTCCAGAGCGCCTCGCGCACCGGCGTGGCGCCGACGCCGTAATGCTCGCTCAACTCCCGCACGGAGAGGCGCGTGCCGGGCGGCAAAGCGGCGGTGAGCACGTCGCGCCGCAGTGCCTGGCGGACGGCGTCCGTCAAGGTTTCCGCCACGCCCTGGGAGAGGAGGGCGCGCTTGGCCACGTGCTCGATTTCGTCCTTGCTGCGCTTTGCCATCACCTGTGCCGTGCCGGAGGCCATGCTCTGCGATCAGGCCTGGGGGCCTGTGCGGGGGCGGTCAAATTGTGCGCTCTCCGCCCGGGCTGCGGCACTCTCGATTGGTGCTGAAGAACGATGCCGGATGACGCCAACTTGAGCCGCCGAAGTGCATAATATGCGCAAACTCCAAGGTGCTTTCCATTTTCGACGAATTTTAAAGAGCCTAACATTCTAAAGATAGTCCCTTAGCGGCGTGCAGCTTCTCCCGGCGTGCGGGTCGGCGACGCGCGCGCGGCCACCCTTCGAGGCTCAACATGGCAGGACGCTGCGGAAGGTGGGGCGGGATCGTCGGGAGCAGCTCCCGCATCACCCGCACGGGACGGCTGCTGGCGGGAGCGCTGGCGTTCGCCGCTGTGCTGGGCGCCCCGGCGGCCCGCGCCGCCGACACTGTGCAGCTGGCGCTGAGCTGGCTGGTGAGTGGCAAGAACGCCGGCTATTTCGTCGCGCTTCAGAAGGGCTATTACGCGGCGGAGGGGCTGAACGTCACCATCTCCCGCGGCAGCGGCTCGGGCGACACCATCAAGCGCATCGCCGCGGGCGAATCCACCTTCGGGCTGGCCGATTCCGCCTCCGTCCTGCAGGCGCAGGCCGACGAGGGGACGCCGGTGAAGATGGTGGCGATGATGTCGGACAAGTCGCCGGTGGCGGTGCTCTACGTGGCCGAGGCGGGAAACGCCAAGCCGCAGGATTTGAGGGGCAAGACCATCGCGCGGTCGGCCGCCGGCGCGTCGGTGAACATGTTCCCGGCCTTCCTCAAGGCCAACGGGATCGAGCGCGCCAGCCTGAACGAGGTGGTGGCGACGCCGTCGAGCTTCGTGGCGCTCATGCTGTCGCGCAAGGTGGAGGCGGTGCTCGACCAGAGCTCCTATCTTCAGCGCTACCGCAAGGCCGGGGCGGCGGCGGGCGTCCGCATCGACGCCTTCCGCTACGCCGATTACGGGCTCGACATCTATGGCGACGTGATCTTCGTGAAGACCGACCTCGCCACCGGCAATCCGGACCTCGTCCGACGGTTCGTGCGTGCGTCCATCAAGGGCAGCGAATACGCCTTCGCGCACATCCCCGAGGCCATCGAAATCCTGCGCAAGACCAACCCCGAGATCGAGCCGGACATCGGCCAGGCGGAGCTCCAGGACTATACCGATCTTGCCTGGACCGCCGGTGCGCGGGCCCACGGGCTCGGCACATTCGACCCCGAGCGCATGCGCCACGTGCAGGGGGTGCTGGCGGAATATCTCGGGCTGAAGACAACGCTGCCGCTGGACCAGGTCTATTCGGCGCAATTCCTTCCAAAGAAGGACTGATCGGCTCGGTGGCCTCCGGTCACGCCGGTTTTCCAGGGCGAGATGCGCCGGGGCGTCTGCGGCACGCCCCCTGCATAGGGTCCGAATCGCGGATGAAGGCGGGGGAGTCCGGGCCACATGAGGGGTTGGCGAGGCACTGTATGAAGCGGACAGGTCAGCTGAAGCTCGGGGCGTTCTTCCATCCCACGGGTCATCATATCGCCTCGTGGCTGCATCCCGGCGCGCAGATCGATGCGGGGACCAATTTCGCCCACTACGCGCAGATGACGCAGGCAGCGGAGCGCGCGAAGTTCGACCTCATCTTCCTCGCCGACGCGGTGGCGACCCGCGACGGCAACCTCGAAGCCCTGTCACGCTGGCCGCAATACATGGCCTTCTTCGACCCGCTGATGCTGCTGGCCGGCCTGGCGGCGGTGACGCAGCATATCGGTCTCGTGGCCACCGCCACCACCAGCTACAACGAGCCCTACCAGATCGCCCGGAGATACGCCTCGCTCGACCTCATGAGCGGCGGGCGTGCGGGGTGGAACGTGGTCACCTCGGGCAATGCGTCGGAGGCCTACAATTTCGGCCGCGACGCCCATTACGGCCATAGCGAGCGCTACCAGCGGGCGGGCGAATTCGTCGACGTGGTGAAGGGGCTTTTGGACAGCTACGACGACGATGCCTTCGTCCGCGACCGCGCCTCGGCGCGCTACTTCGAGCCGGAGAAGCTGCATTTTCTGAACCACCACGGCACCCATTTCAACGTGCGCGGGCCGCTCAACACCGCCCGGCCGCCGCAGGGCTACCCGGTGCTGTTCCAGGCCTCCGCCTCCGACACCGGCAAGGATCTCGCCGCGCAGATCGCCGAGGTGCTGTTCACACCCCTGCACGATCTGGAGAAAGCGAAGGCCTTCTACCGCGAGGTGAAGGGGCATGCCGCGAGGTTCGGCCGCGGTCCGGACGACATGCTGGTGATGCCGGGCCTCAACGTGGTGGTGGGCGCGACGCAGAAGGAGGCGGACGAGAAGCTCGAGTATCTCCAGACCCTGATCCACCCGGCGGTGGGCAAGGAACTCTTGTCCAATGCCCTCGGAGGGGTGGACCTCACCGACGTGGACATCGACAAGCCGCTGCCGGACCACATCATCTCGCCCGAGGACCGCAAGACCAATCCGCGCTTCTCCTACCTCTTCAAGGAGCCGCTGACGGTCCGCCAGATGTACGAGCGCTACGGCGCGGCGCGCGGCCAGCGCACGCTGAAGGGCACGCCCAGCACCATCGTGGACCAGATGCAGGAATGGTTCGAGGGCTATGGGGTGGATGGCTTCCTGATCCAGCCGCCGGTGCTGCCCCTGGGGCTCACCGAATTCATCGACCAGGTCATCCCCGAGCTTCAGAACCGCGGCCTGTTCCGCACCGAATATACCGGCCGCACCTTGCGGGAGAATCTGGGCCTGAAGCGCCCGGCCAGCCGCTACGCGCAGGCCCCCGCGATGGCCGGCGCCATCTGATTCCGCAAACCACCAGAACCGGGCCGGCGAAGGCCCCGAACCAGAGGACAAGGCCATGACCGCGTTGAAGACGAGGACGCCTAAGTCCGGCCCGCTCGCGCGCCTCGCCGGCGCCGTGGCGCTCGGCTCCCTGCTGCTTGGCGCCCCGGCCGCGAGCGCTGCCGACAACGTAAAGCTCGCGCTCAACTGGCTGGTGAGCGGCAAGAACGCGCCCTATTTCGTGGCGGTGGAGAAGGGCTTCTACGCGGAGCAGGGGCTCAATGTCTCGATCTCCCGCGGCAACGGCTCCGGCGACACCATCAAGCGCGTGGCCGCGGGGGAATCCGATTTCGGCCTCGCCGATACCGCCGCGGTGATCGGCGCAAAGGCCAATGACGAGTCGCCGGTCAAGCTGGTGGGGCTGATCTTCGGCAAGTCCTCGGTGGCCATCCTCTATGTGAAGGGCGCCATCAAGGAGCCCAACGACCTCATCGGCAAGAAGCTCGGCCGGTCGGCGGCCGGCGCCTCGGTGAACATGTTCCCGGCCTTTCTTCAGGCCAACAAGATCGAGCGCTCTGGCATCAACGAGGTGGTGGTGAACCCCAACTCCTTCCTGCCCCTGATGCTCTCCAAGCAGGTGGATGCCGTGCTGGACCAGAGCTCCTATCTCGGCCGCTACCGCAAGGGCGCTCAGGAGGCGGGCCTGGACATCGACGCCTTCCGCTTCGCCGACTACGGCCTCGACCTCTATGGCGACGGCATCATCGTGAAGACCGATCTCATCAAGTCGAATCCCGCCCTCATCAAGCGCTTCATGGCGGCGACCCTGAAGGGCAGCCAGTATGCCTTCGAGAATCCCGACGAGGCGATCGCGATCCTGCGCAAGACCAACCCCGAGATCGACGCAGACGTGGGCAAGGAGGAGCTCCTGGACACCAAGCAGCTCGCCATGACCGACGAGGTGGCCAAGCACGGCCTCGGCTACATCGACGCCAAGCACATGGAGAACGTGCGCGACATTGTCACCAAGTCGCTGTCGCTGAAGCGCTCTGTGCCGGTGGATGAGATCTACACGCTGGAATTCCTGCCGCCCGAGAAGAAGAGCTGAGGGCGGGCGCATGACCCAGATCCTGGAGGTCCGCCGCCTGTCCATGGAGTACACGACGCGCTCCGGCCGCACCGTCCTGGCGCTCGACGACATCCATGCGGACATCGGCGAGAACGAGTTCGTCACCATCCTGGGGCCGAGCGGCTGCGGGAAGTCCACGCTGCTGAAGATCGTCGCCAGCGTGATCCGGCCGTCGAGCGGGGAGGTGTTCTTCGAGGGGCGCCCGCTCACGTCGCCCACCGCGCGCATCGGCATGGTGTTCCAGCAGCCGATCCTCATGCCCTGGCGCAACATCCTGGAGAACGTGCTGTTCCCGATCGAGATGATGGGCAAGAGCACCAGATCCTACGACGCCGAGGCCCGCGACCTGCTGAAGCTGGTGGGCCTCGCCGGGTTCGAGAAGGCCATGCCCAACGAGCTCTCCGGCGGCATGCAGCAGCGCGCGGCCATCTGCCGGGCGCTGATCTACGACCCCAAGCTGCTGCTGATGGACGAGCCGTTTGCCGCGCTCGACGCCATGACCCGCGAGGAGCTCGGCATCGAGCTGCTGCGGATCTGGAGCGAGCGCAAGAAGACGGTGATGTTCGTCACCCACTCGATCCAGGAAGGCATCCTGCTCGCCGACCGGGTGCTGGTGATGACCGCCCGCCCGGGCCGCGTCGCCGCCTCGATCAAGATCGACCTGCCGCGCCCGCGCACGATCAACATGGTGTCCACGCATGAGTACGGCCGCTACGCTGAAGAAATCCGTTCCCTTATCTCCGGCGGGCAGCAGATTGCCGCCGCATAAGGTGCCGTTCGCGCGGCTCAGGCGCTTCCTGCAAGGCAATTTCGCCGCGGTGCTGGTGTTCGTCTGCCTCATCACCGGGTGGGAGCTGGCCTGCACCATCGGCAAGGTGCCGCAATGGCTGCTGCCGGCGCCGAGCCGCATCGTCGGGGCCTTGTGGACGGCGCGTGACATTCTGCCGATTCATATCATGACCACCACCATCGAAGTGCTGCTGGGCTTCGGCCTCGGCGTGTCGGTGGGCGTCCCGCTGTCCATCCTCATCGTGCTGTCGCCGCTGGCGCGCAAGGTGATCTATCCCATCCTGGTGGTGCTCCAGTCGGTGCCCAAGGTGGCGCTGGCGCCCATCGTCCTGGTGTGGATCGGCTACGGCACCGGGTCCAAGGTGCTGATCGCGGCCATGACCGCCTTCTTCCCCATCATCATCAACACCTCTGCGGGGATGGAGGCCGTGCCGCGCGAACTGCTGGAGCTCTCGCGCTCGCTCAATTCCCCCAGCCTGAAGGTGTTCTGGAAGGTGCGGCTGCCCTTCGCCATGCCCTATCTATTTTCGGGCATGAAGGTGGCCATGGCGCTGGCGCTGATCGGCGCCGTGGTGGGCGAGTTCGTGGGGTCCGACCGGGGCCTCGGCTACCTCATCCTCACCTTCTCCTCCACCATGAACACCCCGCTGGTGTTCGGCGCCATGGCGCTGCTGGCGGTGCTGGGCATCTGCCTGTTCTATGTCGTCTCGCTCGCCGAGCGCGTGTTCTGCCCGTGGTACCAGAGCGGCGGCGACAAGGAGCGCTATATCTGAGTCCGCCCTGGTGACGGGGCAGGGCGTTCACCACAGGTGGCGCATGCCTTCCGCCACCACGGCGTCGTACGGCACGTCGGCGTCGAGGATGCCGATGTCGCGGCTGAAGCGGTTCATGCCGGCGATGAAGTCCGGCGTGAGTCCCGCCTGGTAGAAGGGGAGGTCGCGGCGGATCTGCGCCTCGATGCGGTCCGCCACTTCGGGGAACAGCTTTTCCCCCACTTGCCGCGCGCGGGCCGGGTCTGCGGCGAGGATCTTCTGGGCGTCGACGATGGCCCGCACCGCCGACTCGCAGGCCGTGGGATTCTCCGCCAGCAGGCGATCGGTGGTCGCCACCGTCGCCATGGTGTAGTTGAAGGCCTCCGCCGGCCCGTCGCCGCGCCGCACGTCCAGCACCACGGTGCCGGAGCCACGCGCCACGGCGAGATCCGCCCCCATGCCGTTGGCCCAGAAGCCGTCCACGATGCCCGCCTCCAGCGCCTCCACGGCGGCGAGGCCGAAATTGATCCGCGGCTCCAGTGAGCCGGGGGTGGGGGCGATGGTGACGGCGTCTCGCACCAGATCGATGCCGGCCTGCGTGAGAAGGCGCTTGAGGCCCATGCCGACCCAGGGCGCCGCGCCGATGCGCTTGCCCTTCACCACCTCAAGGTCGCCGCGCTTCGCACCGAGGTCGGCACGCATGACGAGGAACCAGTACATGCCCTGGGACTGGGCGCACAGCAGCTTCGCGCCTTGCCAGCGCGGGAAGGCGGAGAGGGCCGAGTGGGCGGAGCCGGCGACGAAGTCCACCGCCCCCTCGCGCATGGCCGCGTAGGCCCGCTCCACCGGCGAAATCAGCTCGATCTGCGCATCGACGCCATGGGCGGCGAAGCAGCCCAGTTCCACCGCGGCCTCGGCCGGGAAATAGGAGGGCGAGACCAGGTCCGGGACGGCAATCTTCATGGGCGCCAAACCGCGTCAGCGGGCCTTTCTGAACAGCGAACGGAATTTCTCTGCGATGGCGGCGGCCACCAGCGCCCAGGGGCGCAAGGCCGCCTCAGACGCCGGCGGGGCGTCCTCCCCGCCTTCCAGCATGGCTTCCAGCCGCCGGGCGAACTCGGCGGCGAGGCGCGCCATCAGGCCCTGGACGATCTGGCTGCGGCCGAACTGGGCCAGGGGGCCGGCCAGCAAGGCGCGGACCGCGATGTCGATGCGGGTCGCATCGGTGCCCCCGGGCGCGAGGGCATAGGTGATCTCGGCGCGGGCGCTCGATCCGCTGAGGCTGTCGCGGCCGGCGCCGGACAGCATGCCGCGCTTCCCTGGTTCGTCCCGCGCGATGTGCGCGGTGCCGGTGAAATTGGTGGCGATGGGGCCGACTTTCACCGCGACCCGGCCTTCCACGCGCCCGTCCGCCGGCGGGGCGGTCAAGGTCGCGCCGGGCATGCAGCGGGCGACGCGGGGAATGTCATCCAGAACCGCCCACACTTCGGCCAGAGGCCGCCGCACGGTGAAGGCGAGCGCGGTCTCCAGATTGGGCGCGCGGCCGCCGAGGCCGAGCTCGCCGGTTGCGGGCGCGGCTGCTGTCACGGCAGCGGGCGGGGCAGCGGCCTGGGCGGACGACACCGCGGCCGCGCGGGCGCCCACCGGTCCGAGCCGGCCCTGGGGGATGGCGTCGGCGCCCTCCGCCTTCCGGTCTTCCAGCACCCGGCAGATTGCCCGCACGATGCCGGCATAGCCGGTACAGCGGCAGAGATTGCCGGCGAGCTCCGTGCGCACCCGCGCCGCATCCGCATCCGGCAGGCGCAGGACGATGTCGCGGGCGGTGACCAGCATGCCCGGCGTGCAGAAACCGCACTGCAATGCATGCTCCGCGTGGAAGGCGGCTCGCAACTGCGCCATCACCCCGTCGGTGCCGAAGCCCTCGACGGTGGTCACCTCCGCGCCCTGGCAAGCCACCGCATAATTGATGCAGGAGCGGGCGGGCGCGCCGTCGATGAGCACCGTGCAGGCGCCGCACACCCCTTGCTCGCAGCGCAGGTGCGTGCCGGTGAGGTCGAGCGTGTCGCGCAGGAAGTCGGCGAGGTGGGTGCGGGGCTCGGCGACGCCGCAGACGCTGCGCCCGTTCACGGAAAGGGATATCTCGGTCACGATGGGATGGCCTGGGGAAACGCCTCGGCGGCGGCGCGGCGCAGCGCCGTGAGATGGAGGTGGCGCGCGGCCGGGGTGGTGATGCCGGCGTCCGCGAGCAGGCCGGCGAGGCCGGGTTCGTCGAGGCGGCCGGTGCCGAGGCCGAACCGCGCGCCGGCGTCCTCCACCAGGATCGGCCGGCCATGGGTGGCGCCGATGAGCGCCCGGCAGGTGCCGCCGTCGGGTTCCGCGACCACGACGGCGATGGCCATGGCGAACTTGCCGGTCTTGCGCGCGATCTTGGCGTGGCCCAAGCGCGTTCCCGGCGCGGGCTTGGGCACGATGATGGTGGAAAGCACTTCGTCCTCCGCCAGCAGGGTCTCGAACGCGGCGGTCATGAAGTCGGCCGCGGCCACGGTCCGCGAACCCGCCGGGCCGGCGAGCTCATAGCGGGCGCCCAGCGCCGGCATGAGGTTCACCCAGTCGGCGGCGGGGTCGGCATGGGTGAGGCTGCCCCCCACGGTGCCGCGGTTGCGCACCGCGCGATAGGCGATGCCGGCCGCCACCCGCTGGAGCAGCGGCACGGCCCGGGTGTCGATGCGCTGGTCCTCGATATTCGCCGCGGTGAGGCCGGCGCCGAGGTGGAGCGCATCCGCCGTTTCCGAGAAGGCGTGGAGCGCCTCCAGGCCGGAGATGTCCACCAGCAGGCGGGGCTGGACCAGCCGCAGGTTCAGCATGGGGCCGAGCGACTGCCCGCCGGCGATGAGCTTGGCGCCGCCGTCCGCCGTCTTGAGGGCGGCGCAGGCCTCGGCCAGCGTGCGGGGGCGCAGATAGTCGAAGGGCGCGGGCTTCATGGCCGGCTTGCCGAGAGGATCGCGTCGAGGATCAGGTCCGGCGTCAGGGGCACCTGGTTCAGCTCCACGCCGAGCGGGCGCAGGGCGTCGTTCACCGCCGAGCAGATGGCGGCGGGCGGGGCCACCGCGCCGCCTTCGCCGATGCCCTTCACCCCGAAGGCGGTGTAGGGCGAGGGCGTTTCCATGTGCAGGATACGGATGTCGGGCACGTCGGCTGCGCCGGGCAGGATGTAGTCCAGCAGCGTCGAGGCGAGCGGCTGGCCCTGGGCGTCGAACGGCATGGCCTCGAACAGGCCGGTGCCGATGCCCTGGGCCGTGCCGCCGGTGATCTGGCCATCGACGATCATGGGGTTCACCAGCACCCCGCCATCTTCCACCACCACGTAATCCAGGATCTCCACCAGCCCCGTGCCGGGGTCCACCGCCACCAGCGCCGCATGGGCGGCATAGCTGAACGTGCCGCTGTCGCGTCCGGCGCGGTAGCCGGCCGTCACCTCCAGCCCGCCCGTGTCCACGCCGGGGGGCAGCTGCTGGGGCTGGAGATACCAGGCGCGTGCGACGTCGCGCAGGGAGACGCTGGCCTCTCCGCCCTGCACGGCGCCATCCGCGACGCGCACCGCCGCCGGATCCGCCTGGAGCAGCCAGGCGCCGATCTTCGCGGCGCGGGCGGCGAGCGCGCGGGCGGCTTCCGCCACCGCGCCGCCGCCCATGACGATGGAGCGCGAGCCCCAGGTGCCGGTGGAGAAGGGCACCAGCAGGGTGTCGCCCTGGAGCACCTTGATGCGCTCCAGCGGCAGGCCCAGGATCTCGTGCGCGATCTGGGCGAAGGTGGTCTCGTGGCCCTGGCCGTGGGAATGGGTGCCGACGCGGATTTCCAGGTCGCCGTCCGAGGTGAGGCGCAGGGTCGCCTGCTCATAGCCGGGCACCACCGGCCGGCCCCAGGAGGCGAGCACCGACGTCCCGTGGGCGCCCTGTTCGCAGAAGATGGCGATGCCCACGCCGATGTGGCGTCCGTCGGCCTCGCCCTGCCGCTGGCGCGCACGCACGCCGGGCACGTCGATGGCCGCGACCGCGCGGCGCAGGCATTCGGGATAGTCGCCGCTGTCGAAATGCTTCTTCAGCACGTTGTCGAACGGCATGCGCTCCGGCCCGACCAGGTTCCGCAGGCGCACCTCGTAGGGCTCCAGCCCGGCCTCCGCGGCGATGGCGTCCATCACCGTCTCCATGGCGAGGCACACGCCGGTGCGGGCGACGCCGCGATAGGGCAGGATCGGGCACTTGTTGGTGGCCACCGCATGGGAGCGGCAGCGATAGACCGGCAGATCGTAGGGGCCGGGCAGGAGGCTCGCCACCTGCGCCGCCTCCAGCGCGGAGGACGTGGGGTAGACCGAATAGGCCCCCGCATCCACATGGGCGATGCAGTCGAGGCCGAGGAGCCTGCCTTCCGCGTCGGCATAGCCGGTGATGGTGTAGGCGTGCTCGCGGCAATTGGCGTTGGCGACCAGGTGCTCGCGGCAGTCCTCAAGCCAGCGCACCGGGTGGCCCACATGGCGGGTGAGCCAGGCCAAGGCCACTTCCTCGCGCAGCAGCAGGCCCTTGTAGCCGAACCCCCCGCCCACGTCCGGGGAGATCACCCGCACCTGACCGCTCGGGATGCCGAGGCATTCGGCGAGCCCGTGCTGCACCACGTGGGGCATCTGGGTGGCCGAGACCAGGGTGAGCACGTCGAGCCGCGCGTCGACGTGCGCGACCACGCCCCGACCCTCCATGGGGAACATGCAGTGGCGCGCGGTGCGGATCTCCCGCGTCACGCGGATGGCCGCGTCCTGCGCGACCCGGCCGATGTCGCCGTCTTCCGAGAAGGTGATGAAGACATTGTCGCCCCAGGCCTCGTGCACCAGCGGCGCGCCCGGCGCGCAGGCGGCGATCATGTCGGTGACGGCGGGCAGCTCCTCATAGTCGAGGGTGACCTGCGCCACCATGTCCTCGGCCTCGGCGCGGGTGCGCGCGAGGCACATGGCGACGATCTCGCCGACATAGCGGACCTTGTCCACGGCGAGGATGGGCTCCGCGGAATGCTTGAAGCCCGGCAGTGCCGTAGCGGCGCGGATCGGCTCGACGCCCGCGAGGTCGGCGGCGGTGAAGACGCACGCGCGCAACGCGTCGGGCACATGGATACCCCGCAGCCGCGCATGGGCCACCGGGCTGCGGACGAAGGCCACCTCCCGCATGCCGGGCAGGCGCACGTCGGCCACATACTGCCCGCGTCCTTGCAGGAAGCGCTCGTCCTCCTTGCGCAGCACCGACGCACCGACACCCGATGCGCCAATCTCCGCCGCGGCGCGCCTCGCCATGGCTCAGGCCTTCCGCGGGATGAATTTTTCCGAGCGGGCCTCGAGCGCCGCCCAGTCCGCGTCGTCGATCTTCACCGCGCCGACGAAGGCGTTGGTGAACAGCGTATCGGTGGCCGGCAGATTCTTCACGTCCATGTAGGTCTTGACGGTATCCACCGTGGCCTGGATCAGCGCCGGGTCCATGTAGCCGAGGCCGTTGGCCTTCACCGATGGCACGAGGCCGAGGGCGGTGCTCACCGCCTGGCCGTATTCGACCACTTTCTTGGTGATGGCGTTGCCGCCCTGGAATTCCTTCACGCTCTCCAGGTGCAGGTCCACCGCCTTGTCAGGGTTGAGATAGACATATTTCAGCCCGTCCATGAGCCCCCCGACGAACGCCTTGCACAGCTCCGGCTTCTGCTGGACCGTGGTCTTCTTGGTGGCGACCACGTTGCTGAAGGCCTTGATGCCGTAGTCCTCGTAGAGAATGGAATTGATCTCCAGGCCGTTGGCCCACAGGCTGGGTGCGATCGAGCCGAAGAAGTTGCCCTCGGCCTTCACCTGCTTTTCCACCAGCGCCTTGATGAGCGCGGCGGCGTCCATGGTGACCTTGTTGACCTTCTTGTCGTCGATGCCGGTGGCCTTGACGAAGGCGGGCCAAAGCTGGAAGTCGCCCGAGCCCACGTCGAACGCCACGGTCTGGCCTTCCAGGTCCTTGGGCGTGGTGAGGCCGTTTTCCTTGAGCGAGAAGATGCCGATGGGGCATTTCGGCCAGATGCCGGCCACCGCCGTGAGATCAAGGCCGCGCGCCGCGCAGTTCATCATCACCGCAAGGTCGAGGATGCCGAACTCGTACTGGCCCTGGTCCACCGGCACGCACACCTTGCCGGAGCCGAAGCCCCGGTCGATGGTGACATCGAGGCCGCGCTGCTCCCAGAAGCCCATCTTCTTGGCCACGAAGGCGTAGCTGAACGTGCCCAGCGGCAGCCAGGGCAAGGTCATCTTCACCGGCGTGAGCGGCGCGGCATGCAGCACCGCCGGCAGAGGCAGGCTCAGGGCCGCGCCCGCAGCGCCGGCGAACTTCAGGAGGGAACGCCGGTCCACGGTCATGAGAAGTCTCCGGGTCTGGGCAGGAAGCTCGGCTTCCGTGGGAAGGTTTCGACGAGGGAGAGCGGCAGCATGGCGTGGATGCCGCGATTGCCGTTCACGAACTGGGTGACGTGCATGTCCGCCGCGACGCTGCACAGGCGGTAGGCGTCGTGGAAGGCGATCCCGCAATCCTGCTCCAGGATGGCGATCAGGCTGCGCATGGCGAGCCGCGCGGCATCGTCCAGGTCCTCGTGGAACGCCATGGTCATCAGGTGGGTGGGCGAGACCGCCACCGGCCATTCGAGCGTGCGGTCGGTGAGCAGCGAGAGCCGGAAGCGGCCGTCGAGGCTGGTCTCCAGTGCGGTCTGGTTGATCTCGCCGTCGCCCTGCGCCGCGTGGCCGTCGCCGGCGCTGAACAGGGCGCCGTCCACCCATACCGGCAGGAGCAGGCGGGTGCCCTTCACGAGTTCCTTGTTATCCAGATTGCCGCCATGGCGATTGGGAGGCCGGCTGTCGAGCCGGCCCCATTCGCGCGGTGGCGCGACCGCCATCTGGCCGAAGAACGGCCGGGTCGGCACCTTGATGCCGGGCACCACCTCGGCCAGCCCCGTGGACAGGTCGATGGGCATGATGACGGTGCGCTGGACCGGCTGCTCCGTGGGGAACATCCCCTTGAGCGGGCTGACGATGTTGTAGGCGTAGGGCTGCGTGATGCGGACGTCGAGGATGTCCACCACCAGCACGTTGCCGGCGCGCGCGCCGCGCACCGCGACCGGCCCGGTGAGGATGTGCGGGCCGGTGCCCCGCGGGGCACGGGCATAGATGTCGTGGATCGCGGGGGGCAGCCAGTCGGCCGGCACGTCGTCGTCGGGATGGGCGGAGATGGAGCCGAGGGAAATCTCCTCGCCGGGATCGATCTCCAGCACCGGTACGAGCCTAGCGTCGTGGAAGCCGAAATGGACGGTCTCGGCCGTGGGGTCCAGGCGTTTCATGGAGAGATCATCCCTGTCCGGCGCCAGCGGGATCGGAGGGGCCCTGCCAATAGACGGCGATGCGCTCCGCCTCGGCGATGAGCCAGTAGAGGCCAAGCCCGCTGATGCTGAGGGCGGCGATGGCGGCCATCATCAGCGGCGTGTCCAGCAGGCCGCCCGACAGCTTGATGAGGTAGCCGATGCCTTCCTGGGAGGCCACGAACTCGGAGACGATCACGCCGATGATGGAGAGCGTGATGGAAATCTTCATGCCGCTGAAGATGTAGGGCAGGGCGTGGGGCAGCTGGATCTTCCAGAAGATCTGCCAGCGCGAGCCCATGAAGGTGCGGGCCATGCGGTGGATGTCCTCGTCCACCGACTGAAACCCCATGGCCGCATTGATGGTCATGGGGAAGAAGGCGATCAGGAAGGCCAGCAGCAGGCTGGAGAGCGTGCCGGTGCCGAACCACACCACGAACAGCGGCGCGATGGAGATCTTCGGCACCACCTGGCTCACCACGATCATGGGATAGAGGCCCGCGCGCAGCGCGCTCGACCAGGTGATGAGCACGGCCACCGCGATGCCGCCCACGACGGAGAGCGCGAAGCCGCCCAGGGTGAGGTAGAGCGAAGGCCACAGATGGGTGAGGATGAGGTCGTAGCGCTCCACCATAACCGCGACGATCTCCGACGGCGGCGGCAGGATGATGCTGCGGATGTGGAGCGCGCGCACGGCGATCTCCCATGCGGCGAGCAGGCCGACGGGAAGCACCACGGGCCAGACGAACTTCTCAATGGTCCGCAGCAACGCCTTCATGGCTGGCCTCGATGCTGCGGCGTAGGTGTCGGACATAGCCATTGAAGTCTTCCTCTTCCGTCATGGCGATGTGACGGGGACGGGGCAGGTCGATGGCCAGATCCTCGACCAGGGTTGCGGGCCGCCGCCCCATCACCAGCACCCGATCGGACAGGAACGCCGCCTCGCGGATGGAATGGGTGACGAAAACCACGGTCTTGCGGTTGGCCTGCCAGATGCGCAGCAGCTCCACCGACATCTCGTCGCGGGTGATGGCATCGAGCGCGCTGAACGGCTCGTCCATCAGCAGCGTGGAGGGGTCGTGGATCAGCGCCCGGCAGATGGCGGCGCGCTGGCGCATGCCGCCGGACAGAGCACGGGGCAGGGCGGCCGCGAAGTCCTCCAGCTTCGCCATCTTCAGCAGTTCCATGGCCCGGTCCCGATAGGGCGCGCGGGGCTTCTTGAGCAGCTCGATGGGAAAGAGGACGTTGTCGAGGACGGAGCGCCAGGGCAGCAGGACCGGGCTCTGGAACACCACGCCCACATCCGGGCGCGGGCCGGTGACGCGCTCACCCGCCACCAGGATTTCGCCCGAAGTGGGTTGGATGAGCCCCGCGATCATCATCAGCAGCGTGCTCTTTCCGCACCCCGAGGGACCGAGCAGGCTGACGAACTCCCCGTCGCCGATCTCCAGCGAGACGTTCCGGATCGCTTCCAGCTGGTTGAAGACCTTCCGCACGCCGCGAATGGACAGCAGGGGAATGTCCGGGGCGGCGTCCAGTCTGGCGCTTGCGGCCGCAGCTCTCATGACACGTCTCACCGCGGCCCTTGCGGGATCGGTGCCTCTTGGATGATCGGGGGAATGTCGACGGGCGCCGCCCACAGGGCAGTCATCCTATCAGCCTATCATCTGGTCATTCGAAAGTTAGAACAAGTTGGACGGGCGCTCAAGCGACCTGCCGTTCTCCAAAGCACGGAGCGTGCCAAGCAGAGGGTGGGCAGGCAACCGGCCTGCGGGTGTGGGAGAGGGGAGGGCTCCGCGTTTCAACCCGATCCCGAGAGACCGGAGGGATGGCTGGCGGATCGCGCTGCTCCGCGGCGGTCGATCGCCCTTTAGGACTGCTTCGCCTTCGGCCGGCGCGGCGGCTTTGCCGGCGCGGCCCGGCCCGGCGCGGGACCGTTGCCGAGCAGGTCGATCTGCAACTTGATGCAGTCACTGCGATAGATGATGTCCGCCACGTAGATGGCTGTCCCGGTCTCGTCGATCACGACGCAATGGCACTCCGCCGTGGGCGCGCCGATGGCCACCATCATGCGGTCCGCGGTCTCCGGGTCGGCGCTGCCGATCACCAGGGTCTGGTGGGCATAGGCGACCTTTACCTGGCTGAGGGCGGCGATGGCCGGGAGCGCGGGCGAGCGCATGAACCGCTTGGGGTCGAGCTCGAAGATGTGCTGCGCCAGATGCAGGTTCACCAGGGAGTAGGGCTCGTTGTCGCGATACTGCACGCTGCGCAGCCGGACATAATGCGCCGCCGCCTGCCCGTCATTGGGCTGCAGCGGGGGAGGGGGCACGTCCTGTTCCAGCGTCATCTGCTGGGGCACGTTGTCCCGGATGGATTCGATCAGTTCGTCCCAGGTGGTCTCGAGCTTGAACCAGTGCCGGCTGGGCGTCAGGTCGGACACATAGGTTCCGCGCCCCTGCTGGGCGTGCAGCAGCCCTTCTTCCTGCAGCACGGCGATGGCCTGACGGACCGTGACGCGGGCCACCTGGAACTCCCGCTCCAGTTCCTCAAGGGTGGAAATCCTCTGCCCCGGCGCCCATTGGCCCGACTGGATCCGCTGCCGCATGACCGAGGCCACCTGGATATAGAGCGGGATACGGCTGCGGTCGTAGGATTTGAGGAGCTTGGACATGACCACGCGCTTGGGGAAGCATGAGCTAGATTGCATCTTGCTCGGCGATGGGCAAGGGAGGCGGTCGGCTTCGCCGACAAGACTTGTGGAGCCGCGCGCCGCTCCGATTGCCCACAAGGCGGGCATCACATGCCCGGCTTTCCCTGCTTATCGATTCTGCCTCCATTGCCTGAGTACTGCTGAAAGCTGGTCCCGCCCGGAAACGCAATTGGACATGGCGATTGCTTGCAATCCAGTGATTGCGACGTATGCTTCGTTGCAGATCGCGAAGCATGCTTCGTATTTCCGGGGCGTCCGCGCGGACGCTGCAGTTCGCTTAGCCTTCGTGATGCACAGCCGGGCCGCAGCGCACCGGAGCGCTGGCCTGAACCCGAGGGGAAGCCAAGATGTCCGAACGCCCTGCTTATGATTTGCTGCTGCGCGGCGGCCATGTGATCGACCCGGCCTCCGGGCTTGACGGCACCTACGACGTGGCGGTGCGCGGCGGCAAGATCGCCGCGGTCGAGGCCAATATCCTGCCGTCCAGCGCCATCGAGGTGACCGACGTTACCGGAAAGCTGGTGCTACCGGGCCTGATCGACACCCACGCCCATGTCTACCAGTATGTGACCGGCCGGTTCGGTATGAACCCGGACCTCGTGGGCGTGCAGTCCGGCGTCACCACGCTGGTGGACCAGGGCGGCCCGTCCTGCATGACTTTGCCGGGCTTCCGCCACTTCATCGCCGAGCCCGCAAAGTCCCGGGTGCTGGCCTTCCTCTCGGCCTATCTCGTGGGCGGTCTCGAAGGCCATTACTATCCCAACCTCTACAGTCCGGACTGCGTGGATATCGACGCCACGGTGAAGTCGGCGCTCGCCAACCTCGATATCGTGCGCGGCATCAAGGCCCATGCGGAAATCGGCGGCTTCGCCCGCTGGGGCATCCGCGTGATCGAGATGTCGGCGGAGATCGGCAAGCGCACCGGCCTGCCGGTCTATGTGCATTTCGGCCAGCTCTGGGGCCTGCCGGAGAGCGGCACCAACGGCGAGGACGTGGACACCATCCTGGAGCGGGTGATCCCGCTGCTGAAGGAGGGCGACATCCTCGCCCATCCGTTCACGCGCCATCCGGGCGGTTTCGTGAACCGCGCCGGCGAGGTCCATCCGGTGATCCAGGCGGCGCTCGACCGCGGGCTGAAGGTGGACGTGGGGCATGGCAGCCATTTCTCCTATCGCCTCGCCAAAAAGGCGATCGCGGCGGGCATCGTGCCCAACACGCTGGGTGCGGATATCCACGGCTACAACACCCATATCCCAGCCCCCGCCGGCACCCCGGACAAGCACGACGACGAGGAGAACCATCCCTTCCTCGGCCAGGCCCGCTTCAGCCTGGTCCAGGCGATGAGCTCCATGATGGCGCTCGGCCTGTCGCTGGAGCAGGTGGTGCCCATGGTCACCAGCAATCCGGCCACGGTGCTCGATCGTGCGAGTGAGATCGGCGCGCTGAAGGTGGGCATGGAGGCCGACGTGACGGTGCTCAACGACCTGCGCGGCCGCTTCAAGCTCATCGACAACGAGAAGACCGAGGTGATCGCCGAGCGGCTGCTCCAGCCGGCGTTCTGCCTGCGGGCTGGCCAGCGGTTCGACGCCATTTCGGTGGTGCTGCCGGAGGCGGTGGCTGCTTAGCCCCCGACCGGGCGCCAGAAGGCTGAGAGGATAGACGCAGGACCCATCCGGGGCCTATCCGAGATAGCTCTCGATCACCGCCCGGTCCCGGCGCAATTCGGCGGCGGGGCCGCTGAGGGCGACGCGCCCGCGCTGTAGCACGTGGGCTTCGTCTGCCGTATCGAGCGCGAGCAGAGCGAGCTGCTCCACCAGAAGCACGGACAGGCCGCCGTCGGCGAGGCCACGCAGCGCTTTCAGAATGGTCGTCACCACCTGCGGCGCGAGGCCGAGGGAGGGCTCATCCAGCAGCAGCACCTTCGGCTGCATCATCAGCGCCCGGCTGACGGCGAGCATCTGCTGCTCGCCGCCCGAGAGGTTGCCGCCGAGGATGTGCTGGCGCTCCTTCAGCACGGGGAAGCGGGCGAACTCCCGTTCCAGACCCTGCGCAATGGTGTCTGCGTCGAGGCCAGCCACGCGGTCGGCACCGATCACCAGATTGTCGCGCACCGTCAGGCTGGGGACGATCTGGCGCCCCTGAGGCACGTGCACCAGGCCTGCGCGCGCCAGAAGGTGGGGCTTGATGCCCGCCGTCGGATTGCCATCGAAGCGGATCGACCCGGCGCGCGGGGTGACGATGTTGGAGAGCGTGCGCAAGAGCGTGGTCTTGCCCGCGCCATTGGCACCGATCACCGTCACCAGCCGGCCGGGCGCGAGGCGCAGCGACACGTCGTGCAGGATGCCCACCGGCCCGATGGCGACATCGATGTTCTCGACCTCGATCATGCCGCATCCTCCACGGCGCCAAGATAGGCGCGGATGACGTTCGGGTCCCTCTGCACCTCCGCCGGGGTGCCGCAGGCGATGCGGTTGCCGAAATCGAGCACCGTCACGCGGTCGGCGAGGCCCATCACGAATTCCATGTTGTGCTCGACCAGCAGCACGCTGATGCCGGCATCGCGCAGCTTCGCCACGATGCGCGCGACCTCGCGCGCCTCCTGCGGGTTCACGCCGGCAACAGGTTCGTCCAGCAGCAGGATCGCGGGCTTCTGGGCGATGGCGCGGGCCAGTTCCACCAACTTGCGATGGCCATAGGACAGGTCCCTGGGCTTCATCTCCGCCAACTCGCCGATGCCGAGAAAGGCGAGGATGGAGGCGGCTTCCGCCCGCTCTCGGGCTTCGTGTCGGGAGCCGCCGAGAAAGGCGAGGACGTCGGCTGCAAGGCCGTGACGACGCTCCATCCCGAGCATCACGTTCTCAAGCACGTTCACGCTTTGGATGAGCTGGAGGTTCTGGAAGGTCCGTACCAGCCCAAGCCGGGCGCGCCGATTCGCCGGCAGGTCGGTGACGTCGACGCCGCCGATGCGGATGCGGCCGGAGGTGGGGGCGTAGAGCCCGGCCACCACATTGATGAATGTGGACTTGCCGGCGCCGTTCGGCCCTATCAGCGCGTGAATGGTCCCGGGCTCGACCGAGAGCGTCGCATCGCGCAGCGCGACCACCCCGGCATAGCTCTTGGTCACGCCTTCGACATCGAGCCGCACCCCGGTATTGGCCGCTCCGGCGATCGCGGGCTGGAAGGCGGGAACGGCGTCCGGCGCGGCAGCGGATTTCCCCCGCCGCCGGCCGAACAGGCCGATGGCGCCCTCGGGGAACAGCAGCAGCACCACCAGCAGGATGCCGCCATAAAGCATCAGCCCGATGTCATGGACCGCGGCGATGGCCTCGGCGATGCCGATCAGGATCGCCGTTCCGAGCAGCGGTCCGGCCGATCGGCCCAGTCCGCCGATGACGGTGGCGATGAGGAGCGAGATGGTGAGGCGGATGTTGAAGGCATCGGAAGAGACGAACCCGCTCTGATGCGCGAACAGGACGCCGGCGAGACCAGCGAGGGCGGCGCTCGCCGCAAACACGCCGATGCGCCAGAGCGGCACGTTGAGGCCCACCGTTGCGGCGAAGGATTCGCTCTCTTTCACCGCATTGAGGCGGCGGCCGATGGAGGAGCCGAACACATAGTCGCTGCCGACCTGCACCAGAAGCAGCAATCCGGCGGCGAACCAGAAGAAGTAGGTTGGCCCCATGCGGAAGTTGCCGAAGTCGATCTGCGGCACACCCATGAGGCCCATGGTGCCGCCGGTGACGGACACCCAGCGCTGGGCCACGATTTCAACGATGAAGCCGAAGGCCAGCGTGGCCATGGCGAGATAAAGCCCGCGCGTGCGCAGCGCCACCGCGCCCACGAGAAACCCTGCGAGAAGACATGCGGCCATCGCCACGCCCATGGAAAGCGTCAGCGGCCATCCATAGGTGGTGGCGAGGATGGCGGAGGCGTACGCGCCGACGGCGTAGAAGCCGCCGTGGCCGAGCGACATCTGGCCGGAGAGGCCGAGCAGGATGTTGAGGCCGATCACGGCGATGGCCGTGTAGGCGAACGTCTGACCGACATGGACGAAGAAGGGATTGGGCGCGACCAGGGGGAAAATCGCGATGATCACGGCCGCCAGGGCATAGATCGCGAGGCGGGGCATGCGCGGCATCTTGGCCTCCTCAGCGCACGTCGGCACGTCGCTCGCCGAACAGCCCGGACGGGCGCACGGCGAGGAGGGCCATGACGAAGAGCAGCGGGTAGAGATCGCCAAATGCGCTGTCCCAGTAATTGGAGAAGGCTTCGGCGATGCCGAACAGCAGACCTCCCAGGAGGATGCCGACCGGATTGGTGAAGCCGCCCACCGCGGCCACCGCAAGCGCCTTGATGGTGAAGATGAGGCCCATGTGCGGATGCACCGACACCAGGGGGCCGACGAGCACCCCGGAGATGCCGGCCATCAGCGCAGCGAGGACGAACACCAGGACCACCACGCCCCGCACGTCGATGCCGAACAGGGACGCCGCTTCCGGATTGAAGGCGACGGCATAGACCGCTTTCCCCCAGCGCGAGCCGAACAGGAACCAGTAGAAGGCACCGACCACGACGAAGGCGGTGATGATGATCGCCGCCTCCTCGAAGAAGATGCCGACGCCGAGAATGTTGATGACGTTGTCGCGGGTCTTGGAGAAGAGGGGCGGCGCATATTGTGCGGACTTGCCGAAGCCGAGCTCGACGATGTTTTGCAGGATCAGCGCCGCACCCGCGGTCGTGAGCACCCAGGAATAGGCGCCGGCCCGGTCGCCCAGCCGGTCGAGGGGGCGGATTGCGAAGCGCTCCAGGAGATACCCAAGCCCACCCATGAGGACGAGCACGCCCAGGACCGCGAGCGGTGCGGGCACGCCCGCGGTCAGCATGCCGATGGAGGCGAAGGCGCCCACCATCAGGAAATCGCCCTGGCCGAAGTTGAGCCGATGGGTTGCCAGATGGGTGATGAACAGGCCCTTGGCGGTGAGCGTGTAGATCGCGCCCATCGCGATGCCGCTGACGAGCAGTTGAAAGAAATTGAGCAGCGTCACGATGCCCCTCCAGCGCCGGGCGGATCGGACGGACGCACTGCGGATCGTCTCGTGGACATGCGTTCTCCCGGAAGGCGTTGCGAGCCGGTCTGGCGCCGGCCTGGTCTTGCGAAAATCAGCAGCTGGCCGCGACGGGCGCGAACAGCGTCATGCCGGCGGCCCCCCCGCAGACGCGCATCCGCGCGCCGAGTGCCGGCGCATCGGTCTCCTCCATCGGCACCTGCGCGAGACGCCCGGTGAGGCGCACGCCGCAGTCGAGGTCCACCACCGCGACCGCATAGGGACCGTCGGCGCTGAAGCGCGTCGGCGGGCGCCGCACCAGCGTCCACGAGACGAGAACACCGGACCCATCGACCGGCGCCGGCTCCATCTTCGGGCTGTGGCAGGTGGGGCAGAGCTCGCGGGGGCCGGCATCGAGCTGGCCACAGTCGGCGCAGCGCAGGATCTGGATGGCGAGCGGGTCGGACTGGACGAAGGACATGGGGCGGGCGTGATCCTGATGACGGATAATGGCGATCTCAGCGACCCTGGAAGTCGGCTTCGCGCTTCTCGCGGAAGGCGGTGGTGCCCTCCACGATGTCCTGGCTCTGGCCGAGATCGAAGAAGGAGCGGGATTCGAGCCGCAGCGCTTCGCCCAGCGGCATGCCGACGGCGCGGCGCATCACGTCCTTGGCGAAGCGGTGCGAGAGCGGCGAACGCTTCGCCAGCATCTGGGCATAGTCGAGCGTGAAGGCCACCAATTCGTCGGCGGGGACGATCCGGTTGACGAGACCGATGCGGAACGCGTGCTGGGCATTCACGCGTTCGCCGGAGAGGATGATCTCCATGGCATGGCCGAGCCCGACGATCTGCGGCAGGCGGATGAGCCCGCCGTCGCAGGCATGGAAGCCCCATTTGGCGTCCTGCAGGGCGAACTCCGCATTGGGGGCGCAGAAGCGGAGGTCGCAGGCGAGCGCCAGCTCGAATCCGCCGGAGATGGCGAACCCGTTCACCGCGGCCACGATCGGCTTGTCGATCTCGATCGAGCGCGTGATGCCGCCGAAGCCCGGGCCGTTGGTGTAGCGGGTGCGGAACTCGGGGGCTGCGGTGCGGGCGAAGTTGACCGTGTAGGTCTTGAGGTCGGCGCCGGCGCAGAAGGCCTTGTCGCCTGCACCCGTGACCACCGCCACATGGGCGCCGTCGTCGCGGTCGAATTCCCGGAAAGTCTCCACCAGAGCGTCATTCGCAGCGAAGTCGAGGGAGTTCATGACGGCGGGACGGTCGATGGTGATGAGCCAGACCTTGCCGTGGCGGTCGCAGCGAATGTCGCCCATGGGATGTTCCGATGCTGTGGAGGAGACGCGCGCTCAGGCGTCGGTGGCGCGCAGGATATTGACGGTGCAGGCGACGCCCGTGCCGCCGAGATTGTGGGTGAGGGCCACTTTCGCGCCCCTCACCTGGTTGGGATGCGCGCCACGCAGCTGGAGCACGCTCTCATAGATCTGGCCGAGGCCGGTGGCCCCCACCGGATGGCCCTTCGCGAGAAGCCCGCCGCTGGCATTGATGGGCCGGTCGCCGTCCACCGCGGTGCGGCCCTCGGCGGCATAGGCGGCGCCGGCGCCGCGCGGCATCAGGCCGAGGTCCTCGGCATCGATGATCTCCGCAATGGAGAAGCAGTCGTGCAGCTCCACGCAGCTCACTTCGTCGGCGGTGATGCCGGCCTGGCTATATGCCGCCTGGGCGGCAGCGACGGTCGCCTCGAACGTGCACAGGTCGGGATGGCCGGCGATGCGCGCGCTGCCCCGGGCCTGTGCCGAGGCCAGAACCTGGACGGGCTGCGAGATGGCCTGGCGCAGGCGATCGGCGGACACCAGGAGGACGGCGGCTGCGCCATCGCTGGCCGGGCAGCAGTCGTAGAGGCGAAGCGGATCGCAGATCAGGCGAGCGTTGCCGATCTCCTCGGTCGAAAGATCCGCGCCCATCTGGGCGAGGGGGTTCTTCAGGCCATTGCCCTTGTTCTTGCGGACCACGGCAGAGATATCGTCCCGCGTCGCCCCATAGCGCTGCTCGTAGAGGCGCCAGGCGAGGCCGAACAGCCCGGGGAAGGTGAGCCCGCTCACGCCGTCACTGCGGAAATCCATGGCGCAGTTCAGCGCCGAGGTAACGGCCGCCGTGTCGGCGTGGGTCATCTTCTCCGCGCCCACGGCGAGGGCCATGTCGCACATGCCGGTCGCCACGGCGAGGAAGGCATGGCGGAAGGCGATGCCGCCGGAGGCGCAGGCGCCCTCGACCTTTGTGCACGGGATCTGCGGCAGGCCCAGCCCGTCGGCCACCAGCCCCGCCAGCACCTCCTGCCCCAGCAACGGGCCGGCGACGAAGTTGCCGAGATAGAGCGCGCCGACGTCGCTCCGGTCGAGGCCGGATTCGCGGATGGCCGCATCCGCAGCGCGTATGGCGAGGGCCTCGATGGATGTCTGCGGGTGGCGGCCGAAGGCCGAGGACCCGATGCCGGCGACGAAGACGGGCCTCATGAGGCTGCTCCCTGCTGTTGCGTCCGCGTGGCGGCGTCATCTTCCGCCAACCTGCGGCGCAGCTCGGTCTTGAGGATCTTTCCGTAATTGTTCTTGGGAAGCGCTGCCTCGAAGCGGTAGCGCTTGGGACGCTTGAAGCGGGCGATATTGTCGAGGCAGAGCTGGTCGAGCTCCGTGGCATTCACATCCGCGCCGGGCCGGAGGGCGACGAACGCCACCACTTCCTCGCCCCAGTCCGCATGCGGCGCGCCGATGACGGACACCTCCAGCACCCCTTCGTGGCGAAGCAGCACCTCCTCCACTTCGCGGGGATAGATGTTGCTGCCCCCCGAAATGATGAGGTCCTTCGACCGGTCGCGGAGGGTGAGATAGCCCTGCGGATCGAGGCTGCCGACATCGCCGGTGTAGAGCCAGCCGTCGCGCAGGGCGGTGGCCGTCCCGGCCGGGTTGTTCCAGTACCCCTCCATGACGCAGTCGCTGCGGGTGATTACCTCGCCCACCTCGCCGTGCGGCAGATCGCATCCGTCCTCGCCCACCACGCGGACCTCCTGCCCAGAGCGGGGAAAGCCGCACGAGCCCAGAACCGCATCGTCGGCCGGCGCGCCGCCGGGACCAAGATGCAGCGCCTTGGGCAGCGCAGTAATCGTCATGGGTGACTCGCCCTGGCCGAAGATCTGGCACAGCTTCGGTCCGATCACCCGCAGCGCGTGCTTCAGGTCGGCGACGTACATGGGAGCGCCGCCATAATAGATGGTCTTGAGATTCGTCAGATTCGCGGTGAGGATGGCCGGATGGTTCGCCATGCGCGTCAGCATGGTCGGAGCTGCGAAAAGCGAAACCTTGCTGTAGCGCGCGATGGCGTCCAGCAGCTCCTCGACGTCGAAGCCCGGAAGCACCACCTGGTGCCCGCCCTTCATCAGGAAAGGCAGGCAGTAGAGGCCGGCCCCATGGGACACCGGCGCACAGGCGATGTGCGTGTCATCGGCGTCGACGGGATCGATATCCGCATAATAGGCCATCGACATGGCCAGCAGGTTGCGATGGCTCAGCATCGCGCCCTTCGGCTTGCCGGTGGTGCCGGAGGTGTAGAACAGCCACGCCCGCTCGTCCGCCGCCGCATCCGTGCAGGCGATCGGCTGCGAACCGGCAAGACGGGCATAGGCATCCGTGCCGGTGGAGATAACCGCGCGCAACTGCTCGAGTGCGGAGGTTTCGGCAGAAAGAGCCGGAAACAAGCCGGGCGTGGTGAGGATCACCTCGGCTCCCGCGTCCGCGGCGATGCCGACCACCTCCCGCGGATGCAGCTTGGCATTCACCGGAACGGTGCACAGGCCGGCGATCCAGCAGCCGAGGAGGCATTCGAAGAACGCGCCGGTGTTCTCCATGAACAGCACGACGCGTGCGCCGCGCGAGAGGCCCATGGTCTGCAAGCCGCCGCCGATACGCGCCGCGCGCTCGGCAAAGGCGGCGTAGGTCAGGGTCGTATCGGCATCAGTGATCGCGGGATTGTCCGGCAGGCGTCTCGCGGTCTGCAGGATGAGCGTTGCAATGCTCATCGGCCCTCCCTACCAGTTAGTAGTTATATTTACTGATGAGTCAGACTAGCTGTTTTGCTAGTTTTGTGCAAGCATGCGACACAGTATTTGTTCGCAGGTCGATCATCCGGATCCCTTCTCCGGGACGGCCGGCCGCGGCATCGTCGAAAGCAGGATCTGCCGGTTCATGAGTGACACTCCCAGCGCGGCGACCCGCGCCCCTGCGCCGGGGCGCGCGGCGTTCGATCGAGACGAGCAGCGCCGCCGCAAGCGCGAGGCTGTGCTGCGGGTGGCCGCATCCGCCTTCAATCGTCGCGGCTTCGCCAACACGTCCATGGATGACGTCGCCTCCGTTCTCGGCGTGTCGAAGCCGACGCTCTATCAGTATTTCAAGAGCAAGCAGGAACTGCTCTATGCTTGCCACCAGGTCGCCATGGATAACGGCGAGGCAGGTCTTGCGCTCGCTGATGCCCACGACGGAACGGGCCTGGAAAAGCTGGTCATCTACCTACGCCGTTACATGGAAGGCATCTTCGGCGACCTCGGCAACTGCCCCGTGCTGACCGACGTCGATTCGCTGACCCCTGAAGACCGCGCGGACGTGGTGGCCCGCCGCAAGCGCATCAGCGCCGCCACCAAGGGGTTGATCGCCCTCGGTGTTTCCGACGGTTCCATTGGCCCGTGTGACCCGAAGCTCGCCAGCCTGTTCGCCCTCGGCGTGGTCAACTGGATTCCGGCCTGGTACCGCGATTCCGGTCCAAATACGCCCGAGGAGATCATGGAAAGCTTTGCCACCCTTTTGATCTCGGGTCTTGCCGCCCCGTCAGCGCCGAAGCGGCCGAGCGCGAAGACAAAGAAAAAGGCTTGATCTGCCTTTCGCCGCCGGACGGTTGCTGTCCGGCGGCGAAGCCACAAGGCGCTACTTCGGCGCGGGCACCACGGTGTCGCCCTTCCAGATGCCGAGGAAGATGTCGCCCTGGCCGAGGCATTCATGGTCGTTGGGGCCGAAGGGCTTCGCCGGCGTGGCCGAGACCGCCTGAACGCCGTCGATCGTCTCGATGGCATCGCGCAGCTTGGCCGGATCCGATTTGCCGACCTTGTCCACGGCCGCGAACATGATCTGACCGGCGTCATAGCCAAGCGCGGCGACCACGGGCCAGCGATAGTCCTTGCCGTACTTCTCGGTCATGCGCTTGTTGAACGCCTGCGCCTTCGGATCGGACAGGTCGAGCGCCTGGCCCATGGCGGTGCCTTGGATCGCCTCCACGCCCACGATGTCCTTCACCTTCAGCGAGGACAGGCCCCAGTTGCCGGCGAAAATCGGCTTGTAGTCGAGCCGCGGCAGCGGGCGATAGGGCAGTTCGAACGACTCGTGGAAGTGCAGGATAAGATCGACGCCAGCGTCGCGCATCTTGATCATCTGAGGTGTCAGGTCGTTGACGCCCGGCGCCGCCGCCTCCACCGCAGCAAGCTCGACCCCGCGTGCCTTCAGTCCGGCGGTCGCCTCCTGGGCGGCGAAGTTGCCGTAGCCGGTGGTGGAATGCAGCAGGCCGATCTTCTTATAGTTCTTTACGGCCCAGTCGAGGATCGCGTCGATCTGATACTTCTCGATCATGGAGCAGCGGAAGATGAAGCTCGGCTTCTGATCGATGAATTTGGTGGTGATGTCGGTCGCCGCGGACGGTCCCGCGATGAGCGGCACGCCGGCGCGCTGGAGCACCGGGGCGAAGGCCATCACGTTGCCGCTGGACACCGTGCCGATGACGCCGGCGACGCCGTCGTTCTGGACGAGGCGCTGGACCACCGAGACCGCGCGCTGGGGGTTGGCCTCGTCATCATAAACGACCAGCTCGATGGGGGTCTTGCCGCCCTTGGCCTTGTAGTCCTCAAGCGCAAGCTTGATGCCCTGAAGATAGCTCTCGCCAAAATCGACGATGGCGGGCGGACCGCTAAGGCCTTCCACGACCCCGATCTTCACCGGAGTCTGCGCCAGTGCGGCGCCCCCCGTGGCCACGATGGCCGCAAGCACCGCGCCGACGCTTGCAAGCAGCGCTGTCCGTTCGGATCCGCTCCGCCTCATTTCCGTTCCTCCCTACCATTGCTCTTCGGTTCGCGGTTCAGACGACCACAAAACTCGTGAGTAACTTTTATATCCTTGTAAGTAGGCGTATCGGATCGGACGCCGCTCCGCAAGAGGGAGCGCGCGAGATCGCGCGAAGGCGGGCAGCCCGCATTTGGCGAACGCACTTTCTGTATGGAGATCGCTCGTCCTTGGCGTCAGCGCCGCGCGCCCCGCCCGACCCGTCAGGCTCGGGTTTTCAGGATACCCGCCACGAGAGGTCCGAGACCGCTTCCCGCGTGCTGAACTGACGGGTCGCCCAGTCAATGAACAGGTGGACGCGCGGCGAAAGCTGCCTGCTCGTCGGGTAGAGTACCGACACCGGGACGGCCAGTGGCGGGAAGTCGGCGAGCACCTGGATGAGCGTCCCTGCCAGAAGATCCCGCTCGATGTGGAAGACCGGCATCTGTGCCAGTCCCAGACCCAGGAGCACCCCGTCGCGATAGCTCTCGGTCCCGGTCACGGAGAACGGGGAGGGAATGTCCATGCGCCGGGTCTGACCCTCGCAGCTGAATTCGAACGGCGTCAGGCTTCCCGTGGTAAGCGAGCGGATGCCGACGGCTCGATGGCGGACCATGTCGTCCGGATGCGCGGGCACACCGTATCGCTCAAGGTAGGACGGCGCAGCGCAGGTGATCCGCCGCAGCATCGCCACCGTCCTTGCGACCAGATCGCTGTCGGGCAGCGCGCCGTAGCGCAGCACGCAATCCACACCCTCGCGCACCACGTCCACCCACCGGTCGCTCTCGCTCATGGCGATTTCGATGTCGGGATAGCGCGCGAAGAACGCGGGCAGTGCCGGGAGAAGGAAATGCCGCGCGAGCGTCCCTTGCACCTCCACCCGCATCAGGCCGCGCGGACTGGCGCCGCGGAATGCGCCGTCGGCAGTCTCGACATCGTCGAGGATGGCCTTGCATCGCTGATAATAGGCTTCGCCGTCCAGAGTGGGCCTGACGGAACGGGTCGTGCGCTGCAGCAGCCGCGCGCCCAATCGGTCCTCAAGCTGCTGGATGACCTGGGTCGCCGTCGAACGGGGAATGCCGAGGTCCTGCGCCGCCTGCGTGAAGCTCCGGCGCTCAACCACCCGCGTGTAAAGCCGCATTGCGTCGAAGCGGTCCATGGCCAGCCTTCGGCTATTGTTCGCCTGATCCGAACAGTGATGTTGAATGACGAAGGATTATCCGGAGGTCAAGGGCGGGCATCCTAGCGGTGCGCTTGAAGGCGCGGCCAGCAAGGAGACCCATCATGACAGAGACCAGGAAAGTCGCGCTTGTAACCGGCGCATCCCGAGGCATCGGGGCCGCGACTGCCCGCCGCCTCGCCAAGGACGGCTTCACCGTCGTCATCAACTATGCCGGCAGCGTCGCCGATGCGGAAAAGCTGGCGGCGGCCATCGAGGAGTCGGGTGGAAAGGCGCTGACGGCGAGGGCCGACGTCAGCGACCCGAAGGCCGTCGCCCGCATGTGGGACGCGGCAGAGGCGGCGTTTGGCGGCGTCGACGTGCTGGTAAACAACGCCGGCATCATGAAGCTGGCGAAGATCGCCGACGGCGATGACGCGCTGATCGACAGCCAGATCGCCATCAATCTGAAGGGCAGCCTCTACACCATGCGCGAGGCCGCCAATCGCCTCCGCGACGGCGGCCGGATCATCAACTTCTCGACCAGCGTGGTTGGCCTCAAGCTTGAAACCTACGGCGTCTACGCCGCGACCAAGGCCGCCATCGAATTGCTGACCGGCATCCTCTCCAAGGAGCTGCGCGGCCGGAACATCACCGTCAACGCCGTGGCCCCGGGGCCGACCGCCACCGCCCTGTTCCTCGACGGCAAGTCGCCGGAGCTCATCGAGCGCATGTCGAAGATGAACCCGCTGGAGCGGCTCGGCACGCCTGACGACATCGCCAGCGCGGTCGCCTTCCTGGCGGGCCCGGACGGCGGCTGGATCAACGGTCAGGTGTTGCGCGCCAACGGCGGCATGGTCTGACCGATCCCCACTCCATCTTCCTAGCACGCGGCCCGTCAACAATTGCAGGTCGTGCCGGCGACCGCGTGATCTGGGTCACTCCCGCTCTGAAACGGAGCGGCGAATATGGGCCGCAAGGTGGTCCGCTGCCGACGACCCGCCGGGGTGGCGCTCCCACAGGATCAGATCCACGCTCTCGAGCGCCGGCAGACCTTCGGCGCTGCCGATCGGGACAAGCCCCGGCGTGCGCACCGACCGGGCAAGGACGCACACTGCGGAATCGGCGAGCGCCATGGACTGCAGCCCGGCAATGCTTTCCGAAATGCAGGCGATGCGCCAGCGCCGGCCGATGCGGTCGAGCGCCGCCAGCGCATAATCGCGATAGAGGTTGCCGTCCGGCAGCATGGCGAGTGGAATGGGATCGGCAAGGTGGGCGCTCCCACCCTCGGCACCCAGCCAGATCAGCGGCTCGGGCCGCAGCAGCGTGCCGGTTCCCACACGCGGCGAGACGCCGGGCATGCGGGTGGCGATGGCGATGTCGAGCAGGCCTTCGCTCATGTCCTGCGCCAATTGCCGCGACAGCGCGCAGCGCACCGTAACCTCCACGCCGGGATAGGTGCTGCGGAAGCGCGCCAGCGTCTCCGGAAGCAGGAACGCGGCGTAGAGGTCCGGGCAGCCGAGGGTGACCCGGCCCGCGACGTCGTCGGCGGAAAGCCGCAGCCGGGCCTCTTCATCGAGGCGCAGCATGGTGCGGGCATGGGGCAGCAGCATTTCGCCGTGGCGGGACAGCTTGAGGTGCCGCAGGTCCGGCTCGAACAGGGGAAAACCGGCGGCCGCTTCCAGCCGGCGGATCTGCAAGCTGACCGCGGGCTGGGTGCGGTTCAGCCGCCGCGCGACGCGGGTGACGCTCTTCTCCTCCACCAGAAGGACGAAGGTGCGCAGCAGGGCGATCTCCAGCGAGCGCGACATGCGGATCATTAAAAATACTTTTGGAAGTGCAAAGCAATATAAATTTGATTTGAGCGAATTGCATCGATCTAATCTACGTGCGGTCGCAATTGACTGCCCGAGAACTGCTCAATATCTGCGATTTTGATGCACATCAAAAAGGCGCTTGCGCATCAGTAAGGCACCGCCCTCTGCCGTGGAGACGACGTGAACCCGAGCCCTTTCCTTCAGATCAGCGGGCTGACCCGGCGCTATGGCGGGGTTGCCGCCCTTGACGGCGTCACCCTCGGTCTCGCCCGCGGCGAGGTCACGGGCCTCATCGGCCCCAACGGCGCAGGCAAGACGACGCTGCTCAATGCGCTCACCGGGCTGGCGCGGCCGGAGGGCGGCACGGTGCTCCTGGAGGGGGAAGATGTCACGGGCCTGCCGGCGCATGTGATGGCGGGCAAAGGTGTGGTGCGCTCGTTCCAGATCGTGCGCGAACTCTCGAGCCTTACGGTCTTCGAGACGCTCCTTGCCGCCCCGCCGGCGCAGACCGGCGAGACGGTTGCCGGCGCTTTGTTCGGCCGTGGGAGATGGTGGGCGCAGGAGCGCGCCAATGCAAAAGCCGCCCGTGATCTGCTGGAGCGCGTGGGCCTCGTGAAGCTCGCGGACCAGCCTTCCGCGATGCTGTCCGGCGGCCAGAAGAAGCTCCTCGAACTGGCGCGCGCGCTCCTGATGAAGCCCAGGCTGATCCTGCTCGACGAGCCGGGCGCAGGTGTCTCGCCGCCGCTGCGGCAAGAGATCGTGAGTCTGGTGAAGGAGCTGAAGGCGGAGGGCCTCTCCTTCGGCATCGTGGAGCATGACATGCACCTCGTGGAAGAGGTGTGTGACCAGGTCCACGTGCTCGCGCAAGGGCGGGTCCTCGTCTCCGGAACCTTTGCCGAAGCCACCGCCGACCCGCGGGTGGTCTCCGCCTATCTCGGGGTGGCAGCATGAACATGCCGGCCCGCGCACCAGACGCCGAGGCATTGTCCCTCGCCCTTTCCGTCTCCGGTCTGCGGGCCGGCTACGGCAGGGGCGGCGACATCGTGTGCGGCATCGACCTGTCGCAGAAGGCCGAGAGCATTGTCGCCGTCATCGGCCCCAATGGCTCCGGCAAGTCGTCCTTCATCAAGACGATCGCGGGCCTCGTGCCCACCCGCGCCGGAACGGTGGCGGTGACGGGGCGGGACATCACGGCGCTCTCGCCGGCGCGGCGGGTCGCGGCGGGGCTTTCCTACGTCCCGCAGGAATCCAATATCTTCGCCACCCTCACCATTGCGGAAAACCTGAAGCTCGCCACCGAATTTCTGCGCGGACGCGCCGGCGTGGGGCCGGAGCAGAGGGAGAGGGTGCTCGATCTCTTCCCCGAACTCCGGCAGAGGCCGCGGACGCTCGCCGGCAACCTTTCCGGCGGCCAGCGGCAGATGCTCGCCTTCGCCTGTGCGCTTCTGGCCAATCCCGAGGTGCTGCTGCTCGACGAACCATCGGCCGGCCTCTCGCCGAAGATCGTCGGCGAGACCATGGAGGCGGTGGTCCGCGTGCGCGAGGCGGGCGTGACCGTGCTGCTGGTGGAGCAGAACGTCGCCGCCGCTCTCGCCATCGCCGACGAGGTGGTCGTGCTGGTCGCCGGCAGGCTGACTTTTCGTGCCGCCGCCGCGGACATCCGCCAGGCGGACCTCGCCGGCCTCTTCTTCGGAAAGGCGGCTTGAGCCATGGCCCTGCAGCTTTTCCTCAATGGCCTCGTCACGGGCCTGCTTCTGGCCTTGCCGGCCCTCGCGCTCACGCTGGTGTTCGGCATCCTGCGTTTCGCCAATTTCGCGGTCGGCGCCCTTCTCACCCTCGGCGCCTATGCCGCCTACACCGCGAACGTGGTGCTCGGCTTGCCGCTGCCGCTCGCCGCCGCGGTGGCCGCGGCGAGCGTGGCGCTCGCCTCGCTCATCGCCGATGCCTTGGTGTTCGAGCGGCTTCGCACGCGCGGGTCCATCACGCTTCTGGTCGCCTCCATGGGGGTTTCGCTGGTCCTGGAGAACATCTGCCGCTTCATCTTCGGCAATTCGGCAAGAAGCTTCGATCTCGCGGTGGCGCGGCCGATCCGCTGGAACGGGCTGCGCATCAACCATGAGCAGATCATCACCGCCGGTGTGGTACTGATCGCGCTCGTGCTGCTGCACCTGGTCATCACCGCGTCCCCGCTGGGCCGGGCCATGCGGGCGGTGGCGGACAACGCCTCCCTCGCCGCCGTGCGTGGGGTGGAGCGGCGCACCATCGCGCGCATCACCTTCGCGCTGACCGGCGCCCTCATCGGGCTCGCCGGGGTACTGGCGGGGCTCGATCGCTCCATCGATCCGCTCATGGGCTGGAACTACCAGATCCCCATCTTCGCGGCTGCCATCCTGGGCGGCCTCGGCAATCCGATGGGGGCGGTGGCGGGCGCGCTGCTCATCGGCGTGGCGGAAGAGATGTCCGCCCTTATCCTGCCCGTCTCCTTCCGGCAGATCGTCAGTTTCGGCGTCATCCTGCTGCTCCTCCTCTTCCGCGCCAATGGCCTGTTCGGGGCCAAGGCCATCCGAAAGTGAGGGGCGCGCGATGATCTCCTACCTCGTCACCGTCATCATCTTCGTGTCCATCGCCGCGCTCGTGGGCCTTGCCCTCAATCTGCAATGGGGCCTTGCGGGACTGGTCAATTTCGGGGTTGCCGGGTTCGTCGCGCTGGGCGCCTATACCCTTGCGATCAGCGCGCCTCATGTGGGCTGGTTGGCCGGCTTGCTGCTCGCGGCCGCCCTGTGCGCCGGCCTCTCGATGCTGCTGTCGCTGCTCACCATACGGCTGGAGGAAAACTACCTCGCCATCGTCACCATCGGGTTCGCGGAGGTGGTCCGCATCCTGCTGCTCAATCTCGGCGACCTGACCGGCGGGGCGCTCGGCATCGCCAATATTCCACGCCCCTTCGCCAGCCTGACGCCGGCGGGATGGGGCGATGCGGTAATCCTCATCTTCGCGCTGGGGCTCGTGCTGATCGTCTTCGCCTTCAGCGAGGCGCTGGTCCGCTCGCCCTTCGGCCGCGCGCTGCGTGCGGTGCGCGACGATGCGACGGCCGCAGCGGCGCTGGGCAAGCCGGTGCTGGCGTTGCGGGTGCGTGCCTTTGCCATCGGCGGGGCGATCATGGGCATGGCGGGCGCGTTGCACGCCTTCTTCCTCACCTATATCGACCCGAGCCAGTTCACGCCCATCATCACCGCCTATGCCTTCATGGCGGTCATCGCCGGCGGGCGCGGCTCCAACCTCGGCCTCGTGCTGGGCGCCGGGTCCATCATGCTGATCCTGGAGGCCACGCGCTTCCTGAAGGATCTGGTTCCCGGCATCGATGGCGCGCAGCTCTCCGCGCTCCGCCTCGGGCTGATCGGGATCGGCATCGTCCTCCTGCTCATCCTGCGGCCGGAGGGCCTCGTCGCCGAGCCCAAGCGCCGCTTCGCCGATTTCTTCCCGCCCGAAAGCGAGAAAGTCTGATGCCCCGCGTTTCCCCCCTGTCGTCGGCCGACCTGCCCGCAGCCGTGGCGGAGACTTTCTCGGCATTCGCCGGCGGCTATTCCGACTTCCGCGACCAGGCCGCGGTTCTCGCTCACGTGCCGCCCGCCCTCGATCACCTCTACCGGATGCTGATGGAGTTGCGCGCGCGGGAAGGGGTTCCCTTCCGCTATATCGAACTGGCGGTCGTCACCGTCTCCAAGCTCAACGCCTGCCCCTATTGCGTCTCGCACCACACACCCCTGCTGGAGGTGGAGGGCGTGCCGACCGAGGCGGTCGCCGTACTGCCCGAGAGCGACCACCCTGCCTTCGACGATGCCGACCGTGCGGTGATCGACTACGCGCGCCTCGTCACGGTGCGCGCCTGGGGCATCCGGGATCAGGTGTTCGACGCCCTGCGCCGTCACTTCACCGAAGCGCAGATCGTCGAGCTGACGCTGCGCTCCGCGCTTGCCGGCTTCTTCAACCGCTTCAACGACGCGTTGCAGATCGATGACGGCGCCGCGGAGGCGTTGCTCCACCTTCATCCCCGATCCGACACAGCAGCAGGAGAACAGCCGTGACGCGCAGTCTGCCCCTCACCCGCCGGCACGTGATCGCCGGCCTCGCCTCGCTACCCGCCGCCGCCGCGTTCGGGCGGACGGCAGCCGCCCAGGCGGCGGAGATCCCCATCGGCATGGTGCTGCCCTTCTCCGGCGCGACCGGCCCATACGGCCCGGACATGAAGAAGGCCGCGGAAATGGTGGTCAAGAAGGTGAACGACGCGGGCGGCCTGCTCGGCGGTCGTCCGCTGAAGCTCTTCATCGAGGATTCCGAGACCAACCCGACGATCGGCGTCACCGGCACGAAGAAGCTGCTCGAAGTGAACAAGGTCGAGCTCGTGGGCGGCTTCTGGGGCAGCCCGATCGCGCTCGCCGCCAAACCCATTATCCTGGCCGCCGACAAGGTGCAGATGGTGTCGTGCGCAGCCAATGCGGTGACCGAGGGCGACACCAAGGGCCTCGTCTTCCGCTTCCAGGCCAAGAGCACCTCCTGGGGGCCCGCGGGCGCCAAGGTCATGGAGAAGATCGGCGCCAAGACGGCCGTCGTGCTGGCCCAGCAGAACCCCTTCGTGGTGGCCATGATCGAGCCGTTCAAGGCGGAATTGGCCAAGCTCGGCAGCAAGGTCACGGATGTGGTCATGTACAATCCCGACCAGCCCTCCTACCGCTCGGAGGTGGAGAAGGCCTTTGGCAGCGAGCCAGACGCGGTGTTCTGCCTGTCGCTGCTGACGGACTTCGTTTCCATCGCCAAGGAAGCCTATCGCGGCGGCTTCAAATCCAAGATCGTCGCGCTTTCCATCGGCGCCGATGCCGAGGGCAAGTTCCTCCAGGCCGTGGGGCCGGAGGTGGCGAACGGCATCTACCATCTGCAGCCCGCCCCGCCGCTCGACGCGCCGGCCTACAAGAAGTTCGTGAAGGAGATGGGCGCTGCGCCGGGCACGGTCTTCCTGTTCGCCGGCAACGCCCACGACCAGATCTGCGCCACGGCCCTTGCCATGGAGCATGCCAAATCCTCCGAGGCGAAGGTGTGGGCGAAGTCGGTGTTCGAGGTCTGCAATCCGCCCGGCGAGGAGGTGGACGACGTGGTGAAGGGCCTCGAACTCATCCGCGCCGGCAAGAAGATCAAGTTCGTTGGTGCCGGCGCCACCTGCGATTTCGACGCCCGCGGCGACCAGATCAACCGGTCCTTCTTGGTCCAGGAGATCAAGGGCGGAAAGAACGTGACCATCGGCGTCATCACCTGACGCCTGCGGTGAGCCCGTCATCCCGCGGCTCCGCCGGGGGATGACCTTCAGGTCCGAACATCAAGTTGCTCATCAGCACGCGCGGGACCTCCGGCGCGTGAAGCGGATAGCCGTGCCCCATCGGGACAGGGAGGATCAACCATGCCAAAACCCATGCATCTGTGCGGCTTCCTGATCGCCGGCCCGGTGGTTCACAGTCACGCCATCTGGCGCAATCCGGCCCATGAGACGCCGTTTCTCAGTCTTGACCACTACGTGCGCATTGCCCGGCTCCTGGAGCAGGGCTGCTTCGACTTCCTCTTCTTTGCCGACCGCCTCGCCATCGCCGACCGGTATGGCGACAGCCATGCCGCCGGCATTGCGCGGGGCGACCAGGATGCGACCCGCATGGACCCCATGCCCATCCTCGGCGCCATGGCGGCGGTGACACGCCACATCGGTCTCGGGGCCACGCGCTCCACCACCTATGACGCGCCCTACAACATCGCCCGCGAGTTCGCGACGCTCGACCACATCTCCGGCGGCCGGGCGGCGTGGAATGTGGTCACCTCCATGAACGACGGGGAGGCGCTGAACTTCGGCTCCGTGCCGCATCTCGCCCATGATGCGCGCTACGACCGGGCCGACGAGTTCATGGAACTGGCCTTCAACCTCTGGGACAGCTGGGACGCCGACGCCCTTGTTCTGGACCGGGCGGCCGGCATCTATGCCGATCCCGCCAAGGTGCATTACGTGAACCATCAAGGCTCCTGGTTCCAGTCCCGCGGCCCGCTCAACATCCCCCGCAGCCCGCAGGGGCGGCCGGTGATCGTGCAGGCGGGTTCCTCCGGGCGCGGCAAGGCGTTCGCGGCGCGCTGGTCGGACGTGATCTTCGCGCTCCAGCCCAATATGGAGCGGATGCATGCCTTCAAGGCCGATGTCGTAGGGGCGCTGAAAGCCGCCGGGCGGCCGCCCGACGCCAGCAAGGTTCTCATGGCCATCATGCCCTTCATCGGCGCCACCCGGGCCGAGGCGGAGGAGAAGCAGGCCCTGCACGATTCCCTCGCCGATCCGGTCGCCGGCCTCTCGACGCTGGCGGCCCACGCGAACACCGATTTCTCCAGCCTGCCGATGGATGCCACGGTCAAGGAGATCGCCGCCTCCGGCAGCCAGGGGAATCTTGCGGCCTTGCGCAGCATCACGCCGGACGGCGGCATGACCATTGCCGAAGCCGGCGGCGTCTATGCGCGCGGTGTCATGTGCCCGCGTGCGGTGGGCACGGCTGACGATGTGGCCGACCAGCTCATCGCCATCATCGACAGCGGCGCGGCGGATGGTTTTGTCGTTTCGCCGGCCTTCCTGCCTGACACGTTCGAGGATTTCGTGGGCCAGGTCGTGCCGCTTCTGCAAGCGCGAGGCTATCTGCGGCGCGGGTATGAAGGGGGCCACCTGCGCGACCTGCTGACCGAGGGGGTGCGCTGATGCAACCCTCACGTTCCGTGGCCACTCCGCCTGTGGATGCGGCCGAATTCAAGGCCGCCATGCGCGGGCTCGCTGCCAGCGTCACCGTCATCACCTCGCGCCGCGGCGACCAGCTCAACGGCATGACGGCCACGGCAGTGTGCAGCGTCAGCACGGCGCCGCCGCAGATCCTTGCCGTGGTGAACCGCGAGTCCACCTCCCACGGCCTGATCGCCGACAGCGGCGCCTTCGCCGTGAACATTCTGGCCGCGCATCAGCAGGAGCTGGCGGGCCGCTTCGCCCGCCAGCTCGCGCAGCCGTTCGACGGCATCGCGCACGCGTGGGGCGAGACCGGCTGCCCCCTCCTCGCCGAGGCGGTGGCCGTGCTGGAGTGCCGGCTGCGCGAGCGCCATCATGCCGGCACGCATACCATCTTCGTGGGCGAAGTGATCGGCGTGCGCCGTCGCAGCGCCGAGCCGCTGCTCTATTTTGATGGCGGCTATCGGCGCCTGGCGGCAGACGACGGCGCCCTGCCGTGACAGGCGGGCGCCGGCAGGGTCCTCACTTGGTGAGATAATCGAATGCCGACAGGAGGTGGCACTTCACGACGTGGATGAACTCCTCCACCGGCACATGCTCGTCGACGCTGCCCATGCCGCGCGGCGCCGGGCCGTAGACGATGGCGGGAAGCCCCTTGTAGCGCCACAGCCGTGCGTCCGTCGCGCCGAGGCTGATGATCGGCGCCGGATCGACGCCCGAGAGCCGCTTCGCGTTCTGCCGCACGTGATCGATCATCTCGGTATCGGGCGAGGTCCAAGCCGGCTCCTCGGACAGGATGACCTTGTAGGTCACGCCTGCATGGCGCGCGACGATCTCGTCCACCAGAGGGAGGATGTCCTTCGCCGTGAGGCCGTTGGGCACCCGGATGTCCACCTGCACACGGCATTCGGCCGCCACCATGTTGACCTTGACGCCCCCGGCGACCAGCCCGGGATTGACCGTGACCTTGCGGACGATGCCCGCTGCCCCGGCGCCGTATTCGCCATCGATCACCGAAGCGGCGGAGGTGATGGCGGATTCGAGGTTGCCGAGGTCCGGCACGGCGGTGTCGGTGAGCTTGCCGAGATCGGAAATGAGCGCGCTGGCGATGACTGTCGCACTGGGGCTCATGTGGGTATAGGCGCCGTGCGCGCCCGGGGTGCGGATGAGGAACTCCAGCCAGAGCGGCCCCTTCTCGCCGAAGCGCACGGTGCTGACGCCGCTTGGCTCGCCGTTGAGGCAGCAGTCACCGAAGACCTCGGGGCGATGCTCGGCCAGATAGCGCGCGCCCCACGGGCCGAAGGTCTCCTCGTCCGAAACCACCACCAGCGTGAGGCGCCCCTTGAGCTGCTCGCGAATGCGGTGAAGGTAGGCATAGGTGAAGATGGAGGCGGTGGTGCCGCACTTCATGTCGGCCGAGCCGCGCCCGTAGATCTTGCCGTCCACCAGCGCGCCGCCCCACGGGTCCTGGCTCCAGGTGCTTTCGTCCTCCACCGGGAAGACGTCCATGTGGCCGTTGAGGGCCAGATGACGCCCTTCGCCGCCGCCCTCAAAGGAGGACAGGATGTTGGGCATGATCGCATTGGGCGCGACCACTTCGTAGGGCAGGCCCTTGGAGTCGAGGAAGTCGCGCACGAACTGCGCCGCTTCCAGCGTGTCGCCGGGCGGATTGGGAGTGCGGCAGCGCACGAAGTCCTGCACGAAGCGGATGAGAACGTCGCGGTCGGCGTCAACCCACGCTTCGAGATCCTGCTTGGTCACGGTCATGGTCGATCTCCGGATGTGCTGTCGTTGAGCGAGCGGCCTGCCCCATGCCGCGGATAAGTGGGCGCCGGCTGACTGGCGGGCGTGAAGCGCGCGCTCATCAGTAGCCGGCCGAAGGGTCGACGAGGTGCAGCGGGCGCTCGCCGGAGACGGCGCGGCGGACGTTCTCGACCACCTGCTCGATCGCCGTGTCCGGGTCCGTCGCGCTCGAATTGTGCGGGGTGACGGTGATCCGTCGATGGGTCCAGAACGGATGGTCGGCCGGCAGCGGCTCCTGTCGGAACACATCCAGCACGGCATGGCGCAGCCGCCCGTCGTCGAGGGCGGCGAGAAGGGCATCATCCTCGATCAGACCGCCGCGCCCCACATTGATGAGCGCAGCGCCGGCGCGCAGGTCGTCGAAGAAGCGTGAATCGACGAGACCCTGGGTTTGCGCGGTAAGCGGCAGCAGAAGCACGAGCACATCACACGCGTTCCGGAACGCGGCGAGCCCGTCCGCGCCGGCATAGGTCTCGAAGGGGAGGTCCGCCTTGCGTGTCCTGCTCCAGCCGATCACCCGGAAGCCCATGGCGCGGAGTGTTGTCGCGCACGCAAGGCCCAGATGCCCGAGGCCGAGGATGCCCACGCAGGTGCGCGCTGGCGGGGCAGGGGCGATGAACTCCCACCGCCGTTCGTCCTGCGCCCGCACCGTCTCGTCCATCCTTCGGTGCAGCGCGAGGGCGTGCAGCAGCACGTACTCGCTCATCCGGGCCGTCAGCCCCGGGTCGACGAGGCGCGCGATGGGCACATGCCTCGGCAGAAAGGGATCGGTAAAGACGTGGTCGACACCGGCGCCGATCACCTGGATCAGTTTCAGGCGCGCGAGCGGCGCGAGCATGCCGGGCGGATGCTTCCAGACCACGGCGGCGGCCACATCCTCTGGTGCGATGCCCTCCAGGTTTGTGCGCACCTCGAAGTCGGGCAAGGCACGCCGGATCGCATCCGGCCAGCGCGGGTCGCTCGCCGCGCTGTGGAAGAGAATGACGTGGGGCTCGGGCCGGGGCATGTCAGTCGCCATGGGCAGGATGGAAGCGATCCGCGCCTCTCACGGCGGTCGGGCGGCAGGTGCGGCCTGCGGTCCTTGGCGCGGGGACGGCGCGCTCAGGCGACATGCGCCTCGATCTCCTCCTCGTAGCGGATGGCCACTGGGCTCACGTTGTGGCGGCCGAGGAAGCTGCCTTTCTGCGAGCATTTCACCACGTAGTTGGCGGCCGGGCGGCGCTCGGCCTCATAGGCGGCCAGGGCCTCGTCGACATCGCTGCTGCGCGCGAAGGCATTGCGCAGCGCCAGGGCGTCGATGAACGTCTGGCTCGCGCCCTGTGCCATGTCCGGCATCATGGGGTGGGCGGCGTCGCCGAGCAGGGTGATGCGGCCGTGGGTCCATTTGAAAGGCAGGCCGTCCACGTCGAACAGAGGGCTCTCGACGATGGTCTCGCGCGGGGTGATGCCCAGGGTTCGCGGGATGTGGGTCTTCGTCCAGCCGCTGAAGAAGGCGATGAAGTCGTCCAGGGTCTTGGCGCCTGAGACCGATCCGAACCAATAGGCCTTGCCGTTTCCGATGGGGATGACGGACAGCCAGCCGCCCGAGGTGTAGAAGCCGGTCTGCGCCGCCGGATCGACGTCCACGTCCTTCAGATCGACCACCGCGCGCCAGCGAAAGGCGTGGTGCTCGTTGGGTCGGAACTGGACCCCGCCGACGAGCTTCTCGCGAATGACCGAATAGATCCCGTCGGCGCCGATGATGAGGTCGCCTTCGTAGCTCTCGCCATTGGTGAAATGGCAGACAGCGCGGTCGCCTTTGTCCTCGATCGAGAGCACCTCATGGCCGTACTTGATCCTGTCCTTGCCGAACGCTTCGGCAAGCATCGTGCTGAGCGCGAGGCGATAGACTCCGACCGAGGGGGCGCCGTAGGTCTGCGGCCAGTTGCTCGTGTCCTTGCTGAACAGCTGCTCGCCGTCGGCACCGAAGCCGACATAGCGGTCGAGCTTCACAGCGATGGCGTCATAGTGTTCGCGCAGACCGAGCCCGTAGATGGCGCGCCCCGCATTGGGCCAGAGATTGAGACCGGCGCCGGTGGCGCGCAGCGTGGGCGACTTCTCGAACACCTCCACCTCGAAGCCGAGGGACGCCAAACCGATGGCGGCCGAAACGCCGCCCAGTCCGCCGCCGCAAATCCCAACGCGCATCACAATCATCCTTCGTCTATTGCCTTCCCGGCCGATCCTGCGCGCGACGCGCGCGGCCGGGCTGTTCTTCGGGTGATTCCGGAGGGCCGCTACTTTCTGCTCCAGGCATCGGCCACGGCTTCGTGATAGGGGATCTTCTCTCTTGCGGGCGTGTACTGGCCGCTCGCGGTCATTTCATTGACGTGCGCGGCGATCTCTTCGAGCGTCGCGAACCAGACGCCGCCCTTGTCCAGCATGTATTGGATCATCTTCTCCATGTAGACCGCCCGGGAGAGGCGGCCCATGACGAAGGGGTGCCAAACCGCGATCCACAGGCCGCCGTATTGCCAGGCGGCTTCGAACTCCGCCATGAAGACATCCATGGCCCGCTGGGGAGAATTGACCTGGATGTGGTAGTTGAGGTCGCTGTTGATGGTGAACTGCGGCCAGTCGTCGAGAGCCCAATGGGTCGGCAGCTCGATCAGGCTGCCCCGGTCGCTTTCGACGACATAGGGCACGTCGTCCCCCATGAGGGAGGAATCGTAGGCGAACCCCTCGCGCGTCAGGTAGTTCAGCGTATTCTTCGAGAAGCGGTAGCTCGGCGCGCGGAAGCCGCGGGGGCGCATGCCGGTGACCTTCTCCAGGGCCTCCAGGCTGCGCATGAACCAATAGTCTTCCATCTCGGCGGACAGGGTGTCGAGCCGCTCGTGCAGATAGCCATGGGCGCCCACCTCATGGCCGCCGTCGATCATCTGGCGCACCGTGTCGGGATAGTGCTCCGCCGTCCAGCCCGGCACGAAGAAGGTCTGCCGCAGGCCGTACTGCTTGTAGATCTTGAGGATGCGCGGCACGCCCACGAGATCGTAGCGCAGCAGCGAGGCGGTGCCGATCAGCGTGTCGGCGGTGTGCCGGTGCGCATAATGCAGCAGGCAGTCGGTATCCATGTCGAAAGTAATGGCCACTGCGCATCGGGCGCCATTCGGCCATTTCACCGGGTTTTCGATCATGACATTTGTCCAGTTGCGGGACGACAAGCCGTGAGACGTGCGAAGCGCGTCTTCGCACGTCGGGGAGCGGTGGAAGGGCCGGGTCTGAGGGTGCGCAGGTCCGGCCCGCGTCACTTACTTCGCCGCCGGCGCCGGAGCTTCCGTGACGGTGCCGAAGGGCGTGAGGCCGGGCCGGTCGTAGAAGCGCCCGGTCATGCCGTAGGTATTGGCCATGCGCTCCCAGCGGCCGGTCAAAAGCATGAAGTCGATGGCCGTGTTCATGAAGTTGAGCAGGTCCTGGTTGCCGCGCTTCACGGTCCAGGCGATGGGGAGCAGATTGTAGGGGTTGTCTTGGAACAGGTCGGTCACGCCGGGCTGCTGGGAGGCATAGCGGCGGGCCTGCCAGGCGTCCTCGATACCGACGTCGGCGCGGCCGGCGGACACCTCCATGAAGGGCGCGGTGAGATTGCCGGTGCCCAGCGCCACCACGGTGGCGTTCGGGAAGTTTTCCTTGACGTATTCCTGCGCCGCGCCGCCCTGCACGACCGCGATCTTCAGGCCGTCCTTGTTGAAGTCCGAGAGGGCCTTGAAGCGCTCGTCGCCCTTCTTCACGATGGCGCTGTAGCCGAGATAATGGATGGGCTTGGTGAACTCCACCGCGGCGGCGCGCTGGATGGTGGCGAATGTGCCGGCCATGGACAGGTCGAACTGACCGGACTGCAGGCCGGCGGCGAAGTTCGCCCAGGTGGTCTCCACGAACACCGGCTCGACGCCGATGGTCTTGAAGATGTAGCGCACGCCGTCGACGTAATAGCCCTTCACCTCGCCCGAGGCGGGGTCCTTGATGGTGCCGGGCGGGGAGGGGATGTAGCCGATCTTGATGGACTTATCCTTGAGGATGCGGTCCATGACCTGTGCCGCGGCGGTCTGCACGTTGGCGGCGACGATGCAGGCGGCCATCAGGCTCGCGGCGAGGAGCGGGTGGCGCAAATACTTCTTCATAAGGAGGTCCTTTCTCGACTGTCTAGGTGCAGCTGGTCAGCGCAGAACGCGTTGCAGGAACTCGGCGGTTCGGGGATGGGAGGGCGCGGTGAAGATCTTCTGCGGCGTGTCGATCTCGATGCGATTGCCGTTGTCCATCATCATCACGCGGTCGGCGACGTCGCGCGCGAAGCCCATCTCGTGGGTCACGACGACCATGGTCATGCCCTCGGCGGCAAGCGCGCGCATCACGTCCAGCACTTCGCCGACCAGTTCGGGATCGAGCGCCGAGGTCGGCTCGTCGAACAGCATCACCTCGGGGTTCATGGCGAGCGCGCGGGCGATGGCGGCGCGCTGCTGCTGGCCGCCCGAAAGGGTCTCGGGATAGACGTCGATCTTGGACGAGAGGCCCACGCGATCGAGCAGCACCTTCGCCTGGGCGACGGCCTCGTCGCGGGGACGGCGCTGGACGATGGTCGGGCCCTCGATGACGTTGTCCAGCACGCTCATGTGCGGGAACAGGTTGAAGTTCTGAAACACCATGCCCATCCGCGCGCGGATCTTCGCGATGTGCTCCGGTTTCTGCTTGACGCGGGTGCCGTTGGGCTTCTGCCGATAGCCGACAAGTTCGTCGCCCAGCCAGATCTCGCCGTGGTCGTACTCCTCCAGAAAGTTCATGCAGCGCAGGAACGTGCTCTTGCCTGAGCCGCTCGGGCCGATTATGGCGAGGACTTCCCCCCGCGCGATCTCAAGGTCGATGCCCTTGAGGACGTGCAGCGGCCCGAAGGACTTCTGCACGTTGCTGGCTCGGATCAAGGCGGTCATTGACGGATCTGCCACCTCTGCTCGAGCCGCTGCGAGGCGTAGATGATGGGATAGATGAGGACGGCGAAGGCGAGGGCCAGCACCGTGTAGATCTCCAGCGGACGATAGGTGCTGTTGATGAGGTTGTTCGCCTCGTGGAGCAACTCGTAGACGGCCAGCGCCGAACCAAGCGTCGTCAGCTTGATGAGGGAGGCGAACTCATTGATGATCGGGGGGATCATCCGCCGCACGGCTTGCGGCAGGATGATCCTGCGCATGGACTGGGAATAGGTCATGCCGATGGCGCGCGCCGCGTCCCACTGGCCCTTGCTGATGGAATTGACGCCCGCCCGGAAGATCTCGGCAAAATAGGCTGCGGCGTGCAGGCCGAGGCCGATGGAGACCGAAACCGTATTGCTCATCTGCAGCCCGGTGAGGATGGGCAGCGCGTAGTAGATCCACACCAGCTGCACCAGCGCGGGCGTCGACCGGAACAGCTCGATGAAGGTTGCCGCGGGCAGGCGCAGGAGGCGGAGCTGGCTGCGGCGCATGAGGCCGAGCGCCATTCCGAGGGTTAGCCCGATCAGCGTCGCCCAAAACGTGATCTGCGCGGTCATGATCGCGCCGCGCACGAACACGGCCCGATAATCCCAAACGACCTGGAAGTGCCAAGTGTAGTCCATAAGTTGCGGATCTCTCCCCTGGCGCCACCGCATGTTGCACTCGGCGTGCTGCATGCTGCATGCAGGATTGATGTCAGCAAGCGACGTGCCATGTGGCGGCATGCTGCGCGGGGCGGGCATCCGCGCGGCGGCGGGGCGGTCTCAGGCCGGGGCGACAGAGCCGGGCAGGGCCAATTTGCCCATTGTCCCGGCATGAGGTGCTGCTCGGTTAATCAGCAACGCGCAGGCGAGGGCGGTGGCCTCCATTGGCGAGGCGGCGCCCCGGGGGGCGACCTTGACGGGCGCGGAGCGGCGCACCTATTGTCGAAGATTGCATGCTGCATGCTGAATGCAGCGATCACCCCGGTATGTCGGTTTCGATGCCTCGAGGGCTGCTTGTTCCGGCCGGTACAGCGTCGCGGACGCGCGCTTGAACCTTCCGCCCCCGTAGGGCAAATCCGGCTCTTCCATCCCGCTCCGGCGGGGGAGCACCGGGCACTCGCAGCGGGCACTCGCAGCCGGCACTCGCAGCTGGCACTCGCAGCCGACACTTGCGGGCCGGGGCAGATTGCACGACGACGGGCGTTCCATATGACGCTCCGTCGGGATGGCTTTTGGCAAGGGGGTTCGGGCATGCGCAATGCCGCTGCGAAGACGACAAGCACCGGGCGCCGCAAGGACGCCGCGCCGATGCGGGCCGCCGAGGTGACGGAGGTGGCCTCCCCCGGCAAGGCCCTGAAGCCGGCGGCGGTCATGCGCTCCGAGCGCGTCGCCGATCAGGTCTATCGTCACCTGCGCAGGGCGATCATTTCCGGAGAGATCGCGGCCGGCGCAAGGCTCAGGGAGGTGGAGATCGCCCAGGCGCTGGGCGTGAGCCGCACGCCCGTGCGCGAGGCCATATCACGCCTCATCGGCGACCTTCTGGTGCGCGAGCACGAGACGACCGGGGTCGAGGTCGTGGACCTTGCGGGCGACATGATGGACATCCATCACATCCGCGAAGCGCTGGAGCTGTGCGCCGCGCGCCTTGCGGCGAAGCGCATCAGCGACGCGCAGCTTCAATCCCTCGAGGATCTCGTCAAGAGCGGCCAGAAGGCGTCGGCCGCCGAACGCGTCCGTATCAACCACCAGTTCCATCTCACCATCGTGCAGGCCTCGGGCTCGCCGAGGCTGATCGAGATGCTCACCAGCTTCAACGAATATTTCCTGCACCCCAATCGGGTGACGCGCACCGAGAAGAAGCTGGTGGATCAGGCCCTCAAGGATCACCAGCAGATCGTCGACGCATTGCGCGCCCGCTCGCCGGACCGGACCGAGCGCATTCTGCGCCGCCACCTCAAGCTCGGGCTGATGCAGCTGACCGACGGCTTCGGCTGATCGCCCAATGGATGCGTCTGCGCGGCTTCGGCTTTTGGTGATGCGGTCTGGGTGCGTTCTATGGTGAAGATCTATTCCGGCGATCTGGACAATGCGAGCGCCTATAAACTGCTGACCGGCGTCGTCGTTCCCCGCCCCATTGCCTGGATCTCGACGCAGTCGCGCGCCGGCATCTCGAATATCGCGCCATTCAGCTGCTTCACCTTCGTCTCCTCGGATCCGCCGATGATCGGCTTCAACTGCGGGCTGCGGAACGGGGTGCGCAAGGACACTGCGCGCAATATCGTCGAGACAGGCGAATTCGTCGTCAACATCGTGGACGATGCCCTGCTGCAACAGGTGCATCAGTCGGCCGCCGACTACAGCGCCGAAATCAGCGAGCTGGATGTGCTGGGCATGGCATGCGCGCCGAGCGAAACCATCGCCGTGCCGCGCGTGCTGGCCTCTCCGGTCAATCTCGAATGCACCCTGGAACGCATCGTCCCCTTCGGCCGGGCCGGCGCCGAATTCATCGTCGGCGAGATCCGCGTGTTTCACGTCCGCGAGGGATTGATGGTGGATGGCAAGATCGAAACCGCCGCGTTGCGGCCCCTGGGTCGGCTGGGCGGCCCGCTCTATGGCAAGCTGGGCGAGGTGGTGCGCGTCGAGCCCGTCTGAATGGGGCCTGTCAGTCCTTGTTCCGGCTGCCCAGCGCCTGCCGAACCGGGTGTCGATTGCCCTGACCCCCGGGGCGGCCCCTGGCGCACGCGACGGGCCAATCCCGCCCGGGGGGGCGCCCGGCGCGAAATCCGCGGACCCCGCCGTTCAGCCCTGATCCATGGTGAAGCGGGCCATGGCCGACCAATCGAGATCGCCCCAGCCGGCATCCACCGTCTCGCGCATCCGCCCGTGCACGGCATCGAGCATGGGCAGCGTGCGTCCCAGCGCGCCGGCGGCTTCCTTCGCAAGGCGCAGGTCCTTGAGGCCCAGGGTGGCCTTGAAGCCGGGCTGGTAATTCTCTTGGGCGATGTTCGCCGAATAGACCTGATAGGAGCGGCTGCCGAAGAGCGTGCCGAGGATCAGCTCGAAGAAGCGGTCCCTGGACACGCCGTTTCCCTCGGTCAGCACCACAGCCTCCGCCATGGCCTCGATCGCCATGGTGATCATCATGTTGCAGGCGATCTTGGCGGCGTTCGCCGCTGTCGCCTCGGGACCGATCATCCAGATCCGCCCGCCGATGATCTCCAGCAGCGGCTGCGCGCGGGCGATGGCATCGGGATCGCCGCCGGCGAGGATGTTGAGCTCGCCCTTCGCGGCGACGTCGGGCCGGCCCAGCACCGGGGCCGACACGTAGCCGACCCCCGCCTCGGCATGGTGGCGGACCAGTTCCTCGGCGAATGCCACCGAGATGGTGGACGAGACGACATGCACGAGGCCGGGACGCGCAGCACCCAGCAGGTTGGGCGCGAGCACCACGGAGCGGATGGCCTCATCGTCGGAGAGCATCGTCAGGACCGCGTCCGCATCGAAGGCCTCTGCCGGCGTCGCGACCATGGACACGCCCTCGACCGCGCCGCCGGAGCGGTTCCAGGCCCGCACCTCGTGGCCGGCCAGAGCGAGATTGCGGGCCATGGCGCGTCCCATGGCCCCAAGGCCGATGAATCCGATCTGCATGAGCACTTCCTTTCGCGAGGTGCGCGAAGTTCAAAGCGGTCGACCGCGCCGCTGCAGGTCCGGGCCTCTCCGATCCTGGCCCCATTCGCGGTGCACTGGCTTCCTCATGGTGCCCGCAGCTGAGGCGCGGGTGGCGATCGATACCCGGGTTCAGCGCCAGCCCAGGGCCGGCGCGACCCGCGTGAGGAGGGATTCCATGAGGTGCGCGTTGTAGGCGACGCCCAGTTGGTTGGGGACCGCCAGCAGCAGCGTGTCCGCCTCGGCGATCGCCTGATCTTCCCGCAGCTCCTCGATCAGCTGCTCGGGCTCGGCGGCGTAGGAGCGGCCGAACACGGCCCGGAAGTTGTCGATAAGGCCGATCTGATCGCTGCTGGCGCTTCGTCCGAAGAATGCACGATCGCGATCGTTCACCAGCGGAAAAATGGAGCGCGACACCGAGATGCGCGGATCGCGCGCATGTCCCGCCTCGCGCCACGCCTGCCGAAATGCCTGAATCTGCTTCGCCTGCTGGATGTGAAGCGGCTCGCCCGTCTCGTCGACCTTGAGCGTCGAACTCTGCAGATTCATGCCCATCTGCGCCGCCCATACGGCAGTGGCGTTGGAGGCCGAACCCCACCAGATGCGATCGCGCAGGCCGGGCGAGTGGGGCTCGAGCCGAAGCAGGCCTGGCGGATTGGGGAACATCGGCCGTGGGTTGGGCGCGGCAAAGCCCTCGCCCTTCAGCAGTTCGAGAAAGACCTCGGCATGCTTGCGGCCCATGTCCGCGTCGCTCTGCCCTTCGCCGGGCGAAAAGCCGAAATAGCGCCAGCCCTCCATCACCTGTTCGGGGGATCCACGGCTGATCTCGAGCTGCAGCCGGCCTCCGCTGATGATGTCAGCCGCGCCCGCGTCCTCGACCATGTAGAACGGATTCTCGTAGCGCATGTCGATGACGCCGGTGCCGATCTCGATGCGCTTGGTCTTGGCGCCGATTGCCGACAGCAGGGGAAAGGGCGAGGCGAGCTGCTGCGCGAATGATGCACGCGAAAATACGCACCGTCCGCGCCGAGCTCCTCTGCCGCGACAGCAAGGTCAATGGACTGGAGCAGCACATCGCTCGCGGAGTTCGTGAGCGACTGCAGCGACTTCGACCAATGCCCGAACGACAGGAAACCGATCTTCTTCATGCGTCCCGATCCCAAATGAGCGCTTCGCCCACATCCGCGGCGAGAGCGGCCGGCCCCATGGGCTTAGCCGACGGCGAGGCAGGATGCCAGCCGGACGCGCTCCCGGCCTCCGGCTGCCCAGGGCGCGGCCGGAGGCGATCGCCGTGGCGCTAGCCTCTCAGGTGGTCCCAGACCTTGGAGATCACCACCGAGCCTTCTCCGACCGAGGAGGCGACGCGCTTCACCGAGCCCGCGCGGACATCGCCCACGGCGAAGATCCCGGGCTGGGACGTGGCATAGGACGAACTTGCGCCGGCGGCCTCGCCGGTCATCACGAAGCCCTTCCCGTCAAGCTGGACAAGCCCCGACAGCCACCCCGTATTAGGGGCGGCCCCGACCATGATGAACAATGCGCAGACCGGGAGGTGGCGGCTCGTGCCATCAACGGCGTTGCGGATCGTCACGCCGTCGAGCTTTTCGGCCCCGTGCAACTCGGTCACCTCGGCTCCGTATTCGATGGTGATCGCGGGGTCGGCCTCCAGCCGGCTGGAGAGATAGCTCGACATGGACGCGGCGAGCGAGGAGCCGCGGACCAGCAGCCGGACGTGGCTTGCCGCGCGGCTGAGAAACATCGCCGCCTGCCCGGCGGAGTTGCCTCCGCCGATGACGACCGTCTCCGCATTCCGGCAATAGCGCGCCTCGTTTTCGGTCGCCGCATAATAGATGCCCGCACTTTCGAATGCGGCGAGCCGATCGATCGGCAGCCGGCGATACTGCACGCCGGTGGCGACCACGACCGCGCCGGCGACGACGCTGCGACCGTTGTCGAAGGTCGCGCAGAATCGTCCGTCCTCCAGCCGCTGCAATTTCACCACGCGCCTCGGCATGACGAAGCGGGTGCCGAACTTCATGGCCTGAACTTCTCCGCGCCAGACGAGATCCGCGCCGGAGATGCCGGTGGGAAAGCCCATGTAGTTCTCGATCCGGCTGGATGTCCCGGCCTGGCCGCCGATCGCCGTGTCCTCCACCACGAGGGCCGTCAGGCCTTCCGCACCGGCATAGACCGCGGCAGCGACGCCCGCCGGCCCGCCGCCGACGATCAGCACGTCGAAGGCCTCCTTTTCGGCAAGGTCGTAATTGACGCCCAGCAATCGCGCGACCTTCTCCGGCGTCGGGTCGTTCACCACGAGATCGCGGCCGAAGATGACGGCCGGGCGATCCGGAGCGACGGCGCAGCTTGTGGCCACGCGCTCGGCCTCCGGGGTGCCGACCGCATAGGAGGAGTAGGGCAACCGGTTCCGGCTTGCGAACTCGGCGACACGCCGCACCTCGCGGTCGAGATCCTCGCCGATCAGCACGAGCGCCCCGTCGCGCGCATCCAGTTGCCGGCGCCGCCGCGCCGCCAGCACCGTGATGATGATGTCCGACATCTCCGGGATCTGCGACATCAGCCGCAGCATCGCCTCTCTCGGCACTTCCAGGAGCTTCGTGTCGCAGACCGCCCGCATAGGCATCGACCAGGCGCCGCCGTTGAGAAACGAGATCTCGCCCATGAATTGGGTGGGCCCCAGGGTCGCGGCGACGTGGCGCCCGTCGGTGAACGGGTTCACAACCTCGATCTCGCCATCCTCGACATAGTGGAACCGGTCAACCGTGTCTCCCGGCTGCACGATGACCGTGCCTGCCTTGTAATGCGTGACGGTGCCCTCGGTGCGCATCGCTGCGACATGCGCCGCTGCCAGCGGCACGCGCTGCATTTCGTTCAGGTCCCGGCCGATCGTCTCCATGCAACAGCTCCGACAGCGTCAATGGCCACGCGGCACGAAACCTTGACCGGGCTCGTTCGGCGCGTGGAAAAAGGGGGTGCAACAGGATCCGGCCATGACGGGGCGGGGGCTCTCGTGGTCGCCGGAGGTTCGGCGCCGAGCGTCGCGTAAAAGCGCCGCGTGCGCAACGCGCGTTTGAACGCCCCCGGTATCTTAGCCCGTCATCCAGCTGCGCTGTGGTCGCTCAAGGCATCAATCGCCGCCCATGTTGTTCGCTGGGCGGACAGGACAGGGCGATGGCATCACCGCCATCGCCGTCGCGCCGGGATTGAGCCAAGGCTTCAGCGACCGCGGCGGAAGCCGTCGGGCGCAAGGCCGATCTCGGCGGCGGCACGGGCGAGGAATTCGAGGCAATGCTGGCCGGCCAGTCCACGCTCGGCCGCGTCGGCGAGCCGGATGATTTCGGCGGCCTGCTGTCGGACGATCATCGCCGGTCAACGTCGAGAACAGGTCGGCGGCGGATACATGATTTGTGAAACGTGCAATGCTCGACCACCTCTTCTTGACGGCAAGCGACATCGATCGTTTCGCCCCCGTCGATCCTTGGCGCTATCGCCACCGCTTCACGTGGTCCACCAGGGCCCGGAGCTTCGGGGCAAGATTCCGCCGATTGGGGAAATACAGGAAGAAGCCGGCAAAGGGCGGGCAATAGTCTTCGAGGAGTGGCACCAACTGGCCGGATCGGACATAGGGCCTGAAGGTCTCCTCCATGCCGAAGGTTATGCCTCCCCCGGCGCAGGCCGTGCGGATCATCAGCCACATGTCATTGGTGGTGATCTCAGGATTGACGGCGACGTCGTACTCGCGCCCTTCTTCGCCAAACTCCCAGCGGTAAGGCGCTGTCTGCGGTGCGGGACGCCAGCCGATGCAGCGATGCTGCGCCAGCTCAGACGGATGCGAGGGTTTGCCGAAGCGCTCGATATAGGCAGGTGCGGCAACCACGGTCTGGCGCTGCTCGCCCGACACGGGGATGGCGATCATGTCCTGGTCGATCACCTCGCCAAGCCGCACACCGGCATCATAGCCCTCCGCCACGATGTCGAATTCCTCATCCGTGACGGTCACGTCGAGCTGAACCGCCGGATAGGCGTCCGCGAAGCCGGCGAGCAGCGGTCCCGAAATGAAGCGCTCCGCGATCGAGGATACCGCCAGCCGCAATAGACCGCTCGGCGCCATGTGCCGATCCGCTGCGGCGTCTAGGGCAAAGCCGACCTCAGCGATCGCCGGCGCCACGCGCTGGAAAAGCTGCTCGCCGGCTTCGGTCAGGCTGACGCTTCGCGTCGTGCGCTGGACCAGCGCGACACCAAGGCGATCTTCGAGCCGACGGATGGCCTGGCTGACCGCCGGCCGCGTCACACCCAGATGCTCCGCAGCCGCACGGAAGCTTCGCATCTCCGCGACGGCCAGAAAGACGGAGATTCCCGCGAGATCTATAGCCATTAGTAATCCGAGATTACCAGCGTGGTCACGATTGGGCAAGTTGTCTGTTCTTCTGGTGGCCCCTAATTTTCGGTCAGTGAATTGAGGGTAGCCGACACATGACGCTCGCTGAGTACAGGTTGCTGGGCCGCGCGGGCTTGCGTGTTTCGCCGTTGAGCCTCGGCACCATGACGTTCGGATCGGACTGGGGCTGGGGCGCGGACAGCAACGAGGCGCGCCGCATCTTCGATCTTTACACCGATCAGGGCGGGAACTTCATCGACACCTCAGTGAACTACACCAACGGGGCGGCCGAACGCTTCCTCGGTGCGTTCATCGGCGACAGGCGGGAGCGGCTCGTCGTCGCGACGAAGTTCACGATGGCGCGCGAACCCGGCAATGCCAATTCGGGCGGCAACCACCGCCTCAACATGGTGCGCTCAATCGAGCAAAGCCTGAGGCAGCTCGCCACCGATCGGATCGATCTTCTCTACCTCCACGCATGGGACATGACGACCCGGCCGGATGAAGTGATGCGGGCCCTCGACGACCTCGTCCGGTCCGGCAAGATCCTCTATGTCGGCATCTGCAATACGCCCGCCTGGCGGATCGCCGAAATGCAGACGCTCGCCGAGTTGCGCGGATGGTCGCCCTTCGTCGCGCTCCAGATCGAATACAGCCTGGTGGAGCGCACCGTCGAGCATGAGCTCATGCCGATGGCTGCAGCAATGGGGCTCGGCGTGCTTGCGTGGTCGCCGCTGGGTGGCGGCGTGCTGGCCGGCAAATACACCAGGGCGGACGTCAAGGATTGCCGTGATGCCGAGGTGTCTGCCAACCGAAAGGGCGTCATCGCCTCCTCAGGCCATCTCACCGAACGCTCGATTGCGATCGCGCAGGAGGTCCGCTCTGTTGCTGAGGACATCGGATCGACGCCGTCCCAGATCGCGCTGGCATGGACGCTCGCGAACCCGGCGGTCGTATCGCCGATCATGGGGGCACGCACCCTCGCCCAGGCGGAGGAGAATCTGGGCGCGCTCGACGTGACGCTGTCGCCAGAACAACTCGATCGCCTGAACCGGGTCAGCGAACCCGATCCGATATTCCCGGCGCGCTTCGTAGAGCGCCCCTTGGTTCAGCAGCTCATCTTCGGCGGAGCTTCTGTGGCTCGCCGCATCTGAAAGACTTATTGCCCTCTGCATGCCAACGAAAGGAACGATCCCATGACCCTCTTTTCATTGCGCTCCCGCCTTGCAGGCGCTGGCCGCCGGCTGCTCATCGCCTCCGCATTCCTGGCCGCCATCGGGCCGGCGCATGCCGAGATCACGGGGTCTGACCCGGGCGCGGAGACCCACGACACTGCCATCGAAAGACGGAACAAGGCCATCGTCCACGATGCTTTCGAGAAATGGCGCGGAGGAACCTACGTCTTCGCCGGACTTCTCGCCCCCGGTGTCGTCTGGACGATCCACGGCTCTGGCCCGGTGGCGGGCACCTACCGCAGCCAAGACGACTTTGTCGAACGGGCTTCGCGCCCCCTGACAAGCCGCCTCGCCACCCCGGTCGTACCGGAGGTGCGCAGCATCTATGCCGTGGGGGACACGGTTCTCATCCGCTTCGACGGTTCGGCGACGACAACGTCGGGCGCTCCATATCGCAACCGCTTCCTCTGGATGTTCCGGATGAAGGACGGCTTGGTCATCGAGGCTGAGGCGTTTCTGGATCTCGTTGCCTACCAGCAGGTCGTCGAGAACAACGAGCCCCGCGCACAATAGCCGGAGGTCGCGCGGCCGCGCCACGGCCAGACTCGCGCCCCGCGCCCCGGTCAACCTGTCAATCGGCACGGAAACCTGACCCCCTATCGGCGCCGAATGTTGACCCCTGTCTGGGGCATTGACCCCACTGCCGCGGAGCGTTGGTTTGGCGCAGCGGCAGTGGGGTCAATGGTGGCGGAGGT
>NZ_JBDZDP010000013.1:0-127150 GCF_040044995.1 Xanthobacter pollutisoli
CCTCCTCGTCCATCCGCGTCGACATGGCTTCTGGTCTCCGAATCAGTCGGAGGCCTATGAATCATGCCGGATTCGGCAGGGGAATACCTGAGCGAGATTCAATCGCGATTTCGTCCACACTGCCTAGGGCCTCCCGCTTTGTAATTCTTCTTAAATCGAAGAATAACGCGGATGGCCTGAAAGGCAAACGGGCATCCGTGTCGGCGTGAGAAACGACAATTTGCGCAGTGCCCCCGCCAGGAGGCTTGTTCTTCTGCCGTGGAATCAATTGGCGGCGCGAGGGCCACTTTCAAAGAACCCGCGCGGGATCGCGGCCGAAGCCGGCAGCCCGCACGGGCGTCTGACCTGCCTGTCAGGCCAGTGTTTCGATCGCCAGCGCGATGCCCTGGCCGCCGCCGATGCAGAGGGTAACGATGCCACGCTTGAGGCCGTCGCGCCGCATCGAATGGATGAGCCGCGTGGTCAGGATCGCCCCGCTCGCGCCGATGGGATGGCCATGGGCGATGGCCCCGCCTTCAACATTGACGACCTCTTCGGCAAGGCCGAGCTCGCGGGTAACGGCGAGGGCGATCGCCGCGAAGGCCTCGTTGATTTCCACCCGCTCGACCTCCGCGATCGTCCAGCCCGCACGCCCCAGCGCCTGGCGCACGGCTGGTACCGGACCGATGCCGAACATGCCTGGCTCCACCGCGCCGACGCCGAAGGCGACGAGCCGCGCCAGCGGCTCAAGGCCGTTCGCCGCGGCGAAATCGCGTTCGGCGAGGATCATCGCCGCGGCGCCGGTATTGAGACCGGGCGCGTTTCCGGCGGTGATGGTGCCGTCCTTACGGAAGGCCGGCTTCAGCTTGGTGAGGGATTCGATCGTGGTGTCCGGCCGATTGTGCTCGTCGCGAGCGAAGATCTCCGGCCCCTTGCGGCCCTTGATTTCGACACCGACGATCTCGGCATCGAATTTTCCGGCGGCCTGCGCCTGGGAAAAGCGCTGTTGCGAGCGCGCCGCCCAACGGTCCTGATCCTCGCGGGAGACACCACATTTGGTCACGAGGTCTTCGGTGTGCCAACCGGAATGCTCGCCCGAGAAGGCGTCGTTCAAGCCGTCGCGCAGCATGGAATCGTAGATCTGCGCATCGCCCATGCGATAGCCCCAGCGCCCGCCGCTCATGAGGTAGGGCGCGGCGTCCATGTTCTCCATGCCGCCGGCGATCGCCGCATCGGCGAAGCCCAGCCAGATCTCCTGGGCGACCGAGGCAACGGCCTGGGCGCCGGAGCCGCAGACCCGGTTCACAGTCATGGCCGGCACCTCCACCGGTACGCCGCCATGGACGGCCGCCTGGCGGGCGGGGTTCATCTTGTTGCCGGCCTGGACCACATTGCCCATGATGAGGCTCGACAGCTTGGCTGCATCGAGGCCCGAGCGACGGAGCGTCTCGCGCACGACTGTCGCACCCAGCTCGGTCGCGGGGACCGCCTTCAGAGCGCCATTATAAGTGCCGATCGCCGTGCGCACCGGCGCGCAGATGACCACGTCTCGTTTCGTCATGGACTTGGCCTTTCATGGATAACGACAGATCGCATTCGCGCGGGTGCGCGCAGCGCCTTGATGCGCCTCATGCCTTCCTTCGGATCGTCCCGTCCAATCGGGTCGCTTCCGCCACGGTGTTCGAAATCGTGCCGTACTTGCGGACGTTGGTGTGGAGCAAAGCCAGGCGCTGCTCCGTCTCGTCCGTATCGATGATCAGCTCGTAATCCACCGAGATGATCTTCGGCGGCGCGTCCTGCCGAACGGCGTGGAGCGTGACATCCACCCCGCGCAGCTCGAAATTCAGCATCGGGGTCACCCGCTCGATGCCCTTGATCATGCAGGCCGCGATGGCGGCAAGGAACAGTTCCGCCGGGTTGAAAGCATCGGCGCGCCCGCCAATGTCGGTGTCGAGGGTGATCTCGGCCTCTTTGGTGCGGGCGAGGCTGCCGTGTACGTCGATGCGCGACGCGTGAACCTTGTATTCCAGCATGGCGGCGCTCACGCCGCGAGCCAGCGGGCGAGATCGTCCGGCTTCGGCAGGCCGCCGGCGTGCACCACCTTGCCGTCGATGACGATGCCCGGCGTCGAGGCGATGCCGTATCCGGCGATCACCGCATAGTCGGTGACCTTTTCCACCGTGACGTCGAGCCCGAGCTTGGCCGCCTCATCCCGCACCATCTGCGCCGTTGCCTCGCAGCGAGAGCAGCCGGGGCCCAGCACCTTCACGTCTTTCATGGCTTTTGCCTTTCTTGTTTTAAGAAAACAGCGCGTTGAACAGGAAGCCCACGGCGAGGATGCCGATGCCGACCACGCCCACAAACACGGCAATCAGCTTGAGGCTTAGGACTTTGCGCAGGATGATCATTTCCGGCAGCGACAGGGCGATGACCGCCATCATGAAGGCGAGCACGGTGCCCAGCGCTGCCCCCTTCGCCAGCAGGGCCTCGACCACCGGGATGATGCCCGCGGCATTGGAATACATGGGAATGCCCAGCAGCACCGCAGCCGGAACCGACCACCACGCATCCCGCCCCATGATGGAGGCGAGGAGATCTTCCGGCACATAGCCGTGGATGAAGGCGCCCGCTGCGATGCCGGCGATGATCCACATCCAGACCTTGCCGACGATGTCGCGCACCGCGTCGAGGCCGGCCCTGATGCGATCCACCAGCGTCATACCGTTTGGCGGCAGCTCGACCGGACTGGCACGCACGTTGCGCACCCAGTCTTCCAGCCAGCCCTCCAGGTGCAGGCGTCCGATGACCCAGCCGGCGATAATGGCGATGGAGAGGCCGAATGCCAGATAGGTGAGCGCCACCTTCCAGCCGACCAGCGCGAACAGGAGGCCCAGCGCCACCTCGTTGACCATGGGCGCGGCGATGAGGAAGGAGAAGGTGACGCCCAGGGGCACCCCGGCGGAGACGAAGCCGACGAACAGCGGCACCGCCGAGCAGGAGCAGAAGGGCGTGACGATGCCGAGGCCGGCGGCCGCAATGTTGCCGAGCCCCTCGCGTTTTCCAGCGAGCAGGGCGCGGGTGCGCTCGGCGGAGAAGAAGCTGCGCACCACGCCCATGGCGAAGACCACCAGCGTCAGCAGCATCAGCACCTTGGGCGTGTCGTAGATGAAGAACGCGACCGCTTCAGCGAGATGGCTGCCTTGCTCCACCGGCAGGCGGGCCACTAGCCATTGGGAGAACGGCGCGAGCTGGGCATAGACCACGAACCAGAGGGCGATCGCCGCGGCCGTCACCGCCGCCCAGGTCAGTGACGATGCATCCCTCGGTGGCTTGCGCCCGGTCAATGACAGGTCGGCGCTCATGCGGCTCTCCTGTTCGATGAAGCGTCCAGGGTGGTGAGGACAGCATTGATGATGGTTGCCTGCTCGGCCGGCAGTTCGGGATTGCGACGGTAGCGCACCCATTGGGCGTCCCGCCGATCCACCACGACGCCAGCCTGCTTGAGCACCGCCATATGGCGCGACATGCGGGATTGGGTGACGCCGAGGACGCGCACGAGTTCGCAGACGCAATGCTCGTGCCCATCCCACAGGAGGTGGACCGCCGCGAGGCGGGTGGGTTCGGCCAGGGCCGACAGAAGGGTGAGGGCGGACTGCATACGCTTCTTTTACTTTAATGCGCATATGCGTTCAAGCGCATTTTATAATTAGCTTGTCACTGGGAACGCAGGGCTTCTCGAAATCAGGGGGAATTGAACCCTCACCCTCGACCTCGGAGCGGATATCTATGCTGCGGCTCGAAATAGCAATTTGAGATGGTTGCGTGCCCCCGCAACCAAAAAAATCCTTGATTCCAAGGCTTTCGCAAGGGTCGCCGCAAGGCGGCCCTTTTGCGTTTGGAGCCCCAAACGTCCGAAAATGCCGCTGGTCGCGGCTTAGCTCCGAAATGCACACGCGAGCGCATGAGTCTGGCGGCGAAGCGTCGCCATGAGGCACCCCATCGGGATTTGAGGGCCGCTCCTCTCAGGGAAGCGCACCGCCTCAGTTCAGCTTGATTCCGGCCTTGGCGATGATATCGGCCCATTTGACGGATTCCGCCGCGATGAACGCCTTGAACTGCGCGGCAGTTGAACTTTCGGGCTCGACGCCGATTTCGATCAGGCGCTTCTGCACGGCGGAATCCGCAACGGTGGCGACGATTTCACGATTCAGTCGGTCGATCACCGCCTGCGGGGTCCCCTTCGGGGCGGCGATGCCGAACCAGGCATAGGATTCATAATCCGCCAGACCCTGCTCGCCCATCGTGGGGACATCGGGAAGGGCCTTGCTGCGTTCCTTTGTCGTAACGGCGAGCGCGCGCACCTGGCCGGCGGCGAGCTGCGACGCCACGTTGGGGATGAGCTGGAAGCTGACGGGGACCTCGCCGGAAACGAGGTCGATCGCAAGTTGACTGCCCGAGGGATAGGGAACGTGCTGCATTTCGGTACCGGCAACGATATCGAAATAGGCTGCGGCCAAGTGCTGGGATGAGCCGAGGCCAACAGACGAATAGCTGATCTGGCCGGGCTTCGAACGCACGTAAGTGATGAACTCTGAGACCGACTTCACCGGGACCTTGCTGGGATTGACCACGAGAACATTGACCAGCCTGGCCACCAGCGAAATAGGCTCGAAATCGGTCTCTGGGTTGTAGGGCAGTCCACCCAACGTGCGGTTGATGACGAACGGTCCGGGCGCAGCGAACACCAGCGTGTATCCGTCCGGTGCCGCCTTTGCGGCGGCAGCCGTGCCGTTGTTTCCGCCCGCGCCCGGGCGGTTCTCGACGACGATGCGCTGGCCCAGCCGTGGGCCGAGACCGTCCGCCACGATGCGGGCGATCGAGTCGCTCGCGCTTCCTGCGCCGAACGGCATGATGAGCTTGAGCGGTCGGTCGGGGTAAGATTGCGCGACGGCCGACGTTGCGAGAGCCAAGGTGGCGCAGAATGCGGCCAGCAGGCCGCCGACAGTTTGGCGCATCGAACCCCCTAGGTAAATATTGGACGTTTTTTATCGTCCCAATCACCATACGGCGGGGATTGATGGGTCCTGTAATAAGAACCGCTGATAGAGGGGGGCCGCGTCAGTGATTAGCGGCGCTTGCGTCGCGTGGACGGCAACTCGAGACCCCCGTGCAATTGCGTCGAAGCCACGGACAGTTCCTGCGAGATCACGTCCACGAAAAGGCGTGCAGCCTCCGATAGCGGGCGCCGCGGATTGTGGACGCAGACGATCTGGCGCGCGATGCGCGGCGCGACGATGCGGTGGGCGCGCAGGCTGCCGTCTGCGAGCCCTCGGCGCACGGCGATGGCAGGCAGGATTGTTGCCCAGTGAGAGCCCCGCAGCAGTTCTTCAATTGCGGCGATCGCGTCTACCTCGAGCTTGATGGGCAGCTCGATATCCTCACTCTCCGCGAACCTGTCAATGATGAGGCGTAGCCCGTTCCGCTTGGATGGGAGGATGAGCGGCAGCGCGCTCACGTCGCGGAGCGCGACCTGCGCCGGGAGCCGGAGCGGGCCATCACGCGCGGTTACAAGGACAAACTCCTCTTCAAGAATGTCGGTGCTGACAAGGTCGGAGCGACCGCGCGTCTTGTTGACTAGGGTGAAGTCCAGCGTCCCTCCGCGCACGGCTTCCAGGAGAGCGCTTGAATAGCCGTCGCAAACCGATATCTCGACCTCGGGATACCGCGATGTGAAGACGGCGAGCGTGCGTGCCAGCACGCTCATTGTCACGGAGGACACCAGTCCGATCGCGATGCGTCCGCTGACCTCGCCGGAACGGCTGACGACATGCTGCTTGGCGTCGGCGAGGTCGCGCAGTATTGGCGCAAAAAGCTGATAGGCGAGTTGTCCGGCCGGGGTGGGAACCATGCCGTGTGCGCTTCGGTCGAACAGCTTCTGGCCGAACTCTTCCTCCAGCTTGGAGATCTGCATGGAGAGCGCTGGCTGCACCACGTTCATGCGCCGCGCCGCCCGCGTGGTCGAGCCTTCCTCGCACAGGCTGACGAAATAGCTAAGCTGGCGAATGTCCATCCTGATCGCTCCGCTGGGCGTATGAGTCTATCACAACAGCTGATTGAAATAGGGATGACCATCAGCAGTTGCCCCTGATAACGACCCGCGTTCGCTGGACATTCGATTCTGCGATGCCAGGAGAGGAACTGCCGGCCTTCGCCCACGTGACTCGATCAAGCCAGACCGCGCAGATGTCTCAGATTCGGAACGATACGGGCCCCTATTGCGCGCTTTTCTCGGTTTCGAGCCCCTGCTACGCACGAAGGAGGATGACCAATCCCAGCAGCGATGAGAATTCCGGCCCGCATTTAATGCGCTGACGTCGGAACGGGAGGAAAAGTATAATGCCGATCCAAGTTCCCGTTGAGGCCAAGCGAAGCGAAGGGCTTCATCGTTTCCTCAACGCAAAGTCCGTTGCCATCGTCGGGATGTCGTCCAAGCCCAATTCCGCGGGCCATATCGTTCTCAAGAATTTGCGCGAGAATAACTTCGCAGGCGTCATCCATCTTGTCGGCCGGACAGCCGGCGAAATCGACGGTCTCGTGGTCCAGACCAACATTGAGGACCTCCCACTGGGTGTCGACCTTGCGGTCCTCGCCATTCCGGCGGCAAGCGTCGAAGAAACGCTGAAGAGCTGCATCGATCGCCGCATCGGCTCGGCCATCGTCTTCGCCTCCGGTTTCGCTGAGACCGGCGATGCCGGGCGGGAGGCCCAGGAGCGCATCGGTGCGCTTGTCCGCGAGAGCGGCATGGTGGTGGTCGGACCCAATTGTCTCGGCTTCACCAACTACGCGGCCGGGTTCAGCATCACCTTTGTCGGCGTCAACAAGGTTCCGTCTATGGCGGAGGGGACGACCGATGCGGTTGCCATCGTCTCCCAGTCGGGTGGCCTTGCGAACCATCTGCGTCACGGCCTGACATCGCGCGGCGTGGCGGTGTCCTACAACATCTCGACCGGCAATGAGATGGATCTCGGCCTCGGCGACTTCGTGGATCACCTGGTGGACGATGTCTCGACCCGGGTGATCATGATCTACGCCGAGGACATTCGCCGACCGGATGCCTTCCTGCGCGCGGCCGCGCGCGCCCGCGCTGCAGGCAAGCCCCTGGTCATGCTCTTTCCCGGCCGCAGCCCCCATGCACAGGAGGCGGCAAAGTCCCACACCGGCGCCCTCGCCGGAGACTATGCGGTCATGAAGACCAAGGTCGAGCGTGCCGGTGTCCATCTGGTCGATACATTGGACGAGTTCCTCGACGTCGCGGAGGTCTTGGCACGTTATCCCGCTCCCTCGCGGGGAGGGCTGGGCATACTGACCTTTTCCGGCGCGTTCTGCGGGATCGCGCATGATTTCTGCGCGGATCTCGGGGTCGAGATTCCGCAGATTTCCCCGGCGACAGAGGCTCACCTCAAGGCTCTGCTGCCAAGCTTCATTTCACCGAAGAACCCCATAGATCTGGGAACCGAGGCCGTGTGGCGGCCGGAGCTCGTGGGCGCCGGCGTCGCCGCCCTGCTCGATGAGCCTGCCATTGGCGGCGTAGCGATCTCCATTCCCATCGTCTCCCCCAACCATGCCAAATCCTACATCGAGCAGGTGGTCGCGGCGTCAGCCGGCCGAACCAAGCCGCTCGCCATGGCGATGCTGGGCGATCAGCTTCCGCTGCCGCCGGAATTCCTCGAGATCGCTCGCGCCAACAAGATCATCGTCTCCCGCTCCTCGGACCGGATCCTGAAGGCGCTGGCGCGCATCGTGCGGCAGCCTGATGCAAGGCAGGAAGCCGAGCCCGGTGCGGGCGCCCCAGCCGCCCCGCAACTGCCGAAGGGCACGCTGCCGGAGTGGCAGGGCAAGGAAGTCCTTCGCGCCGAGGGCATCGCCGTGCCGCAAGGCCGCCTGGTGACGACAATTGAAGAGGCCGAGGCCGTCGCATCTGAGATCGGCTATCCCGTGGTGATCAAGGCGCAGGCCGCCGCGCTCGCCCACAAGACGGAAGCTGGCGGCGTGATGCTGAACCTCGCGGACGCCGTCGCCCTGCGCAGCGCCTGGCAGGTGTTGGAGGCCAACGTGGCACGGGTGCCCGGCCTCGTTCTGGACGGCGTCCTCGTCGAGAAGATGTCGCCCAAGGGCCTGGAACTTGTGGTCGGCGGCCGACGCGACCCCCGCTGGGGCCCGGTCGTGCTCATAGGCCTTGGAGGCATCATGGTGGAGGCCCTCGAGGATGTGCGGCTCGTCGCGCCGGATGCCACAAAGGCCGAGTTCGTGGCCGAGTTCGCCAAGCTCAAGGCGGCGAAGATGCTGTACGGCTTCCGCAACTCCCCGCCCGTCGATGTCGAAGCCGCGGCCGAGGTGGCGGTCGCCATTGGCCGCCTGGTCCTCAGGGCGCCATCGATCTCCGACGTCGAGATCAATCCCCTCATGGTTTACGAGCGCGGGCATGGTGCTGTCGCCCTCGACGCGCTCATCGTCAACACCGGGAATTAAGGGAGGGCGCAATGCCTGGACTCGTCACATACGAGGTCGACGAAAACGTCGCGCTCATCGGCCTGAACAGGCCCGAAAAGCGCAATGCCATTAACGATGCCCTTCTTCTCGAGCTGCGCGACGTCCTGGCGGAAGCGGGCGACAGGGTCGAGGCGGCCGTCCTCTTCGGCCACGGTCAGAATTTCTCGGCCGGTCTCGATCTCGGTGAACTTGCCGACCGCCTGACGCCAGAGGGCCAGGCTCCGCGGAAGCGGCGGCCGCGGCATCTGTGGCATTCGACCTTCGACCTCCTGGCTCGCGGCAATTTCCCCGTGGTGTGCGCGCTTCACGGGGCGACCATCGGCGGGGGGCTTGAGCTTGCGTCTGCGGCTCACATCCGTGTCGCCGACGAAACGACCTTCTTCGGCCTTCCCGAAGGCCAGCGCGGCATCTTCGTGGGCGGCGGCGGATCGGTACGCACGCAGCGGATCATCGGCTATCCGATGATGGCCGACATGATGCTGACAGGCCGCATCCTGGGCGTGGAGGAGGCCCGGCGGTGCGGGCTCGCGCAATATGTCACTCCGCCCGGCGGGGCGGTGGAGAAGGCGAAAGAGCTGGCGCGGATCATCGCCGGGAACGTTCCGCAGACCAACTGGATGATCACCAATGTGCTGCCGCGCATGAACGACCTGTCCCATGACGATGGGCTGTTCATGGAATACCTCAACACGTCGATGACCCGGCCTCCGGAGGCGCGAAAGCGGCTGAAGGATTTCCTGGAGAAGAAGGCGCCTGCACTGGCGCGTCCTGAGTAAAAACAAAAAATCGAGGGAGGGATCCATGACCCACGTGTTTGGACGCCGGGAAATTCTGGGAGCGGGCCTCGGTGCCGCCTCCCTGCTCGCCTCGGGACAGCTGCGGGCCCAGTCGGCGCCGTCGGCACGCTGGGCCTATCTGGTGCCAGGGTTCACGGTCCTCGTCGCCCGTTATCTCGAGCAGAAAAAGCTGGCCGAGGCCGCAGGGGCGAAAATGAGCGCCCCCACCGAATACACAACGGTCTCGACTTATTATAACGACTTTGCTGCGGGCAACTATGACGTGTGTATCGGAAGCTGGGACGTCTTCGCCCAGCGCTATGAAGCTGGCGTTCCCATTCGACTGCTTTGCACCATCACGTCCGCGGATATGATCTCTATCCTAACCGGGGAGGCCGCGATCAAAAGCGTGCCGGACCTGAAGGGCAAAACACTCGCGGCGCCGCAGGCCACCGGGACGTTCCGGATGGTTTCGAGCTTGATCAAGGAGCGCTACGGGCTGGAACTCGGCCGGGACATCAACGTCCAAGGCGTCGACAATCCGGCCACCTCCATGACGCTGATCCTGGCGGACCGCGCCGATGGTGGCCTGTCCTGGGAGCCGAATGTGAGCGCGGCCCTTGCCCGGCGTTCGAACCTAAACCTCATCTTCAACGCCGGCAGCGCCTATCGCGAGATCAGCGACGGGTCGGAACTGCCGTATTTCGGCATTGCGGTGCGCGCCGACTTCGCCGAGCGCTACCCGCAAGAGGTCGCGCGTATCCGTACGACCTTCGAACGTTGCATAAATGGGATCATCGGCGATCCAGGCGAAGCCGTCGGCATCGTTTCGGACAAAACTGGCTTCCCCGCGCCGGTGCTCCTCGACGCGCTCAAATCCAGGCGTCTCAGCTTCCGCTTTGGGTCCATGACCGCGCCGGAGGAACGCGCCGCTGTGGTAAAGGCGGGCGAGTTCCTGAAGCGCAACGGACTGTTGAAGAAGTCCATCGATCCGGCCTTCTTTATTGCGGCCTGAATTGAGCCATCCGCCTGAATGAGCAGAGCTCTTTCAGGCGGATCCGGTCGATGAGCTTTTAGGATCGTCAGGCGCGGCCGGCTTCCGGCCGAGGGTGCGCCCGCGACCGTTTTCCACCGCTGGCGGCGCGCGGTCCGGTCGCGCCGGACTCCTTCTGGTGGCGCGCATCGGCGACCGCGATTCCATCGGCCGCCAGAGCGTCCTCGACGTGGTCGAGAAAGACCCGCGTACGGCGGGGCACATGACGCCCCGCAAAATAGGTGGCGCTGGCCTGAAGCGCCGGAATGTCGTGATCGATATCGAGCTTGACCAGCCGCCCGCTGGCCACGTCGCCGCGGCACATGACATTGGGCAGGACTCCTGCGCCGATGCCGCTGATCACAAGCTCGCGGGCCACGCCGATATTGTTCACGGTCACCGTTCCGCTCTCCTCCGCTCCCGATCGCGTCCTTTGCTGCCAGATGCCCTCTGCGATCTGCTGCTCGGTGAGGACGCCCTTCATTTCGTCGAGGCGCCGTGGGGGCTTCGCGTGCCGCTCAAGATATTTGGGGCTCGCGTAAATGCCCCGCGTCAGAGCAGTCAGCTTTCGCGACGGCACGTTGGGGTTGATCAACGTGCCGAGCTGGATCGCAATATCGTAAGTCTCTTCCGACACATCGACCCATCGGCCGTTGACGTGGATCTCCAGGTCGATCATCGCGTATGTCTCGGCGAAAGATGCGATGGCGCTGCTGATCCAGGCGGTCCCGAAATCGATGGGCATGCTGACGCGCAGCTTCCCCGTCAGGCTTGTGCGGCGCTGCGTCGTCTGCAAGCCCGCACTTTCCAGCTCGGCGGTGATGCGCGAGCAGTGATCGTGGAGACGTCGCCCCTCCTCGGTGACGATAATCCTGCGGTTGGCCCGCTTCAGCAGCGCGGCGCCGACCTGATCCTCCAGATGCTTGATCTTTCGACTGACCGTCGACTTTGGCTGCCCGAGCAGGCGCGCGGCCTTGGTGATGTTCTCTTGGTTCACCACTTCAAAGAAGACCACGAGCGCATTCAGATCGAAGTTCACGCTGTCCTCCCTAGCTCGTTCCTGAACCCCTAGCATCGTTCCAGCGATGGAACAACGCGCGTTCCAATTCCGCGCTTTGGGAAAGGCGGGGGGGTGCTATGGTTCCCTCAACGAAGGCAAGGGCTGCCCTGCGGCCAAGATAGCTTCGACCCGCTTACGAGATCAAAAAGGTCCGGCGGGCAAAGTGGGAAGGAAAAGCGTTCCAATGAGCAACAAGGTTGCTGCAGCGGGCCAGCCGACAGTTCAGCCGATCCAGGTCGTCCGCAAACCCCCAAAGTGGAGCGAGGGGCAGAGCGACGCGGTTGCGACTTTCGTGGTCGTTTGCATCATCATTGGGGCGATGCAGATCGGAAGCGCATATGTGCCCGACTACATTATGCCTTCGCCACTCAGCATTCTCCAGGCCCTCCAGGAAGACCTCCTCGGCGACCGCATGCACGTGCTCGTCACGCTGGCGCGGCTGTTCGCGGCCTTGGCGTTCTCCCTCGTCGCAGGGGTCATCATCGGCGCCATCATGGGGATGGTCCCGCTTGTCCGCCCCTTCCTGCGCGCCATTCTCGTCATCGACACGGGGATTCCGGCCCTGTCGTGGATGTTGATCGCGGTATTTTGGTTCAAGGACACCGAAACCAGGATATTCTTCATCCTCACCGTGATTCTTCTGCCATTTTACGCGATGAATGTTTATGAGGGCATTCGCGCGATGCCGAAAGATCTCGTCGACATGGTTGAGAGCTTTCGGCCGAGCCGATGGCAGACGCTCCGCTATCTCATCATTCCGCAGGTCGTTCCCTACATCTTCATCACCACCAAGTCGGTGGTGGGCTATGCCATCCGCATGGCGGTTTTTGCGGAGCTCGTCGCCTCCGCCATCGGTATCGGCTCTCGCATGAGCCTTGCGCAATCGAGCTTCCGCATCGACCAGGTCTTCGCCTGGACCTTCCTGCTGGTGATCCTCAACCTTGCCCTGCAATGGGAGGTGGGAGCGGTCGAGAAGCTGTTCCTCAAGTGGCGTCCTGAAGTGGCGGTGCGGTGATGAGCGACATCGATCCGGTCATCGAGATTCAGAATCTCCACAAAAGCTTCGCCGGTTTCGTCGCCGTTGACGACTTCAGCCTCAGCGTCAGCAAGGGTGAAATCGTCGCGTTGCTCGGCCGCACCGGCGCCGGCAAGAGCACGGTCCTGAACCTCGTCATGGGGACCATCGCTCCGGACCGGGGATCGATCCGGGTGGCGGGTCTCGATCCCTTCGCCCAGTTCCGCCAGTTGAAAGGGCGCATCGCGGTCAGCTTTCAGACCGACCGCCTGCTGCCGTGGCGCACGGCCATCGAAAATGCCGAGCTGGGCCTCCTGATCCTGGGGCTCCCGAAAGCGGAGGCGAGGGCCCGGGCCAGGCAATGGCTCGCCCGCGTGAACCTCAGGGGCGCCGAGGACAAATATGTGCACGAGCTCTCGGGCGGGATGCGTCAGCGCGTCTCCCTGGCCCGAGCGCTCGCCGTCGATCCGGACATCGTGTTTCTGGATGAATCCTTCAGCCAGCTCGACCACGCCACGGCAAAGAAGCTGCGGACGGACTTCCATTCCATTGCCAAGGAATTCCAGAAGACCTGCCTTTTCGTGACGCATCGCATCGAGGATGCAATCGAGATTGCGGACCGCGCCATCGTGCTCAGTCCGGGGGCGCACATCGCCCTGACGGAACGGATCACGCCGGCGCTGCGGGAAGATCCTGACGCCGTGCGCGAATGCCATTCCCGCGTTGCGCGCGTGATGGGCAGCGACGAGGACGGCGAGGAAGAGACCGTGTCCAACAGAACGCTCCACGCCGACTGATCCAACCCCCGAGCTCGGAACGCACGGCTTCGGTCACACCGCGGCCTCTGCTTCAACGTCATTTTTCGGAGTTGCCGGAATGGCACGTACTGACGTGGTGATCGCGGGCTTTTCAGAGACGAAAGTCGCCTACCAGAGTGGACGTTCGGCCTATGGTCTGGCTGGTCTCGCGCTTAGTGATCTGCTCGAACGCACGGGAATCGAGAAGAAGGAAATAGACGGACTGTCCGTGACCCTTGCCCTGAGCGAGGGATCCAATCCCTTCTTCGCCGTCTATATGGCCGATGCCCTCGGTCTCGAACCCACCTGGCTCAATGCGGGCGGCATCGGCGGTTGTTCGGCAACGGGCGGCGTCGCCCGTGCCATTTCCGCGATCCGCGACGGGATGTGCCGTGTCGCGGTCGTGATGTCGGCCGATGCACCGAGCACCGCATGGCGGTCCAACTACGGCGCCTACCGCCCGGAGTTTCAAGATCCCCAGGGCGTTCAGGGCCCGCCCGCCACGTTCGGGCTCCTGATGAGCCGATACGATCATCAGTATGGTCTCGATCCGCGCGCGCTCGGCAAGATTGCGATCACCCAGCGCGAGCATGCGCTGCACAACCCCAATGCGCTGGAGAAGTTCAGAAAACCCCTGACCATGGACGATTACCTTGCGTCGCGACCCATCGCGGATCCCCTGCGCATCCTCGACTGTGTGATGTTCTGCGACGGCGCCAACGCCTTTCTTGTGATGAGCGAGGAGGAGGCACGCGCCCGCGGGCTGGAAAAAATGGTGCGGCCCACGGCCTATGCGGAAGTGACGAACTACAGGGGTTCGGACGCCGCACCGGACATTACTGAGAGCGGTTTTTATCAGGTCGCGCCAAAGGTATTCGGCAAGTCTGGGCTCTCTCCGGCGGACATCGACATGTTTCAACCGTATGACGACTTCACGGTCGCCGTGCTGATGCAGTTCGAGGCCTTCGGATTCTGCCGAACGGGGCAGGGCTCAGCCTATGTGAACGATACGGATCTCTCCTATCGCGGCTCACTGCCCCTCAATACCGGTGGCGGACAAATCTCCGCCGGCCAGCCTGGTCTTGCAAGCGGCGGACTGAATCTTGCGGAAGCGGTACGGCAACTGTTCGGAGAAGGCGGCGAGCGCCAGGTCGCGCGGGCTCGCAACGCATTGGTCACGGGCATTGGCGTCATCCCCTACGGACGCAACTGGGGTTGCAGCGCCGCCATGATTCTGGAGGCCTGACATGACCGACCTTCCTTCCCGGCCGGTGCCGAAGACCAATCTCTACGTGCCGTCGCAGCCGTTCTGGGACGGTGCGCGATCCGGTGAGCTCGTTCTGCAATTTTGCCTGGACACCAACAGGTTTCAGCACCCGCCTCACCCCCTGAGCCTCTACACAGGCAGCCAGAACGTCGAATGGCGCCCGGTTTCCGGAAAAGGGGTGGTGTACGCCAGCACGGTGGTGCGCGTGCCTGGGCCGGGGGTCACGGGCCGAATTCCGCTGGCGGTTGCGACCGTGGAACTGGATGAGGGCGTGCGCATCATCGCCAACATCATCGAAAGCCCGTTCGAGACCATTCAAATCGGCTCTCTCGTCGAACTCGCCTGGGATCGGCTCGACGGAGGTGTGCCGTATCCCGCGTTCCGGATCGTCTCCCGCCAGGGCAGCGTCGATGCTTAGGCCCGAGACCGCTGACGAGAAGGCCTTCCGGCGCGACGTGCGCGCCTGGTACGAGGCTGAGCTGCCGCACGAACTGCGTGATCTCACCTTCCGGCCTGAACCGCCTGCGGCCATGGCCTGGTACAGAAGGCTCGCCGCCAGGGGGTGGATCGCCCCGCATTGGCCGAAGGCCTTCGGGGGAATGGGCGCATCTCCCGTCCAGCAGGTCATCCTGTTGGAGGAAGCGGCGCGCATCGGTGCGCCGGAACTCCCGACGCAGGGGCTCAATCAGATCGGTCCCATCCTCCAGCGCTTCGGGACGCCCGCGCAGAAGGCGAGGCACTTGCCCGCAATCCTCAACGGGGAGGTCATCTGGAGCCAGGGATATTCCGAGCCTGGAGCCGGATCGGATCTCGCCGGGTTGAGAACCCGCGGGCGAATTGAGGGCGACGAGGTGGTGGTCAGCGGCCACAAGATCTGGACCACCTGGGGTCATAACGCCGACTGGATCTATGCGCTGGTGCGGACCAACGACGCCGTGCCGCGGCGGCAGGGAATCTCGTTCATTCTCATCGATCTGCATTCCCCGGGCATCACACGCCGCCCCATTCGTACGCTGGCGGACGAGTATGAGTTCTGCGAGGTCTTTTTCGACGACGTGCGCCTGCCGCTCGACCAAGTGGTGGGCTCCGTCGACAAGGGATGGCAGATCGTCACCGCGCTCCTCGACGAGGAGCGCATCCAGCTTGGATCGCCGTCTCATAGCTTGCGCGCGTTGGAACGTGTGCGTCGCCTGGCTCGTGTCCTTGGCGAGGATCTCGATACCCAACTTCGGGCGCGACTTGTCGAAGCCGAGATCGCGGTCGCCGCGTTGACGGCCGCCTTTCTCCAGACGCTGGAGGCGGTGGAGCTGGGGCGGGCAAGTGATCCATCCAGCCTCAAGATATTGTCCACCGAAACCACGCAGCTTGTGCTGGATATCGGCCAAGAGCTTTGCGGATCGGCCGCCGCCCTCAAGACTCCTGAGCGCGTGGCGGGGTCCGTGATCGACTTCAGCGAACTGTATCTGCAGTCGCGCCGCCTCTCGATCTATGGCGGAACGAACGAGATTCAGCGGGGGCTCATCTCTGACCGCGTGCTGAAGCTGCCGAGAGGGGGCAAGTCATGATGCAGCCCACCGCCGATCAGACGCTGATGCGGGACAATGCGATCCGGCTTCTCGGAGATGGCGCAGCTCGGACGCGCGCTGCCACGGCCGAGTGGCCAGCAATCGACCGCTCCATATGGCTGGAGGTCTGTCGCGCGGGCTGGCCGGCGCTCCTGCTTTCGGAGGAGCGGGGAGGGTGGGGGGCGAGTGCAATCGATATGATTGCAGTGCTGGAAGGAACGTTCTCCACTCTCGCGCCTGAGCCCCTCGGGCCGGCACTGTCTATCACCCCTCTTCTCGCTCGATGCGGGACCAAGGCCGCAGACGAACTCCTGACGCGGCTTCTGCGGGGCGAAGCGCTGGCCCTTATGGCGGGTGCGGATCCCTTCCCCATATCGCCCGGTCTCGACTACGTGGCGTTCGAGGCGAACTGGGCCGACACCATCATCTGCGCGAGCGGAGCCGGCTCCGATTTCCGGCTCTGGGCGATCCCTTCGGAGGGCCTCGATGTGCATTCGCCCGTGCGTCGAACCATCGACGGGGGAGCTCAGCGGGTCTTTCCCGGGTCTGACGCCGGGTGGCAGGAGATCGGCCGGGGCGTTGATGTCGAAATGGCATATGAGCACGCCGTGAACCTGCAGCGTCTGGGCGCCGCAGCGGGCCTCATGGGCATCGCTCAGCGCGCGTTGGATATGACGATCGACTATCTGAAGGTACGTCAGCAATTCGGACAGCCGATCGGCGCCTTCCAGGCGCTGCAGCACCGGGCTGCGAGCCTCCACGTCGCTTGTGTCGCGGGAAGGGCGTTGGTCTACGAGGCCGGCCTGAGCATGGGCAGCGCGAGGGAGCGCGTGGCCTGCGCCATGGCAAAGGCCCGAAGCTCCACAACCGCGCGCGACGTGTTGAAAGAGTGCGTGCAGTTGCACGGCGCCATCGGCTTTTCCGACGAGTACGATCTTGCGGTCTGCTTCCGAAAAGTCATGACCCTCGCGTCGGCCTACGGCACAGCGGAAGCTTGCGCGGCGATCATTGCCCGCGAGATCGGTGGGGCGGGACGTGATTGATCTGCCGACTTGAGGCCAGGGCCCGTTGGTCTCCGATGGAACCTCACGTTTGTGCCCGGCGGGGCAGAGCAACCTCGCTGCGATAAGGACGGGCAAAGAGGCTGAATGGGGACGGCCAATCACTCGACGGCTAGGTAGCGCACGGGGTGCCCTCAGAGCAGGCCAGTCTCCTGGTAGATGTGCTTGATTTCCAGGAAGTCGATCAGCGCATCATATCCGTGGAGACGGCCCAGGCCGCTTCGCCGATACCCTCCGGTTTCCGCTTCGGCGAAGAGCTTGTTGTGATCATTGATCCAGACGGTTCCATTGCGCAGGGCACGTGCCACGCGCATCGCGCGCGCGCCGTCATGAGTCCAGACGCTGGCAGAAAGACCATAGTCGCTGTGATTTGCGCGGGTGACCGCATCCCTCTCGTCGGTGAAGCGCTCGATGACGACGACGGGACCGAAGATCTCCTCCTGCATGAAGAAGGCGCTTGTATCTGCATGCGCGAGCAGGGTCGGAGAAAGGAATGCGCCGCTCTCCAGCGCGCCGCCAGGCCGGCCCCCTCGCAGCAGAACGTCGTCCGCAATCTCGCTGGCCTCGGCAATGCGGTGCTCGACCGTCGTGCGGGCCGCCTCATCGATCAGCGGGCCCATCTCAACGCCGGCTGCATCGCCGGGCCCCAGCCTTTGCCCGGCAAGGGCCGCCGTCAGCGCCGCTTTCATCTCCTCGTACCGGCTCTCGTGCACAAGGACCCGACGAGCGGCGGTGCATTGCTGGCCGGAGATGATCGTCGCCGCCGCCGCAAGCCGGGGTGCGATGGTCTGAACATCCGCATCCTGGAACACCAGGCAGCAGGATTTGCCCCCGAGCTCCAGGGAGAGCTTCTTCATCGTCGGTGCGGCATCCGCCATGATGCGGGCACCGGTCGCGTTGGACCCGGTAAAGGAAATGACGTCCACGTCCGGCGACGCGACGAGGGTCTGCGCCACCTCGTGGCCGGTTTCGCTGACAAGATTCACCACGCCCCTTGGAAGGCCGTCGGCCTCCACAAGGGTGCGCAGGATTTCCGCCGTCACGATGGCGGTCTGGTGCGCCGGCTTGATTACCGCGGTGCATCCGGCTGCAAGGGCCGGCGTCAGCGCACGCACCAGAAGAACTGCCGGCGCGTTCCACGGAATGATCAACCCGGCGACCCCCGCCGGCTCCTTGAGCAACGTCGAATAGGCGCCAGGTTCCACTTCGAACACGTGGCCCGGAATATATCGGGTAAGGCCTGCATAGTAGCGGATTTCGGAGACCGCCCCTGCGATCTCGCCGCGTGACTGGGCCAGCGGCTTTCCATTCTCGGCGGTGAGGAGATGTGCGAGCGCCTCCGCGCGCCGTTCCATGGCATCCGCCCAGCGGAGCATCACGAGTTGCCGCAGGCGGGGATTGTGTGACCAGTCGGGACGCTCGAAGGCGCGACGAGCGGCAGCGATTGCAGCCTCGGCGTCAACGGCTGCGCTTGCCGGCAAGTGTCCGACGATGGCGCCCGTCGCCGGGTTGATGCTCGGAGCCGTTCTCCCATCGACGGCGTCTTGCCAAACGCCGTCGACATGGTTGCGAACCGAAAGGGAGGAGATCGAGTTCATCGCTTGGTCCGAGTCTGCTCAGCTGCCGATGAGGAAGGAGCGTTCGCGTGTCTTGGGGTGCTCCACGCCCGCCTTCAAATCGTTGGGAATAAGGGGCGCGATCCTACCGCCCACCATCCGCGTAGGCGCGCTACGCGCGATGTTCTGGGCCTCGGTTCCGTGGCCGCTCCCGGCCATCACGCCACGCAGTGCCATGAGGGACCGGTGTTTCGCCGCCTTGCGATCGGCGCAAACCGCGCCCTTTCACGACAGCGCCGCCATGATGCGGCCAAAGGCGGCGCCTGGGCTCTGCTCCAGCACGTTGGCCAGAACCACGTCGTCCGCGCCCTTCGCTTGAATACGGCGGAAGGCGAGGGGATCAGTGGTGATCGGCGCAGTGGCATCGAAGCCGAGCTTGGCGCTGATGCCGTCCCGAGAAGATGGGTCAAGTTTGGAGCCCTGGGCGCCGGTCACGAGCACCAGATCGCGGTCCGCCTGGAAGCGGGTCGCAACGGCCCATTCAATTTCTTCGGAGCTCGAGATGTCGACATCCTTATCAACGACAACGACCTGCTTGATGTCGTAATGACCGGAAAAGGCGCCCATGATGATGTTCTTCGGCTCGCCTTCGTTGGCCTTGTCGATCTTCACCACCAGATGGTAACGGCACGTCCCGCCGCGCGTCAGGCGCACGTCGAGGACGCTCGGGAACGAGCGCTTCAAATGCTGAAGAAGCGTGGCCTCCCGCGGGACGCCGCCCATGACAAGATGCTCGAACGAGCCGCCGACGATCGTGTGGAAGATCGGATGCTTTCGGTGGGTGATCGCGTCGACCTCGATCACTTCGCGCGCACCGCGCGGACCGTAATATTGGGGAAACTCTCCGAACGGCCCTTCCGGCTCGCGCACCTGGGGCAGGATGCGTCCTTCGATCACGATCTCGGCCTGTGCAGGAACCCGCACCGCGTTCGTCTTACACTTCACCACATCAATGGAGCGACCGAGCAGGGCGCCGGCGATATGCATCTCGTCGAAATCGAGAGGCGCAATGGCTTGGGACGCCAGGAGCAAGGCGGGGTGCACGCCAATGGCGATCGCGATCTCCAACGCGTGCCCTGCCTGCTCCGCCATCCGGAAAAAGGCCAGCGTGTGACGCGGCAGAAGCAGCACCCCGATCCGGTTCGGTCCACTCACCTGGCAGCGATGGATGGCGACATTCTGCACGCCCGTCGAGGGGTTTCGCGAGATGAGCAGCCCCGCGGTGATATAGGGCCCGCTATCCAGCTCGTTGTGTTTGGGAATGGGGAGCTGCTTCAGAAGGTCCACGTCCATGTGGACGATGTCCTGGCAAGGGCCCGAGGCAACCTCGGTACTTGGAACTGGATTGGTTGCCGCGGAAAGCACATGGCTGAGCAGGTGGGTCTCGGCGACGCCCAGAGCGTCAGCGACCCATTCACGCTGAGTGAAGAGATTCGCGACCACGGGGATGGGATGGCCACCGGGACGCGGGAAGAGGACCGCCTTTTCACGTTCTGTCCGCTTCGCGACCGCCGCGATCTCGTCGATGAGCGACATGTTCTCATGGGCCACCGCAAGATCGCCGCGGGCCGCGAGAACGTTGAGCCAGTCCCTCAGATCTGAGGTGGCCGACGGGCGAACAGGCTGCGATAGAGCCTCAGACATGAGCGTTTTCCGGTGGCTTTTGCTTTGGGTCCGGGCTTCATCACCTTCGTCGATGAACAGAAGCCTTGGAGCGGACCGAGCCTATGGCACCAGGAAAATCAGCGAAAATAATAATAAATGATTAGGCAATCAGGGGCCGTGATTTCTCGCGGCTCGTCGTTTCTTTGCGAGGAAATCACGCCGGTGCTGCCAGGGGCAATCCGTGGCCGCGCAGCACCGGCAGCAGGGTTCAATCCCGCGATTCAGAGCAGATGCAGTTTCGGCCGCGCTCCTTTGCGCGGTAGAGCTCGAGGTCGGCGCGCGACATGAGCTGCGTCAGGCTCTCGCCGCCCGGCAGTTTGAGCGCCGCCGCGCCGATGCTCACCGACACCTTCCCGACCAGGGCGTCAAGGTCGCCTTCAGTCTCGGCGATGCGTTGCCGCAATGTGTCCAGAGTGACAAACGCCTCGGAGAGCGACCTGCCCTTGAGCAGGACGCAGAATTCGTCGCCGCCAAGCCGGCCGACAATATGGGGCGGCCCGGCGATCTCGCGCAGCGCGTTCGCCACGTGAAGCAGCAGCTTGTCGCCGGTGGCGTGGCCGAAACGATCGTTGATCCCCTTGAAATCGTCGAGGTCGATGAGCGCCAGCACCAGAGGCTCGCCGCTCAGCCCCGACGCGATAATGGCGCCGGCGCCGTCCTCCATGAGCGAACGTCGGTTGCCGATGCCGGTCAGGGGATCCGTGCGGGCTTCAAGGGCAAGCTCGGCCAGCGCGGAATCGAGGCGCGATATGGTGGTGTTCACCTCCCGCATCAGCACTCCGGCTGCATCGTTGTAGTCCAGCGGGAGAAACGGCAGGCGGCCATGGTGGTTGTAATTGTACAAGGCGACGCGAGCGACGTTCAGGGGCGCAATCATCGCATGGATCGCGAACAGGGCGGTGACGGTCCCGAATACCGTGGCAACCAGAACCACCAGAATGGACGCGCGTACGATGGCGTCGTTCCAGTCGAGTTCCGCTGCCGTGAACCCCACGAAGGCGATCAGCGGGATGTGCGTGCCCACAAAACATATGGCCAGCAGCTTCCCGACATAGGTCTTGGGATAAGGTAGCTCGCTGATCTTGGAGTAGAACCACAATTCCGGAAATGAAGGTGGACCCCACATGAGGCTCTCCCGGACCAGATGACAGCCTGGGCCGATCTTTTGACACGCACCTGCCGTTACGCAAGTTGGGCTCTGGTTGTAAGATACCGGACGAGCAACTTGTGACGTGAAGGTGATGGCGCCGGGGCGAGAGTGCGCGGGGGCGGACGGTAGGATTTCATTTCTCATGCACGATGAGAACATATTGCGAACGTAGAACAAAGCATGTACAACTGCCCCGTTCTCATTTCCTCTTGCGCCAGCACCGGAGCGCGGCGATGACTCAGTCGACACTCAGACTCGTCGAAGGTTCTTCCATGGATAAAACCAAGGCGCTGGACGCCGCGCTCTCGCAGATCGAGCGGCATTTCGGCAAGGGCTCGATCATGCGGCTCGGCAAGGGCGGCAAGGCCTTGGAGATCGAGAGCATTCCCACTGGTTCGCTGGGTCTCGACATCGCGCTCGGCATCGGCGGCCTGCCCAAGGGGCGGGTGGTCGAGATCTTCGGCCCGGAATCGTCGGGCAAGACCACGCTGGCTTTGCACACGGTGGCCGAATCCCAGAAGCGCGGCGGAACTTGCGCATTCATCGACGCGGAACATGCGCTCGACCCGATCTATGCGCGCAAGCTGGGTGTTAATCTGGACGAGCTGCTCATCTCCCAGCCTGACGCGGGCGAGCAGGCGCTGGAGATCGCCGACACGCTGGTGCGCTCCGGCGCGGTGGACGTGCTGGTGGTCGATTCGGTCGCGGCGCTGACCCCGCGGGCCGAGCTCGACGGCGAGATGGGTGACAACCAGCCCGGCATGCAGGCGCGCCTCATGAGCCAGGCGCTGCGCAAGCTCACCGCCTCCATCTCCAAGTCCAACACCATGGTCATCTTCATCAACCAGATCCGGATGAAGATCGGCGTCATGTACGGCTCGCCGGAGACCACGACCGGCGGCAACGCCCTGAAGTTCTACGCCTCCATCCGCCTCGACATCCGCCGCATCGGCATGATCAAGGAGCGCGACGAGGTGGTGGGCAACCAGACCCGCGTGAAGGTGGTGAAGAACAAGCTTGCCCCGCCGTTCAAGCAGGTCGAGTTCGACATCATGTATGGCGAGGGCGTCTCCAAGATGGGCGAACTGCTCGATCTCGGCGTCAAGGCCGGCGTGGTGGAGAAGTCGGGCGCGTGGTTCTCGTTCGACAGCCAGCGCCTCGGCCAGGGGCGCGAGAACGCCAAGACCTTCCTGCGGCAGAATGGGGAAGTGGCGGGGCGCATCGAGGCGGCGATCCGGCAGAATGCCGGGCTGATTGCCGAGAAGATCCTCGCCGGCTCGCCTGAGGACGATGCCGAGGGCGAGGCGGTCGACGCCTGAGGAGCGCCTTCGCACCCGTCCGCGGGCGGCGCCGGAGCCGCATTTCTGGACAAGCGGCGGACCCACCGTTAAACGAACCCGGTTCCGGTCGCCGATGCGGCGTCTGGAACCGCGCGGTGCTCCGATGGGGCGCTGGCGTGGAGCGATCACCACAGCCGGCTCCCCGCATCTTCGGGGCCCGGCACCGAGGGACAGTGCCGGTACCATGAGCGGCGTCAACGAGATCCGGTCGAGCTTCATCGACTACTTCGTCAAGGAGGGCCACGAGGCCGTCGCCTCTTCGCCCCTCGTGCCGCACAACGACCCGACGCTCATGTTCACCAACGCGGGCATGGTGCAGTTCAAGAACGTCTTCACCGGCGTCGAGAAGCGGCCCTATTCGCGGGCAGTGACCTCGCAGAAATGCGTGCGCGCCGGCGGCAAGCACAACGATCTCGACAATGTGGGCTACACCGCGCGGCACCACACCTTCTTCGAGATGCTGGGCAATTTCTCGTTCGGCGACTATTTCAAGGACCGGGCCATCGAGCTCGCGTGGAACCTCGTCACCCGTACCTTCGACCTGCCGGCCGAGCGCCTGCTGGTCACCGTCTACAGCGAGGACGAGGAAGCCTTCGGCCTGTGGAAGAAGATCGCCGGGCTCTCCGACGACAAGATCATCCGCATCCCCACCTCGGACAATTTCTGGTCCATGGGCGACACCGGACCCTGCGGCCCGTGCTCGGAGATCTTCTTCGACCATGGTCCGCACGTGGCCGGCGGCCCGCCCGGCTCGCCCGACCAGGACGGCGACCGCTTCATCGAGATCTGGAACCTGGTCTTCATGCAGTTCGAGCAGCTGCCCGGCGGCGAGCGAATGGCGCTGCCGCGGCCGTCCATCGACACGGGCATGGGCCTCGAGCGCATTTCGGCGGTGCTGCAGGGCACCCATGACAATTACGAGACCGACCTCATGCGCGCGATCATCGCGGAGGTCGCGGATCTCACGGGCGTCGATCCCGAGGGGCCGCAGAAGGCGAGCCACCGGGTCATCGCCGACCACCTGCGCGCCTCGGTCTTCCTCACCGCCGACGGCGTCCTGCCCTCCAACGAGGGACGGGGCTACGTCCTGCGCCGCATCATGCGCCGCGCCATGCGTCACGCCCAGCTGCTGGGCGCACGCGACCCGCTCATGCATCGGCTGGTGCCGCTGCTGGTGCGCGAAATGGGCCGCGCCTATCCTGAGATCGTGCGCGCCGAGCCGCTCGCCGAGGAGACACTGCTGCTCGAGGAGACGCGGTTCCGCCGCACGCTGGAGCGGGGCCTCTCCATCCTCGAGGAGGAGAGCGCCGGCCTTTCCGCCGGTGCAAGCTTCCCGGGCGAGGTGGCGTTCAAGCTCTATGACACTTTCGGCTTCCCCCTGGACCTGACGCAGGACGCGCTGCGCGCCCGCGGCATCTCCGTGGACACCGACGCCTTCGGTGCCGCCATGGCCAGGCAGAAGGCGGAGGCGCGCGCCAATTGGGCCGGCTCGGGCGAGGCGGCGACCGACGCCCTGTGGTTCGCCCTGCGCGACAAGGTGGGCGCCACAGACTTCCTCGGCTACGACACGGAGAAGGCGGAGGGCGTGGTGACCGCCATTGTGCGCGACGGTGCCGAGGTGGCGGCCTTGGAGGCAGGCGAGAGCGGCCTCGTGGTGCTGAACCAGACGCCCTTCTATGCCGAATCCGGCGGCCAGGTGGGCGATACCGGCCGCATGACCGGCGAGGGCGGCCTCGCCGTCGAGGTCCGGGCGACCCAGAAGAAGCTCGGCGACCTTTTCCTGCACGACGTGAAGGTGGAGGCCGGCACGCTGCGGGTCGGCACCGCGCTGGTGCTGGAGGTGTCCCACGAGCGCCGCGCGGCCGTGCGCGCCAACCATTCGGCGACCCATCTGCTGCACGAGGCGCTCCGCCGGGTGCTGGGCGAGCACGTGGCGCAGAAGGGCTCGCTCGTGGCGCCCGATCGCCTGCGCTTCGACTTTTCCCATCCCAAGCCCCTCAGCGAGGCCGAGGTGGCCGAGGTGGAGGAGATCGCCAACCGTTTCGTCCTGCGAAACGAGCCGGTGGAAACCCGGATCATGGCGGTGGACGACGCCATCCAGTCCGGCGCCCGCGCCCTGTTCGGCGAGAAGTATGGCGACGAGGTCCGCGTCGTCTCCATGGGCACCGACGACGGCAACGGCGCGCCCTATTCGGTGGAGCTGTGCGGCGGAACCCATGTGAAGCGTACGGGCGACATCGGCCTGATCTCGGTGGTGTCCGAGGGCGCGGTGGCGTCCGGCGTCCGCCGCATCGAAGCGCTCACGGCCCGGGCGGCGCGCCGGCATCTCAATGCGGCCAACGCTGCCCTCATCGCCGCCGCCGCGACCCTCAAGGCTCCGGTGAGCGAGGTGGAGGGGCGCGTTGCAACCCTGGTGGAGGAGCGCCGCAAGCTGGAGCGCGACCTCGCCGATGCGCGCAAGAAGCTCGCCATGGGCGGCGGCGCCGGCCAAAGCGGGGCGGACGCCGTGCGTACAGTGGGCGACGTGAAGCTGCTCGCTCGCCAGGTCGAGGGCATCGAGGTCAAGGACCTGAAGGGCCTCGTGGACGAGGGCAAGAAGCAGATCGGATCCGGCGTTGTCGCCATCGTTGGCGTCACCGCGGACGGCAAGGCCGGGATCGTCGTCGGGGTCACGCCCGACCTCACCGCGCGGTTCGATGCGGTGGCGCTGGTGCGCCGCGGTGCCGAGGCTATGGGCGGCAAGGGCGGCGGCGGTCGACCGGACATGGCCCAGGCCGGCGGCCCCGAAGGTGCCAAGGCCGACGCGGCCCTCGCCGCCATCGAGGCGGTGATCGCAGGCTGACTCCGCGCCAGTCATCGGCCCGGGACGGCCGCGGTGCAGGGCGGGGACGGGTTTCTACTCCCGCGCCTTTTTCCGCCAGCGCTGTGGGCGGTTGATCCAGCCGCTTGCGCGCGACGGTCGTTTGCCCGATCCCTCAAGCTCGGCCGATTGCGCAGGTGCTCCGAGACGCGGTGGCGTCGAGTGCGGCTCGGCGCCGTACCTGCGAGAAACGGGGCCGGGGCGCGCTTCGTCGGGGCAGAGCAAGGGGAGGGCCGGGCGTGAGCGACGCTTTCCTGAAGGATGCGTTCGTCTATCTCGTGGCCGCCGGCGTGCTGGTGCCGCTGTTTCATCGCGCCCGCATCGGTGCGGTGGTGGGCTTCATTGCAGTGGGGGCGCTCATCGGTCCGCACGGGCTCGGCCGCCTCGCGGACGCGGTGCCCCTGGTCCATTTCATCACCATTTCGAGCCCGGAACGCGCGGCACCTTTCGGCGAGCTCGGTGTCGTCTTCCTGCTGTTCCTGCTGGGCCTCGAGTTTTCCGCCGGCCGGCTGTGGGAGCTTCGGCGCGAGGTCTTCGGCGTCGGCTGCCTGCAGGTGCTGCTCTGCGGTGTGCCGCTTGCCATCGGAGCGGGGATCGCCGGCCAGCCGCCAGGGCTGGCGTTGGTGATCGGCTTCGCGCTCGCCCTGTCTTCGACCGCTCTGGTGAGCCAGCTGCTCATCGACCAGCACCGGGCGCTGGCGCCCATTGGCCAATTGGTCATCGCCGTCCTGCTGTTCCAGGATCTTATGGTGGTGCCGATCCTGCTCGCGGCGGAGCTGGTCTCCGGCGGCGCGAGCGATGTGCTCACTCTCGCCGCCGCCGCCCTTGCCAAGGCGGCTGGCGCGGTGGTTCTGATCCTTGTCGCCGGCCGCTTCGTGCTCGCGCCCCTGGTGGCCGCCGCCGCGTCCACGCGCTCGCGCGACCTCATCATGGCCATCACCCTCGTGGTGGTGGTGGGCTCGGCCGCTGTCACCCACGCTGCCGGACTGTCCAGCGCGCTCGGCGCCTTTCTCGCGGGCATGCTCTTGTCGGAGACCGCCTATCGCCACCAGATCGAGGTGGATCTCGAGCCCTTCAAGGGGCTGCTGGTGGGCGTGTTCTTCGTCACCGTCGGCATGAGCGTCGATTTTGCCGCCGTGCTGCCCAGCCTGCATTGGGTGATTGCCGGCACCGCTGGCATTCTCCTGCTGAAGACGGCGTTCAGCTTCGCCGCCGCGCGGGCTTTGCGGGTGGCACCGCCCACCGCCGCGGAGGCCGCCGTGCTGCTGGCGCAGACCGGGGAATTTGCCCTCGTCGTGTTCGGCCTGCTCTCCGCCGGCGGGACGCTCGATGCGGCGGATGCCGGCGTGCTGGTGGCCATGGTGGGGCTGAGCCTTGCCGCGACCCCGCTCCTGGCGCGGCTCGGGGGGCGGCTCGGCCGGTCGCTGGACGCCCGCCTCCACGACGGCCTCGCCGTGCCGATGGAGAGCGGGGCGGGGGACCATGTGGTGATCGGCGGCTTCGGCCGTGTCGGCCGCGCGGTGGCCGACGCTCTGGACGAGGAGGGCGTGGCCTATCTGGCGGTAGACAGCGATCCCCGCCGCGTCGCGGCGGCGCGGGCGGCGGGCCTCCCCGTGTTCTTCGGCGACGCGTGCCGGGCCGAGATCCTGGCGCGGCTCGGCGCGGCGCGCGCGCGGGCCTTCGTGGTGACGCTCGATGCGCCCAGTGCGGCCGAGCGCATGGTCGGTGCCGTGCGCCAGCATTGGGGCGGAACGGTCATCATCGCCCGAGCGAAGGATGCCGAGCATGCCCGTCGGCTGGCGGCCCTGGGCGTGGCGGGCGTGATCCCGGAAGCCTCGGAGGCAAGCCTGCAGCTGGCGGCCCGGTTGCTGACCGCCCTCGGGCTGCCGGACGAGGCGGTGGCCTTGCGCACCGAGCGGACCCGCGCGCGCATCGAGGCCGCCATGGGCGGGCCGACCGCCGCGCCGGAGACCTGAGACGCTCGTCTCATCTGCGGCACGGCATCGGCAGAAGACGCCCGATCGCGCGTTACGGCATTTTCTCCCACCGAACCGCGTCTGCGGCGGCTCGAAAGCGCGCAAACGGCTTGCATCCCCCGGCCGATGGATCGAATGGTCACCGGCGATAAAGCCGGCTCGCCTTTCAGAAGCGTGGTCCGGTGCCGTTGAGCTCGGGATCGAAGAGACACATGCAGGACCAGACGGCCCGACGCCGGGTTTTCGACATTCTGGAGCGCGACCTGCCGGGCGACCGCGTCGCCGACGCGGTGCATTATTTCCTCATCGCGGTCGTGCTGCTGTCGGTTGTGGGGGCCGTGCTTGCCACGGTGCCGTCGCTGGAGATCCGCGACAAATGGTGGTTCACATGGGGCGAGTTCTTCGGCCTCGTGATCTTCACCATCGAGTACGGGCTGCGCCTGTGGGCGGCACCCGAGCACCCCATGCGCCGCCGGATGAGCGCCTTCCGGGCGCGGGCGAGCTATGCCCTGACGGTGCCGGCGCTCATCGACTTCGTCGCCATCCTGCCGTGGTTCGTGGCGGTGCTGACCAATTTCGACGCGCAAGCGCTTTTGGTGCTGCGGCTGCTGCGCTTCCTCAAGCTGGCGCGCTATTCCTCGGGCTTCAACGCCCTCTATCTGGCGGTGCGGCGCGAGCGCTATGCGCTGCTGTCGTGCCTCATCATCCTCAGCGCCGGCGTGCTGCTCTCGGCCACCGCCATGTATCTCGCCGAGCGCAGCGTGCAGCCGGACAAGTTCGGCTCCATACCCGAGGCCATGTGGTGGGCCATCACCACCCTCACCACCGTGGGCTATGGTGATGTGGTGCCAGTGACGAACCTCGGCCGCCTGATCGGCGGCATCACCATGGTCACCGGTCTGATGATGCTGGCGCTGCCCATCGCCATCATCGCCAGCTCGTTTTCGGAGGTGATCTCGAAGCACAATTTCGTCGTCACCTTCTCCATGATCTCGCGCCTGCGCCCGTTCTCGGACCTGGATGCGCCGGTGCTGGGGGACATTCTCCCCCTGCTCAATTCCCGCAGCTTCGACCGCGGCCACCACGTGGTGCGGCGGGGCCAGCAGGCGGCGCACCTGTTCGTGGTCCTCGAAGGACGGGTGGAGATGGAGAACGAAGACGGCATCCATCTTCTCGGCCCCGGCGCGGTGTTCGGGCTGCTGCCCGGCCACACCAAGCCGGACACGGCGACGGTGCGCGCCGTGGCGAAGACCAAGATCCTCGCCATCGAGGAGAATGAGCTGCACATGCTGGCCCTGCGCCATCCCCATGTGATCGGGCGCCTCTCCGAAGCCCACGGGGACGGAAGCGTGACCCGGCGGGATGCCGCGGAGGTTTCTGGCGCGGGGGCTGGGAGCGCACGGGGCGCGAGCCACAAAAAAGGGACCGCCTGAGCGGTCCCTTCATTGGCATGCCGCCCGTCGGCGGCGGATCAGGGCTTGGGCGGTTTGCGCGGACCACGCCCTCTGGCGGCTTACGCCGCGATGGCCCCTGTCGGCGGCTTATGCCGCCATGGCCTTCGTGAGGTTCTCGGAGATCTTGTCCAGGAAGCCGGTGGTGGAGAGCCACTTCTGGTCGGCGCCCACAAGCAGGGCGAGATCCTTGGTCATGTAGCCCTCTTCCACCGTGTCGACGCACACTTTCTCCAGCGTGTCGGCGAACTTGGCGAGCTCGGCATTGCCGTCGAGCTTGGCGCGGTGGGCGAGGCCCCGCGTCCAGGCGAAGATGGAGGCGATGGAGTTGGTGGAGGTCTCCTTGCCCTTCTGGTGCTCGCGATAATGGCGGGTGACGGTGCCGTGGGCCGCCTCGGCCTCCACCGTCTTGCCGTCGGGGGTCATCAGGACCGAGGTCATGAGGCCGAGCGAGCCGAAGCCCTGCGCCACGATGTCGGACTGCACGTCGCCGTCGTAGTTCTTGCAGGCCCACACATATCCGCCGGACCACTTGAGCGCCGAGGCGACCATGTCGTCGATCAGGCGGTGCTCGTAGGTGAGGCCGCGCTTCTTGAACTCATCCGCGAACTCGGCGTCGAACACCTCCTGGAACAGGTCCTTGAAGCGGCCGTCATAGGCCTTAAGGATCGTGTTCTTGGTGGAGAGGTAGACGGGATAGTTGCGGTTCAGGCCGTAGTTGAACGAGGCGCGGGCGAATTCGCGGATCGACTCGTCGAGGTTGTACATGGCCATGGCCACGCCGGCGCCGGGGAACTTATAGACTTCCTTCTCGATCTTCGTGCCGTCCTCACCCACGAAGGTGATGGTCAGCGTGCCCTTGCCGGGCACCTTGAAGTCGGTGGCGCGATACTGGTCGCCGAAGGCGTGGCGGCCGACGATGATGGGCTGGGTCCAACCCGGCACCAGGCGCGGCACGTTCTTGCAGATGATGGGCTCGCGGAAGATCACGCCGCCCAGGATGTTGCGGATGGTGCCGTTGGGCGACTTCCACATCTCCTTGAGCTTGAATTCCTCGACGCGGGCCTCGTCCGGGGTGATCGTGGCGCACTTCACGCCCACCCCGTGCTTCTTGATGGCCTCGGCGGCGTCGACGGTGACCTTGTCGTTGGTGGCGTCGCGGTTCTCGACCGAGAGGTCGTAATACTCAAGGTCGATGTCGAGATAGGGGTGGATCAGCTTGTCCTTGATGTACTGCCAGATGATCCGGGTCATCTCGTCGCCGTCGAGCTCGACGACCGGATTTGCCACCTTGATCTTCGCCATGGGACGGCCTTTCGCGACTGCTCTTTGAGCCTTGGGAAAGCGGGGGAGAGGCGGCACACGCGATGCGCCGACCATCTCCGGCAGCGCCGCTATAGCACCCGCGTTGTGCGGCGCAAGCTGGAAACCCGGCCAATGCCGTGAGATCGTTTCCCACGATCCGGCCACGGCCCACCGTCGGCTCTCGACACGTCCGCCCGCCCCGTGCGACAGAGCCGCGACCCGCGCCCACCCCCGCCGGAGGGCGGGTAGGGGCGCGGGGCTCCAGGAGATCATATGCCGGGTTCGGGTACCGACAGTACGAAGCCGTGGACCGCCGGCGGCCCGCTGGTCATCCTGGTGGAGCCGCAACTCGGCGAGAATATCGGCTCGGCGGCGCGGGCCATGGGTAATTTCGGCCTGTCGCGCCTGCGCATCGTCAACCCCCGCGAGGGCTGGCCCAGCGAGAAGGCTCGGGTGTTCAGCGCCGGGGCCGACCGCATCCTTGGCGAGGCCCAGCTTTATGATGACCTGCGCGCCGCGCTCCACGACGTGAACTACGCCTTCGCCGCCACCGCTCGCGAGCGCGGCATGGCGAAGCCCGTCCTCGGGGCTGATGGTGCCGCCGCCGAGACCCGCAGCCGGCTGGCGGGCGGCGAGGAGGTGGCGCTGGTGTTCGGGCGCGAGCGTACCGGGCTCTATACCGAGGAGGTATCGCTTTGCGACGCCATCCTCACCTTGCCGGTCAATCCCGCCTTCGCCTCTCTGAACCTTGCCACCTGCGTGGCGGTGGCGGCCTATGAATGGTCGAAGGCCGAAAGCTGCGGGGCGCTGCCCTTCGCGCCGCCGGACCGCTCTCCGCTGGCCGACAAGGGCGATCTCTTCGCCTTCTTCTCCCATCTGGAAGGGGCACTGGAAACGGCGGGCTTCTTCCGCTCGCCGGAGAAGGCGCCCTCCACCATTCGCAACCTGCGCAACATCTTCCATCGCCTCGGCCTGACCCGGCAGGACCTCGCCACTTTGCATGGCGCGGTAACGGCGCTGGAGGAGGGCCGGGAGGGGCGCGAAGCGCGCAAGGTGGAGAACAACACCCGTGCCGCCGCCCGTAAGGCGCGCCCCGCATCGGGGTCGGATGAGGCCGGCTGAGGCCGCCCGCCGCGCATTTCGTCCGCAAGCTGAAACGAAAACGGGCGCCCCACAGGGCGCCCGTTCTGCTTTCGGAAAGAAAGGTCGGTCAGACCGAGTAGTACATCTCGAACTCGACCGGGTGCGGCGTCATCTCGAAGCGCATCACCTCGGTCATCTTCAGGTCGATGTAGGACTCGATGAAGTCCTTCTGGAACACGTCGCCCTTCAGCAGGTAGTCGTGGTCTGCCTCGAGGGAGGCGAGGGCCTCGCGCAGCGAGCCGCAGACGGTGGGGATCTGCTTCAGCTCGGCCGGGGGCAGGTCGTACAGATCCTTGTCCATGGCAGAGCCGGGGTCGATCCGGTTCAGGATGCCGTCCATGCCGGCCATGAACAGGGCCGCGAAGGCGAGATAGGGGTTCGCGCCCGGATCGGGGAAGCGGACCTCGACGCGCTTGGCCTTCGGGTTGTTGGTGTAGGGGATGCGGCAGGAGGCCGAGCGGTTGCGCGCCGAATAGGCGAGCAGCACGGGGGCCTCATAGCCGGGCACCAGCCGCTTGTAGGAGTTGGTGAGCGGATTGGTGAAGGCGTTCAGCGACTTGGCATGCTTGATGATGCCGCCGATGTACCACAGGCAGTAGTCGGAGAGATCCGCATACTTGTCGCCGGCGAAGAGGGGCTTGCCCTCCTTCCAGATGGACTGGTGGACGTGCATGCCCGAGCCGTTGTCGCCGAACACCGGCTTCGGCATGAAGGTCGCCGTCTTGCCGTAGATGTTGGCCACCTGGTGGATGCAGTACTTATACACCTGCAGGTGGTCGGCCATGGTGACGAGGGGGCCGAACTTCAGGCCGAGCTCGTGCTGGGCGGACGCCACCTCGTGGTGGTGCTTTTCCACCTTGGCGCCCATCTTGGCCATGGCGGCGAGCATCTCGGAGCGCATGTCCTGCGCCGAGTCGATGGGGGGCACGGGGAAGTAACCGCCCTTGGTGCGCACGCGGTGGCCGAGGTTGCCGCCCTCGTAATCGGTGTCGCCATTCACCGGCAGCTCGATGGAGTCGAGCTTGAAGCCGGTATTGTACGGGTCCGCCTTGAAGCGCACGTCGTCGAAGATGAAGAACTCGGCCTCGGGGCCGAAGAACACGCTGTCGCCGATGCCGGTGGACTTGGCATAGGCCTCCGCCTTCTTGGCGATGGAGCGCGGGTCGCGGCCATAGGGCTGGCCGGTGGTGGGCTCGAGCACGTCGCAGACGATGGACAGCGTCGTCTCGGAGAAGAACGGGTCGATGCAGGTGGTTGCCGGGTCCGGCATGAGCAGCATGTCGGACTCGTTGATGGCCTTCCAGCCGGCGATGGACGAGCCGTCGAAGGCGGTGCCCTCGGTCAGGAAGTCCTCATCCACCATGGAAACGTCGAACGTGACATGCTGCCACTTGCCGCGCGGATCGGTGAAGCGCAGGTCGACGTACTTCGCGTCCTCGCTCTTGATGAGGGCGAGGACGTCCTTGGCCGTCTTGGTCGTCATGGGGGTTTCTACCTTTCTGCTGGCCTGCAGGTTTTTATTGGACGCGTCAGATCGCGTCGAGGCCCGACTCACCGGTGCGGATGCGGATCGCCTCCTCGATGGAAGACACGAAGATCTTCCCGTCTCCGATGCGACCGGTCTGGGCGGCCCGGCGAATGGCTTCGACGGCCCGGTCTACCATATCGTCGGAGAGGACAACCTCGATTTTCACCTTCGGGAGAAAATCCACCACATATTCCGCGCCCCGATAGAGCTCCGTATGGCCTTTCTGACGGCCGAATCCCTTCGCCTCGGTGACGGTGATGCCTTGCAGGCCGACGTCCTGGAGAGCCTCTTTCACCTCGTCGAGCTTGAAGGGCTTTATGATTGCCTCGATCTTCTTCATCCGCTCCGTCTCCCTGACCCGTCCACCGCCGCATGGTCGAGCCGCCTCTTCTTAAGCATGATATGTGCCATGCCAAGCTTCAATCGCTCGCGGTGGGAACGATCAGGTCAGCATCGTCGCAATGCCTGCAAATTGAGCTTATTGATGAACTAGTAAGCAATTTCATGGGCAGTAAACCTGATTTCTGAGCACGATCTGGGCATATAAGGGCGAGAAATTCAGTGCACGCACTTCTCGATCCCCAGGAAATGGGGCGCGCCGACCAAATCGCCGTCGAAATGGGCACGCCGTCCATGACGCTCATGGAGCGGGCCGGTACTGCAGTGGCGGACGTTGTGGCTCGCTATCCCTATCCCACTCGCATCGTGGTGCTGTGCGGTCCCGGCAACAATGGCGGCGACGGCTTCGTCGCTGCGCGGGTGCTTGCCCAGCGCGGCTTCAAGGTGCGCCTCGCTTTGCTGGGCGAGCGGGACCGTCTGACCGGAGATGCGCGGCGGGCGGCGGACCATTGGAAGGGGCCGGTGGAGGAGCCGGCGGTTCTCGATCTGGAGGCGGCGGGGCTAATCGTTGATGCCCTGTTCGGGGCAGGACTTGCCCGCGATCTCGACGGTGCCGCGCGGGCGCTGGTGGAGCGCATGGGGCGCTCGGGCCGACCGATCATCGCTGTCGACTTGCCGTCCGGTCTCGACGGCGCCACCGGCAAGGTGCGGGGCGCGGCGGCCCAGGCGAAGGAGACCGTGACCTTCTTCCGCCGCAAGCCCGGCCATCTGCTGGAGCCGGGGCGTAGCCTGTGCGGCCGGGTGCGGGTCGCCGACATTGGCATTCCTGACGATGCGCTGGATGTCATTGCGCCCAAAACCTTCGTCAACATGCCGGATCTCTGGCGCGACGCCTTCCCGGTGCCGGCAGCCGCGGGGCACAAATATGACCGCGGCCATGCTGTCGTGGTCAGCGGCCCGGCGTGGACCAGCGGAGCCGCGCGTCTCAGCGCCCGCGGCGCGCTGCGCGCCGGCGCTGGGCTCGTCACCATCGCATTGCCGCCGGATGCCCTGCCGCTCCAGGCCGCATCCTACGCCGCCATCATGCCGCGACGCATGGATGGGGCAGGGGACCTCGCCGCGCTTCTCGCCGACCGGCGGCTCGGCACTGTGGTGCTCGGGCCGGGCCTGGGGGCCGGGGCGGAGTGCCGAACCTTGATCGACGTCGCCGCTCCGGGCCGTCGCCTCGTGCTCGACGCGGACGCCCTCACCAGCTACAGCGGCGCGCCTTGGGCGCTGGCGCAGGTTGCGGCCCGGACTGCCGGGCTCATCGTGACGCCTCACGAAGGCGAGTTCGCCCGCATGTTCCAAGGGTCCGACGCAGTGTTGGATGCACCCTCCAAGCTGGCCCGGACCCGCGCTGCGGCCAAGCTCCTGGGCGCTGTGGTCGTGCTGAAAGGGCCAGACACCGTGGTCGCTGCACCGGACGGACGCGCGGCCATCGCCGAGAACGCTCCCGCCTATCTCGCCACCGCGGGGGCCGGCGATGTGCTCGCCGGCATTGCCGGCGGGCTTTTGGCGCAGGCCATGCCGCTCTTCGAGGCGGCTTGCGCGGCGGTTTGGCTGCATGGGGAAGCGGCACAAGCCGCCGGGCCGGGTCTCGTGGCGGACGATCTGCCCGAAGCTCTCAGGATAGTCTATAGCCGGCTATTCGAACTGATCGGCGCTCGGTAGGAATTCCGCCGTCACCGGATACCAAAGCCGGATGGGAAACAGCCGGAAAAGAAGCGCAACCGCCGACCGCATCAATCCGGCAACTGGATGAAGACTCGTCGTTACAATATTGATTCGGCAACGAGTTCTGTCAGGGCGCAACTTGGTATGTGGCGGATGCGACAACTTCGCCGTCGCCCCCGCGCGCCCCGGTGATTGGCCAGGTGCCCGCCGCGCGGGCGAGAAAGGCCACCCGCACTGTCGCTTTAGCCGGCACAGGAACCGTGTCGTGCCACCAGGGCTTCCAGCCGTCGTCGAGGCTGTCCAACAGCCGGACCGGATGGCCGCCGATGTAGACGGCGACGGGCGCGTCAAGGCTGTTGGCGAGCGTGAGAACCATGGCTTTCCCTGGCTTTACCGAGCCAAGCATGGCGGGCGCGCCCCGCTTCTCGCCGATGGGCAATTCCACCCTCACTGCATCCTTGAGGGGGATGTCAGCCGGCAAATCATTTGCCGGCAGCGGCGCGGGCGGCCCGGCAGGCGCTGCCCCGGCGGGGCCGACGGGAGTCACCACGGCGAGGCGGATCGGATCCTGGCTGGTCTCGATCTCGATGATGGTGGCGTCCGCATCGTCGAGGGTCGCGGCCACGTCGACCCGGCCGCCCGGCGCGATCTGGATGCGACCTTCCTTCAGCTCGAACGGCTCAGCGACCGGCTGCCCATCCACCGCGATGGCATAGCTCGCCGGTCCGCGGATCCGCAGGCGCAAGAACAAGGGAGTGGCATTCACCAGCCGCAGCCGGGAGCGACCGGAGGCCGGGCCCTGGAAGGTCGGCGAAATCGACCCGTTCACCGGGAAGATCGGTACCCCGCTCTCCGGCGGGAAGGACTGGATGAACAGCACGTGGTCCGACGCATAGGCCGCCGTCCCTGCCTCCTCCACCACCAGCGCGCCGGCAAGGGCACGGCGGGCGAGGCTGGGCGCGCTTGCGTGGTACCAGAATGTGCCGGCATCAGGCGGGGTCAGCTTCAGCGTGGCGCTCTGTCCCGCCGCCACGGGGGCGGCGGCGGCGGCGGCCGCAGCGGCGCTCAGGCGCACGCCCTGGAAGGTGAGCGCGAGGCTCTCTGACAGGCTGTTGGTCACCTGAAGCGCCAGTTCGCTCCCCTTCTTCACCCGCAGCACCGGCCCCGGCAGGGCGCCGTTGAACAGGGCGAGACGGCCCTGGCCCGCAAGCTCCGGCCGGCTGCCTTCGGCGGCGGTAAGCGCGACAGCGCCCTGCGCCTGGCCGAAGGCCGGAAAAAGGGTGCCGGCGGCACCGGAAAGAGTGAGGGCTGCGGCACCCTTGAGCACGGTGCGTCGGGAGGGAATCGGCGTGATCACGCGGCGTCTCCTGGCGGGGTGCGTGGACCATCTTACGCGGCCGTGAAAAGGGCAAGCGGCTTTGCTGTACCGGCTGCGCGCAGCCGCGCTCAGGAGGGCCCATCGCCCAGGGCGGAAGGGACCCGAGGCTGACGGCGCAAGGGCTCGCACCCTAGCGCCGCGATACGGTGCACCAAGCGTCCCGGGATGCGGCGAGGGTGGGCCGAGGCGTGCCGTGGCGTGGCATTTTCTTGCTGCGCGAGCGCCCCGGCATGATATAAGCCGCGACCCGATCGGCGCGTGCGGAGACGTTCGCGTCCGGTCGAGCCGCGTCGGTGCGTGGCCCCGCTTGGTCGATGCGGCGCGCCGGCGGTGCGTGCCGACCGGCGCTCCCGCGGCGCGTGCGCCCGAGGGGGCGCGACGGGCCTGCGGGCGTGGCGGAACTGGTAGACGCGCGGGATTTAGGTTCCCGTGACGCAAGTCGTGGGGGTTCGAAACCCTCCGCCCGCACCAAGCGCGCCGGTACGCCCAGGCTCGGCCAGGGTGGCCCGCAGTGCGGCCGGCGTGGCGCCGCTGCCGGATGTGGTGCGCTAATGCGCGCTCCGGCTGGCCGCCGCGGTGGCCGCGCAGTCTCCGGCGCCCGCCGGGGAGTGGGACGGCATCACACGTATTCTGGTTTCCGCGCCCCGCGCGATAAGGATGTGAAGGCAAGACGATGCAGGTGACCGAGACCGGGGCCGAGGGCCTCAAGCGCGCGTTCCGGGTGGTGGTGTCCGCTGCCGACCTCGACGCCAAGGCCGATGCCAAGCTCAACGAGCTCAAGGGCCAGGTGAAGCTCAACGGCTTCCGCCCGGGCAAGGTGCCGATGGCGCATCTGAAGCGCTTCTACGGCAAGTCCGTGATGTCCGAGATCATCGAGCAGACGGTCAACGAGACCAACGGCAAGATCGTCGAGGAGCAGGGCTTCAAGCTCGCGCTCCAGCCGCGGGTCAAGGGCCCGGAGGAGGATCCGCAGTTCCAGAGCCTGCTGGACGGCGGCAAGGACCTCACCTGGGACGTGGACTTCGAGATCCTCCCCAAGATCGAGCTCGGCAATTTCAAGGACATCTCCGTCGAGAAGCCGGTGGTCGAGGTGGGCGACGCAGAGGTGGATGAGACCATCCAGCGCATCGCCGACTCCAACCGTCCCTTCGCCACCAAGGAGGGCGCCGCCGCCGAGGGCGACCGCGTCACCATCGATTTCACCGGCTATGTGGACGGCGAAAAGTTCCAGGGCGGCGAGGGCACGGACATCGACGTGGTGCTCGGCTCCAAGGGCTTCATCCCCGGCTTCGAGGAGCAGCTTGTCGGCGCGACCGCGGGCGAGAGCCGCACCCTCAACGTGACCTTCCCCGAGAATTACGGCGCGAAGGAAATGGCCGGCAAGGCCGCGACCTTCGAGGTGACGGTGAAGTCGGTCGACGCGCCCGGCCCGCTGACCATCGACGACGAGTTCGCGAAGACCCTCGGCCAGGAGAGCCTCGCGCAGCTCAAGGAGACGGTGAAGGCCCGCATCGTGCAGGAGCACGCCGGCGCCGCCCGCCAGAAGATCAAGCGCGCGCTGCTGGACGGCCTCGACGCGACCCACAAGTTCGATGTGCCGGAGGGCCTCGTCGAGCAGGAGTTTTTCGGCGTGTGGAGCCGCGTGCAGGAAGACCTCGCGCAGCAGGGCCGCACCTTCGCCGACGAGGGCACCACCGAGGAGGAGGCCCGCGCGGACTACCGCCGCATCGCCGAGCGCCGCGTGCGCCTCGGCCTGGTGCTTGCGGAAATCGGCGAGCGCAACAATATCCAGGTCTCCGACGACGAGGTGACGCGCGCGGTCGTGGAACGGGCCCGCCAGTTCCCGGGCCAGGAGCAGCAGGTGTGGGAATATTATCGCCGCACCCCCGAGGCTCTGGCGTCCGTGCGTGCGCCCCTGTTCGAGGAGAAGGTCGTCGACTTCCTTCTGGAGCTCGCCAACGTGACCGAGAAGAAGGTCACCAAGGAGGAGCTCTACAAGGACGAGGACGACGAGAAGGCGGCCTGAGGGCCATAGACCGCCTTCCTCCTGCGACGATTTGCGCGGCACGCGGCTTACCGCGTGCCTACGCCCGCGCCCCGAGGACCTGACGATGCGTGATCCTGTCGATACTTACATGAATTATCTGATCCCCATGGTGGTCGAGCAGACCAACCGGGGAGAGCGGTCCTACGATATCTTTTCGCGCCTGCTGAAGGAGCGCATTGTGTTCCTGACCGGGCCGGTCGAGGACGGCATGTCCACGGTGGCGGTGGCTCAGCTGCTGTTCCTGGAGGCGGACAACCCGAAGAAGGAAATCTCGATGTACATCAACTCCCCGGGCGGAGTTGTGACGTCGGGCCTCGCCATCTACGACACCATGCAGTTCATCAAGCCCGCGGTGTCGACCCTGTGCATCGGCCAGGCGGCCTCCATGGGCTCGCTGCTTCTGACCGCGGGCGAGAAGGACATGCGATTCGCGCTGCCCAACGCCCGAATCATGGTGCACCAGCCTTCCGGCGGCTTTTCGGGCCAGGTGACGGACATCATGCTGCACGCGCAGGAGATCCTGAACCTGAAGAAGCGGCTGAATGAAATCTATGTGAAGCACACCGGCCAGCCGCTTCAGGCCATCGAAGACGCCCTCGAGCGCGACAATTTCCTCACCGCCGAGGCCGCCAAGGACTTCGGGCTGATCGATTCCGTGATCGACAAGCGTCCGACGGACGAGGCCAGCAAGGCCGCCTGAAGCTTGGCCGCGGGGCAGGCGACACTTCGGCCACACGGCCGGCGTTCTTGCATTGCCCCACTTGCGTGCAGTGCAAGATCGCGCTTGCATGTCCTTAAGCCGGCATCGGATGCCGCGTTGTCGGCCCCCGTCCAAGACGGGGGCCGATGCGTTTGAGGGGTTCGCCTGGTCTGTGTTCAGACTTTGCAAGGCTCTTCGGCGGACGATGCACGGACGGCGCGCCAGGATGCGCGGCGACGGTGCCGACCCCTTTGGGCCGGTTCACCCCGGTTCCGGGGGAATGTCGTCCGCACGCCTTGATCGCGTCGCAGGGGGGTGATTGGCTTGAGAAAAGTTGATCACCGCACACGGGCTTGGCGAGGTTTTTGCTTCGTACAAACCCCATATGGGATCCTAGCGAGACGGACGCGGGAACGTGTCCGGTTCGGTAGATCGTAGGAGACGAAGATGAGCAAGACCGGCGGCAGCGACAGCAAGAACACGCTTTATTGCTCGTTCTGCGGCAAAAGCCAGCATGAGGTCAGGAAGCTCATCGCCGGACCGACCGTGTTCATCTGCGACGAATGCGTCGAGTTGTGCATGGACATCATCCGGGAAGAGTCGAAGTCCTCTCTGGTGAAGTCGCGGGATGGCATCCCGACCCCGAAGGAGATCCGCAAGGTCCTCGATGACTATGTCATCGGCCAGGATCACGCGAAGAAGGTCCTCTCGGTCGCGGTGCACAACCACTACAAGCGTCTCAACCACGCCACCAAGCATGGCGACGTGGAGCTCGCGAAGTCCAACATCCTGCTCATCGGCCCCACCGGCTCGGGCAAGACGCTGCTCGCGCAGACGCTGGCGCGCATCCTCGACGTGCCCTTCACCATGGCCGACGCCACCACGCTGACCGAAGCCGGCTACGTGGGCGAGGACGTGGAGAACATCATTCTCAAGCTGCTCCAGGCCGCCGACTACAATGTGGAGCGGGCGCAGCGCGGCATCGTCTATATCGACGAGATCGACAAGATCAGTCGCAAATCCGACAATCCGTCCATCACCCGCGACGTCTCGGGCGAGGGCGTGCAGCAGGCCCTGCTGAAGATTATGGAAGGCACGGTGGCCTCCGTGCCCCCGCAGGGCGGCCGCAAGCATCCCCAGCAGGAATTCCTGCAGGTGGACACCACCAACATCCTCTTCATCTGCGGCGGCGCCTTCGCCGGCCTCGACAAGATCATCTCCTCGCGCTCCAAGGGCTCCACCTCCATCGGCTTCCAGGCCAAGGTGGCCCCGCCCGAGGATCGCCGCCCCGGCGAGGTGTTCCGCGAGGTCGAGCCCGAGGATCTGCTGAAGTACGGCCTCATCCCCGAGTTCATCGGCCGTCTGCCCGTGCTGGCGACGCTCGGCGACCTCGACGAGGAGGCGCTGAAGAAGATCCTCTCCGAGCCGAAGAACGCGTTGGTCAAGCAGTACCAGCGGCTGTTCGAGATGGAGAGCGTGGACCTCACCATCCACGAGGAGGCCCTCGGCGCCATCGCCCGCAAGGCGATCGAGCGCAAGACCGGCGCGCGTGGCCTCAGGTCCATCATGGAGGGCATCCTGCTCGACACCATGTTCGACCTGCCCGGCCTCGAAGGGGTCGAGGAGGTGGTCATCTCCCGCGAGGTGGTCGAGCAGAATGCGCGCCCGCTCTACATCTACGCCGACCGCGTCGGCGACGCTGGCGCCAGTGCGTGAGGGCGCGAGACCCGCGCCTCTCCCCTTGCCGCATGGCCGGGAGAGAGGACGGGGCTCGGGTCGAGATTGCCCAGGCTGGAGCGGTTCCAGCCGGACGACGGTCCCGGGCCGTGGCACGGTCCGGGGCGGGACAAGGGGGATGACGGTTCGTGCCGCGGCCCGGATCCGCCCTCTCCCCATCGAGGTAAAACGGTTGCCCTTGAAACGGGCAGGTTGCGTGTCCATCTACTTTTCGAAAGTTCCGGTCTCGGGGGTCGGACCTCGTGCCTCCTGCGGTACCCGCCGCTTCAGCATTGAAAATCCACACCCGTCTCCGGCCGCGTGCACGCGCGGCAATGCCCTGTCGTGGGCAATTCCCGGCGCGTGCACTTCTTGAAAGGATTGCGTCATGACGAGCCAGAAGCCGCGCCCGCCGCTCGTTGCCGGAGTGTCCCAGACCTTCCCGGTTCTGCCGCTTCGCGACATCGTGGTGTTTCCCCATATGATTGTTCCCCTGTTCGTGGGCCGCGAGAAGTCGATCCGCGCCCTCGAGGAGGTGATGCGCGGTGACACGTACATCCTGCTGGCCACGCAGGAGAACGCGTCGGATGACGACCCGGCGCCCGAGGCGATTTTCTCGGTGGGCACCCTCGCCACCGTGCTGCAGCTGCTGAAGCTTCCCGACGGCACCGTGAAGGTGCTGGTGGAGGGCGTGAGCCGCGCGCAGGTGACGCGCTACACCGACCGGACCGACCTCTACGAGGCCGAGGCCATCACCCTCAATGACGAGGAGAGCGACCGCGTCGAGGCGGAGGCGCTCGGCCGCTCGGTGGTCACCGAGTTCGAGAACTACGTGAAGCTCAACAAGAAGGTGTCGCCCGAGGTGGTGGGCGTCGTCGGCCAGATCGACGACCACTCCAAACTCGCCGACACCGTCGCCTCGCACCTCGCCGTGAAGATCCCGGACAAGCAGGCGGTTCTGGAGACGCTGAAGGTCTCCGACCGGCTGGAGAAGGTGCTGGGCCTCATGGAGAGCGAGATCTCCGTGCTCCAGGTGGAGAAGCGCATCCGCACCCGCGTCAAGCGGCAGATGGAGAAGACCCAGCGCGAGTACTACCTGAACGAGCAGATGAAGGCGATCCAGAAGGAGCTGGGCGACGAGGACGGCAAGGACGACCTGCAGGAGCTGGAGGACCGCATCAAGCGGACCAAGCTCACCAAGGAAGCCCGCGAGAAGGCCGCCCACGAGCTGAAGAAGCTCCGCCAGATGTCGCCCATGTCGGCGGAAGCCACCGTGGTGCGCAACTATCTGGACTGGCTGCTGTCCATCCCGTGGGGCGTCAAGAGCAAGGTCAAGAAGGACCTCAACTACGCCCAGGAGATCCTCAACAGCGACCACTACGGCCTCGACAAGGTCAAGGAGCGCATCGTCGAGTACCTGGCCGTGCAGAGCCGCGCCAACAAGCTCACGGGGCCCATCCTGTGCCTCGTCGGCCCGCCCGGCGTCGGCAAGACCTCGCTCGGCAAGTCCATCGCCAAGGCGACGGGCCGTGAGTTCGTGCGCGTTGCCCTCGGCGGCGTGCGCGACGAAGCGGAGATCCGTGGCCACCGGCGGACCTACATCGGGTCCATGCCGGGCAAGATCATCCAGTCCATGCGCAAGGCGAAGAAGGCGAATCCGCTCTTCCTCCTCGACGAGATCGACAAGATGGGCGCCGATTTCCGCGGCGATCCGTCCTCGGCCCTCCTTGAGGTTCTGGACCCCGAGCAGAACCACACCTTCAACGACCACTATCTGGAGGTGGACTACGACCTCTCGAACGTCATGTTCGTGACCACGGCGAACACGCTGAACATCCCGCCGGCCCTTCTGGACCGCATGGAGGTGATCCGCATCGCCGGCTACACGGAAGACGAGAAGGTGGAGATCTCGCGCAAGCACCTGATCCCCAACTCGCTCCAGAAGCACGGCCTGACGGCGAAGGAATTCGCCATCGACAACGAGGCGCTGCTCACACTCGTCCGCCGCTACACGCGGGAAGCCGGCGTGCGCAACCTCGAGCGTGAGATCTCCACCCTCGCCCGCAAGGCGGTGAAGGAGCTCATGCTGGCCAAGAAGAAGTCGGTGAAGGTCACCGCCAAGAACCTCGAGGACTTCATCGGCGCCCCGCGCTTCCGCTACGGCGAGGTGGAGACCGAGGACCAGGTGGGCGTCGTCACCGGCCTTGCCTGGACCGAGGTGGGCGGCGAGCTGCTGACCATTGAGGGCCTCATGATGCCCGGCAAGGGCAAGATGACGGTCACCGGCAACCTGCGCGACGTGATGAAGGAGAGCATCTCCGCGGCGGCGTCCTACGTGCGCTCGCGGGCGGTGGACTTCGGTATCGAGCCGCCGCTGTTCGAGCGCCGCGACATCCACGTGCACGTTCCCGAGGGGGCGACCCCGAAGGACGGCCCGTCCGCCGGCGTCGCCATGGCCACCGCCATCGTCTCGGTGATCACCGGCATTCCCGTCCGTCGCGACGTGGCCATGACCGGCGAGATCACCCTGCGCGGCCGGGTGCTGCCCATCGGCGGCCTCAAGGAGAAGCTGCTCGCGGCGCTCCGCGGCGGCATCAAGAAGGTGCTGATCCCCGAGGAGAACGCCAAGGACCTGGCGGACATCCCGGCCAACGTGAAGAACGCGCTGGAGATCGTGCCCGTGTCGCGCATGGACGAGGTCCTCGCCAACGCGCTGGTGCGTCCGCCGGAGCCCATCACCTGGGAAGAGCGTCCGGTGAACAACCCGCCGGTTGCCGACGAGGAGAACCCGGGCGTGGTCGCGCACTGACCTGAAACGGACCGGATTGCCCGCAATCCGGTCCGTTTCAACAGTTTCTGCAGCTGATCGAAGGGCGCGTGCCCGTCTCTCTCCAACCTTTGGAGGGCGCGGGTCGCGCCCTTTGCGTTTTCAACGACTTAGGAGGCGTTGCTCCAGCGCGGACGTGGCGTCACAGCGTGCCTCTCTTCGCAGCCGCACAGCGAGAAATCGTGCATTGGTGCGGGTTTGATGCCGATCGCGCTTGCAAAAGCCTTAATTTCCGTGATGCTCGCGCCGTTCGTCGGGGCTTGTCCCTGCACGATTCGCGTTCTGACAACGGAAGGAAAGGTCAGATGACCACCAAGAACGAACTGATCGCCGCGGTGGCCGAAGAGGCGAAGCTGACGAAGACGGCTGCGGCTGCGGCTGTGGACGCGACCTTCGACATCATCGCCAAGGCGCTCAAGGATGGCGAGGAAGTCAAGCTGATCGGTTTCGGCAGCTTTTCCGTGGTGACGCGCGCTGCCCGCGAAGGCCGCAATCCGCGCACCGGCAAGCCGGTGAAGATCAAGGCCTCGAAGGCTCCCAAGTTCACGCCCGGCAAGGGCCTGAAGGAAGCCGTCAACGACTGATCCGGCCTTTTGGCCTGACGACCCTGCCGGAGGTTTGCCGGCGGGTTTCCGGACGCTCCCAGCCCGGCTCTGGCCCGGGCGGAGCGTCCCCGAGGTTTAGACGGCTTCCGGCCTGCTCATCGCGGCCCTTCGCCCGCCACTCCCGCTCCCCTCCGTCTCCCGCAGAATCGCCATCACGCGCCGCACGAGCGCCGCGCTCGTTCGAGATCCGGGCATCTTGCAGGCGCCGCGCCTGTCCGGCCTGCACCCTTGCCGCGGCGGCCGGGCGGGACTATAGCGCCGTGAAGCTGGTGCCCCGGGCGGTTAGCTCAGTTGGTAGAGCATCTCGTTTACACCGAGAGGGTCGGCGGTTCGAGCCCGTCACCGCCCACCAGATTTCCCGATCCGCCTCGAGCCTGCTTTTCCCGAGATCCGGCAAGTTGCGCGGCGACTTTCGGTGCGCCTTCGCCAGGGCGCTTTCGCCCCATGGCGGAAGAGGGCCAAGAGGTCGCGCCTGTGGAGAAATCCCCGGCAAAAAATGCGCGTCTTGCTTGACTTGGAAAGAGGGGTGCCGTACCACGCCGCTCTCCTCGGCGCACGGTTCCATCCGACGCCGGTTCGGGGGTGTAGCTCAGTTGGTTAGAGCGCCGGCCTGTCACGCCGGAGGTCGCGGGTTCGAGCCCCGTCACTCCCGCCATTCGCGCCTGTCGCGCTCCTTCTTCCAGCTTCGGTTCTGACCGTCACTGCCCGACGCCGTGTGCGCGCCGGGCCTGCTGCTGTTGCGGCCAAGCTGCGTTGCAGTGACAGGCGCGGACAACCTGCGTATGGTTGGCACGCCGGATGCCGGCCGGAGGTGGAATGTCGCAAGCCCGAATCCTCCTCGTCTATCCGAGGTTCGTCCAGGAAAGCTTCTGGAGGAACCTCGAACTCGCCCGGCTCAGGGGTGCGCGCTGCATGGCGCCGCCGCTCGGCCTTCTCACCGTCGCGGCCATGCTCCCGGTGGATTGGGAGGTGCGGCTCGTGGATTGCAACGTCCGTGATCTCTCGGCCGAGGACCTCGCCTGGGCCGATGCGGTCTTCCTCAGCGCCATGCTGCCCCAGCGCCTCGAGGCGCTGCGCCTGATCGACCGGGTCGCTGCGGCCGGGAAGGTGGCGGTCATGGGCGGTCCCGACGTGTCGTCGAGCCCGCAGGCCTACGCAGCTGCCCCCGTGCGGGTGCTGGGCGAGGCGGAAGCCGTGCTGCCCGCCTTCATCGCGGCGTGGGAGGCAGGCTTCCGCGACGGCCTGTTCGAGGCGGGCGAGGACAAGCCGGACGTGACCCGGACGCCCGTGCCGCGCTTCGATCTCATCACCTTCTCGGACTATCTCTTCGTGGGGGTGCAATTTTCCCGCGGCTGCCCGTTCACCTGCGAGTTCTGCGACATCATCGAGCTTTATGGCCGCGTGCCCCGGGCCAAGGCGACCGATCAGATGCTGGCGGAGCTCGATGCGCTCCACACTCTCGGCTATCGCGGCCATGTGGATTTCGTCGACGACAACCTCATCGGCAACAAGAAGGCCGTGAAGGCCTTCCTGCCCCATCTCATCGCCTGGCAGAAGGCACGCGGCCATCCGTTCCATTTCTCGACGGAGGCCTCGCTCAATCTCGCCGATGACGCCGAGCTTTTGCGGCTGCTGTCGGAGGCGGGCTTCTTCCTCGTCTTCGTGGGCATCGAAAGCCCGGATGCCGACGTGCTGCGCTCCACCCAGAAGAAGCAGAACACGCGGCGCGACATCGCCGCCAGCGTCCACCGGATCTATGCCGCCGGTCTCGTGGTGATCGCAGGCTTCATCATCGGCTTCGACAACGAGCCCGCGGGCATCGGCGACATGATGGTGGAGCTGATCGAGGAGGCGGCCATTCCCGTGGCCTCGCTCGGCCTGCTCTATGCGCTGCCGGACACCCAGCTGTCCCGCCGGCTGGAGCGGGAAGGGCGGATGTTCGAGCTGAAGGAGGAGGATTTCCGCTTCGGCGACCAGACCGGAGCCGGCCTCAATTTCGCGACTCTGGGTCCGAGGGTCGACGTGCTGCGCGCTTATCGGGAGACATATGCCCGCATCTATACGCCCGCCGCCTTCTTCGGCCGGGTGCGGCGGCTCGGCGAGCTGCTGCGCCGTCCGGAGGCGAAGGCGCAGGAGGGCGCTCTTGCGGCAGGGGCGGCGGTAGCGAAGACACCGGAGCCGGTCGACCTGCGCACTTTGGCGGGGGACCTCGCGCGGCTGTTCGCCATCATGCTGAAGGTCAGCGTGCGTCATCCGCGCACCGCCCTTCACATCTGGCCGGTGGTGCTGCGGGGGCTGAAGCGGCTTGACACGCTGGAGCAGCTGCTGTCGCTGTCGCTTTTCTACATTCACCTCGGGCGGTTTGCCCAATCCGTGGACCGCACGCTCGCCGACCAGATCGCCGATATCGAGAGCGGGCGATGGCGCGATCCGCGCGAGCGCGTGGCGCAAGAGCGGGCCGTCATCACGACTGCGGCGGAATAATCCTGGGGCGCCGGGGCGCAATGGCGGTTGACGCAGCGGCTCGCTGCTGTTCAATCCGCGCGCCCTGGCCTTCTCTCATTTCTTCGGTTCTCCCCATGCGCGGTTCCCGCTCCCTCACGGTCTGCCTGCTGGCTGCGACGCTCGCGGCCAGTCCTCTCTCCAGCGCGACCGCCTGCCCCTCGGGTGCGCGTCCGTCTCCGGCGCTCGCCATGGAAGCGGGTGCGCGCGCGTTCAAGGAGGGGCGCCCGGTGCGCATTCTCGCCATCGGCTCGTCCACCACGGCCGGGGTGGGAGCCTCGGGTGCCGACCAGAACTATCCGAGCCAGCTGGCGCGCCGTCTGGTGGATGCGTGGGGCGAGGGCAGGGTGGAGATCACCAATGCGGGCGTCTCGGGCGAGACCGGGCCGTCCACCCTCGGCCGGCTCCAGAGCTTCATGCGCGCCACGCCGGCGCCCCATCTGGTGATCTGGCAGGTGGGCACCAACGACGTCATCTTCGGCGGCGATCCGGGCCGGCTCAAGGCCCTGGTCTCGGAGGGGCTGGCTTCCATCGCCGCCTCGGGCGCCGCGGCGGTGGTGATCGACCAGCAATATTTTCCCGCCATCAATGATCTCGCGCGCTACGAGCAGTTCGTCTCCGCGGTGGATGCGGCGACCTCGGCGCGGGGCGTTCCGCTGCTGCGGCGCTACGCCATGATGAAGCAATGGGCGACGCGCGATCCCGCCGGCTTCCGCGGCACCCTCTGGTGGGACAGTTTCCACATGAACGACGCGGGCTATTCCTGCCTTGCCGAGCTTCTGGCCCCGTCGATCCTCACCGCCGTGCGCAGCGGCGGCGCCGCGCGTCCCGCCGCCGCCCCCGCACGCCCGGCGCCCGCTGCGTCGGAGCGCTGAGCGGCGGTTCGCCGCCGGTCGTTCGTGGACAAGCGCGGCTCAGGCCCCCGTGGCCTGGAACCGGCCGATCCAGTCCTTGACCGCGGTGACGTCCGAGGACATCAGCCCATGACCGCCGGGCAGCACACGGTGCTCCACCTGGCCGCCGCGCGCCGAGAGCTGAACAGCCAGCCGCGCCGCATTGGCGGTGGGCACGATGGGATCGGCCGAGCCCGACAGCATCAGCACCGGCGTTCCCGGCAAGGTCCCCTCCGGCGGGGTGGACAGGGTCACCATGGGCCGCAGCAGGGCCGCGCCGGCCAGCGCCTCGGGCCGCAGCAGGAGAAGGGCGGCGGCAATGTTGGCGCCGTTGGAGAAGCCCACGGCCACCGGCGCGGCGATGCCGTAGGCGTCCCGCGCGGCGGCGATGAAATCGGCCAGTTCGTTGGCGCGACGAACCACATCCGCCTCGTCGAACACGCCCTCGGACAGGCGGCGGAAGAAGCGGGGCATGCCGGCCTCGCTCACCTGCCCGCGCGGGGAGAGGAGGGCGGCGCCCGGCGCGATCATGCGGCCGAGGGGCAGGAGGTCGTTCTCGTCGCCGCCGGTGCCGTGAAGCAGAAGCAGCGGTGTCGCGGCCGCATCGGTGGCGGGAACGAAGCGGTGAATGAAGGCGAGGTCGGCGGCGTGCGCGGTGGCTGGCGCGCGGGATGCGCTGGCGCGGGTCATGGGGCAGATCCTTTCGGGGGTGAATCTTGCAAAGGGTACCGGGTCCGCCTGCGGTGGCCCGAAGGCGCGGCAGGCGGATCAAGGTGAACGGCCCCGCCACCAGCGGGGCCGCAGGTTGTCAGGCGACGGCAGGAAGCACCTGCTCGATCTCGGCGCGGTGCGCCTCGTATTGCGCCGGCAGCTTCAGCGCCTCGCCGAGATGCTCGGGCGCCTCGTCCACCGCAAAGCCGGGATCATCCGTCGCGATCTCGAACAGCACGCCGCCCGGCTCGCGGAAATACACCGAGCGGAAGTAGTTGCGGTCGCGCTGGCCGGTGACGTGGCGGCCGTGCCGGCTGGTGAGCTTCTCCACCATCTCGGCCTGATCCGCGTCGTCGCCGGCACGGAAGGCGATGTGGTGGACGCTGCCGCGGCCCTGGCGACCCGGCAGGAAGCCTCCGGCCTCGCGGATGTCCACGATGCCGCCCACCGCAACGCCGGGTGCGCGATAGCGGATGCGGGTGCCCTCGCGCCCCGCCTCCTCGAATCCGAACACGTCGGTGAGGATGGCGGCGGTCGGGGCCGCCTCCTTCAGCAGCAGGGACACCGAATGCATGCCGCGGATGGCATGGGCCTCAGGCACCTCGCCGCCACCCCATGCGGGTTCGGACTCGATGCCGGGGACGCCGACGAGGGCGATCCGCATCCCGTCCGGGTCCTTGAAGGAGATGACGGTCTCGCCGAAGCGCTTCTCCGGCAAATCGGGTGCGAGGCCGGCGCCGATGAGGCGCTCGGTCCAGTACCCTACCGCCGCTTCGGGAATGCGGAAGGCGGTTTCCTGAGTTTCGCCCACGCCGACCCGGCCCTCCGCCGCGTGCTCCCACGGGAAGAAGGTCAGGATGCTGCCGGGCGAGCCGGCGGCATCGCCGAAATAGAAGTGATAGGTGCCGGGATCGTCGAAATTGACCGTCTTCTTCACCAGTCGGAGCCCGAGGGTCCGGGTGTAAAATTCAAGGTTGCGCCTTGCCGGGCCGGCAATGGCGGTGACGTGGTGAAGGCCGATGCTGCGCATGTGAAGTCCTCCGAACGGTTCGCTGTGGGCGATGTCGTCGAAGTCAAATTTAAGCAATGAACTTCGGAATTAAACCTGAGATTCATTGCATACATGCAAGCCAAGCGTGCGGGTTTGGCGCGCGGTCATCGCAGGATCGTCGGCGCAATGCCCGGCTGCGCCACCGGGTGGTACAATCGTGGCGCATAATGCCGGAAGCTGTGGCAAAAATGCTTTTCCGCCTGCGAAAGACTGCATTGGCGGCTGTTTGCGCGCCGCTCTGAATCCCCTTTCCGCGATTGCGATGGTAATGAGACCACTCGGGCAAGGGGCGGGGCCTTGCCAGCAAGAGCCGGATGGTCAGGCATGCTGGTAAAGCGGTACAACAATCGAGTTGCGGATCGAGACGGCGGCGCTTGGCGCCGGCTGGCCCGAGTTTGCGCGGCCGGAGCGTGCGCGGTCGCGGCCGCGCTGTTCGGCGGGGCCGGCTCTGCCCTGGCGCAGCAGACCGCCATTGCGGATGCCGATCCGGAGTTCAACGCGCTGTTCTATCAGTCGTTGAAGCGGCCGGCCGATGTCGACCTCGCCTTCCGCCTCGCCCGCCGGGCGGTGGAGGTGGGTGACTATGAGGCGGCCATCGGCGTCTATGAACGCATCCTCTTTTACAATCCTCAGCTGGTGCGCGTGCGCCTTGAGCTGGCGCGGCTGTATTACCGGCTCGGCGCTTACGAATCTGCCCGTGCCTATTTCGAGCCCATCGCCAATTCGCCCGGCCTGACGGGCCAGGAGCGCGACAACGTCGCCGCCTATCTGGTGGAGATCGACCGGCGCCTCTCCACCAACCAGTGGAGCGTCTATGCCCAGGTGGGCGTGCGCTACCAGTCCAATGCCAATTACGGCCCCTCCAGCCGCCTCGTGGTCGGCCAGGACGTGGCGGCCCTGCTGCCGCCCAGCGCCGCCGCCCAGGCCGACGGCAACGCCTTCGCCCTCGCCTCCATCCGCCACGTCTACGACTTCGGCAACCAGCGCGGCGACGTCTGGGAAACCAACCTCAACCTCTATTATTCGCAGCAGTTCAAGCTCGACCAGCTGAACCTCGGGTTCGCCGAGTTCAACACCGGCCCGCGCTTCGCCCTGTTCCCCGACCAGTTGCCCGGCTCGTCCATCCGCGCCTACGTGCTGGCGGGCGGCGTCGCGCTGGGCGGCAATGGCTATCTCGGCACCTATGGCGCGGGCGTCTCGATCTATGCGCCGTTCAGCGTGTGGTTCGGGCTCGAGCCGTTCGTGGAGATCCGCCAGCGCGACTACCAGTCGTCGCCGGACTATCCCACCGCCGGCTTCCAGAGCGGCGAGATGTGGACGGTGGGCGCCAACGCCTTCGGCCGCATCACCGACGACTGGCGCTGGCGCGCGCGGCTTGCCTACAACGATGCCTCGGGCGATCTGCCCTGGTTCTCCTACAACACCTTCGCCGTGGACCTCGCGCTGCCGTTCGAGTTCCAGGGCCTGTGGGGCGTGAAGCGCTGGATCGCCATCCCGAGCGCGGGCTACTCGCGCTACAGCTACGATGCGCCAAACCCGTTCATCTCGAACTTCGTCACCGAGAAGGACAACCAGTACAGGGTGGGGCTCGCCCTCGACGTACCCATCCACGAGCAATGGGGGCTGCTGACGCAGGTCCAGTACAGCTGGTCCACCTCGACCCTGCCCAATTACGCCTTCGACAATTTCAGCGTTTCGGTCGGCCCGAACGTGCGGTTCTGAGGAGCAACGCATCATGCCCATCAGCACCCCCGCCCGGCTTCTGGCCTCCGTCGCCACCATCGCCCTTGTCGCGGCCTCCGGCCCCGGCCTCGCTCAGACGGCCGTCGGCACCGCAGCCGCGGTCAACCCCCGCTCCACCGGCAGCGGCGGCTCGGGCGCCCGCACGCTGGAGCTCGGCTCCAGCATCATCCACCGCGAGCGCATCGAGACGAGCAGCTCCGGCAGCGTGCAGGTCGTGTTCGTCGACAAGACCTCGCTCAACATCGGCCCCAACTCGAACCTGCTGATCGACGAGTTCGTCTACGATCCCAACACCAAGGCGGGATCCATGGCGCTCACCCTCGGCAAGGGCGCGGTGCGCTTCATCGGCGGCAATGCCAGCCACACCGGCGGTGCCGAGGTGAAGACGCCGGTGGCCACCATCGGCATCCGCGGCGGCGTCGCGACCGTCATCCACCGCAATGGCGAGACCCAGGCCATCCTGCAGTTCGGCACCCTCACGGTGACGGGCCCCGGCGGGGAGACCGTGGTGGTGCGCCGGCCGGGCTTCATGGTCACGGTGGGGCGCGCCGGCATCGCCGGTCCCAGCCGGGTTCCCGCGGGCCAGATGGATGCGCTCATCGCCGAGACCCGCAGCCGGCCCGGCCAGACCGGCGGCCGCCGCGAGCCGACGCCCGATGTGTCCGGCCTCGACAAGGGGGCCAGCCACCCCTGCGGCGTGCCGGTGCAGGGCCAGACCACCATGGACCTCGCGGCCGCCACCTGCCGCTATGTGAATACGCAGATGCAGGGCGAGGCGGACTCCATCGCCCAGCAGGCCGCGCAGCAGAACCAGGGCAATGTCGTCATCCCTGTCACCCCGCCGCCCTATGGCTACGGCGGCGGTCCTGGCGGCTATCCCGGTGGCGGCGGCGGCTTTCCCGGCTTCCCCGGCGGCTTCCCGACCTTCCCCGGCTTTCCCGGCGGTGGTGGCGGGGGCGGGGGTGGTGGCGGCGGTCCCATCGGCTACTGATGCCGCTTGATGCCCCAGCTGGCCTCCGCCGGGGTTGAGGGCGTCCCAGCGCCTTCGGGCGGCGAAATCGCTAGAGCAGGTCGAGGCAGCGCCCCGTCAGCATGTCGAGCGGGTTGGCCTCGTCCAGCATAGCGCGGTGCATGCGCCCCGCCGCGGCAGCGATCAGCAGTGCATCGTCGTCCTCCAGCCAGGCACGGACCGCATCCACATCGGCCCGCGCCTTGGGATCGAACAGCGGTACGTTGCGGCTGAGGCCGGCGGCGGCGAGTGCCTCGCCGTTGAGATAATGCTCAACATGCACCGACAGGGTGAATTGCGGCACCCCGGCCGCAAGGGCGTCGGCCGCGACGCCGGCGCTGCCCTGGTGCAGCAGCAGGCGGCTGCGGGCGAGGGCATCGGCCATGGGAACCGCGCGCCGATGCACACGCGCGCCGGCGCCCGTCAGGGCTGAGAGCCAGTCGGCCTCGACGCCAGGCACATGAATCTCCAGCCGGTCGGCGAGGGCCATGAGCACCGCCGCCACGTCCGGCCGCGCCGCCACGTCGGCATGAAGATAGGCGAAGATGGAGCGCGCGCCGTCCTCCCTCTCCCGCATGACGCCCTCCATCACCGGCCCTTCCGCCTCGCCGGCGCGCAGGTCGGCATAGGGGTCGATCAGCGGGAAGGAGCGCACGAAGGCGTCGTCGCCGCCGAACAGGCCACCGATGCGGTCGATGGAGGCGAGCCCCTCGGCGTCCACGGCGTCGTTGACGCTTGCGAGCACCTCCGCATCGGTGTGGGCGGGCGGGTGGAAGTGGTGGAACAGCGGCATCGCCTCGAGATCGGCTGGCGGCAGGCAGTAAGCGGTGCTCGCCTGCATGACCCTCGCGCGGCCCCGGGCGGCCAGACCTGCGAGGGGCGCGTAGTCGCAGACTACGAGGTCGGGGCGCTCCGCATCGAAAAGCTCGCGCCATGCCCGCAGCACGGCGCGCACGCTGGCGCTGTCGCGCAGGCCGACGCGGGCCAGCGAATCCGTCAGCGTCGCCGAGGCGGGGACGACGTCGCCCGGCCGCGGCGCCGGAGCGGGCCAAGATGGCGCCTGCAGCGTGCGGATTCCGGCCTCGGTGAGCGGGCCGGCATTCTGCAGGTAGCGCACGGCGGCGACCACCTCGGCGCCGGCCGCCATGAGCCGCTGGCCGAGGCGCGCGAGCTGGATGGTGTGGCCGAAGCCCGCGCCCTGTTCCCAGGCCAGAAGCACCCGCTTCGTCCGCATCCCGCCTCCCCATCGCAGCCCCCTGTGGCCGGATTGGCCGAGGCGGCGGCCCTTGTCCAGCGGGGAAGGCGGCAAAGGCGGCATTGCTCACATCATGGGCATGATGCCATTGTGCGGGCAGCGCACCTGCCTGTGCCGAAGGCCGCGACCTTCCCCAAGGTGTCGTTGTCGGTTCGGGCGCGGTACTGGCATGGCGGTTGCAGCCGCCGGAGCGATAAGACCCGCTGCCGGCAAGACCGGGAGGAGCCCTCGATGACGTTTCTGCGTGGAGTTCTCGCTGTCGCTTTCGCTGCCCTCGTGGCGGCGCCCGCCGTGGCTGAAACCGATGTGAAGTTCGCGCTCGACTGGAAGTTCGAGGGGCCGTCCGCACCGTATTTCGTGGCGTTGGACAAGGGCTACTACAAGGCCGAGGGCCTCAACGTCACCATCGACAGCGGCCCCGGATCGGTGGCGGGCATCGCCCGCGTAGCGGCTGGCACCTATCCCATCGGCTTCTTCGACATCAACTCGTTGATGAAGTTCCGTGACCAGAACCCGGACAAGAAGGTCGTTGCCGTCCAGATGGTCTATGACGAGCCGCCCTTCTCCATCGTGACCCTGAAGAAGACCGGCATCACCAAGCCGAAGGACCTCGAAGGCAAGATCCTCGGCGCGCCCGCGCCCGACGGCGCCTTTGCCCAGTGGAAGGCCTTCGTGAAGGAGAACGGCATCGACGCCGACAAGGTGAAGATCGAGAACGTGGGCTTCCCGGTGCGTGAGCCCATGCTGGCCGACGGCAAGGTGGACGCCATCACCGGCTTCTCCTTCTCCTCCTTCTTCAACCTGCGCCAGAAGGGGGTGCCGGCGGACGACATCGTGGTGATGCTCATGTCCAAGTACGGCCTCGTGCTTTACGGCAACGCCATCATGGTGAACCCCGACTTCGCCAAGGCCCATCCCGACGTGGTGAAGGGCTTTGTGAAAGCCACCATCAAGGGCATCATCGACACCGCCAAGGACCCGAAGAGCGCCATCAAGTCGGTGATGAAGCGCAACGAGACCGCCGACGAGGCCATCGAGCTCGCCCGCCTCGAAATGGCGCTGAAGGACAACATCGTCACCGCCTGGGTGAAGGCGAACGGCGTCGGCGACGTCGACCCGGCGCGGCTCGCCAAGTCCATTGACCAGGTGGCCATCACCTACGATTTCAAGGCGAAGCCCACGGCGGCCGACATCTTCACCAGCGAATATCTGCCGCCGGCGAGCGAACGGAAGATGTGAGGCCATTGCGTACCCCGGACGCATGCAGCATCAGCGGAATGCGAGCCGGGGTTCAGCGCAACGGACCGCCGAAGGCGGCCGGACCGGAGGCCACCGGAGCTATCTCGGGGCGTTGACCTCTCTTCTCCTTGATCCCCGGACCGGCGCGCCGCCTGCGGTGGCGCTTGTCCGGGGAGCGGCCGATGCCGAACCGAAAGGCCCCCTCGTGATCGTCCTCGACAACGTGACCCTCACCTATCCCGGCCGCACCGGCCCGGTGACGGCGTTGGCCGGCACCACGCTCCATGTGCGCAGGGGCGAGTTCGCGGCGGTGGTGGGGCCTTCGGGCTGCGGCAAGTCCACGCTGATGAAGCTGGTGACGGGCCTCATCCGCCCCACCTCAGGCACCGTCGCGGTGGACGGCAAGCCGGTGACCGGCCCGGTGAAGATGGCGGGGATGGCCTTTCAGAACGCGAACCTCCTGCCGTGGCGCACCGTGCTCGCCAATGTGATGCTGCCGCTGGAGATCGTCCCGCCCTATCGTGGGCGCTTTTCCCGCGACAAGGCGGCGTTCCAGGACAAGGCCATGGCGCTGCTCAACGTGGTCGGCCTGTCCGCCTTCGCCGACCGTTTCCCGTGGGAGATGTCCGGCGGCATGCAGCAGCGCGCCTCCCTGTGCCGCGCGCTCATCCATGAGCCGGCCCTGCTCATGCTGGACGAGCCCTTCGCGGCGCTGGACGCCTTCACCCGCGAGGAATTGTGGTGCGTGCTGCGCGACCTGTGGCAGAAGCTCGGCTTCACCGTCATCCTGGTGACCCATGACCTGCGCGAAGCCGGCTTCCTCGCCGACACCATCCATGTGATGAGCGCGCGGCCGGGCCGCATCGTCGAGACCCGCACGGTGGACTTCCCGCGGCCGCGGGATCTGGACGTCTGCTACACGCCGGACTTCACCCAGCTGGTGCACGAATTGCGCAGCAAGATCGCCGAAGTGCGGCAGGCGGCGTGACATGAAATACTCGCTAGAAGAATTCGCCCCGGTCTATTTCACCGTCGGCCTCTTCGTCATCTGGGAGGCCGCCTGCCGCCTGTTCAATATCGACACCTTCATCCTGCCCGCGCCCACCGAGATTTTCGCCGCCATGGTGAAATACTGGTGGCCGCTGTTGAAGAACTCCTTCGTCACGCTGTGGACCACGCTGGCGGGCTTTGCCATCGCCGTGGTGTTCGGCATCGCGCTGGGCGTGGTGGTGGGATGGTCGCGCACCATCTATCGCGGGCTCTATCCGGTGATGATCGGCTTCAATTCGGTGCCGAAGGTGGCGGTGGTGCCCATCCTCATCATGTGGTTCGGCATCGGCGAGATTCCGGCCATCCTCACCGCTTTCCTCATCTCCTTCTTTCCCATCGTGGTGAATGTGGCCACCGGCCTCGCCACCACCGAGCCGGAGCTGGAGGACGTGCTGCGCGCCCTCGGGGCGTCCAAGCTCGACATCATGCGCAAGGTGGGCATCCCGCGCACCGGGCCGTATCTCTTCGGCGCGTTGAAGGTGGGCATCACCCTCGCCTTCGTGGGGGCGGTGGTGTCCGAGACCATCGGCGCCAACGCGGGCGTTGGTCACCTCATGGTGCAGGCGGGGTCGAACTTCCAGATGCCGCTGGTGTTCGCTGGCCTGCTCGCGCTCGCCATCGAGGGCATCCTCATGTACGCCATCTTTGCCGCTTTTGAGCGCCGCATGGTGGCCTGGGCCTTCCGCTCGTCCCAGAGCGCGGGAGGCTGACGGCATGGCCGTCGCCTTCGTGCTGAACGGCGAGACGATCGAGGAGGCGCAGGCCGCCCCCTCCATGACGGTGCTGGATTTCCTGCGCACCCGCCGCCATCTCACCGGCACCAAGGAAGGCTGCGCCGAGGGCGATTGCGGCGCCTGCACCATCGCCATTGGCCGGGATGTGGATGGCACGGTGCGCTGGCAGGCGGCCAATTCCTGCATCCTTCTCCTCTCCCAGATCGACGGCGCACGGGTGCGGACGGTGGAGGGGCTGGAGGAGGGCGGCGCGCTCGATCCGGCCCAGCTGCTGCTGGCCGAGAGTGACGGCACCCAGTGCGGCTTCTGTACCCCCGGCTTTGTCATGTCTTTGCACGTGCTCCACCAGGCGCGCGGCAGCACGGCGGTGACTGACAGCGAGATCCACGAAGCGCTCGCCGGCAACCTCTGCCGCTGCACGGGCTATCGGCCGATCGTGGACGCCGCGCGCGCCCTCTGCGCCGCGCCGGTGGTGTCCAAACCTGAGCCGGAGGCTCCGGCAGGCGCATCGCGGCTCATCGCGGGTGGGGAGCAGCATTTCATGCCCGAAACCCTGGGCGAATTGGTTGCCCTGCGCTCGGCCTATCCCGAGGCGATCGTGATCGCCGGGGCGACCGACCTCGGCCTCATTCCCGCCAAGGCTCGGCAGGGCTTCCCGCTTGCCATCGCCACCCGTCGCGTGTCGGAGCTGAAGCGCCTGGCGTGGGAGGGAGACGAACTCGTCATCGGCGCGGCGGTCACGTATGCCGAGGGGCTGGAAAGCGTGGAGGCGGCGTTCCCCGCCTTCGGTGCCCTCATCCGCCGCATCGGCTCGCGGCAGATCAGGGCCATGGGCACCTTCGGCGGCAATCTCGGCACCGCTTCGCCGGTGGGCGACACGCTGCCCGTCTTCATCGCCCTTGACGCCCAGGTGGAGCTCGTCGGCCCGGCGGGCACGCGGCGCATGGCGGTGGAGGACTTCCTCACCGGCTATCGCACCACCGCCCTTGCGGCGGACGAAGTGATCGCCGCCGTGCGCCTGAAGCGCCTTGCGGCGGGCGAACGTCTCTTCGCCTGGAAGCTCTCGAAGCGCTTCGACCAGGACATCTCGACCCTGCTCGCGGCTTTCCGCCTGAAGCTCGAGGGGGCTCGGCTCGCGACCTTCGCCGCCGCCTTCGGCGGCATGGCCGAGCGGGCCAAGCGCGCGCCCGCGCTTGAGGCGGCACTGGTGGGCACGACCTGGGGCGAGGCGCCGCCTGAAGGGATCGAAGCGGCCATCGCCGCCGACTTCAGCCCGCGCTCGGACCTTCGCGCCAGCGCCGACTATCGCCGCGCCGCCGCCGCCAATCTCGTGCGGCGGCTCCATCTCGCGGTCACGCGGCCGGACCTGCCGCTGGAACTGGAGGCGTTATGACCCGCGCCGTCCATGTGCCTGCCCGCCACGACAGCGCCACCGCCCACGTCAGCGGCCGCGCCATCTATCTCGACGACATGCCCGAGCCGCCCGGCCTGTTGCATGCCGCTCTGGTGCTGTCCCCCCATCCCCACGCCCGCATTCTTGCGGTGGACGTCTCCGAGGCCCTGGCCCTCGGAAGCGTGGTGGCGGTGAGCGCGGCGGACGTTCCGGGCGTCAACGACATCGCTCCCATAAGGCCCGGCGAGCCGGCGCTGGCCGAGGGTGTCGCGGAATATGTCGGCCATCCCGTGGCGGCGGTCGCGGCCCCCACACTCGATCTCGCCCGCCGCGCCGCGGCGCTGGTGAAGGTGGACTATGAGCCGCTGCCGGCCCTGCTCGATCTCGACACGGCCTTCGCCACCGGCGCGCGGGTGGCGCCGGACCAGATCATCGGCCGCGGCGACGTGGAGGCGGCCCTTGCAGGGGCGCTGCATCGCATCAGCGGCGAGGTGCGCTGCGGCGGGCAGGACCATTTCTATCTGGAGGGCCAGATCGCCATCGCCGTGCCGGGGGAGGATCGCGACATGCTGGTCTATTCCTCCACCCAGCACCCAACCGAGGCGCAGCACGGCGTCGCCCATGTGCTGGGCCTGCCGTTCGCGGCGGTGACGGTAGAGGTACGGCGCATGGGCGGCGCGTTCGGCGGCAAGGAGAGCCAGGCCACCATCTTCGCCGCCATCGCTGCGCTTCTCGCCCACAAGGCGCGAAAGCCGGTGAAACTGCGCCTGCCGCGCGAGGCGGACATGGAGGCCTCCGGCAAACGGCACCCGTTCCGCATCCGCTACGACGTGGGGGTTGACGGTGACGGACGCATCGCCGGGCTGGACCTGGAACTGGCGGCCGATTGCGGCAATGTGGCGGACCTGTCGCCGGCGGTGGTCTCCCGCGCGCTCTGCCATGCGGACAATTGCTATTTCATCCCGGCGGCGCGGTTCCGCGGCGTGCCGGTGAAGACCAACACCGTCTCCAACACCGCCTTCCGTGGCTTCGGCGCCCCGCAGGGCATGTTCGCCATCGAGGCGGTGATGGAGGCCATCGCCCGCCGCCTCGGCCGGCCCATCGAGGCGGTGCGGGCGGCGAATTTCTATGGCGATGCCCCGCGCAACGTGACGCCCTACGGCCAGGAGGTGGAGGACAACATCATCGCCGAGGCCGTCGCGCATCTCGACGCGGTAGCTGACCTTGCGGCCTGGCGCGGCGCGGTGGACCGGTTCAATGCGGCAAGCCCGGTGATCCGCAAGGGCCTTGCCACCATGCCCATCAAGTTCGGCGTCTCGTTCAACCTGACGGCGCTGAACCAGGCCGGCGCGCTGGTGCATGTCTATACGGACGGCTCGGTTCATCTGAACCACGGCGGCACCGAGATGGGGCAGGGGCTGTTCGTGAAGGTGGCGCAGGTGGTGGCGGACGCCTTCGGCATCCCCCTCGATCATGTGCGCGTTTCAGCCACCAGCACGGGTAAGGTGCCCAACACCTCGCCCACCGCAGCCTCCTCCGGTTCCGACCTCAACGGCATGGCGGCGCTGGTCGCGGCGCGGGAGATCCGCGGCCGGATGGCCGGCGTTGCCGCCGCGGAGTTCGGCGTGGCGGTGGAGGATGTGACGTTCGCCGACGGCAGGGTGTCGGCGGGCAACCGCAGCCTGGGCTTCGGCGAGGTGGCGAAGCGCGCGTGGCAGCAGCGGGTGCAGCTCTCGGCGGCGGGGTTCTACAAGACGCCGAAGATCCATTTCGACCTCGCCACCGGGCAGGGCCGCCCCTTCTATTATTACACCTACGGCGCGGCGGCGGCGGAGGTGGCGGTGGACACGCTGACCGGCGCGGTTCGCGTGCTCCGGGCAGAAATCGTTCAGGATTGCGGGCGTTCGCTGAATCCCGCCATCGACCTCGGGCAGGTGGAAGGGGCCTTCGTGCAGGGGCTCGGCTGGCTCACCTGCGAGGAACTGGCATGGGATCCGTCCGGTCGCCTCGCCACCCGCGGACCGTCCACCTACAAGATCCCCGGCTCGCGCGACGTGCCGCCTGACTTCAGGGTCCATCTGCTCGACCGGCCGAATCGGGAGGAGACGGTGCTGCGCTCCAAGGCGGTGGGTGAACCGCCGCTGATGCTCGCCATCTCGGCATGGCTGGCCATTCGAGACGCCATCGCCGGCCTGCCGGGGGAGGGGCCTGTCGTGCTCGACGCGCCCGCGACGCCAGAGCGGGTGCTCGCCGCCATCGCGGCACGGCGCGCGGCGATCTGAGACGCCGCTGACGCTGGGGCGGGCGCAATTCCCGTTGCCACCGGCGGTCCGCGTCGGATATGTCCCCATGGCCTGCGCGGGCGAAGACCCATGCGGCGCATGGGCAGGGCGGCGAATTCAAAGGACGAGGCAGATGGCGCTTTCCGATCTTCTCCCCACCCTGCGGATCGCCGTGCTGCCTGCGGCGGCGCTCGCGGGCCTCGCCGTGGTCACTCCCGCTGCGGCCCAGACCGCCAAGGCCCCTTCCGAGACGCGGTCCACTCATGACGATTGGGCGGTGCGCTGCGCCGGCGCGGACGCCAAGCGCGAGTGCGAGGCGGTGCAGACCCTTCAGACCGCCGACCTCAAGGGCATCCTCGCCCATGTGGCGGTGCGGGCGGAGAAGTCCGGCCCCATCCGCCTTATCGTGCTGACCCCGCCCGGGGTGTGGCTGCCCTCTAACGTCACCCTGAAGGTGTCCGGCGTCGCCGATGTGGTGCTGACCTTCAAGCGGTGCGGCCAGCATTGCGTGGCCTCCACCGAGCTCACCGATCCGCAGGTCACGGCACTGAAGGCCAGCGCCGGCAAGGGCGAGCTGGTGTTCGAGAACGGCTCGCGCCAGCCCATCATCCTGCCCGTGTCGTTCAAGGGCCTCGGCGCCGCCCTGGAAGCCAGCCTGAAGGGCTGAGCGCCCGCATTCGGGATCGCTCCGCGGGTTTTGGCGCGGTGAGCTCAGTTGGCCGGGGCGGTGCGCTGCGCCGGGACGCCGGCCCCGTCTAGCGCCCGCTCCAGCGTCGCGCCGCCCGCGCGGCCCTTGACCGCCTCCAGCAGCGGAAGCGCGGCGCCCGAGCGTTCGATGAGGCTCAGCGGATCCGCCATGATGACCGGCGCGTCCCAGGCCCCGCGCACGCTGAACGGCAGCTCGATCCCGCCTGTCTTCTCGGCGCTGGCGCCGGCACGGGCGGGCGTCGCGGCCAGCGCCGCGCGGCCCGCGAGGTCCAGGGTGCGGTCGGCGATGGAGACGGTCCCGGTCATGTCGAGCTGGGCCTGGGCGCCGTGCAGCGCCAGTTCTTCCACTGTGCCGACGCCGTCGCTGATGGCGAGGCGGCCGCTGAGACCGGCGAAGGCGGTGCGCCCGCCACGCAGCTCGCTGTTGGCCGAGAGGGGCCGCCGCTCGATCCGCTGGAGCATCTGCGCCACGTCGAAACCGGCGAGATGGCCGTTGTCTGCTGAAACGGCGGCGCTGCCGGTGAGGCTGCGGGCAATGTCGAGCACGCTGCGACCCTTGCCGGCCACATCCAGCTGAAGCGTGCCGACGCCCTCGATGCGCCGGAAGGCGGCGATCTCGTCCAGCGCGCGGGCGAGGTCCACGTCGGTGGCCTCCGCCTCCAGCCGCACCTCCGCGCCGGTGGGCCGGCCGGGGGAGGCGTCCGCATCCGGAGCGCCGGGGGCCAGGGTGAGCGAGGCGCGCAAGGCGCCGCCCCAGCCGCGCGCATCGCCAAGCGCCACCACCAGGCGGCGGTCCGCAAGCACGGCACTGGCCGCCATGGAGTCGAGCGTAGTGTCGCCGGCCTGCAGCCGCGCCGCGGAGAAGCGCAGGTCGAGGTCGCAGGTGTCCAGCAGGGACAAATCGATGGACTGGCGGTCCCACGCCTTGCCGTCGGCCGTGGTGAGGCGCAGCGCGCCGTATGGGGTCAGGTCCATGTGGTCGGCGGCGAAGGTGCCCTGCACCAGCGGCCGGGCGCCGCCGAGCTTGAGCAGCAATCCCCCGTCGCCGCGATTGCCATCGAGCTCGATGTCGGCTTCCGTCAGCGCTGCCTCGCCCTTCTGGAGCGACAGCTCGCCGGTGAGGGAGAAGGAACCGAACCCGCCGCGGGTGGGCGCTTCATAACCGGCCCAGTCCAAGAGGTCGCGCAGGGAATCGGCCTGGGCCGTGGTCGTGCCCTTCATCATGGGGGCGTCGCCCAGAGCGGCCTGGCCCTGGAACCGCACCTTGGCGCCTTCCGTCGACACCACGAGGCGTGTCGTTGCCGGGGTGCCGGCCATCAGCGCGCCGGCGTCGTCGACGAACAGGGTGGCCGTGATGCGCACGTCGCGCCAGTCGAGGGCGGCGGCGATGGCGATGCCTTGGCCGTCCATGATCTTGTCGAGGCTGGCGTTGACGCCGCTGATGAGCTCGCGCGTCAGACCGCTCTCGGAACGCCATGCGATGGTGCCGTCGACGATGCGCAGCTCGGGGCGATCCGCCGCGGCAAAGATGGGCGCCACGGCCAGCGCCGGGGCCACGCCCTCGCCGGTGAGCACCAGAGTGGGGCGCTCGACGATCACGTCGGACACGTCCACCGTGCCGGTCAGAAGGTGCAGGAGGCTGAGCCGGGTGACGACGTTCTCGGCGTCGAGGGACTGCCCATCAGGAAGCGGGAAGCTGACCTTGCCAAGCATGACGCGCGGGGAGGGCAGGAGGCGGATGCTGGGCTCGCCGACAATCACCACCTTCTGGCCGGTGGAACCGGCGAGCGCCTGGGCCGCCACGCGACGCAGCTCCGAGGCCGGCACCAGAAGCGGCAGAACCGCCATGGCAACGAGCAGGAGCGCCACCCCGGCGCCGAGCGCCGTCGCGGCAATGAGCCCGGCCCGGCGGGCGTTCTGGCCGAAACGCAATATCAAGATACAGATGGCTCCGATGGGGAGGCCCGCGCCGCGCGCGAAGGTCTCGGCCGCGTCGATACGTGGCGGCACCTTCAGCGGGTTCTGTGTCGCTTTGATGGCCTCGGCCAGGCCGTCCGGAGGGCCCTCAGCGGCCTGACGAAGACGAGCCGCGGATGGTGTCCGAAGAGGAGCGCAAGGCGGAGGCGGACATGCGCGCCAGCAGGATGACCGGGCCCAATCCCACCAGCAGAATCACCAGCGCGGCGAGGGCGCCGTCCTCATAGGTGCCGCGGGCAGCCTCGCCATAGACGTGGGTGGCGAGGGTTTCGAGGCCGAGGGGCCGCAGAAGTAGCGTAGCCGGCAGCTCCTTCATCGAATCGACGAAGACCAGCAAGGCGGCGGTGGCCAGCGCCGGCCGCAGCAGCGGCAGATGGATCCGCCGCACCGTGCGCGGCTGCGACGAGCCGAGGCTGCGCGCCGCCATGTCGAGATGCGGGGAGAGCTTGGCGAATCCCGCCTCGATGCCGCCGATGGGAATGGCGAGAAAGCGGATGGCGAGCGCCGCCACCAGCGCGGCGCCGGACCCGGACAGCAGCAGGCCGGTGGAGATGCCGAGCATCTCGCGCGCCGCCGCATCCAGCATGTTGTCGAAGCCGGCAAGGGGGCTCAGCAGGCCCACCGCCAGCACGGTGCCCGGTACCGCATAGCCGAGGCTGGCGAGGCGCGCGAAACCCGATGCGAGGGAGGCCGAGGTGAGGCGCTGGGCCAGCGTGACCACCAGCCCGAAGCCGAGGGCGACGACGGTCGCGACCGCTGCGATGGTGGCGGTGGTCGCAGCCTCTCCCACCACCCGCTCGGGAAACCCCACTTCCGCGATCCGCCGCGCGGCGGAGACGGCCAGATGGACGAACGGCACGAGGAAGCCGACGGTGACCGGCACCGCGCAGAAGGCAGTTGCCGCAAGGCCCGCCACGCCGGTCAGGCGCTTGGGCGCCTGGGGCCGCGCCGAGCCCGACGCCACGAACCGCCGGGAGCGGCGTGCCGCCCGTTCGGCGAGGATCAGCATCAGCACGATGGCGAGCATCACCAGAGCGATCTGGGCCGCCCCCGGCAGGTTCGATCGATTGACCCAGGTGGAATAGATGGAGACGGTGAGGGTCCGCACGCCGAGAAACTCGGAGGCGCCGATGTCGCCGAGGGTTTCCAGCAGCACCAGCGTGAGGCCGGCGACGATGGCGGGGCGGGCGAGGGGCAGGCCGATGCGGAAGAAGGCCCGCCAGCGGCTGGCGCCCAGCGTGCGTGCCACCTCCAGCGCCGCCGCGGACTGGAGCACGAAGCTCGCCCGCGCGGACAGGTAGACATAGGGATAGAGGACCGCCGCCAGCACCAGGATGCAGCCGCCGGTGGAACGTACGTCCGGCAGGCGGAAGTCACGCGGGCTGGCGATGCCGAGCAGCGCCCGCAGCGCTTCCTGCACCGGCCCGAGGGGGTGCAGCACCTCCAGATAAGAGAAGGCGACAATATAGCCCGGCACGGCAAGCGGCAGCAGCAGCGCCCACTCGAGCAGCGCGCGGCCGGGAAAGCTGCAGGTGGCGACGAGCCAGGCGCAGGGCACCGCCACCGCAAGCGTCACCAGCCCTACGCCGAGCACCAAGAGGCCGGTCTGCGTGAGCGCGGCTGGCAGGACGGTGGCGATGAGGTGGGGCCACATGTCGCCCGACCCCTCTGCCGCGATGGCGGCGAGGGCGATCAGCGGCAGCAGCACGAAGAGCGCGACAAGACCGGCCGCCGCGAGCAGCAGCGAAGGACGCCCCGGGACGGCGAGGCGCGCCCGCAGGGGCTCCGGTGTCAGCAGCGCGTCAGCCACGTTGGCCCGGCCTTCAATTGTCGAAGCCGACCTTGTCGATGAGCTCGCTCGCCAGCTTGCGGTTCTTGGCGATCTCCACCAGCGGAATCGGATCGACCTTCAGCGGGCCGAGCTCGGCGATGATGGGATCGACCACCGCCGCGGAGATCACCGGATACTCCATGTTCTGCTTGGCGTAGATCGCCTGCATCTCCGGGGAGACGGCGAACTCCAGCAGCTTGATGGCGGCGTCCTTGTGCGGGGCGTTCTTCGCCACCGCCGCGCCGGACACGTTCACATGGGTGCCGCCGCCCTGGAAGGTGGGGAGCAGCACGCCGATGCCGTCGCCCCACTTCTTCTGGTCGGCGCCGCCCTTGCCGGAGCGCATGAGGCCCACATAGTAGGAATTGCCCACCGCGAGGTCGCAGATGCCGCCGAGGATGTCGCGCGCGCCTTCGCGGTCGCCGCCGGCCGGCTTGCGGGCGAGGTTGGCCTTCACCCCCCGCAACCACGCCTCGGTCTTCTCGGCGCCGTGATGCACGATGGCGGCAGCGACGAGGCCTACATTGTAGGGGTGCTGGCCCGAGCGGATGCACACCTTGCCCTTCCACTTCGGATCGGCGAGGTCCTCGTAGGTGATGGCGGACAGCTTGACCACGTCCTTGGCGGTATAGACCAGCCGGGCCCGCAGTGAGAGGGCAAACCAGTTGCCGTTGGGATCGCGCAGGTTCGCGGGGATGGCCGACAAAGCGGGGGTCGAGACCGGCTGGGTCACACCCGCCTCCACCACGTCGAGCAGGTTGCCCACATCCACCGTCATCAGCACGTCGGCGGGGGAGCTGGCGCCCTCGGCCTTCACCCGCTCGGCGAGGCCGTCCTTGATGAACACGCTCTTCACCTCGATGCCGGTCGCCTTGGTAAAGGCCTCGAACAGCGGCGCGGCGAGGCCCGGCTCGCGGGTGGTATAGACGTTGACCACTTCCTGGGCGCTGGCGCCCTGTGCCGCAAGAAGCAAGGCGCCGCCGGCGAGAACGCGGCGAAGGGTGCGGAACTGCGGCATGGAAACCCTCGAATGTTACGGCGGCCCGAAGCGGCCGAAAGAACTCGTGGAGCTTGGCTAGCCTCTAGCTTTGCCTAACGTCAATGAAGAAGCAGGTGAAGTGAAAGACATTGGAAGTTGTCTAAATCAAATCTGCATTGAACAATTCTAAGCTGGCCCGCTTTCGCTTCAATGCAGCACCTTTCGGAACGGAACTTGCTCATCGCGCGTGGTGACGGGACTTTGCTGTGCGCGCGTGCAGCCCAAAAACGCAAAAAGCCCGGCCAGAGCCGGGCTTTTCGAATGCGGGTGGGACCGGTCGGCTAAGCGATCAGTCTTCCAGCTCGCCGATGTGGTGTTGGGCGTAGAGCTGCAGACCGAGCTTCGACACCAGGTCGAGCTGAGTCTCGAGGAAGTCGATGTGGCCTTCCTCGTCGCCCATCAGTTCCTCGAACAGGTCGCGGCTCGGATAGTCCTTCACCGAGTGGCAGTAGGTGGCGGCCTCCTGATAGAGGGCGCGGGCGTCGAGCTCGGCGGCCAGATCGGCGTCGAGGATTTCCTTCACATCCTGGCCGATCCGCAGCGGATCGAGCACCTGCATGTTGGGGAAGCCATCAAGGAATAGGATGCGATCGGTGAACTTGTCCGCGTGCACCATCTCCTCGATGGACTCGGCGCGCCACTTCTTGGCGAGCGCCTTGTAGCCCCAGTTGTCGAGCATGCGGTAGTGCAGCCAGTACTGGTTGATGGCGGTGAGCTCCGAGCGCAGGCCACGATTGAGGTATTCGATGACCTTCGGGTCGCCCTTCATTTTCAGCTCCTGTGCCTTTGGCAATGGCAGTTTGAAGTCACAGTTAGACTAATTCTAATCTCGTGGCAAGACCGGTGCTAGCATACCCGGCATGTCCGCCGGGGCCAGCAGATGGAGGGGATGAGGCGCTACTCCGCTGCGACGAGACCAGTCAACCCGGCAACCGGGCATTCCTCGGCGCAGGCACCGCAATTATGCGCCTGAACCTGGTCCATCAGCGCGCGGATGGTCCGAGCGCAGCGTCCGCATTGGGGGGAGCATCCGAGGCAGCGATAAACTTCGCCGGGAGTGCGCAATCCCTGGGAACCGGCAAGAGCGTCGAGCACTTGACGGTCTGAAACGACGTTGCATGAACAAACGATCATGGCCGGCTCGAAGGCTAATTGGAGTGTTTCTAAAAACTTGGTTCTATTACATTTTTCGCAGAGGGGGCGTGCTTCCGTCAACTCCGTAGGAATGCGACATGGTGCTTCGCACGCCGTTCTGACAGTATCTGCAAGCACAATAGAGTAGTTCTATTATAGCGGACGCAGCCGTAAAAGGTGCTAAGGCACCGCCAGGGCCGGTCGCGCTCAAGCCATAAGGGTGAGGGAAGCGAGCATTCCGCGGCCTGAGCTCGGCCGCACCTCAAGTATTCCCCCCGCCGCCTCCGCCTCGGCCGCCATGCGCGCGAGACGCAGCGGCCGCCCCGCGGTGGCGAAGCGATCGTCAGCGGGCAGGCCAGACAGGGGATCGAGGGCGGCAGCCACCGCCGGCTCGTCCAGCCCGGGGCCGCCGTCGCTCACCTGAAGGCGCGCGCGGGCCTCTCCATCTTCCAGCACGGACAGCACCGAGACGGTCACCGTTCCGCCCGGGGGCGTGGCGTCGAGGGCTTCTTCCAGCATCCGGCGCGCCAGGCGGGCGACAAAAGCGCCGTGCCCCGTCACCGGGAGCTGCGCCGGAGCATCGAGGCGGAGTGCGATTCGCCGGCGGCGGGCGGTCGCTGCATGCGCCGCGACGGCATCGCGCACGAGGCGTGCGAGGTCGCACCGGTCCGCAGGCACCGGTGGCTCGGGCTCGGCGAGCGCGGAAAGGTCGTCAAGGGTGGCGGCGAGCGCATCGAAGGCGGCCTCGGCCGGCGCGGGCAGCCCGGCCGATCCCGCGTCCCGCAGTGTGGCCAGCGGCCCGGCCAGACCGGCGCGCAGCCGGCCCGCCAGACGCGGCAGCAAATCGGGCGCCGGGGGGTTGGGCAGCGCGGGCGCGACGGCGGGGGCCGCAGGACCGATCACGACGCAGAGCAACTGATCGTCGGCCCCGGCCCGCGTCACGGCGGCACGTCCCGGCGTGAGGGTGCCGGTCCGATCCCGCAGGGCAAGGGCGATCTCGTCAGAGAGGTTGGCCAGCGCAACGCGGTCGAGGGCTGCTACTGCCGCTGCCCGGTCCTCCGGTGCCACCGCGATGGTGAAGGGCTCCCCTGCCAGCTCATGGGCGGGGAAGCCCAGCCGCTCGGCGCCGGCGCGATTGACGAGGCGGATGGTGCCGTCCCCTTCCAGCAGGAAGATCGGCCACGGCACCATGTCGAGCGCAGCGCGGCGGGCCGAGGCCCGGGCCTCGCGATCGTCGGTTGCGTTCAGCGGGCGGACGACATGGATCAGGGCCGGCCGGCCGAGGAATGGCGCGGCCACCAGCCGAACCTCCACCGGCAGTCCGCCGCCGTCCGCCATGAGCGCATGCAGTCCGCCGCCTTCGCGGCTCATGACCCGCTCGAGACCGCCCGCCTCGGCAAGCGCCGCAAGGTCTGGCCAGCCGGTCATTTCCAGGAAGGTGCGGTTGGCATAGGTCAGGGCGCCGTCCTGCTGGACGAGCAGGCCCACCGGCAGGCGATCGAGCAGTTCCGCTTCGTCGCTCGGCGTGGGTGGGGCCGGCTCCTCCGTCATCTCCTCGGGGCCGTCGGACGGCTCGGGCATTTCGACGGCGCGGGGCTTGGGCCAGTCCTCGATGGCGGCGGCGAGCGTGCGGGCGATCTCGCTGAACGCCGAGCGTTCCTGCGGCGAGAGGGTCGCCGACCGCAGCGGCACCACGTTGCGGCCGAAGTCCGGGGCCTGCGGCGCGGTCTGCGCCGGCGGGGGGACTTCTTCCCTGACATTGGACGCCGCGGCGTCCGCCCGGGCCGAGGCGCAGGCGATGCCGAAGCCGCGCATGCCCACCCGGCGGCGCGCGGGATCGAGCATGGGCACGGCGCCCAGGGTCAGGTCCAGGGCAGGGTCGGCCCCCGCCGCGGGCACGAAAACCGCAAGATCGGTGAAGCTGGCGCCGGTGGCTATTGCGTGAGCGACCGCGCCCGCATCGCGGACCAGTCCGTCGTCCTCCAGCGTCGCAAAGCTCCGGCCGATCAAATGGGGCGCACGGGCGCCAAGGGCGGCTGCGAACAGGGGTGACAGGGCGCGCAGGCGTCCTTCGCCATCAGCCTCCCAGGTCACTCTCACCGGCTGGGCGAGGAGGGGACGCAGAGCCGCGGGCACCGCAGGCGCGACGGCGGGCGTCGGAGCGCCGGGCGCCGCATCGAAGGCCGCAGGATCGGCGAAGAGGATGGCCGCACCGTCCGGCAGCGCCAGCGGGGCGAAGCGGAACAGGCGGGGCGCGAGGCAGCCGGGCAGGGTGAGGCGCGCGAGGCCGAACCCGGCGGCGGTGCGGCGGGCAAGCCGTCTGGCGGTCGCGACGAGGGCGGGCGGCGCCAGCTCGCCGGGTCGCAGGCCGAAGCGCCCGACCGCGGCCGTCGCCGTGCGGACCCGGCCGGTGGGCAGCTCCAGCAGAAAGGCGGGCAGGTCGTGACGATCAAGGGGCGCCAGCACCGCCGCGGCGCCGGCCACGAGGCCGTCGGCCGATCCGTCGGCGGGGGAGGAGAGGCTGTGCTTGATGCCCTGCTGCTGCGTCATGGCCTGCCGTTGCGTCCTGCCGCCGCAAACCGGGAAACGCTGCGCGACGGTGGGACGATATTGTCACGGGGATTGATTAACGTCAGTGCAACTGTGGCGCGCGGCGCGCCATTCATATTGGCGAAGCGGGACCGCCGCATACTAAGATTGGTCACGGCGCGGTCGCTCGCGCCGCCCAAAACCCGGAGGAGTGACGGCCATGACGACGAAATTCGGCCCGGATCTCGAGCTGCCCGCCGAAATGCGGGCGATCGCCGAGAAGAACGTGGCGCAGGCGCGCCAGGCGTTCGAAACGCTGTTTCACAGCGCCCGCGAGGCGGTGGGTGACAGCGAGGGACATTTCGAGGAGGTCCGCACCGGCATGAAGGACCTGCGCCAGAAGGCCATCGGCCTAATGGAGGCCAATGTGGAGGCGAGCTTCGACTTCCTGCACAAGCTGGTGGCCGCCAAGAGCCCGCAGGAGATGATGAGCCTCCAGGCCGAATTCCTCACCAGCCAGATGAAGGCCGTGGCCGAGCAGGCCAAGGACTTCGGTGCCGACGCCAAGAGCATCGGCGAATCCACTGTGCGCAGCATGGACGAGCACGCCCGCGCCCTTGCCGAGCGCCTGAAGACCCTCGCCGCCTCCGCCGCCCAGAATGCCCAGGCCGCCGCTCAGGACTTCAAGTCCGTGAGCGAGACGGCGGTGCGCGATGCCAAGGCGACCGCCGAGCACGCCGCCACCACCGCCACTCAGGCAACCGATCCGAATCAGTCCTACTGACCGCGATTTCCGGGGCCACCCGGATCGGTTTCAGACCCCTTAAGCTTGGCTTGTGCAGCGCAGAATTTCATTTTGCGCTGCACGGTTGCTTGCGATATGATTTTTTCTGTCGGGGTCACATAGCTGCCATTGCAAGCGTTCGAAGGGTTGGTGCTGCGCGGCGCGCGACATCGTCTTCGGCATTGCGGGAAAGTCGCCTCGGCCACGCCGTCCGGGTTGCCCCGTTTTCCGAGGATGACATGAACGACACCTTCATCAAGGCCTATCAGGACCAGATCGAAGCCGCGAAAAAGGCGTTCGCGAGCAATGCCATTCCCGGCATGGAAGTGCCCCCGGCGGTGCGTGAGATCGCCGAGAAGGGCCTTTACACCTGCCGCGAGAATTACGCGAAGCTCAAGGACACCGCCGAGCAGGTGAACTCCGCCCTGGAAGACACCTACACCACCGCCTCCAAGGGCGTGGCGCAGTACAATGCGAAGGTGCTCGAGGCACTTCAATCGAACGTGAACTCGGCCTTCGACTATTTCACCTCGCTGCTCACCGCCAAGACGGTGGCCGAAGCCGTGGAGCTTTCCGCCGGCCACGCGCGCAAGCAGTTCGAGAGCCTGACCTCGCAGGCCAAGGATCTGTCGGCCCTGGCGCAGAAGGTGGCGGCGGATTCCTCCGAGCCCCTGAAGACCTCGGTCGAGAAGACCATCCGTCCCGCCGCCTGAGGCCTCCCGTCCTTTCCCGTCGCGTCCGGCCCCTGCGGCTTGACGCGGCGGGTTCGCCTTGTCATGACGCGGGGCGTCCCACCCCGCGAGCTTCGTATGCGTGCCCTTGGTTCCGTCTCGCCTTTGCTGCTCGTCGGCCCGTCCTGGGTCGGCGACATGGTCATGGCGGCGAGCCTCGTGGACGTCCTCCGCCTGCGTGAACCGGGCCGGCCCATCGACGTGCTGGCGCCCCCTGCCTCCTTGCCCATCGCCCGCATGATCCCCGGCGTCCGGCGGACCATTCCGCTGGGCCTCGGCCACGGGGAACTCGGCCTCCTCGCGCGCTGGAAGGCCGGTCGCGCGCTGAGGCACGAGGGATACGGCAAGGCCATCATCCTTCCGCGCGCCTTCAAGGCCGCCATCGTGCCGCTGGCCGCCGAGATCCCCGAGCGCGTGGGCTACCGGGCCGAGCTGCGCAGCGCCCTCCTTACCGATGCGCGCCCCGATCCCAACCGCAAGACCGCCCGCACGCTGGACCGCTTCGTGGCGCTCGGCCTGCCACCGGGTTCCATCGCCCGCGCGCCGCGACCCCGGCTGATCCTGCCCGACGGCGCGGTGGACGTGAGTGCCGCCAAATTCCCGCTGGAAGGCGAGGGGCCGGTGATGGTGCTGTGCCCCGGCGCCGAATACGGCCCGGCCAAGCGCTGGCCGGCCGCCAAGTTCGCCGAGCTGGCCGGCCTTGCGGTGCGGTCCGGCTATCGCATCCGTATCCTCGGCTCGCCCAAGGACCAGGAGGCCGCCGATGCCATCGCCGCCGGCGCGGGCGTGCCGGTGGACAATCTCGTCGGCCGCACCACCCTCATCGAGGCGGCGGCCATCCTCGCCGCGGCGGATGTGGTGATCTCCAACGATTCCGGCCTTATGCACGTGGCCGGCGCCTTCGACCGGCGGCTGGTGGTGCTCTATGGCGCCTCTTCGGAGAAGATGACGCCGCCCGCCTCGCCCTCCGCCAAGGTGATGGCGCGCGAGCTGCCCTGCCGGCCGTGCCACAAGCGGGAATGCCCGCTGAAGACCCTCGCTTGCCTGGAAGGGATTGCCGCGGACGAGGTTCTCGCCGCGGCCGAGCAGATCCGCCGATGAAGGTGCTTCTGGTGAAGCTGTCGTCGCTGGGAGATGTGGTTCACACTTTTCCGGCGCTGACGGATGCCGCCGCCCGCGTGCCAGACCTCGTTCTGGACTGGGCGGTGGAGGAGGCCTTCGCCCCCGTCGCCCGCCTTCATCCCGCGGTGCGCCGCACCCTCCCTGTGCCGCTGCGCCGGATGCTGCGAACCCCGGGCCTGGCCCTGCGCTCCGGCGAGGCCGGGCGGGTGCGGGCGGCGCTCGCCGCCGAGCGCTATGACCGCATCATAGACGCCCAGGGCCTGATGAAGAGCGCGGGTGTGGCCGCCCTTGCCCAGGGCCGGCGCCACGGCTTCGATCGGGCCAGTGCTCGCGAGGGGCTTGCCCCATTGCTCTACCATGTGCGCCACAATGTGCCCGAGGTGGAGCACATGGCGGTGCGCATCCGCAAGCTGTTCGCCGCCGCGCTGGGCTATGACCTCGACGGCCTCCCGGCGGATTCCGGCCTTCGACCGGCGCCGCTCTCCGGAGCGCCCTATCTCGTCTTTCTCCACGGCACCACATGGCCCACCAAGACCTGGACGCTGGACGGCTGGCGCGCGCTGGCCAGCCGCGCCGGGGCGGCGGGAATGGCCGTGCGCCTTTTTGCCCAAAGCGGGGAGGAACGCGTCCGCGCCGAGGCCATCGCAGCGGATCTCCCTTTCGTCCACCTTCTGCCGCCGCAGGGGCTCGACACGCTCGCACCGCAGATTGCCGGAGCTGCTGGCGTGGTGAGCGTCGACACCGGCCTCGGGCACCTGGCGGCAGCTTATGGCGTGCCGACGGTTGGCCTCTATGGCCCGACCGACCCGGTCCTGACCGGCCTCTACGGCCCGCGCGCGCTGGAGCTGAAGGCCCGCCGCGATTGCGCGCCGTGCGAGAAGGCCAGATGCCGCATCGCCCCGGAGGTGCGCGAGGGCCCGCCGTGCCTTGCCGACATCAGCGCCGTCGAGGTCTGGCAGGCGCTCGAGCGCCTCGGGGCGCTCGCCCCTGGTGGTCCCGAGATGGACAAGCGGTGAGCGGGGTGGCACACCCTGCGCCCGATGGAACGGATGGGGCGGCCAAGGAGATCGCTGCATGACCCGATCGGTGGCGCTGAGCCGCGACCTCCTGCTGGTGACCGGCGGGGCTGGCTTCATCGGCTCGAACATCGCCCGGGCTGCGGCCGAGGACGGCTACCGCGTGGTCGTCGCCGACTGGCTGGAGGACGGGCCCAAGTGGCGCAACATCGCCGACATCGTGCTGCATGATGTGATCCGGCCCGAGACGGTTAATGCCTTCGTGGAGAAGGAAGGCGGGCGCCTCGCCGCCGTGGTGCACATGGGCGCCATCTCCGCCACCACCGAGCGCGACGCCGACAAGATCGTGTCGCGCAACATCCGCGCGACCCTCGATCTGTGGGAGCTGTGCGCGCGCAAGGCGCTCGGGCTCGTCTATGCCTCCTCCGCCGCCACCTATGGCGACGGTTCCTCGGGCTTCACGGATTCGCAGGAAGAAGCGGACCTTGCCGCCCTCGCGCCGCTCAATCCCTACGGCTGGTCCAAGCTGTTCGTCGACCGGCGGATCATGGCCGACGTGGCGGCCGGCCTGCCGCGGCCGCCGCAGTTCGCGGGCCTGCGATTCTTCAACGTCTATGGACCCGGCGAGGCCCACAAGGGCGACATGCGATCGGTGGTGCACAAGATCTATCCCGCGGCGGCGGCCGGCGAGAGCGTGACGCTCTTCAAGTCCCACGACCCGCGCTATGTGGACGGCGGGCAGCTGCGCGACTTCATCCATGTGTCCGATTGCGTGGAAGTGGTGCGCTGGCTGCTGGAGAGCCCGGACGTCTCCGGCGTGTTCAACGTGGGCACCGGCGAGGCGCGCTCCTTCGCGGACCTTGCCACCGCCGTGTTCACCGCGCTCGGCAAGGCGCCGGACATCACCTACGTGGACATGCCCGAGACGCTGCGGCCGGCCTACCAGTATTTCACCCAGGCCGACGTGACGAAGCTGCGCGCCGCCGGGTTCAGCCGCCCCTTCACGTCGCTGGAGGAGGGCGTTTCCTCTTACGTGAACGGATACCTGAAGCCGCGCAACGCGGCGGTGTGAGGACAGGCGAACATGGTGCGTGAGATCGGGGCAGGGGCGGCGGGCCCCATCTGCGTCGTCGGCGACGTGATGGTGGACCGCTACATCGTCGGCTCGGTTTCGCGCATCTCGCCGGAGGCGCCGGTTCCGGTTCTGGTGCATGGCGCCGAGCGCGTCGTGCCCGGCGGGGCCGCGAACGTCGCGGCCAACGCCGCCGCCCTCGGCGCGCCGGTGCGCCTCGTGGGCCTCGTCGGCGCGGACGCGGAGGCCGGCCAGCTCGCCCGCGCGCTCGGCGCCTGGCCTGAGATCGACCTTTCGGGGCTCGTGGCAGACCCCACCCGCCCCACCATCACCAAGACCCGCGTGATGAGCGGGCGCCAGCAGATCGTGCGCATCGATGCCGAGATGTTGGCGCCGCCCGCGGCGTCCACCGCCGCCCGTCTCATCGCCGCGGCCGAAGCGGCGGTGGCCGGCTGCGTGGTGGTGGTGCTTTCCGATTACGCCAAGGGCGTGCTGGCCGATGCGGTGATCGCGGCGGTGATCGCGGCGGCCCAGGCGCGCGGGGTGCCGGTGATCGTCGATCCCAAGCGCCGCACGTTCGAGGCGTATCGCGGCGCCAGCCTCGTCACCCCCAACCGGCTGGAGCTCACGGCTGCCACGGGCCTGCCCGACGGCACCGACGAGGAGGCCGCCGCGGCGGCGGAAGCGGCGGCCCGCCAATTCGGCGGCGAGGTGCTGGTGACGCGCGCCGAGAAGGGCATGACCCTGTGGCGCAGCGACGGACGCGTGCTGCATGTGCCGGCGCAGGCGCGGGAGGTCTTCGACGTGTCCGGTGCCGGCGACACGGCGCTGGCTGCGCTCGCGGTATCCTTGGCCTCCGGCCAGACGCTGGAAACCAGCGTGCATTTCGCCAATGCCGCTGCCGCCGTGGCGGTGGGCAAGATCGGCACGGCAGTGGTGACACGGGCGGAGCTGAACGCCGCGCTGGACGCCGGCGTGCCCGAGGGCGCGCAGGCCGGCGCGCTGGTGGACCGGATCAGCGCGGCTTCCATCGTTGCCCGTTGGCAGGCTGCGGGCGCGCGGGTGGTTTTCACCAACGGCTGCTTCGACCTGCTTCATCCGGGCCACGTGGCCATCCTGGAAGCGGCGGCCCGTGAGGGCGACCGGCTGGTGGTGGCGCTCAATACGGATGCCTCGGTGCGGCGCCTGAAGGGTCCGGCGCGCCCGGTTCAGGACGAAAAAGCGCGGGCGCGGGTGATGGGGGCGCTGCGGTGCGTGGATCTCGTCGTGCTGTTCGACGAAGACACCCCGCTGGAGCTGATTACCGCGCTGCGGCCCGATGTTCTGGTGAAGGGCGCGGACTATCAGGAGGACCAGGTGGTCGGCGCCGATGTGGTGAAGGCGGCGGGCGGTCGCGTGGCCCTTATCCCCCTGGTGGAAGGCCGATCGACGTCCGCCCTGGTGGCGAAGGCGCGCGGGGGAGGGGATGGGAATATCATCCTATAATGAAATAAAATATTATTTTTCAATAACTTAAATCGATAACCTGCAGTCTTAATTCATCGCTTTAAGTCGTTATCCCGCCCCGCATTTAGTGGCTTTAATCCGCGTCTTAAAGTGAAGAATTAACCATAAATTATTGATTTTATTAGGCTTCGAGCGTCTTAGAGAGTCAATCAGAGGCGTGAATGGTAGCAGAATCCGCCTTTCGCTCGAATTCGGCTCCGGAAAGTGTCATAATTAACTATAATCCCACAAGAATTCTGCTCTCTTAATGCTCCTTGCGAACCCCGCGTGCGTTGACTGGGGCTTGGCTGAACGCGAGAGCCGTTGCGGCGTTGGGGGTGGACCCTATAGTCGCCGACTGGGCGCCAAGGGCGATTCCGCCGGCGCGAGGCGAGGGACTGCAGATGGTGGGAGAGACGGGACGACGCCGCACGTCTGCGCGGGGTATCCCGCGGCCGCATCGGCCGGCGACGCTGCCGGACCGAGGCCAGGCGCGCGCCTGCAGCCCGTCCTGCCCCTGATGACGGACGCAGCGGTGGGCGGCGGCCTCGTCCTGATCCTCGGCGGCGCGCGCTCGGGCAAGAGCCGGCATGCAGAGGCGCAGGTGGAGCTCTGCCCGCCGCCCTGGACCTATGTGGCGACCGCCGACCTTGCCTTTGGCGGCGTCCACGATGCGGAGATGAACGAGCGCGTGGCGCGGCATCGGGCGCGCCGCGGCGCCGGCTGGGAGACGCTGGAGGCGCCCCTCGCCCTCACCGATTGCCTTAACGCCCTGCCGTCCGATCGTCCGGTTCTGGTGGATTGCCTGACACTCTGGCTCACCAACCACCTCCTCGCCGACCACGACCTCGATGAAGAGGCGGAAAGGCTGGAGAGGGCGCTGGCAGCCCGCACCGGCCCCACGTTCTGCGTCGCCAACGAGGTCGGCTTCGGCATCGTGCCCGACAATGCGCTGGCCCGCCGCTTCCGCGACGCCGCCGGTCTGCTCAACCAGCGCCTCGCCCGCCGCGCCCGCGCGGTGGTGCTGGTGGTGGCCGGGCTGCCCCTGATCGTGAAGGAGGAGACGCCGTGAGCGATCCCGCCCCCGCCGCCCCGGTCTCGCCCGACGAGGCAGCCCGTCATCGCGCCAAGATGGAGAAGCGCAAGGCGGTGCAGGACAAGGAAGTGGCGCAGAAGACGGTCGAAAAAGGCCTCCTCATCGTCCACACCGGCCCCGGCAAGGGCAAGAGCACGGCTGCCTTCGGCCTCGCCTTGCGCATGCTGGGGCGCGGCGGCCGGGTGGGCGTGGTGCAGTTCATCAAGGGGGCCTGGCAGACCGGCGAGCAGGACGCCTTCCGCGCCTTCGGCGATCGCGTGAGCTGGCACACCATGGGCGAGGGCTTCACCTGGGAGACGCAGGACCTCGCCCGCGACAAGGCCGCCGCCGCCCGCGCCTTCGCCATGGCGCAGGAGCTGATGGCCGACGAGACCATTTCGCTCCTCGTCCTGGATGAGCTCAACATCGCCTTGCGCTATGAATATCTCGACCTCGCCGCGGTCGTCGCGGCCCTCGCGGCGCGCCGGCCCGACCTGCACGTGGTCGTCACCGGACGCAATGCCAAGCCGGAGCTTCTCGCGGCGGCGGACCTCGTGACCGAGATGGGGCTGGTGAAGCACCATTTCACCGCCGGGGTGAAGGCGCAGCCGGGCATCGAGTTCTGACGCGATGACCGCGTCGTCCGCCCGCGCGCTCATGTTCCAGGGCACAGGCTCCGACGTCGGCAAGTCGCTGCTCGTGGCCGGCCTCGCCCGCGCCTACACGTTGCGCGGGCTGAAGGTGCGGCCGTTCAAGCCGCAGAACATGTCGAACAACGCCGCCGTGACCGCCGACGGCGGGGAGATCGGCCGGGCCCAGGCGCTTCAGGCACGCGCCGCCCGTGTGCCCCTCAGCGTCCACATGAACCCGGTGCTGCTGAAGCCGCAGGGCGAGAGCGGGGCGCAGGTGGTGGTGCAGGGCCGCGTCCACGCCACCGCCAAGGCCGCGGCGTATCAGACCATGAAGCCGTCCCTCATGCCTTATGTGCTGGAGAGCTTCCAGCAACTGAAGGCGGAGGCGGATCTGGTCCTGGTGGAAGGGGCGGGCAGCGCCTCCGAGGTCAATCTGCGGGCTGGCGACATCGCCAACATGGGCTTCGCCCGTGCAGCGCACGTGCCGGTGGTACTCATCGGCGACATCGACCGCGGCGGCGTCATCGCCAGCCTCGTCGGCACCAAGGCGGTGATCGACCCGGACGATGCCGCGCTCATCCGCGGCTTCATCGTCAACCGTTTCCGTGGCGATCCGACGCTTTTCGCCGCCGGCATGGAGACGATCGCCCGCGCCACCTCCTGGGCCCCGCTCGGCCTCGTGCCGCACTTCGCTGAAGCCGCCCGCCTGCCGGCGGAAGATGCGCTGGCCCTCGCCGCGCCGCCACCGCCCAAGGCCGGGGCGCGGCTCAAGATCGCCGTTCCCGTGCTGCCCCACATCTCCAATTTTGACGATCTCGACCCGCTGGATGCCGAGCCGGGGGTGGAGGTGCGTCGCATCCGCCCGCACGAGACCCTGCCCCTCGATACCGACCTTGTCCTGCTCATCGGCTCCAAATCGACCATTGCGGATCTCGCGGCGCTGAAGGCCGGCGGGCTGCACCATGACATCCTCGCCTTCGCCCGGCGCGGTGGCCATGTGCTGGGCCTGTGCGGGGGCTACCAGATGCTCGGGGTGACCATTGCCGATCCCGAGGGCATCGAGGGCGAGGCCACGATCGCCCGCGGTCTCGGCCTTCTCGACGTGCACTCGGTTCTGTCGGGCGAGAAGCGGCTCGTGGAGGTGGAGGGCGTCGCGGAAGGTGCGCCCTTCCGCGGCTATGAGATGCACATGGGGGTCACGCAGGGGTCCGACACGGCGCGCCCGTTCGGCCACCTCGCGGATGGCCGCCCGGAAGGCGCACGCGCCGCGTCCGGGCGCGTGGCGGGCACCTATGTGCACGGCCTGTTCGCCTCGGACGCCTTCCGTTCCGTCAGTCTCGCCCACCTCGGCGGTGCGGCGGCTGGCTTCGCCTATGAGGACGGCGTGGAAGCGGTGCTCGATGGCCTTGCCGCGCACCTCGCAGCCCATCTCCACCTCGATCGGCTGCTCACGCTGGCCGCGTGAGGCTCAGGCCAGAAGGCTGAGCAGGGCGCCGACCAGCACAATAAGGATCATCAGGGCGTCGGCGCGGCGGTAGAGCCGCAGTGCAGCGCGCACGTCGAGCGCCGTCGCCTCGCGCCGGCCGTCGCCCATGTACGCGTCCTCTGTGGGGACACCGGCATAGACCTTGGGGCCGTTGAGCTTGAGCCCCAGGGCGCCGGCCATGGCCGCCTCCGGCCAGCCAGCGTTGGGCGAGCGGTGGCGTGGGGCATCGCGCAGCATGGCTCTGTGGGCGGCGCGGGCATCGGCCCCCGGGGTGAGCGCCGCCGCCGCTATGAGCAGCATGCCGGCGAGGCGCGAGGCCGGCAGGTTCACGTAATCATCCGCGCGGGCCGAGGCCCAGCCGAAGGCAGCATGGCGCTCAGTGAGATGGCCGATCATGCTGTCAGCGGTATTGAGCGCCTTGTAGGCGGCGCCTCCCGCCAGCCCGCCAACGCACATCCACAGGGCGGGCGCGACCACGCCGTCGGAGAAATTCTCGGCAAGGCTCTCGATGGCGGCGCGCGCGACGCCATGGTCATCCAGCGTCTGCGGATCGCGGCCGACGATATGGCTCACCGCACTGCGGGCGTCCTCGATGCTGCCACCGTCCAGCGCATCGGCGACGCGGGCGACGTGCCAATGCAAGGAGCGCTGGGCGATGAGCGTGCTGCCCGCGAGGCCGGCGAGGAGAAGGCCGAAGGGCAGCGACCGCAAGCCAAGTTCGAGAAGGAAGGCGGGCACCGCCGCGCAGGCAACCACCACCAGAATGGCAATCATGCCCATCAGGCGCCGCCGCGCCGCGGTCCAGCCGGCGCGGTTCAGGCCATGATCGAGCACGACGATCAGCCTGCCGATCCAGATCACCGGATGACCGATCCGCCGCACCAGTCCGGCCGTATAGCCCAGAGCCGCCTCGATCACGACGGAGAGGAACGCCAGATCGAACGCCATTCTTCCCCCTGCTACCGCGTTTTCGGCGATTTGAACCCGATCAGGTTGCTGTGGACGCGGTTCTTGTTGCAATGCAACGAAAAGTTCGCAAGACTCTCGAAGTGGAGATACACTGGTGTCTTCCCAAGAGATGCGGGGGCATTGACACCGTCGGGGATGTTGCGGTCATGACGATGCTAAAGCTCCGCCCGAATGCCGTCAGCGAAGGTTCTCGCGAGCCGACGATCCCTCTCGTGCCGGATCACATGCGCATCTACGCCATTGGCGACGTGCACGGTCGCCTCGATCTGCTCTCGGCGCTCCAGGCGGCCATCGACGAGGACATGGCCGCCCATCCGGGGCCGGACTGCGTCGAGGTCTATCTCGGCGATTATGTCGATCGCGGGCCCCAGTCCTCCGGCGTGCTCGATGCGCTGATGGCGCGGCGGGAGAGCCGCAAGGCGGTGTGCCTCTCCGGCAATCATGAAGCGGTGATGCTCGAATCGCTCATGTCGCAGGAATCCTTCTCGCGCTGGCTGCGCATGGGCGGGCTGGAGACCGTGTTCTCCTATATCCGTCCCACCGCCGGCGGCGACGAGGCGCGCATGTGGAACGAGTGGCGCAGCGCCGTACCGGCCGAGCACATTTCCTTCCTGCGGCAGCTCTCCAGCCATTTCGTCTGTGGCGACTACCTCTTCGTGCACGCGGGCCTGCGCCCCGGCATCCCGCTAGAGGAGCAGAGTCGCGACGACATGATGTGGATCCGCCGCGAGTTTCTCGACTGCGCCGACTGGTTCGGCCACTGCGTGGTGCACGGGCATACGCCGATGAAGGATCCCGAGGTTCTGGGCAATCGAATCAATATCGATACCGGCGCATACGCTACCGGCTGCCTGACCTGTCTGGTGCTCGAAGGCGCCGACCGGTTCCTGATCGCCACCTGAGCATCGGTATCCTGTTGATCCGGGCGGTAGGCCAGGGCTTGCTCCGGTACGGATGCGCGGCCTGCGTTAATTCCTCCGCGTCGCAACTCCCAGTCTTCGAACGCCGACATTAACCAAGCCAGCGCTAATGCCGTACCATAGTACGGATAGTTCTGTGGCACTTCGGCCACAACCCTGACGGAAACGGCCTCCGCATTACCGTTTCATCAGGCGTTGCAATAGGCGTCCCCCGGCCCTCGTGCTACTCAAGGGCATGTTTCGCAGGGGGGTCCAGGTAGTGCATTTCGCCCTGAACAATTTGCTCGGACGGTTCCGCATCGCGACCTGCGTGGCCGTTTCCGTTGCGTTGTCCGGCTGCAACCTTCTTCCCGCGTCGGGTCCCTACAGCGTGGAAGTCACGAGCCAGGCGACGCAGGACACGGACGGTGTCGGCTACAAGCTGGTGCCCATGACGGCCCAGGTGGTGCACGTCCTGACGCAGCTGGACTGCGAGGGGCTGATCGGCACCTTCCGCAACGATCGCCGTCCCATCCCGGACATCAAGATCGGCGTGGGCGACATCGTCGGCGTGTCCATCTTCGAAGCCTCCTCCGGCGGCCTCTTCATCCCCGCCGAAGCCGCCTCGCGCGCTGGTAACTTCGTCGACATCCCGACCCAGACGGTGGACAGCAACGGCTTCATCTCCGTTCCCTATGCCGGCCAAGTGCGGGCGGCGGGCATGCGCCCGGCCCAGGTGGAGCAGGAGATCGTCGAGCGCCTCCGCAACCGCGCCATCGAGCCCCAGGCCGTGGTTTCGGTGAAGTCGCAGCGCTCCAACTCCGTGACCGTGATCGGTGAAGTGACCGCTCCGATCAAGTTCCCGCTGACCTCGGCGGGTGAGCGCGTGCTCGACGCGGTCAGCCGCGCCGGCCAGACCACCAGCAAGGGCTACGACCTTCTGGTCACCCTCCAGCGCGGCAACCGCGAGGCGACCATCAGCTTCAACCGGCTGGTGCGCGAGCCCGCGAACAACATCTACCTCCAGCCGGACGACACTGTTTACGTGTTCAGCCGTCCGCGCACCTTCCTCGCCTTCGGTGCCTCCGGCCGCCAGGGTCAGTTCAACTTCGGCGACGACTCCATCAGCCTGAGCGAGGCGGTGGCCAAGGCCGAGGGCCTCGTGGACCAGCAGGCCGATCCGCAGTCGGCCTTCCTGTTCCGCGTGGAGAACCGCACCACGCTGGAGCGCATGGGCGTCGATGTCTCGGCCCTTCCCGAGCGGCGCATCCCGACCATCTACCAGATCAATTTCCGCGAGCCGACGGGCTTCCTCCTCGCCACCAAGGTGCCGATGCGGGACAAGGACATCATCTACATCGGCAATGCCGGCTCGGTGGAGATGACCAAGTTCCTCAACCTGGTCCTCCTCGGCGCCCTGACCGTGGAATCCATGACCAACGCCAACGCCAACATCTACGGCGTGAACTGAGCAGCCGGGCCGCTGCGGCGGCCCGTCCCGCGAGATCGAATGCCCCGGCCAGCGGCCGGGGCATTTGCGTTTTGGGGGCGACGCGCCATCGGTCCCTCGGTGCGCGAGAGCGGCAGGGTGAGCCCCCGAGGCTGCTCGTCCGGCATTGGGTCCGAGGCGACCGTGACGGAGTGGTGCTGGAACTGCGCGGGCTCTTGGGGGCGCCGGCGTTGCGGCGGACCTGGGCCGCGCTCGTGCGCCGCCGGGCTTTGGCGTTCGGCCGGGACCCGCGCTATCCTTCACATCCAGCGGGCGAGCGGCAGCGAGGATCGACCGGGATGTTCATAGCCTTCTTCGAGGCCCTCAAGGCGGCCGGGGTACCGGTCTCCGTCCGCGAATACCTGACCCTGATGGAGGCCATGGACCGCGACGTGGCCAGCCGGCAGGTGGATGCCTTCTATTATCTCTCCCGCTCCTGCCTGGTGAAGGACGAGCGCCATCTCGACCGCTTCGACCAGGTCTTCGGCCGATGCTTCAAGGGCCTGGAGACCGCCCTCGGCGAGGCGGGTCCGCAGATCCCCGAGGACTGGCTGCGCAAGCTCGCCGAGAAGCATCTCACCGACGAGGAGAAGGCCCAGATCGAGGCCCTCGGAGGCCTCGACAAGCTGCTGGAGACGCTGAAGAAGCGCCTCGAGGAGCAGAAGGGACGCCACCAGGGCGGCTCCAAGTGGATCGGCACCGCCGGCACCTCGCCCTTCGGCGCCTATGGCTATAATCCTGAGGGCGTGCGCATCGGCCAGGAGGGCAACCGCAACTTCCGTGCGGTGAAGGTGTGGGACAAGCGCGAGTTCAAGGACCTCGACGACGGCGTCGAGCTCGGCACCCGCAACATCAAGGTGGCGCTGCGCCGTCTGCGCAAATTCGCCCGCATCGGCGCGCCGGAGGAGCTGGACCTCGACGGCACCATCCGGGAGACCGCCCGGCAGGGCTATCTCGACGTGCGCCTGCGGCCCGAGCGGCGCAATGCGGTGAAGGTGCTGCTCTTCCTCGACGTGGGTGGCTCCATGGACTGGCACGTGGAGCAGGTGGAGGAGCTGTTCTCCGCCGCCCGCATGGAGTTCAAGCACCTGGAGCACTTCTACTTCCACAACTGCGTCTATGAGAGCGTCTGGAAGTCCAATGCGCGCCGCGCGTCCGAGCGTGTCGGGCTCTACGACGTGCTGCACACGTACGGCCACGACTACAAGCTGATCTTCGTCGGCGACGCGTCCATGAGCCCCTACGAGATCACCTTCGCCAACGGTTCAGTGGAGCACAACAATACGGAGCCGGGCAAGGTCTGGCTCTCGCGGCTCACCACCACCTATCCCAAGGCGGTCTGGCTCAATCCGGTGCCCGAGCCCCATTGGGGCTATACGGAATCCATTCGTCTCATGCGCCACCTCATGGAGTACCGCATGTTCCCGCTGACCGTCCAGGGCATTGATGCCGCCATGCGGGAGCTGACGTGAACGCACCGGCCTCGGCTGTCATCACCTACGCCTATCTTCCCCGCCTCGGCGGCGCCGGCGTGCGGCTTGAGCTCGTTCCGGGCGCGCTGCTGTGGTCCGTGGGCCCGAAGGAGGGCCGCCTTCCCCTGGCGGACGTGGCGGCGGTGGAGCTGCGCTTCCTGCCCGCCAAGTTCGCCGCGCCGACATTCGAGATGGCCATCGCAGGGCGCGATGGCACGCGAATCAAGGCGGGCTCGGCGTCGCGCATATCCCTCACCGGCGTGCGCGACCAGAAGGAGGACTATGCCGCTTTCGTGCGCGCCTTCCACCGCGCGCTCACGGCCGCCGGGGCGGCGCCACGCCTTTCCGGCGGCTATGCGCCGTGGCGCTTCTGGGCGATGGTCGCAGCCGGCGCACTGGCCCTTGCGGGGCTGCTCGCGGTGTTCGGCTTCGCGCTGGCGGAGAGTCAGTGGAGCTTCGCTTTGTTCCTCAGCGGCATGGGCGCCTTCGTGGTCTGGCCAACGGCGGAGATGATCTGGCGCAACCGGCCGGTCACCTACACCCCGGCCACGTTGCCGCGCCATCTCCTACCGGCGTGAGGCGACGGCCTCGTCCTCCTCCGCCTTGCGCATCAGGCCGCCTGCCACGTCGGTGAGGCGCGGCGCGGGCAGGGCGGTGAAGGGCAGGGGCCGGGTCACGGCAATGGCGGCGACCCCGAGGCGCGCGGTGAGCAGGCCGTTCACCACGCCTTCGCCCAGCCGCGCCGAGAGACGGGCGGCGAGGCCCTGGCCGACGATCTGCTGCACCAGCGTGTCGCCCGCCGCCATGCCGCCGGTCACCGCGAGATGGCCGAGCACGTGCCGCACCAAGCGGAAGGTGCCGAGCGTGCCGGGGCGTCCGCCGTACAGCATGGCGAGGCGGCGCATGAGCATCACGGCACTGTAGAGCACGAAGGCGAGGTCCACTGCCGCCCGCGGTGAGACCGCCGTGACCACAGAGACGTTGCGCGCCGCATCCGACACCATCTGCCGCGCGCGGGAATCGAGCCCTGCCAGAAGGGTGCGCTCGGCAAGGCGCAGCAGGTCTGCCCCGTCGATGATGCCGGAGAGGTGGCCCTCCAGCTCGCTGCGGGCGCGGGCGAGGGTGGGCATGCCGGCGGAGAGGTTCAGAACATCGCGTACCACCGCTTCCGCTGCCGGCCGGTCGTCGGCGGCCAGCGCCAGGGTCGCGCGTTCGCGGATCTCGTCGATGCGGGTGAGGCGGCGAAGGCCCGCCAGTTCGCGCCCCGCCAGCAGCACCGCTGCCGCCACCAGAACGCCGGTGAAGGCGACGCCCACGTATCCGAGCCATTCGGCCCGGGCGAACAGGCTCTCCACCAGCCGGCTCAGGCCCACATAAGCGGCAAGGCTCGCGACGCCGCCCAGCGCCGACCAGAACAGGCCTGCGAGGGACATGCCCCAGCTGCGGCGCGGCACGACGGGCACGGGAAGCGCCGCCTCCGCCTGCGCCACCTCCGGTGGGGCGAGGGTGATGCTGGCCTCGTCGAGGCGGAACACCTGGGGCCGGCGGGGGGAAGTGCGCTCGTCGCTCATGGCGATCAGATGTCCCTGAAGTGCGGCGGTTGCAAGGAGGTGCGGCGTGGAATGCCGGGGTCGGACCGGGGGTGAGGGGCGCTCCGGGCCCTGCTCACAAGCCGGCGAGCGCGGCGATGTGCAGCTTGCCCCGGCCGGCGGGCCGGCCCATGAGAGGCCCAACGGACCCGAACAGAAGAGAGCCGCGACCCGAAGCCATGGCCGATGTGACCCTGCCTGCCGCCTTCCTCGCCGGCCTCGTGAGCTTCGTCTCCCCCTGCGTGCTGCCCTTGGTGCCGCCCTATCTGTGCTTCCTCGGCGGCAGCACGCTGGACGACCTCGCCGGGGCCGAGCCGGTGAAGGAAGTGGAGCGGCGGGCGCTGGCGGGAGCGGCCCTGTTCGTGGCCGGCTTCTCGGTTGTGTTCGTGGCCCTGGGCGCCGGCGCTTCCGCTGTCGGCGATCTGCTGCGGGCGCATCTCGACGTGCTGTCCATCATCGCCGGCCTCGCCATCATCGTCATGGGGCTCAATTTTCTCGGGGTGTTCCGCATCCATCTGCTGCATCGCACGGCGCGGCCCCATGTGCACGAGGTGACAGGCCTTTGGGGTGCGTTCGTGATGGGGCTGGCCTTCGCCTTCGGCTGGACGCCGTGCCTTGGCCCGGTCCTCGGCGCCATCCTCGCGGTGGCGGGGTCGGAGGCCACGGTCTCCAAGGGGGCCGGCCTGCTGGCGGTCTATTCGCTGGGTCTCGGCGTGCCGTTCCTGGCCGCCGCCTTCGCGGTGCGCCCCTTCCTGCGCAGCCTCGTCCACATGCGCAAGGTGCTGCCCATGGTGGAGAAGGCCATGGGCGCGCTGCTGGTGCTCACCGGCATCGCCTTCATGTCCGGCTGGATCGCCCATGTCAGCTACTGGCTGATCGAGACTTTCCCCGCGCTCTCCACCATCGGCTGAGCGCTCGTCGCGGCACGCGTCCGCGGCCCGCGCGCCGCCATGCCGCCGTTGCCTCTTGCGGGACGTTCCGGGATACTCCGCGGCCCGAGCTTCCACCTTTCCAAGGCCCCATCCCCATGAAGATCACCTGGTTCGGCCACGCCGCATTCCGGCTGGATTTCGGCGACAAGGCGGTGCTGATCGACCCCTTCTTCACCGGAAATCCCACCTTCCGCTCCACCGTGGAGGAAGCGGCCCGCGGCATCACCCACATCCTCCTCACCCACGGCCATTCGGACCATGTGGGCGACACGCTCTCCATCGTCGAGGATGCCGCCGACGCCAGCCGTACCCTTCCGGTGGTGGCGAACCCTGAGCTGTGCGCCTTCCTCGCCGCCCGCGGGGCCGGCAATGTGGGCCAGATGATGAACACCGGCGGCACGCTCGACTGCGGCGGCTTCACCGTAACCATGGTGCGCGCCGACCATTCCTCGGGCGGTGACGGCAAGCCTTCGGAATATCTCGGCAATCCCACCGGCCTCATCATCAAGGCGCCGGGCGAGCCGACCATCTGGCACATGGGCGACACGGACATCTTCTCCGACATGGCGCTGATGTGCGAGATCCACGCGCCCAAGGTGGTGTTCATCCCCATCGGCGACCGCTTCACCATGGGCCCCGCGGTGGCGGCCATGGCGGTGAAGCGCTTCCTCCCCGGGGTGGAGGTGGTGGTGCCCATCCATTACGGCACCTTCCCGCTGCTGGTGCCCGATGCCTCGGCCTTCGTAGCGGCGCTGGAAGGCCACTCGGTGAAGGTTATGGTGCCGGAGAGCGGCGCCCCGTTCGAGGCGTAGCCCGAAGGGGCGGCCACCGCCCGCGCCGCCCCCATTGCGTCCCGGCCCGGGCAAGGCTACGCCTTCCCGCCCAGAGACGTCGCGAGACCCGCAGCATGAGACGAGCCGCGTGAGCGCCCATATTCTGCGCACCGCCATCTATGGCGGCTCCTTCGATCCGCTCACCAACGGCCATCTGGACGTGGTGCGCTCGGCCTGCCGGCTCGCCGACCGGCTGGTGCTGGCGGTGGGCATCCACCCTGGAAAGGCGCCGCTGTTCGCCGCCGAGGAACGGCTCACCATGCTGCGCGAGGTGTGCGGGCCGGTGGCGGCGGAAGAGAATGCGACGCTGGAGGCCATCACTTTCGACGGCCTCATCGTCACCGCCGCCGAGCAGATGGGCGCGACTCTGCTCATCCGCGGCCTGCGCGACGGCACCGATCTCGATTACGAGATGCAGATGGCGGGCATGAACGGCGTGCTCGCGCCGGGCATCCAGACCGTGTTCCTGCCGGCCTCGCCGCGGGTACGCCCCATCACCGCCACTCTGGTGCGGCAGATCGCGGCCATGGGCGGAGACGTCTCCGCCTTCGTGCCGGCCGAGGTGCTGGCGCGACTGAAAGACAAGTTCAAGCGTTGAGTGCCCGCGCAGGCCCGCCTGCGTTCCCCGCCGGCGCCGTCCGGCGCAGCCAACCAGCCCCGCGGAAGGGGCGTTTCCGGGAGATCTTCATGACGCGCCTCTTCGGCCGCTTCATCGCCGCAGCCCTGCTCGCGCTCGCCTTTGCGCTGCCCGCCGCGGCCCAGACCAAGCCGGACCCGCAGAACACCCTCTATCTCGAAACGCCCTATGGCCGGGTTGTGATCGCGCTGCGGCCTGATCTCGCGCCCCAGCATGTCGAGCGCCTCAAGACCCTCGCGCGCGAGGGCTATTACAACAACGTGCCGTTCCACCGGGTTATCGACGGCTTCATGGCCCAGACCGGCGACGGCCAGTATGGCAACGGCACCGGCGGCTCGAAGTACCCCAACCTGCCGGCGGAATTCTCCAGCGTGCCGTTCAAGCGCGGCGTGGTGGGCATGGCCCGGGCCTCCTCGCCCAACAGCGCCAATTCCCAGTTCTTCATCATGTTCGACGACGCGCCGAGCCTGAACGGCCAGTACACCGTCGTCGGGCAGGTGGTGTCGGGCATGGAGTATGTGGACAAGATCAAGAAGGGTCCGGCCTCCGCCAACGGCGCGGTCACCGGTCCGGACAAGATCGTGAAGATGCAGGTCGCCGCCGACGCCAAGTGACTGCCGACGCCAAGTGACTGCCGAGGCTAAGTGACCGCCGAGGTCAAGTGACCGCTGGCGCGGTTCTGCGAACGTTTTGAATGCTGCGCGAGGTCCGGCTCAGCCGGCCCGCGCGGATGTCCCCCCGCCCGGCATGACCGGGCCGACGCGGCGGCCGGCTCTCCGGTGCCGCCCTGTGAAGGATGAGATCCATGAGTGACGAAGTTCTGATCCTCGAGACCACCAAGGGCCCGGTGACCATCGCCTTCCGCCCGGACCTCGCGCCCAACCACGTCGCCCGCATCAAGGAGCTGGTGAACGAGGGCTTCTACAACAACGTGCCGTTCCACCGCGTCATCGAGGGCTTCATGGCCCAGACCGGCGACGGCCAGTATGGCAACGGCACCGGGGGCTCGGGCAAGAAGCTGAAGGCCGAGTTCAACGCCCAGCCGCACGTGCGCGGCACCTGCTCCATGGCCCGCGCGCAGGATCCCAATTCCGGCGACAGCCAGTTCTTCATCTGCTTCACCGACGCCCGCTTCCTCGACCGCCAGTACACGGTGTGGGGCGAGGTGATCGAGGGCATGGAGAATGTGGACCAGATCAAGCGCGGCGAGCCGGTGCGCGATCCCGACATGATCGTCACCGCCAAGCTCGCTCCCAAGGCGGCCTGATCCGCCCGGCGCGCCGATGCGGTCAAGAAAAGGGCGCCTCGCGGCGCCCTTTTTCGTTGCGGCTCAGACCTCGGTGGTGAGGGGGGCGCGGGCGTTCTTCAGGTAAGGCGGGCGCGGGATCGAGGAATGGGCGGAGCGCAGGGCCGCCGACCAGCGTTCGCGCAGATCGTGAAAATAGGGCTCGCCGGGCTCGATGCGATAGTTGAGCTCCGATTTCAGCGAGTCGGGACCCACCACCATCACGTCGATGGGCAGGCCGACGCCGAGGTTTGACCGCATGGTGGAATCCATGGAGATCAGGCTCGATTTCAGCGCCTCGGCGATCTCCATCTCATAGGTCACGGCGCGGTCCAGCACGGGCTTGCCGTATTTGTGCTCGCCGATCTGCAGGAAGGGGGTGTCCTGCGTGCACTCGATGAAATTGCCGGCGGAATAGATCATGTAGAGGCGGAGGGCGTCTCCAGCGATCTGGCCGCCCAGCAGGAACGACACCTCGAAGCTGACGCTGCTCTGCTCCATATAGGCGCCGTTGACCTTATGGACCTGCCGGATGGCCGTGCCCACCAGCTGTGCCGCCTGGAACATGGTGCGGCAGTCGCGCAGCTGCTTGCGCTCGCCCGCCTCGTGATCCTCCACGCCCTCGTGCAGCATGCTGACGACGGACTGGGACACCGAGAGATTGCCGGCGGTGGCGAGGCCGAGCACATGGTGCCCCGGCTCCTCGAAGACGTGGAGCTTGCGGAAGGTCGAGATGTTGTCGAGGCCCGCGTTGGTGCGGGTGTCGGCGATCATCACCAGCCCGTCCCGAACCAGAACCCCACAGCAATACGTCATCGCCATTCCCCGATTGCGCGGCGCGACTATAGCGATTGCCGGCCGAATCCGGCAACGGCCGGATGACGGCAGATGCGCGCAGGCCCGGGAAGTCTCCCTTGCCCCGACCGTCCCGGGTCAGTCCTGCTCGTCCTCGCTGCAGCGGCGGAAGGGACCGAGCTCGGTGAGCACCGCGGCGTCCTCCTCCACATGGGCGCGTTCGCGCTCCAGATACTGCGCCACGGCCCCCTCGAGGCCCTTGTGAACGATGTAGTGGGCCGAATAGGTGGTGGTGGGCAGATAGCCGCGCGCCAGCTTATGCTCGCCCTGGGCACCCGCCTCCACCACCTTGAGCCCGCGGGCGATGGCGAAGTCGATGGCCTGGTGGTAGCAGACCTCAAAATGCAGGAAGGGGTGGTGCTCCACCGCGCCCCAGTAGCGGCCATAGAGCGTATCGGCGCCGATGAAGTTGAGCGCCCCGGCGATATACCGCCCGTCGCGCCGCGCCATCACCAGCAGGACCGTTTCCGGCATGCGCTGGGCGATCAGGCTGAAGAACTCCCGGTTGAGATAGGGCGCGCCCCATTTGCGGCCGCCGGTGTCCAGATAGAACATGAAGAAGGCGTCGAAGGCCGCTTCCGTCAGTTCGGATCCGGTGAGCCATTCGATGGTGATGCCCGGACCGAGCGCCTCGCGGCGCTCCTTCTTCAGCGCCTTGCGCTTGCGGGACGCGAGCTCGCCGAGGAAATCGTCGTAGGTGGCGTAGCCGTTGTTGGTCCAGTGGAACTGCCGGTCGGTGCGCTGGAGGAAACCGACCGCCGCAAGCGACTCCCACTCCTCCTGCGTCGAGAAGGTGACGTGGGCGGAAGAGGCCCCGCGCAGGCGCACCAGCTGCTTGATGCCCGCCGCCAGCGCCGGCCGGCCCACGGGGTCCTGCGGGTCCTTCAGCAGCAGCCGCCGGCCGGTGACCGGGGTGAAGGGCACCGCCACCTGAACCTTCGGATAATATTCGCCGCCCGCGCGGTTGTAGGCGTCGGCCCAGCCCTGGTCGAACACGTATTCGCCGCGGGAATGAGACTTCAGATAGGCCGGCGCAACCGCTGACGGCGTGCCGTCCGGCCCTTCCAGGATGAGATGCTGCGGCAGCCAGCCGGTGCGGGCGGCGGCGCAGCCGGACTCCTCAAGGGCGGACAGAAAGGCGTGGGCGAGGAAGGGCTCGGGCCGTGCCGCCCCGCCCGCCGCGCAGGCGTCCCACTCGGCCGGCCGGACCTCGGAGAGCTGCGAGAGGATGCGGATGCGGGCGTCGGGCATCGAGCATATTTGTGCGCTGCATCAGGGCCTGCCTACCGCGACAGGACGCCGCAGCTTCGCCATGTCAGGCCCGGAACCCCTCGAAGACGATCTGGTCGGCGACACCCCGCGCCCGCGCTTCGTCGACGGGGCTGCGAACCGTCCAGGCGAGAATCGGGATGCCCGCGGCCTTGGCCGCAAGCACCGCCGGCCGTTCCAGATCGGTGAAGTGATAGTTGATGAACTGGTAATCGGTTGTGTCGTGGTGATCCATGTCCGCGAGCACCCGGGCGCGCTCGGCGTCGATGCCGGGCCAGTGGGCCCCGCTATAGCTGCCTTGCGCCACGATGCCCCGCACGACCCCTGGCGCGCGGGCCCTCACCTCGGTCACCTGATCGGGATCGAACGACATGAGCGCGGCCTTGCCGTCATAGGCGGCGACCAGCTCCGCCGCCCGCGCCGCTAGGCGCATGTCGCCGGAGAATGCGCTCTTGATCTCGATGACGAGGGGTACCCGTCCCGCCACGCGGGCGAGCAGCTCAGGGAGCGTCAGGAGGGTGTCGCCGGAGCCGCGCAGGGCGATCTCCCTGAGCTCCGCCGCCGTGCGGGCCGCCACGGCGCCGCGCGCCGCGGTGAGCCGGTCGAGGGTGAAATCGTGGAACACCATGGCCTCGCCATCGGCGCTCGCCTGCAGGTCGAGCTCGATGGGATAGCCGGCCGCGATCGCGGCATCCATGGCGCCGGCGGAATTCTCGACGATCCCGCGCGCCGCGTCATGCAGGCCGCGATGGGCGACCGGGCGCGCGGTGAGCCATGCCAGATCGCCCATCAGTCCTGCCTCCCGGTCCGCTCAGGCCACTTCCACCACGGCTTCCACCTCGACCGCCGCATTGAAGGGCAGGGCCGCGATGCCCACGGCCGAGCGGGCGTGACGGCCCTTGTCGCCGAGCACCTCGACGAACAGGTCGGACGCACCGTTCACCACCTTGGGATGGTCGATGAAGTCGGGCGCGGAATTCACGAAGCCGACGAGCTTCACCACGCGGACCACCTTCTCCAGGTCGCCGACGGCGGCCTTCACCTGGGCAAGTATGTTGATGGCGCAGAGGCGAGCCGCGGCGCGGCCGGCGTCGATGTCGAGGCCGGCACCGAGCTTGCCAGTGGCGATGGTGCCGCCTGCGTCGATGGAAACCTGGCCGGACACAAACAGGAGGTTGCCGGTGCGCACCACGGGCACATAATTGGCGACCGGCGGCACGGGGGTCGGCAGGGTGATTCCGAGCTCGGCGAGCTTGTTCTCGATCGGGGATGTCATGGAGGTCTCCTGCCACATGCTGTGCGCAATTGGGGCCTCCTCTTCGCCGAAGCGCGCGCCGTGCGCAAGGCGTCCAGGCGGCAGCCGAGGCGGGGTGATGGGATCGTCGGGGGACGAACGGTCGTGCGCATGATGCGCGGGGCGGACTGAAGGAGTGGCCACATGACGTTTCGTTCGCGCCTTGCATCGGCGGCCGTGGTCGGCCTGTGGTGCCTTGCATCAGTACCCGCAAGCGCGGCCGCCCTGCTGCCGCACAAGGCCACCTACCGCCTTTCCCTCGACGGGTCGAAATCCTCCGGCCAGCTGGAGGAGATGAACGGCGAGATCAATTACGAGATTACAGGCGACGCCTGCACCGGCTACACCACCTTCACCCGGCAGAACAGCATCGCCTCCACCGGCGAGGGCGATCCGCTGAAGCAGTCGGTGACGTCCAAGGCTTGGGAGGACGGGCAGGCGAAGTCCTACCGCTTCCTGTCCGTCACCGAGGGTGGGGAGGACGACGGTCTGGAGCTGCAGGCCAATGTGGAGAGGCGGGGCCGCGAAGGCCTGACCGTGACCGTCAGCAAGCCGGAGGCCGCAACCCTGCAGCTGAAGGGCGACATCCTGCTCCCCACCGAGCATATCCGGCGCGTGCTCGCCGCCGCGGCGGCGGGAGACAGCGTGCTGCAGGCCAAGGTCTATGACGGGGCGAGCGACCCGGAGAAGGTGTTCGACACGCTGGCGGTCATTGGCCGCCCCAGCACGGATGAGAGCCGCATCGCGCCGCCGGCGCGGTCTGCCCTGGCGGGGCGCACGTTCTTTCCGGTCACAATCAGCTATTTCGACGAGGGCGGGGTGGACCGCACGCCCTCCTATGTCATGACCTTCTCGCTCTACGACAACGGGGTGGTCGGCGCGCTGAAGATCGACTACGGCCGCTTCGCCCTGGTGGGCGCCATGGCGTCCTTCGAGGCGATGAAGGCGTCCGGCACCTGCGCTGAGTGAGGCCGATGCGCTACGTGCACGTGATGCTGCGCGGCCGGGTCCAGGGCGTGGGCTACCGCGCCTGGTGCGCCCGGGAGGCGGAGGCGCGGGGCCTCCTCGGCTTTGTCCGCAACCGCGCCTCCGGCGCCGTGGAAGCCGTCTTCGCCGGGCCCGACGACACGGTGGAGGCCATGCTCGCCGCCTGCCGCACCGGCCCTTCCGGCGCCCGGGTGGATGACATGCTGGTGCATGACGCCTCCGAGGCGGCCCTCGCGGCCGGCGGACGCCAGCGTTTCTTGGTGCTGGAGACCCTCTAGGTTCGCGGCGGCGCCCGCGTCGGCAGCAAAAGCAGCCCAATATGCCTGCCACCCTCGGGCGGGGGCCGGGCAAGCCAGCCTGAAATGAACCGTCGGCCCCTCACCTTGGGGCATGACCGGATTGCCACACTCGCGGCTCCCCGGCACGCCGGGGAGGGCGGTCCGGTGGCGCCTCTCCCCCCGCGCGGCTATAGAGGCGGCGCATGAGGAGTGCCCCGTGACAGACACCTATCTCCCCCGGGAGGCGCCGGCCGCCGCGGTTCCGAGCCGCGATGGCGTCCCCTTCTGGGCGACGCCCGGTGGCGTCGCGCTCATCGTCGGCATTTGGATGGTGCTGCACGCGCTCATCGCCGTGGTCTTCGAGATCGCGGTGAATGCCGACGACGCCATCGAAAGCTACATGGTGCAGTCGCTGGAGCTGTCCTACGTCCCGCGCAACCCGCCGCTGTACGACTGGCTGCTGTGGGGGCTCCAGCGCATCCTGGGCGTCGGCACCCTGTCCTTCGCCGTGCTGCGCTATACGCTGCTGTTTGCCTGCGCCATGCTGGTCTACCGCGTGGCGCGGCGGATGATCCTGGACCCGCGGCTGGCGGCCCTCGCCACCTTCTCGCTCTCCACCATCTGGGTCATCGGCTATCACAGCCACCGGATCCTCACCCATTCCAACGTGATGATCGTTGCCATCGCCGGCGCCTTCCTCACGCTCATGGCCCTGTCGCGCCGGCCCTCCCTCGGCCTCTACGCCGGTCTTGGCCTGTGGATCGCCGCGGGCGTATTGGGCAAGTTCGGCTTCGTCGCCTTCCTCGGCGTGCTCATCATCGCCTGCCTGCTGGAGCCGGCCTACCGGCGGGTGATCCTCGATCCCCGGCTGCTGGTGACACTGGCGGTCGCCGCCGTGCCGCTCGGCATCTACGGCTTCGCCTTGTGGCGCTTCGGCCAGAACGTTGCCGAGGCCACGGCGCAGACCATCGGCGCCACCGGCGCCGGCTGGGATGACGTGCTCGCCTCCATGCTCGGCGCCCTCGCCGGCTACGTGCTGCCGCTGGTGCTGCTGATGGCGGTGGTGTTCCTGCCCTACAATCGCGGCGGCGACGCCGGGCAGGACGATGCCGACCGGCGCGCGGCGCGGCGGGTGCTGCGCACGGTCATCGTCATCGGCATCGTCGCCACCCTCGCCACCACCCTGGCGGTGGGCACCACCAGCCTGCGTGACCGCTATTTCCACGTCTTCCTGCTGCTTTTGCCGGTCTATCTGTTCGCCGAGCTGGAACGTCTCGGCGGCTGGCGCGGGCGGGTGTGGATCTACGTCACCTTGCTGGCGGTCATCAGCGCCGGCGTCATGGTCTCGCGCATCGCCGTGCCGCTGTGGCCCGACCCGCGCCTGTGCGGGCGCTGCATGGCGGCGGAGCCGCTCTACAAGCTTCAGGTGGCGGTGGCGAACCGGCTCGGGTCCGCACCGACCCTCGTGGCCGACGACCGCACATCCGCCGGGCGCCTGCGGGCCGCCATTCCCGGCGCGCGGGTGGTGATCGTGCGCGAGTTCCAGTACCGGCCGCCGCCGCGTCCCGCCACCGGCTGCGCCCGCGTCACCGGCATCGCCAATGGCCTGCCGAAACTGCTGCTGCCGCCGCCGGACCAGAACACCATCGAGATGTCGGTGAAATGGTGGTCGCCCTGGATGAACCCGCACCGCTGGAGCGACTGGCAGATGACCATCCTGCCGCCCGGGGATCCGCTGTGCCGCTAGGGCAGGCGGGTCTCCTCATCCGGCCCGCCCGGAGGGAGGATCTGCCGGCCTTGGTCGCTTTGTTCGCCGCCGATGCGGTGGGCGGGCATGGCGACACCTGCGCTTCCGAGGCGGCGCAAGCCTATGGCGCGGCGTTCGACGCCATCGCGGCCGATCCCCGGACGCAGCTTTATGCTGCGGAGCTGGACGGCCGGGTCGTGGGCACCTTTCAATTGGCCTTCGTCACCAGCCTGCCGGGGCGCGGCGCCCTGCGGGCGCTCCTGGAGGCCGTGCAGGTGGATGCCGGCCTGCGCAGCCGGGGCATCGGCGAGGCCATGGTGTCCTTCGCCATGGACAAGGCGCGCGCAGCCGGCGCGGCGACGCTGGCGCTTACGTCCAACAAGGCGCGGCTCGATGCCCACCGATTCTATCGCCGGCTCGGCTTCGCCAATTCCCACGAGGGCTTTAAGATCGGTCTGTGACACCGGCTTGCGGGGCTGGCAACTGGCCCTTGCCCTTGCCGATGGCGCTGTCTACCTCTAGTGCACGCATCGACCAGCCCGCAGGGCGGGCGGGTCGGGGGCGCAGTTTCGTTCTTCAGGGGCGACGTGTCCGCGCAAGGGTTTGACCCGCTCGGATCGCGCTCGAGCGCTGGCCGCGGACCGGCCGGAGGAGGGCACCCATGGCCGCAGTCCAGTCTTCGCCGATCGAGCTCTATTACTGGCCGACGCCCAACGGTTACAAGATCTCCGTAATGCTGGAGGAGTGCGGGCTGCCCTACGAGGTCAAGCTCGTGAACATAGGCAAGGGCGACCAGTTCAAGCCCGAGTTCCTCGCGATCTCACCCAACAACAAGATGCCCGCCATCATCGACCCGGAAGGGCCGGGCGGGGCGCCCATCTCGGTGTTCGAGTCGGGGGCCATCCTGCAGTATCTCGGCCGCAAGACCGGCCTGTTCTATCCCACCGAGGAGCGCGCCCGCGTCGAGGTGGAGCAGTGGCTCTTCTGGCAGATGGGCGGCCTTGGCCCCATGGCCGGGCAGGCGCACCACTTCCGCATCTATGCGCCGGAGAAGATCCCCTACGCCGTTGAGCGCTACACCAATGAGGTTCACCGGCTCTATGGCGTGATGAACACCCGCCTCAAGGACCGGGAATATCTCGCCGGCGACTATTCCATCGCCGACATTGCCTCCGTCGGCTGGGCCAAACTGTGGGAACGGCAGGGCCAGAACATCGAGGAATTCCCGCATCTCAAGGCCTGGCTGGAGCGCGTGCTGGCGCGTCCCGCCGTTCAGCGCGGCCTCGCGGTGAACCAGGAAGAGCGCGCCAAGATGGACCTTTCCAAGGACAAGGAGGCCCAGAGCGTGCTGTTCGGACAGCGCGCCCGGACCTAAGGGCACTCGCGGCGTTTGACGCGGGAACGTGTTGTCCCTCAGATGGCTGATCGGTGCCTGCTCCGTAACGGCAGGTGCATCGCAACAAATGCGGATCGGTCATGTCGGGGCGGCAGCGCGGGACAATCAAGAACAGTCGCGCCGATCTCGCGCGGGCTGGAATCCTGCACCGCGACGGCCGTCTGGACGAGGCGGTCGCCATCTACCGCGACCTCCTGCGCCAGACGCCCGGTGCCTTCGACGTTGCCCGCGTGCTCATTCTGGCCCTGCTCCAGTCGGGACGGGTGAAGGAGGCCCACGCGGCGGCCCGTAAGGCGCGTGACGGACATCGCTCCAATTCCCATGCCCATCTCCTGATGGGTGCCGTGCTTCAGGCCGAGCAGAAATGGGAGCGTGCGCTCGCCGCCTTCGAGCACGCGAGCCAGCTCGATCAGGGCCTCGCCGAAGCGCATTATCTGTGCGGCAAGACGCTGCTGCGTCTCGATCGGCCGCACGACGCCGTGGATCGCTTCGAGCGCGTCCTCGCTCTCGATCCGTCGGCGGCGGAGGCCCTCGCCCTCCGCGCGTCGGCGCTGATGCGTCTGTCGCGGCCGCTGGAAGCGCTGGCGGATTGCGACCGCCTGATCGAGATGCAACCGCTGGACGCGCGCCATCCCCTGGCGCGGGCGCGGGCGCTGCTGCAGCTCGGCCAGCCCGCCCAGGCGACGGCAGCAGCCCAGGCGGCGCTCCGACTCGCCCCGCGGCTGGCAGAGGCGCATTTCCTGAGGGGGCAGGGGCTGGCCGCCCAGAACGACGTAAGCGGCGCGCGCGCGGCCTTCGCCGACGCGGTCACCGCCGAGCCGGACAGCCCGGCATTCCAGGCGGCGCTGATCCGCACCGAACGCCAGCTCGGGGATCTCGATGCCGCCCGCGCGCGCGCCGAAAAGGTGGTTTCCCGCCTGCCGGGCGCCGTGGCCGTGTGGCAGGAACTGGCGGAGGTCAGGCGCGCGCTCGAGGACCCTGCGGGTGCCCGTGAGGCCGTGGAGAAAGCGCTCGCCGCCGATGCCAAGGCGCCGTCCGCCCTCACCGTGAAGGCACGCCTGCACCTCGACGCCGACCGGCCGGCGAAGGCCCGCGTTCTTGCGGAGAAGGCGCTGGCGACCGACCCTTCGCTGCCCATGGCCCGCTATCTGCGGGCCTGCGACGAACTGGCCGAAGGGCGGTGGGAGAGCGGCTGGGCCGACTATGAGTCGCGCCCGTCCCTCCCGCCGCCGCTCCCCTTCGCCCGGTGGGACGGGCGTTCAACGCCGGCCCGGCTGATCGTGGTCGGCGAGCAGGAGGTGGGCGACCTGATCTTGTTCGGCCGCCTGCTTCGGCTCCTCGCCGACCGAGGCGTGCCGACGACGCTTTTGACCACCGCTCGCCACGCACCGCTTGTGGCGCGCATGGACGCGCGCGTGGAGGTCATCACCGACCCGTCGCGCATCGACGAGACGGTACCTGGCCTGTTCTGGGTGCCGCTCGCCAGCCTGCCCGGCCTGATCTCGCCCGATCCGGCCCATTGGCCCCGCGCGCCCTACCTCATCGCGCCGCCGGAACGTGTCGCCCGCGCGCGGGCGGCGGTGGGCGAAGCCTTCACCTTGGGGATCAGCTGGCAGGGCGACGCCTTGCCGATGCAGGAGATGGGCCGCGCGGTCCCCCTCGATCTCTTCGCCCCGCTTGCGGCCCTGGACGGGGTGGAGCTGGTGAGCCTCCAGCAGGGCGCGGGCGCCCAGCAGCTGGACGACTGCCTGTTTGCCGGCCGCATCGCGCGCCTCGGGCCGGATTGGGACGAGGACGGCACCTTCCTCGACACTGCCGGACTTCTGCAGCATCTCGACCTCGTCGTCACCGCGGACACCGCGCTCGCCCATCTCGCCGGCGCACGGGCAAGACCGGCCATCGTCGCGCTCAAGGCGGCTCCCGACTGGCGGTGGGGCCGGGCCGGTGACCGCTCGGCTTTCTATCCCAGCCTTACCCTGGCACGGCAGGAGACCTCCGGCGACTTCGCCGGACTGTTCCGCCGGATCGCCCGCATGGTGGCCGATCGCAAGCGGGGTGAAACGCCATGAGCGATGAGGGATCAGAGGGGAACACAGGCCAGGGGCAGGAGGCGCCGGGCCTTATCCTGGCACCCATCTCGGTGGGCGAGCTGTTCGACAAGATCTCGATCCTGGAGCTGAAAGCCGCGTGCGTCTGCGATCCTGCCGCGCGGGCGAACGTGGCCACGGAGCTGGCGGCGCTGCGCCGCCTGCGTGACGCGCACGGCCTCTCCGCTCTCGTGGGGGATCTCGCCGATGCCCTTGCCGAGGTCAACCGCATGTTATGGGACGTCGAGGATGCGGTGCGCCGGCACGAGGCGGAGGGCCGCTTCGACGAGGCCTTCGTGACCCTCGCGCGCTCCGTCTATCGCGAGAACGACCGGCGCGCGGCGTTGAAGCGGCAGATCAGCCAGATCGCCAAGTCCCTGATTGTGGAGGAGAAGGTGCATTTCGGCGCAGGCTCCTGAACGGCGGCTTGCATTGCCGCTTTGCCTCCGGCATAGGAGGAAGGCGCTGGAGACGTGGCCGAGAGGCTGAAGGCACTCGTTTGCTAAATGAGCAGACCCCCAAAAGGGTCTCGAGGGTTCGAATCCCTCCGTCTCCGCCAGTCTCTTCAGGTAACCATCTGAAGAGCAACGCTAATTCATGTTGCTCTCAACCTTGCCTCAGCACGTGCGTTCGCTCGTGGTGGTCCTTCATGGGCACAAGGGGATCAGCGCGAATCGCACGGGAGGGGCGGGCCGCTGCAACTCAGGCAGCTCCCGCGGCCGATGGAGGGTTCGTGCAGCAAGGGCCTCCTCAGCCTACGGCAAAACCAACCCCCCGGGGTTCGCGACTATTTCCGGTTCGAACGAACGCATTACTTGCCCACCCGGTGGTACCGGTTACGAAAAGAATTTAGCGAATGCGCTACCCTGATAATGCATTCGACGCCGGGCAAGTGCGTCTCGAAAATGAAAAAAAGACATTTCGTGCGCCAAAAAATAAAAAGGTGCCTGTTGGACATCGATTTTACTACTTCGGATCAAGAACTCGTGCTTAGCTTCGGCTTGGTTTTTGGCAGTGCCGGGGGCGGTTCATGCTTAGGACGTCGGGCTTCGTTGCCCTCGCTATGTCTTGCATGTTCGCGCTGGCCGGTCCCGCTGCCGGGCAGGTGCCGCCTGCACCTCTCATTGGCCTCGGCGATGCAGTGGTCACCGGATTTTCCGGGGCCATAGCGCCAGATCCGTCGGCGCCCCGTCCGGCGGGCAAGAGCGTCGCCGACCTCACCTTCGTCGATCCGGACGGGGCGGCAGCGCGCATCCTGGACGTCAGCCGTGCCGGCGCTCCCTGGAATGCAGCAGTCATCGCGGCACCAAGCCGTCTCGATTTGCCAGCGAAGACCATCGGCCAGGTCTTCGGCGTCGCCATCGATGACGCCCCGGCTCCCAATGCCTATCTTGCCGCAACCTCAGCCTTCGGCCTCGCCATCGTCGGCCGCGGTCGGGACGGCGCGCCCGATCGTCGCCGGCAGGGCGGGCCGGGCACGTCGTGGATGGTTGGCCAGTTCGGCCTCGACCTCTCCGGCGGGCCGGGCAGCATCTATCGCGTGGACGGCGTCACCGGCGCGGTCACGCTGTTCGCGGAGGTGATGCTGAACGGCGTCGCCAATCCGGCAACGGGCCTCGGCAATCTCGCCTATGACGCGGCGGGCCGGCAGATCTTCGTTTCCGACCTGCACACCGGCATGGTTCACCGCTTCTCCGTCGACGGGGGCACCGAGCCAGGCCCGCCCTACGACCATGGCCAGCAGGGGCGCGCCGCGGCCGGGCTTTCACCGATGGCGTTTGATCCGGCGGGCCGGCCAAACATCGCCAGCGCGCGGTTCCACGCCGACGACCCGAGAACCTGGGGCTTTGCTCCGCCGGAGCGCCGGGTATTCGCGCTCGCGGTTCATGACGGGCGCCTTTTCTATTCGGTGAACAACGGCGCGCAGGCCGAGGCGCCGCAGGTCTGGTCGGTGGGCCTGACCCGGGACGGCGGCTTCAGCAACGACTCACGGATCGAACTGACGCTGCCGGCGGCCCCCGGCCCCTATCCCGTGACCGACATGGTGTTCTCCCATCGCGGCGCCATGATCCTCGCCCAGCGGGCGCCGCCCGCCGCGAGCTGGGATTTCTCCAGTTTCACCCTGCCGGGCGAGCCGCGCGTCCTGCGCTACGTCCTCGAGACGCCGGACGATCCGGCGACGCCCGGCCGCTGGATTCCCGAGCCGGAGGAATACGCCGTCGGCTTTGCCGGAACCTTCCGCAATGCCAATGGCGGCGTGGACCTGGGCTATGGCTATGGACGGGACGGGCTGCTTGTCACCGGCGCGGGCTGCGAATCCACCCTTTGGGCCACCGGCCAGAAGCTCAGGGACGCGCCGGCGCTCAGGGCGCGGCTCGATCCCGGCGGCCCGCTGCTTGTGGATGGGCTGCAGGCCAGCCCCTCGGGTCCCGTGCGCGACTTTAACGCGCCGCCGGATACGACCTATTTCGTCGATTATGACGCGCGCCCCGCCGATGCGAAGGACGCTGGCCACATGGGCGGCGTGCGCATCCGCAAGGCACCCTGTGCGCCGCCCGTCGCCTGGTACGGCGGCCCGCTCTATCCCTATGCGCCACCCTATGTGGTGGTGGTCTCCGACCCGCCCGTCTGGCCGCCCGGCGTGTGTCCGCCCGGCGCGGGCTGGGGTGGCCCGTTCGGCGGCTGTGGTGGCATCGACGGCGGCTGTCCTTGGGCCATGGCGCCGGGCGGCTGGTGCGGCCCTGTCTTCATCGACTGCAAGGTCAATCCGGACCCCGCGCTCTGCCCGCTGCCGCCGGTGGACGTGAAGCTGGAAAAAACCTTGTCGGGTGAGCCGAAATACGATCCCAAGACCGGCCTGTGGACCCTCACCTTCACCCTGACGGTGACCAATGCGGGCGCCCCGTTCGCGCCCGGCGCGACACTCGCCATCTCCGACCCGGTGCCCGCGGGCATGACCTTCGTCAGCGCCACCGGAACCGGCTGGCTGTGCATTCCGGCGCCCCCCCTATCTTCCGGCAACCTCAACTGCCGGCACAATTTTGGCCCCGGTCTGCTTGGCGCTGGCGGCAGCGTCAATCCGCTCACCGTCACCGCCACGGTGAAGGAGCCGGGCAAGTACGAGAATTGCGGCACGGTGGGCCTGTGGCCCGGCGCGCCCTTCATCGAGACCAGCCTGGACAACAACAAGTCCTGCGCCGGCGTCGAAGTGAAAAAGCTTCCGGTGGACGTGGCCGTCAAGAAGACCGGCAAAGTGGAGAAGGGTGCGCAGGGGCCCGTGGGAGAGGGGCCCGCCACGCTTTCCTTCACGCTCGCCATCACCAATGTCGGGCCGGGATTTGCCGGCGCCAACGTCATCACCGTGAGCGACGTGGTGCCCGCGGGCCTCACCTTCACTGCCATCACGGCGCCTGCGGACTGGACCTGCAGCCCCGCTCCCATCGCCGCCGGCGGAACCCTCACCTGCACTTACACCGGGACCGGGCCGGCTGCGCCCGGCGCCGCCCTCGGCAACATTGCCATCACCGCCACCCCTGCCGGCAAGGGACCCTGGGAGAATTGCGCGGGCGTGGCAGTCACGCCTGGCTTCGCCGAGGATGCCGACCTCTCCAACAACAAGTCGTGCGTCACCCTGAATGACGACGGCTTCGACAAGCCGACCGACCCGCCGCCGGTCCCCAAGATGTGCGGGCTCAACGTTATCTTCGTGGTGGACGAGTCGGGCAGCGTGGGCAGCGCGGCGGGCCAGGTGATGAATGCCCTTAACAACGCCGCCGCGATTCTCAACACCAACGGTGCCCAGGCCGCGCTGATCCATTTCTCCGACACCGCGCAGGTGGTGTACCCCATGGCCACGACCACGTGGGGGACGATCGCCTCGGGTTATTCTCCGGTGGGCGGCACCAATTGGGAGGCGGGCCTCGCCGCGGCCGCGTCGCTGTTGCCCGGGCCGCCGCCGGCCACCATCGTGGTGTTCATCACCGATGGCGTTCCCAATGCTGCCCTCGACGGGTCGGGCGGCACCCTCTACACGGACTCGGTCACCGCGACCAACGAGGCCATCCCGGTCGTCAACCAGCTTTACGCGGCCGGCGTGCCGGTGATCGGCATCGGCATCGGCTCGGTCTCCACGCACCTCACGGCGCTGCTCGGCGGCAATGTGCAATTGACCAGCTTCGGCGGGCTCTCCGGTGCGCTCAGCGGACTTGCCAAGCAGCTCTGCCCCTCGCTCTACCTGACCAAGGGCGTCTCACCCGCCTACATCAACCTCCACGACACGCCGAACGTCAGCGATGTGACGGTGACGCTCCAGCTCACCAACACCGCCGGCAACCTGACCAATGTGGTGGTTCAGGACAACCTGCCGGCTCAGCTCACCAATCCGACCGCGCTCACACCCTCTGCAACCCCGCCCTCCAGCGCCGTGGCTGGCGATCCCGTGGTGTGGACCATCCCGGCCATGGCCCAGGGCGACGTTGCGACCCTCTCCTTCAAGGTGACGCTGGTGCCGTCGGCGCCTGTTCCGACCGATGGCTCGTGGCTGTGCTACCGCAACTTCGCCCAGGTGACGGGCGTCGGCACCGGCACGGTGGGCTCCGTACCCAACAACATGGCCAATGCCGAGACCGGCCCGGTGCAAGAGCCGGACGAGGCGTCTGGGCAGGTGTGCATCCGCAATTATGATCCGCCGGACCCTCAGCCCTGCACCACGCCCTACCTGTGGGTGAAGAAGACGCCACTGAACGAGGTCTGCCGCCCGCCCGTGCAGGGGGTGGAGAGCGGGCTGCCGTGCAAGTTCACGGTGACGGTCACGGCCCAATGCACCAATTTTACCGGACCGGTGCTGTTCGGCGACGGCCTGTTCTCCGGCTCCTCGCCCAACTCAATCCCCATCGCTTCCATCACTTCGAGCCCGCCGGTCGGCTGCACCTGGACCTCCGGCTCGCCCTCCACCTGCGCGGTGGCGAACCTGAACCTGCCGCTGAGCCAGACCATCACCTTCACGGTGACGCTGGGCGGGCCGATTGCTGCCGGCACCTACAAGAACTGCTTCGTGGCGGACGGCAAGACGCCGGTGCCCACCGATTTCCCCGGCGCCTATGCGGACGTCAATCCCGGCACCAATCCGAACGGCGGCCAGTGGGGCAATTGCACCAACTTCGTGGTGGCTGAGCCCGCCCCCGCCATTGCCGTGTGCCCGGCAGGCCTCTCCCGGGTTGGCGACAAGTGCGTTCGACCGCCACCTCCGCCACCTCCGCCCCCGCCGCCTCCCGCGGGGTGTCCCGCTGGGATGCTGCTGCGCTCGGGCACCTGCGTGAAGGTGGAGGCCTGCGCCCCGCCGCGGGTCGCCGTCGCCGGAACCTGTCAATGTCCGCAGGGCAGCGTGGAGCGCGGACGCGAATGCGTGCGGCCGCCGGCCTGCGCGCCCCCGCGCCTGCTGACCCCCAAGGGATGCGAATGCCCCCAGGGCACCATCGCCCGGGGCCGGGAATGCGTGAAGCCTCAGGCCTGCGCGGCACCCCGCGTGCTGAGCCCCAGGGGCACGTGCGACTGCCCGGCAGGCACCCGGCAGCGCGGTCGCGAATGCGTCAAGATCCAGGCGTGCGCTCCGCCCCGGGTGGCGACCGCCTCCGGTGCGTGCCGCTGCCCGGACGGGCTGGTGGAGCGGGGCGGAGCCTGCGTGAGGCTGCCGCCGAAACCGGAACTTCGCTGCGTGGCGCCCGCCTTCGCTGACCGCACTGGGACGCACTGCCTGTGCCCCCAAGGCATGCGCAGCATGGGCCGCACCTGCCTGCCGGCACCCCGCAGGCCTGAGTCCGATCCGCGCCAGCCCAGACCACCAGAGCAGCCATTTCCAAAGCCAGGCCAGCGCAACTGACCCGGACTGCCGTCGAGGACTACGAGTGCCGACAGAGGGTGAAAGCGGCCTCAACGGCGATCCGGCGCCCCCTTGGCACTCTCTCCGACCAACGTCGACGCCTTCAAATTGGCCGCCTTAACTTGGATGGACCGGTTTAAAAATCGCCGGAAGCCGCAACCGGCTTCGCCCCGGTGATCACGGTGATGAATATTATTATGCGAGGCTGGACTCGCCCGCATGGCCGGGTCGCTTGAACGTAACGAACTCTGAAAATATCGGCGCAGGTTAGATTTCGACCCTATCGACGCTTCCCGGAATTTTGCGTACAAGCCATCGCAAACTGGGCTCTTGGGAGGGGCGTCCATTGACCAAAGCATGGGTAGGGGCAGCGCTTTTTCTCGCACTTTCAACGTCAGCGGTGGTCGCGCAGCAAGAGCCTTGGGGCGCCAATGTGCCTGGGTGGAAATTTACTCAGGCATCGGAGGCAGGCGGCATCGCCAATTGCCGGGCGATGCAGGGGGATTACCTTGTCTCCCTGAGCACGAACGGGCGCACCTATCTGTCCATGTCCGTCCCGGCTGGTCTACCGAAAGGGTGGTACAGGGAAGGCCGGGCTTCCGTCATCATCGGAGGCAATGCGGAACCTGTTGACGCAGAAGTCACCAACCGATTGCTCTTCTATATCGACAGTGGGAATTACCCGGGCCTCATCCGGGCGCGGGGCTATCAATGGCGCATCATGGGGCCGAAAGGCGCGTTGACAGGCACCGTGTCGTTTTCCGGCGACATCGCGAATGTCATCGCGGCATTGAGAGCCTGCGTTAAAGCCAACACGGTTGCCGCCCAGCCCCAGCCAGCACCGCAGGCTGCCAGCAGCATTGCCAAGTGGTCCGGCATGTGGTCCTGGGTGCGCCCGCTTGAGTTCAATTTCAGTGGTGGTCCGGCAGCGCCACCTCCGGGCCCGCAGGACGTGACCGTGCGCAAGCGAGAGAATGTCTCCTTCGAACTGCTGCCGAATAATCACGTGAAGATTTGCTTCGCGTCGAGCCCCTGCAGTGTCTTTCCGTTCACGCAAAACAACGGCATCTTCGAGATTGACTACCACTCGGGCATCATTTCGGTGGTGACGGATGATCAGGGCCGCAGCCTGAACGGTCAATTCTGGTGGCAGAAGCAAAATCGCATGCGGACGACCCCAGACGCAATGATCTTGGTACGGCAATAGTTCGAGCCAAGAGGTCCTTGCACCTGGCGGGGTGCGTTGCCCCGTCCACATTCCGCCCCGGCATGGTCTGCGCCGCGGCCGTGCGCGCGTCAGCCTCTTCGTCTCGCAGCCCATCTCTGCCCCGTCGAACGTCAGCAACCGGCGATAGGGGGAGGCGTTGGAAACATGGGATAAAATCGAGCTCATCGCGCGATCCGATCCTCGGCGAACCATAGTATGCCGGGCGCCGTCTCCGCCACCCCGGCCGAACCGGCCGGGGAAGGTTGCCAGCAAATGGACGGTCTCGTCCGGTGTTGCTGCATCGGCGATGCAGAAACCTCAGCCGTCGGTGGACAGGCTCAGCGCTTTCCAGCCGTCGATTTCGCGCTGCAGCCGCTCGATCCGTGCGGACACGAGCTCGACCGCATCGCTGCCCAGCAGCAGTTGAGGCGGGGGATCTTCGGATTCGATCAGGGCAAGGACCGCAGCCGCCAGTTTGGCAGGGTCGCCGAGTTGCTTGCCGCTCTTGGCCTGCCGGGCCGCACGTATCGGATCGAACAGGGCATCATAATCTGCGATGGAGCGCTCCGTTCGAACCATGGAGCGGCCAGCCCAATCGGTCCGGAAGGAGCCCGGGCACAGAGCGACGACGCGGACCCCGAAGGGCGCCATCTCGGCGCGCATCACTTCCGAAATGCCCTGAAGCGCAAACTTGCTTCCGCAATAATAGGCGATGCCGGGCATGGTGATCATGCCACCCATGGAGGTGACGTTCAGGATGAAACCGCTCCGCCTCTGACGGAACAATGGCAGAAATGCCTTGGCCATTGCCACGGCGCCGAACACGTTCACGTCGAACTGGCGACGCATTTCTTCCAGCGGTGATTCTTCTAGAATTCCCTCATGGCCATAACCAGCGTTATTGATGAGCACGTCGACGGGCCCGCACGTCTCCTCCACGTGCGTCACCACATTGGGGATATCGTCGAATTGCGTCACATCGCACAGAACGGGTCGGGCTTCGGGCAGACGATCGGCCAGAACGGTCCACGCCTCCTGCGAACGCACGGTGCCGACGACGCGGTGTCCCTGGCCGATGGCCGCCGTCGCGATGGCGAGGCCGAAGCCGGAGTTGGCGCCGGTGATGAAGAAGGTTTTGGGTGTCATGCGGGCTCTCACGATCCTGCTTGGCTGCGGGTCGTTTGCTAAATAATATTGCTGGCGGGCTAATTCGATCGCGAATCCTATGCCAAATTTGTCAAATCCTATGAAGCGCGGCAACGCTGGCTCAGATCGGACCGGACTGGCGCGATTGGCGGAGACCCTTGCGCCCGTCCACGGCTACAACCCAACGCGCATTCCCAGCGTTCGCATCCTCAGGAGCGAGGCGGCGCTTCACGACGTTCCGGTTCTCTACAGGCCGGGCGCGGTCTTCGTATTGCAGGGGCGCAAGCAGGGCGTCCTCGACGGGACGGTCTATCGCTATGACGAGGAGCATTACCTCGCCGTGTCGGTGCCCGTGCCGTTCCGGATGGAATCTGCTGGCAGCCCGAAACGGCCCTTGCTCGCGGTCTATGTGGAGTTCGACATGGCCTTGGCCGCCGAGATCGCCTCCGCCGTGGCGGACCAGCAGCCGGACGGGCAGCGGGTGAAGGCGCGCAGCCTCGTGTCCAGCAGAATGACCTCAGAGATTGCGGATGTCGTGCGGCGTCTGCTGGGGATCCTGCAGGAGCCGCTCGACACAGCGGTTCTGGGAGACGCCATTCTGCGCGAACTGCATTACCGGGTCTTCATCGGCCCCCAGGGCGGCGCGATGGTCGCGGCGCTGCGCCGTCAGGGGATCGCCGGACGGATCATCCAGAGCCTTGTGCGATTGCGCGAGAGCTACAATTCCAGCTTTTCTGTTGCAGCGCTGGCGCGCGATGCGGGTATGAGCGTGCCGTCCTATCACGCGCACTTCAAGGCGCTGACCGGAAGCAGCCCAATCCAGTATGTGAAGGCCATGCGCCTTCATGAGGCAAGGCTGATGATCGCGCGGCAATACAAGTCCATCGCCGAGGTCGCGGCGTCGGTCGGATACGTAAGCCAGGCCCAGTTCAGCCGCGATTTCAAGCGCCACTTCCACCGCACCGCCTCCGAGGAAGCCCGATGGGTGCGAGAGCATCTGGGAGAAGTCGGCTGACCCGGGAACAGACGGCCGCCGTCGCGTCGCGAGGCCGGTCCGTCGAGCGAGCCGGCCCCCGCGCGCGACGACGGATCAGAAGAGCATGCGGAGGCTGCCGCGGACGGCGGAGGACTGCGCATTGTCGGCGATGAGGCCGTCGTAGGCGATCTCCGCCGTCACGGTCTCGCTCACGCGATAGGCGAGGCCGGCATTGAGCAGGAGGGCATCGCGCGCCAGGGGCACGCCGGCGGCCGCGAACGGTGCGGAGCCTGCGATGGTGAGCACCGCCGCCGTATCCACATCTCCCATGGCATGCTGCCACCCGAGGGTGAGGCGCGGCGTGAGGGTGCCGGCGCCGAGCGCGAAGTCGGTGGAAAGGCGCACGCCGAGGGTGGCCAGCGTGGTGTCGAGCGCCGCCGGCGCGCCAGACAGCGCCGCGGTGCCACCCTGCTCCACGAAGCCGTTGAAATCCTGATGGAGATAAGCGAGGCCGACGAAGGGCGAAGCCTTGAAGGCGCCGAAGGCGAGATCATAGGCGGCTTCCCCGAACACCTGTCCGACCGTGCCGTCATAGTCCGCCGTCAGCACCTGGGCGAAGGGCGCGACCGAGATCGCCCGGGAGGTCGCCAACTGGTTCCAGCTCCACGCCCCGCCATATTTCAGCGCCAGCGACCCGACACGGGTGGAGCCGTAGACGGCAAGATCCTGATGGTCGTTGTCGGCGGAGGCGCCGAGCGCGTCCAGCGAACCGGATGATCGACCCGCCCCCGCCGCAATGCCGAGCCGCGTCGTGTCGCCGAGATCGAGGCCGATGTCGGCGCCCGCAACGAATCCACCCTGAGTCCAGTCGAGCTGGGCGGCGCCCGCGCCGGAGGCATCGCTCCATCCGCCGTAGCCGCTGGCCCACAGCATGAGGTTCCAGCCCGGCGCCACCGCGGCCGCCATGGCGGGGCGGCTGCCACCGTCGTCCAGCCGGTCCGCTACGGCGGTCCGCACCTGCCGGGCGTCATCGAAGATCATGGCCGATGCGGACGCGTGGATCTCTCCGCTCATCTGAGCGAGGGCGGCCGGCAGGGCGGAGGGAGCCACCTGATAGAGCTGCGCAAAGAGGAGGCCGGCGCGATCAGCCGGCGCGAGGCCGGCGTCGGGGCGGACGCTGTCGAGCGCGCGTCCCAGTGCCGTGGCATTGGCAGTGGTGGCGAGGCCGTTGGCGGCCAGGGCGCCATAGGCCTCGGGCGTCACCACCAGGGTGAGGGTGTCGTCGCCGTAGATGGCATCGAAGCGCGTCGCGTCCGCCAGACCGACGGGCTGCACCAGCCGGTCGAACGAGCCGGCGAGGCCGCCCTGCGCGCTGATGATCCCATAGGTCGATCCCAGCGCGGGCACATAGGTGTTGGAGGCGCCGGCGATCCCGCGCAACTCGGGCGCCAGGGTGCCGTCGACGACGACGACGCCGTCCACCGCGAGGCGCGAGAAACTGCCGGCGCCGGTGCCGCCCGCCGTCCCGTCGATGGCGACGGCCAGGGTGGCCGCCTCGGTCATCCCCACCGGCCCGGAGATGCTGAGCGTGCCGGGCCCGTTCCAGCCGGGCGCTATGGTGCCTTCGGCAAAGAGTCCTGTCCCGATGTGACCGGTCCCGGCGACGGTGCCATCCTTGAGCACGGTGACTTGCGAGGTGACAGAGCCGGTGATGGCGAGCGTCCCACCCGCGACGACGGAGCCGCCCGCATAGGTGTTGGCGCCAGACAGGATGAGCGTGCCTTCGCCCGCCTTCACCAGCGCCCCGGCGCCGGAAATGTCGTTGGAGAAGGTGGAGGTGTAGCCCTTGGTATCGAGGATGGTGGTGGTGGTGAACATGCCGTAGCCGCGGACGGCCTTTTCGGCATTCACGAGGCCCCAGCCATAGATTTCGTCGACGCCGGAGGCGCCGAGGTCGGTGGCGGTCGTCAAAAGGGTCTGCTGGAGGTCGTGCCCCGTCATCCAGGGATAAGCCTCCTTCACCAGCGCGGCGACACCGCTGACGACGGGCGCCGCCTGCGACGTGCCGGAGAGGGGCTTGTAAGTGCCGTTGGGCGTGGTCGAGTAGATGTTGACCCCCGGGGCGACGAGGCACCAGTCCTTGGCGACGCCACAGCGATTGCTGTCCGACCAGATGACGTTGTTGGCGTCCACCGCCCCCACCGTCAGCCAGGTGTCCTTCAGCTCGGGAAAGAGATAGGGCAGGCCGGGCAGGGGGTCGGGGCTTGCGAGGCCGTCGTTGCCGCTGGCGACAACCATCAGCACGCCGGCGGAGGCGAGGGCGAGCGCCCGCTCCACCGTATGCGGAAAGCTCGCCTCGATCTGCGCGCGCGTGAAATCTGTGACGGAGCAGTCATCCTTCGCGTAACCGCAATTGGTCATGCGATAGCTGGCGTTGATGATGGACACGCCCTGCGCGGCCAGGAAGGGCCAGGGATTGGAGATGTAATTGTCGAAGCTCGGGCTTGCCGTGGCGCCGAGCGCGGTGGGGATGATACTCGCGCCGAACGCCACGCCCTGCATCTCGTGGCCGTCGCGCGCGGCGCCGACAATGCCGCTGACGTGGGTGCCGTGGCCGTCGGTGTCGTCGTTCTGGCCAGGCAGGAGCGGGGCGTTCGTCCTGAAATCGAAGCCCGGAAGGACATGGCCGGCGAACTCCGGATGGGTCGTGTCGAGGCCGGAATCCGCGACGCCAACCATCACGCCGGCACCCGTGTAGCCCTGGGCATAGGCGCCCGACGCGTTGATCTGGGCCAGCGCGCCCGAACGGAAATATTCCGGCGTCTCCCAGTCCGTCGGGCTCTGGGCGAGGGCCGGCAGAGGCGAGGCGAGGGTTGAACAGACGGCACCAATGCGGAACGACGCCGCCAAGCGTCCGCGGGACATGCTGATTCTCCGAGGGGCCACAGGAAGCGGGCCTACGCGATCACCTGACCCACATTAGAGAGGTACTATGGCATGGCGCAACAGGCCAGCGCCGCGCCTACCGCGCGATCGTCGGGGCCTTGGCGCCGGAGCGGGTTGCGGCCGGGATTCGGTGTGCGGTCAGGAGACCGCGCCGCCGTGCTCGCGCCACCATTTCTCGGCGAGGTCGGGGGGAAGGGGCCGGGCGAGAAGATAGCCCTGCACGATGTCGCAGGACCAGCCGCGCAAAAGGTCCAGCGTTTCCTCATCCTCCACGCCCTCGGCCACCACCGCGAGGCCGAGGGCGTGGGCGAGGTCGATGATGGCCTTCACGATGATCCGCGACTGCTCCGACGAACGGCAGTCGGAGACGAGGGAGCGGTCGATCTTCAGCTCCGCGAAGGGCAGGCGCTGGAGCTGGACGAGGGAGGAATAGCCGGTGCCGAAATCGTCCAGCGACAGGGAGAAGCCGCGCAGCCTGAGCCGCGTGAGAACATCCAGCGCGCGCTCCGGATGCTCCATGGCGGCGGATTCGGTGATCTCGATGGTCATCGACTGGTGGTTCACGCCGCTGCGCGCGCACTGGTCCCACAGGCGGTCGGCGAGGGTGATGTCCTCCACGTCCGAAGCCGACATGTTGATGGCGAGATTGGCGCGCACCCCGCTCTCCTTCCAGCGCTTCAGGGTCGCCAGCGCGAGGTCGAAGATATGGTCGCAGAATTGCGGGCTGAGCCCCAGCGCATGGATCTGCGGGATGAAGGCGTCCGGCATGGTGAGACCGCGCGAAGGCGAGTTCCAGCGCGCCAGGCCCTCGAAGCCCAGCGGGACGTAGCGGCCCGAGCCCACCGGCTCAAGCGAGATGCGCGCCTTCGGCTGAAGGTAGAGCACGAACTCTCCGGCGGCCATGGCATTGACGAAGTCGGTCTTGCTCGGCGGCAGCCGGTCGCTCGACTTCAGGCGTGCGAATGCGCGCCCGAGTTCTTCCACCCGCACGGGCTTCGGGATGATGTCGCTGACCGCGAGCCGGTGCGCCTTGGCAAAATGGCGCGCGGATTCCAGCACCTTCAGGTCCATGCCGCTCATGATGAGGATGGGGCTGCGGAACTGGAGCGCGGACAGCCGCCGTAGCACCTCGATGCCATCGAGCCCCGGCATCTGCAGATCGATGGCGACGCATGTCGCAGGCGAGACCACCAGCGCGGCAAGAAATTCTTCCGCGTCGGAAAAATAGCGGCTGTCGAAATCGTTCATCCGCGCAACGGCGCAGATGTACTCACCGATTTCGCTTTCGTCATCGAGGACGAAGATCTTGTGTTCGGGCATCAAACTCTCCCGCCGGACGATGCGCGAGGGGGCATCCCGCACAGGTCGAGCCATTCATGGGCACACCTCTCGTCCGGCGGCTCGGGCCGCCCCGACAGGCGTCAGAACAGGCCTGCCACCGCCTGCTTCAGGTCGTCGCTGCGGAACGGCTTGGCCAGCACGCGATAGGCAAGGCGCTCGTTCGTAGGCATGAGTTCGCCCGATCCCGACATAAGCAGGATGCGGCAGGCCGGGCGGCGCCGCGTCGCGAGGTCGGCAAGGTTGAAGCCGCTGACGCCACCGGGAAGGCCAACCTCCGTCAGCAGCACGTCGAACGCACTGCCCTCGTCGATGACGGCGAGCGCAGCCTCGGCATTGGCGACGTCGTGCACGCGGTGGCCGATGAGCTCCAGCGTTGAGCGGATGGTGCGGCGGATTTCGTCCTGCCCTTCCACCAGCAGCACCGATCTGGCCTCGTCTGCCTGGCCCGCAGCCGCATCCGTGACAGACCTGTCGGCTGTCTCGGCCTCGTCGACGGCGGGCAGGACGAGGCGGAAGCATGAGCCCTTGCCGAGCTCGCTCCGCACGGTCAGGGATCCGCCGGACTGATTGGCGAAGCCATGGACCATGGCGAGCCCCAGACCCGTGCCCTTGCCCGCGGTCTTGGTGGTGAAGAACGGCTCGAAGATGAACTCCATATTCTCCGACGGGATGCCGGTGCCGGTGTCGGCAACGCTGAAGGCCACCCGCCGCCCGCCTTTTCCCCTGCTGCCGGCCACCAGCTCGACGCCTATGGTCAGGCGCCCTCCGCCGGGCATGGCGTCCCGGGCATTGATGGCGAGGTTGACCAGCGCGGACCCGAGCTGGGCCTGATCGGCGTAGACATTCGGCACGTCGTCGGGGACCGACACCTCCAGCGTCACCTCGGCGCCAAGGCTGGTTTCCACCAGAAGGCGCGTCTCCGACATCAGGGCACGCACGTCCAGCGGTTTCGGCTCCAGCGGCTGCTTGCGGGCGAAGGCCAGCAGCTTGCGGATCAGCTCCGCGCCCCGAAGGCTCGAACGCAGCGCCACGTCCACCATCGCGCGGGCATCGTGACTGCCGATCTTGAGAAGCGCGAGATCGAGATTGCCGATGATGACCGTGAGCAGGTTGTTGAAATCGTGCGCAAGGCCGCCGGTGATGTTGCCCACCGCTTCCATCTTGCGGGCCTGATGGAGCGCCTCCATCACCTTTCGCCGCTCGGTCACGTCGTCCACCGCCAGCACGGCGCCGCGCAGGACGCCTGCCTCGTCGATCAGCGGCTCTCCGGCCAGATGGAACACCCGCGGCGTCCCATCGGCGATGGCGGCCTCCACTTCGACGCTCGTCACCTCCAGGCCCTGGCGAAGATCCGCCATGGCGTGCTCCAGGGCGGGCGGCGGCGCGGCGAACAGGCGTGACCAGGCAAGCCCGAGCACGCAGTTCTCGTCGGTGTGGAAGATGTCGCGGGCGGTGCGGTTGGACGTGGCGACCTTCAGCTGGGAATCGAGCGAGATGAGCCCCACGGGTGAAGCATTGAAGATGGCCGTGATGGTTTCCGTCGCCTGCCGGCGCTCCGCCACCTCCTCCTGAAGGCGACGGGTGCGCTTCAGCACCTCCTCTTCGAGCTGGGTATGCAGCAATGCGCGCTCGAGGGCGATGGAGATCTGGCTCGCAATACCCGCCAGAGACCGCAGGGCAGCCTCGTCGGAGATCGCGGCTTGCGCTCCCGCGAGATGCAGAAAGCCCATCATGCGCTCGCCGATCCGCAGGGGCATGCTCGCATGGAGCCGCGCCGGCTCGCCGGGCAGGGTGAAGTCGCGCACCAGCGGCTCGTCGTCTGCCTCTGCTGCGCCATCCACGGATGCCGTCGGTTCGGCCGGCAGGGCGGGCGGAAAGGGGTCGGAAAGGCGGGTCCGTCCGGCATGGTGCTGGGCAGCGCTCACGAGATCGTCGCCTTCGCGCAGGTAGATCCAGGCATCGCGGACGCCGGGCAGGCCGAGGCTGCGTGCGACCGCGATGGTGGCGACGTCGGCCGGCGTACGGCAGCGGTTGAGGCCCTCGGTCAGGTCGTAGAGGGCCTGGAGCACCTCGTAGGACTGGGACAGCTCCTGGCGTCCCTGGTCCAGGGCGCTGAATAGGTGCACCGCCTGGGCATAGGTGGAGATGAGCAGATCGAGGATCTGCTGCTTGCGGGCGGTGACCTGATGGCGCTGGCCCGCCACCTCCACCTCCACCGGATCGACAGAAGCCTCGATCCGCCTCAGGCTGCGGTTGCGCAGCAGGTAGGTGATGCGCGAGGAGAGGATCTGCTCGTCATACGGCTTGATGATGAAGTTGTCGGCCCCCGCCTCGAGCCCCGCCAGCACGTCCTGCGGCTGGGACAGGGAGGTGACGAGGATGACCGGCGTCTGGTCGAGGCCGGGCGTGCTCTTGAGGCGGCGGCACAGCTCGTAGCCGTCCATGCCGGGCATGACGATATCGCTGATGAGGATGTCGGGCCGCTCCGCGATTGCGAGATCGTAGGCCTCCTTGCCCTCGCGGGCAGCGGAGACATCGTAGCCAAGCTTGGTCAGGAACTGGACGATATGGGCCTGCTGGGTGGGGCTGTCTTCGGCAATCAGGATGCGCGGGACGAGCTTCGTCATGACGGGAGGCTCTTTCGGGCCAGTTGACCCAGGATGAACGGCGCGATGTCGGGCGGGGCGAGCATCCGCTGGACCGCTCCGAGCCGGAGGGCGGCGGCGGGCATGCCAAACACCACGGAAGTATCCTTGTCCTGGGCGACAGAGATACCACCACATCTGGAGATGTGCGCCAATCCCTCCGCCCCGTCTTCCCCCATTCCGGTTAGAAGAACGGCCAGCGCGGCAGAGCCGAAGGAATCGGCGGCGGAGCGGAAGAGGTGGGACACCGACGGCTTGAAGCCGTTCTCCGCCGGCCCGTCGTCGAGGACGATCCGGCCGCGGCGGTCGATGCCGAGGTGGCTGCCCTCCGGCGCCACATAAACATGGCCGGCCTGCGCCGGGGCGTTCGCGGCCGCGACCTCGACCGGCAGACCGCAGCTTCTCGCGAGCCAGCTGGCGAAGCCGGCGGTGAAGCCGGGCGCGATGTGCTGCACCACCAGGATGGGCGCTTCGATGCGCGGGTCAAGACCCCGCAGGATCTCAAGGATGACCGGCGGCCCGCCGGTGGAGGCGCCGATTGCCACCACCCGCACCCGCCCGGCCGCCCGCCTCGCTACGGTGGCTCGGTTCTGGCGCGGCGGGGTGCGCCGCACCACCCGCACTTCCGACATCAGCCGCAGCGACAGGCGCAGCTCTGCCGCCACCCGGTCGAAGTCCGGATGGGCGGGGTCGGGCGGCTTCGGCACGATGGCGAGGGCGCCCTCCCGCAGGGCTTCGAGACCGGGATGGACATCGCTCGGACCGAAGCTCGCGCTGGCCATCACGACGGGCACCGGACAGCGCCACATGATGGCGCGGGTCGCGGCGATGCCGTCCAGGACGGGCATGTGGCAGTCCATGAGAACGATGTCGGGCTTCAGCTGCTCCACCTTCTCCACGGCCTCCGCGCCATTGCTCGCGACGCCGGCCAGCTCCAGTTCCGAGCCGCTGGTGATGGCGAAGGCCAGCGTCTCGCGCTGGCTGGGCGAGTCCTCGGCAAGGAGCACACGGATGCGGGCGGTCACAGCACCTGCCTCACGAGATCTATGAGCAGTGACTGGTCGAATGCCGACTTCATCATGTAGGCGTTGGCGCCAAGCCGCAGGCCCTTGTCATGGTCCTCGCGCTTCTCCAACGCCGTGAGCAGCACGATGGGCAGCTGCCTCAGGCGGGGCGTGTCGCGGATCCGCTGGGTCAGTTCGAAGCCGTCCATGCGCGGCATGTCCACGTCCGACACTACCGCGTCGAACGGCCGGCGCTGCAGTGCCGCCCACGCCTCCATCCCGTCGGCTGCCGACTCCACCTCGTAGCCGGCGGCCTCGAGCAGGCCTACTTCCATGGCCCGGGTGGTCAAGGAATCATCGACGATGAGAAGACGCTGCTTGCCGGGCCGCCGAGCAGGAGCGGGGGCGGCAGCATCGCCACTTGCCTCACCACGAGCCGGCCGCCGCGCCAGGGCGTCGAGCACGTCGGCGGCGCGCAGGATCAGGGCGAGCCGGCCGTTGGCGAGAATGCCGGCCGCCAGCACATGCCGCACCCGCAGCAGGGGCGGCCGCAGGTCCTTCACGACCACCTCGCAATCGCCGGTCACTTCATCCACCGCCACCACGCCGCGCCGTTCGCCATGGCGCACGATCAGGCATCCGGAGATGACGGGCGGCGGACCGGAGCCCGCCGTGTTGCGGCCGAGGGCATCGGCGAGGCGGCCGAACGGCAGGATCCGCCCGTCCACCGGCAGATGCCCGCGGGCGAGGGCGGTGCGCAGCGTCTCCGCCGGCAGCGCCAGCGTGCGCTCCACGGCATCACGTGGCCAGACGAAGTCGTCCCCGCCGGTCCGCACCGCGATGCCGCGGAAGTTGGCGAGTGCGGCCGGCACCTCCAGCCCCACCGTCGTCCCGGCGCCCGGCGTCGAGCGCAGCGTCACCCGTCCGCCCAGCCGCTCGGCCCGCTCGCGCACGATGGCGAGGCCCAGTCCGCGCCCCGACACGACGCTGATGACGCCCCGGGTGGAGAGATTGGTCTGGAAGACGAGATCGAGCACCTCCATGTCCGACGCCGCCTTCGCCTCCTCGGTGGACAGGAGGCGGGAGCGCACCGCGGCCTCGCGCACGGCGGCGAGGTCGATGCCGGCGCCATCGTCGGATACCTCGATGGCGACGCGGCCGTTCTCCGCCGGCGCGATGGACAGCGTGATGGCACCCGCCGGCGGCTTGCCGGCCTTTACCCGCGCCGCCGGCGTCTCGATGCCGTGGTCGAGGGCATTGCGCACCATGTGGAGGAGCGGATCCTTCACCAGCTCCGCCACCTGGCGGTCGATCATCAGGTCCTCGCCGAGGGTGTGCCAGTCCGCGCTCTTGCCCATCTCCCGGGCGAGGTCGGCCACCATTGCCGGGAAGACCGCCAGCATCTCGCCAGCCGGCATCATGCGGGCGCTGCGCAGCTCCGCCGCGAGGCCGTCGGCCGTTACTTTCAGGGTGCGGCTGTCGTCGGTGAGCGCGGCTGCGAGACGGCGCGCGGCCGTCTCCATCGCCTTCAGCGCTTCTGCGCCGCCCAGTCCCGAGCCGGCGCCTGCCGCACGGCGCAGGTCGGCGATGTCAGCCACAAGGCGACGGGCCTCCTCGGCGCGGGCCTGACCGGCAAGTCGGGGCGCCAGCAGGTCCTCGGCCATCAGGCCCAGGCGCTGGATCCGGCTGGTCTCGATGCGCACGAAGCCGGTTCCCACGCCAGGCTCGGATCGTGCCGCGGGGGCGACGGCGACCGGCGGGGGCAGGGAAGTGGCTGATGGAAGGGGGTCGGAAACGGCCGGCACCGCGCCATGGGGCGGCGTCGCGCCGTCGCCGGGTGCTGAAGGAGCGGTCGTTGCCCCCGGCCGAGATTCTGCATCGGTCGGCACGGCAGGGCGGTCCACGGGTGCGCCGGGCCGCGCGAGGGAGCGGGCGATGGTGGCCTGGAGCTCGTCGGTGAGCGCCCGCAGTTGGCCGTGGGCTTCGACGTCGAAGCTGGAGCGCCCCTGGACAATGTCGCCGCAAAGATCCTCCATCTTGTGGCAGAGCGTCTCGACAGGGCGGATGGACAGGGAGCGCGCGGCGCCCTTCAGCGTGTGCACCGTGCGGAACAGGCTGCCGAGGGCGGCCAGCGCTGCGGTATCGTCCGGCGCCTGGTCGAGCACCTCCATCTCGCGCGCCATGGCGCGCATGTGATCGGCCGCCTCCTCCCGGAAGATGGCGAGCAGCCGGGCGCGCAGCTCATCCTTGGCGCTTCTGGTCATCCGGCCGCCGCCCGTTCCTCGCCGTGGCTCACCGACACCCGCCGCACCATCGTCTCCAGGGCAACGGCGAGGTCGTGGAGGCTGCGGGCAGACTGCTCCACCTGGCTCGTCGCGGCGACGGTCTGGGCCGATGAGGTCTCGATATTGTCGACCGCGAGGGCGATCTGCTCGATGCCGGCCTGCTGCTGCTCGGCGGCAGCCAGATTCTGGCGGGCCGCCTGCGCCGCCTCGGTGATGCGTCCGGCGAGGCTCGATATGGCGGTGCCCGACTGGCGGGAGGTCAGGACGGCAGCGTCCGACGATTTGGCATATTGCTCGGCGGCGATCACAGCCGACTGGGCGGAGCGCTGGATGTCGGCGATGATGCGCCGGACCTGCGCGGTCGCCGCCTTCGACTGCTCGGCCAGTTCCTTCACCTCGCTCGCCACCACGGCGAAGCCGCGGCCGGCCTCGCCGGCCTTGGCGGCCTCGATGCTGGCGTTGACGGCGAGCAGGTTGGACTTCTCGGCGATCTCCCCCACCGTGGCGTTGATCTCGGCGATTTCCTGGGTGCGCTCGCTGAAGCCCATGACCTTCTCGGCGAGGGTCGCCAGACGCTGGCGGCCTTCTTCCGCCGAACGCACCGTCTCGGCCACCGACTGGAGGCCGGTTTCCGCGATGGTCTCGGTTTTCTGCGCGGTGTCGAGGACGTTCTGGGTGCGGCGGGCGACGGACTCCCCGGCCTGGCGCAACTCGTGGACCGACGCGGCCATCTGGCGGACCGCCGCAGCCTCCTCGGCGGTGGCCGCCGCCTGCTGGGTGGTGGCGGCGAGGATCTCCGCCGAGGCCGAACCGAGCTGGGCGGTGGCGCCCTTGATCTCTCCCACCAGCAGGCCGAGGCTTTGCGACATGGCGTTGAGCCCGTGGCCAAGGCGCTCCAGGTCGCCGGCATTGTCCACCACGACCTTGGCGGAGAAGTCGCCGCGTGCCACCTGCTCGGCGAAGCTGCCGTAGGCGTTCACCGTCTTCTCGATGCTTGCGCGCGCCTGCGTCTCCGCCTCGATGCGGGACTTCAGCGCCGCCGCCATGGAATTGATGGCGGCGGCGAGGGTTGCCACTTCGGCCGGTCCCTCCTCCGGTGCGCGCTGGTCGAGTTCGCCGGCAGCGATCCGCTCGGCGGTGCTGTACACCCCGCGGATCGGCCGGGCGATGACGCGTGCGAGGAAGGCGATCATCAGGATTCCGGCGGCGATGGCGGCCAGCGGCCAGAAGCTGCTTGCCGCCAGCAGCGCAAGGAATTCGGAATCCACTTCCGCGTGCTCCTGGCTGAGCCAGATCTTCCACCCGCTCGAGGGCACGGTGGCGAAAGCGGCAAAGCGCCGTCCGTTGGTCTCGTCCCGATAATCCTCGATGCGGCCGTCGGCTGCGCCGGCGATGTGCTGCCAGATGGGCGACGTGGAGAAATTGAAGCGCTGTTGCACGCGCCGCAGGTCGGGATGGCTCACCGTCGTGCCGTCCCGGGAGACCGCCACGGCGCGCCCCGACGCGCCCACGCGCAGGCGCCCGATGAGCTGGGTCAGGCCTTCGAGGTCCAGCGTGCCGATCAGCACCCCTGCGGTCCCTGCGTTGGCGCCTGGGATGGGGGCGGCGATGATCATCACGGGGGCACCAGACGAGCGGCCGATGAGTACGTCGGGATCGAGATAGGGCTTGCCCGAGCGCATCACGGTCTGGAAATAGGCGCGGTCCGCCACATTGATCCCGGCGATCCGCTGGCCGTTGTCGGCCACCGCCGGATCGGCAAGCACCACCGCGCCGTCTGGCGTGGCGACGAGAATGCGATCGAACAGGGGAAAGTCCGTGCGCAGCTTCGCCAGCGCCGGAAGGACGCGCTCCGCGTTCAGCCCGTCTTCGCCCAGCTGCTGGCCGACGAAGGCCAGGAAATTGCGGTGGTCGATCAGCACCCGGTCGATGAAATGGGCCGCCTCCCGCGCCAGGAGCTGGTTCTGTTCCAAGGTGCTGTTGAGCAACAGGGCCCGCGTCCTCAGCGTGTAGCCGAGGGCGAGGAGCGCCACGGGCAGAAGGGCAGCAAGGATGCCGCCGACGATGACGAGACGGCTGATGCTCATTCTGGCCGAACGATGCTGCGGCATGCTTGCCTTCTATGAGGTGGGGGAGGGGCGCAGGCGGTGATCGACGATCAGCCGCGCGTCGCGGGCCAGTGCGTCGGCGACGAGGACGCTGGTTCCGTCGGGAAGAATGGCGGCGACGATGCCGGTTGCGCTCGCGCCATCGAGCCGCGCCGCATCGTGCCGGATGACGCCGTGGATCACGTCGGCCGCGACACCGATGGCGCTGTCGGGATGGTGCAGCAGCACGGCAAGGGCGGGGCGGGAGGGCTGCGGAGCGGGGCGGTCGAGGGCGGCGTTGGGATCGATGAGCGCATAGGCCAGGCCGCGGTGGACCACGAGCCCGAGATGGGCGGGATCAACGCCCGGCAGGGCGACCAGTTGGTCCAGCGGCACAACTGCGGTGGCGCTCGTCACTTCGACGGCATATCGCTCGCCACCGTAGCCGAAGGCGATGAGGTCCCGGCTGGGCGCCGCCTCGATGCTGCGCTCGGGAGCGGCAAGCGCCGCGGCGCGACGCGCCATCAGCGCAGCGAAGGCATCGCCGCCGGACGAGATTCCTTCAGCAGTTGGCAGGAGCGGGGAGCCTTGCTCCGGATCCCCGGGATCGGAGATGTCCGACGGCTCAGACATGGCGACCCTCTTCGCCTGCGGCGCCGAGGCGGCGCGCCGCCTGCCGGATGTGGCCCGCCTCGATGCCGAGGGGCGCCGCGGCCGCGTCGAGATCGTCCCCCGTGCCGAGCAGGCGGACGGCCTCGCCGAGGGCGCTGCGGGCACGGCCTGTGTCGCCCTTGCGCAGCTTGACGATGGCGAGGACATATTGGGCCGTGGCCGAGGACGGCGCCGCGGCGAGGGCACGCTTCGCGGCGCGCTCGGCAGCCGGCACGTCACCCAGCGCCTGGCACACCAGCGCCATCAGCAGGCCCGCCTCGGGCTGCGCCGCCAGTGCCTCCGCGCACAGGCTGCGCGCCTCCTCGAACAGGCCGAGATCAGCGAGGTGACGGGCGCGCTCGAGCGCGTCCTCGGTGCGCAGCGGCGCGGCCGGAAGCTTCCGCGCGGGTCTGTCCTCCGTCAAAGCATCCACTGCCGCGGTGGCACCGGAGAGCGAGCGGGCGGCTGGCGCGACCCGGCTGAAGAGGATGGCGTTGCCCGCCGGCTGGAACTTGAGAGGCGCGAACCAGGCGGCAGTCGCCTCCACGGGCGCCACCGCCAGCATGCCCCCGGGTGCGAGCAGGCCGACGAGATGGGAGGCGAGCAGCGGCTGGAGCCAGGCCTCCATGTGAATCAGCACGTTCCGGCACAGCAGAAAGTCGGCGGGGGCGCCCGGACCCGGCGCGCCTGTGGTCAGCGCCTCGGCGATATTAAAGAGGCGGAAATCCACCCTGCGGCGCAGTTCCTCGTCCACGGAGAAGTTGTTGCCGTCCCGCCGGAGCCAGCGGGCCCGCTCCACGGCCGGCATCTCGCGCACCGACCGCGCGTCGAAGCGTCCGGCGCGCGCCGCATCGAGCGCGGAGGCGCACAGGTCGACGCCGATGATCTCCACCCGCCAGCCGGGCTCGGGTCCGACGAGGCGGTCGAGGATCATGGCCAGGGAATAGGGCTCCTCGCCCGAGGCGCAGCCGATGCTGAGGCACCGCAGCCGGCGGCTGCCGTCCCGCCGCCGCGCCGCGACGAGGGGCGCGAGGGCAGCCGCGGTCAGCGAATCCCACCAGTGCGTATGGCGAAAGAAGGAGGTCTCGCGGATCGTCACCGCCTCGATCACCGCCTGCCAGGCCGGCGCCGTCCAGGGCAGTTCGGCAAGCTGGCCGCAAACGGCATCGACAGAGGTGGTCCCAAGGAGATGCGCGGCGCCCTCGAATGCCCTCTGGAGGTGCATGTCGAAGCGCAGCGTCAGGCCGAGGCGGCGGGTGGCGAGGGCGCGAAAGGCGGCCAGTTGCGGCAGCGGCCTCATGGGACGGGGCTTTCGCCGCCGATCGGCGAGGACATGGCGGCGGTGTGCGCACCCGCGGCCTCGGCATCGAGCTGCGCGAGGGCGGCGGACAGGTCGCCAGCCTCGCCGCGGGCCAACCAGACGGCCGGATCACGGAGCACCAGGACTCCGGGCTCGCCGGCGATGCCGCCCGCAATATACCCCGTGCCGGGGACGATGGCGTCGGTGTCCTGCCACGTCCAGCCCTCGACGGACATCGTGCCTTCGACGCGCTCGCTAAGAAGGCCCCAGCGCTGGTCCGCCGTCTCGACCACGACGATCCGGCTCTCCTCGCAAACGCCGTCCCGGGCGGCCGCGCCGCGCCGGGCGAGGTCCAGAACCACCAGGGGCGTGCCATGCAGGTTGACCAGGCCCGCAACGACGACCGGGGCGCCGGGCAAAAGCTGCGGCAACGGCGCGGCGACGACCTTGCGCACGGCCGAGACAGGCACGCCGATCCGCAGCTCGCCGCAGCGGACGACGACGACCGTGCACGGCTTGGTTGCGAAATTCATTCGCGGCGGCTTCCTTGGCGTTCAGCCAAAGCTTACGTCGCGGAGAGTTATTTTATCAAATTGAAAATGGTGCTTAGGTACTCCTATGATTAAAGAATCCCGTAAAATACCGTGCTTCTCTTTTCGCAGATGCACGCAGCGCGCGTGTTGAGTCTCCTCCATGTGCGCGCAGGATTTACTGGCCGAGCACCGGTGGGACGAGCGCGCCATGGCTTGGCCTAAAGGCGCCGCTGGTGGGGGTGGCCACGACCGACGATCAGGCACGAGTCAACTGGTGAGCATCTCACCAGTTGATGCTCATTGCTCGGGCATCAGGCCTTCAATGAATTGAAAAATTTAAAGAAACCGGGGAGACATGCTGCCGTCTCTTTCGCCTTGAACTGCCTAGACTGCTTGGTAGGCTGCTCACCATAGATCTGAGGAGCGATCAACGTGTCAGGTGAACGCGAGACGGGTTTCCCTCGCTCCGGAGGCGTAGTGGAAGTGCCGAGCACCACGCTGAAGGGCAATCAAGCCTATGAGAGCCTGCGGCGCGAGATCGTCTCCTGCCGCATCATGCCCGGCACCCGCTTCACCGAGGCCGAGCTGATGGAGCGCCTCGACCTTGGAAAGGCCAGCTGCCGGATCGCACTGCAGCGACTGATCCAGGACGGCTTCGTCGCCTCCATGCCGCGCCATGGCTATCGCGTCACCCCCATCACGGTGAAGGACGTGGACGAGGTCTTCGCCCTGCGGGTAGTCCTTGAGCCCCTGGCGGCGCGCGGCGCGGCGGGTCGGGTCAATCGCGCCCATCTCCTGCGGCTGGAGCAGGCCTGCCGCGGCAAGATGCCGGGCGACGTGGGCAATCAGATCGACTTCTTCCTGGAGGCCAATCGAAGCTTCCACATGGCCATTGCCGAAGCCGCCGGCAACCAGCGCCTGTGCCGCACCCTCTCGGGCCTGCTGGATGAGATGACCCGCCTCGTGGCGCTCGGCTTCGGCGTGCAGCGCGTGCGCCCCAACATCGAGAACGACCACACGCTGCTCATCGAGCATCTCGTGGCGGGCGACGCCGACGCCGCCGAGCGGGTGGCGCGCCGCCATGTGGAGACCTTCCGCGAGATGACCATGGAGCAGGTGATCGCCAGCCTGCGCGATTCCGCCACCGTGGTGCCCGTGAGCCAGAACATCGGCCTGATCGGGGGTGAGCGGTGAGCGTCGTTCGGCTGGAGAGCGTCGGCAAGAGCTTCATGCGCAGGGATGGCGAGCAGCTCGAGGTCCTGCGCAACATCGACCTTGACGTGCCTTCGCGCTCCATCGTTGCCCTGGTCGGCGCTTCGGGCTGTGGCAAGAGCACGCTCCTCAACATCATCGCCGGGCTGGTGACGCCGGACCAGGGCGCCGTCTTCCTCAATGATGTGCGCTCGAAGGACTTCAAGGACTGGCGGTCCATGACCTACATGTTCCAGGAGGACCGTCTGTTCCCCTGGCGCACCACCGCCCAGAACGTCGGCCTCGGCCTCGAGGCCGCCGGCGTCTCCCGCTCGGAGCGGCGCGACCGGGTCATGGCGGTGCTGGAGCTGGTGGGGCTCGAAAAGTTCGCGGATGCCTTCCCGCATGAGCTCTCCGGCGGCATGCGCTCGCGCGCCGCGCTCGGCCGCAGCCTTGTCACCGATCCCACCATCCTGCTCATGGACGAGCCCTTCTCGAAGCTCGATCCCTCCATCCGCTCCCAGATGCACGACGAGGTGCTGCGGATCACCGGCCTCAAGGCAATGACGGTGATCTTCGTCACCCACGACGTGGAAGAGGCGGTGGTGCTCGCCGACAAGATCGTGGTGCTGCATCCGCGTCCCGGCCGGGTGCGCGAGAAGCGCGACATCGCCCTGGCCTATCCGCGCAACCCGCTGTCGCCCGAGGTCGCGGAGCAGGTGCGCCTGCTGCGTCTCGCGCTGTGAAGCCGCAGGCGGATCGGCCGATGGCGCCCCCTCAATCCCTCCCTAAAAGCTCCCCTCGCGAGCTTTCCCCCGTGAGCCTCTTCAAGCGGCGGACCGACGTCATGCAGCGTTCCCGGAAACAGACGGCCCAGGACCGGCGCCTGCGCATGTTCGGCCTGCGCCTCCTCCTTTTGGTGGTGCTCGTCGGCATCTGGCAGATCGCCTCCATTGGTGCGCCTGCCTTCATCCTGCCGAGCCCCGCGCGCGTCTTTTCCGCCTGGAGGAACTTGGTTACGACGCCGGTCTTCTGGAGCGATTTCGGCATCACCTTCTATCGCATCTCGGTGGGCTTCCTCATCGCCGCGGCGGTGGGCGGGGTGCTCGGCATCGTGCTCGGCGCGAGCCGCACGCTGGGGGATTTCTTCGAGCCGGTGCTGGTGGTCATCAACACGGTCTCGTCCTCCATCTGGGCGATCTTCGCCCTCATCTGGTTCGGCCTGTCCAACTGGAGCACCATCTTCGTGGTGTTCATGACCGCCATGCCGCTGATCCTGACCAACGTCTGGCAGGGGACGCGCACGGTGAATCCCGAATTCATCGAGCTGGCGAAGACCTTCCGCATGCCGCGCAGCATGGTGCTGTTCAAGATCTACGTCCCCACCATCCTGCCGCTGTTCTTCGCAGGCGCGCGCCTCGCCTTCGGCTTCGGCGCCCGCGTCAGCATCGTCGCAGAGACGCTCGGGGCATCGAGCGGCATCGGCTATCGCCTGCGGCAGGCGGCAGACCTGGTCCAGACCGACCAGGTCTTCGCGTGGACGCTCACCCTGGTGGCGCTGATGATCGCGCTCGAATCCATCGTTCTAAAGCCTCTCGAAAGGCGCCTGTTCGCCTGGAGGGAACGTCAGTCCGCTTGAGCTTAAAAAGAAGTACGGCACGCGTAAGACGATAACGAAAACTTCCAAAGGTTCGGAGAGCTCAGATGAAGCGCATGGGTCTACTTGCGGCCACCCTGGTTGCCGCCGCCATTTCCGCCTTTCCTGCCGAGGCAGCGAAGGTCCGCATCGGCTATTGGAGCTCGGGCGTCAGCCTCGGCTTCGGCTCGTTCCTCGAAGCCGGCAAGTTCATGGAGAAACAGGGCCTCGAGACCGAATACGTGAAGTTTCCCGATGTGAACGCCCCCACCAAGGCCATGGCCGCGGGCGCCATCGACTTCGCCATCGGCGCCAGCGCTGGCAGCGCCTTCTCGGTGGCCGCCGACGGCCTGCCCATGAGCATCGTGCTCGCCACCCAAGTGGCCGACCTGGACTTCGTGGTTCTGGCGGATTCCCCCATCTCCTCGCTCAAGGAGCTGAAGGGCAAGAAGGTCGGTATGTCGCCGGCCGGCAGCGCCACCGCCGCCATCACCACCGCCATCCTCGTCAAGAACTACGGCTTCGAGGCCTCCGACTTCCAGGCGGTGCCGGGCAACGATTCCCGCATCGCCCAGTTCTTGGTGCAGAAGGATATCGACGCCGCCGCCCTGCGCACCGTCACCATCGCCCTTCTGCCGGATGTGAAGCTGAAGACCCTCGGCACCTTCCGCGAGGAGTGGAAGAAGATCACCGGCAAGGACGCGCCGGCCGTGCTCGGTGTCGGCCTGATGCGCAACGAATGGCTCGCCGCCAACCCGGACGCCGCCGCCAAGGTGGTTGCCGCCATGCGCAATGCCTACGAGGCGGGCAAGGCCGACAAGGCCGGCGTCGCCAAGGCCCTGGTGGCCGCCGGCAACATCTCCGAGGAGGACGCCAAGGCCTACGCCGCGCTGTGGGACGGCATCTACACCGTCTCCATGGACCCCGCCGCGGTCGCCTCCCTGAAGGCCGAGTTCGAGGTCTTCAAGAGCGTTGGCGTCGTCAAGGGCACTCTGCCGGACTCGGCGCTCGTGACCGGGCCCTACGACGCTTCCCTGAAGATCAAGTGATCTCAGCATCCAGCCAGCCAGAAACGTAACGAGAGAGAATTGGAATGCCCAAGACGATGAAGGCCCTGCTGCTGAAGCAGCATGGCGACGTGAGCGACCTCGTGGTGGTGGACGATTATCCCGTCCCCACCGCGAAGGCCGGCGAGGTGGTGATCCGCGTCGGTGCGTCGTCGTTCAACTATCACGACGTGTTCACGGTGAAGGGCATGCCCGGCATCAAGGTGCCCCTGCCGGTCATCATCGGCCTCGACATGGCCGGCGAGATCGTCGAGCTGGGCGAGGGCGTCACCGGCTGGGCGGTGGGCGACC
>NZ_JBDZDP010000014.1:0-120480 GCF_040044995.1 Xanthobacter pollutisoli
AGAAGCGCACCGTCGAAGACACGTGGCGCCACATCGGAGACCTCGTCCACCGCATCCAGCCCGCCGAATGCTCAAACTACATCGCTAACGCAGGATACGCTTCAATCAAAACATGAAACGCTCTAGGCCCACCTACCCCGGGCCTCACTTAGAGGGAGCGCGGCTTGCCGCCTCCCTCTTTTTTCGCGTCAGAACCCCTGCGGGGCGGCGTCGTTCGCCGAACCGCTGCGCACGGTGATGGGGCGCACGTGCGCGAGGCGCAGGTCCGGGGTCTGGGTCAGCACGTCCTCGACAGGAATGCCGAGGCCACCAGCCACGGTCATGTACGGCTTCTGGGCGGTCATGCCGTTGACGGCCAGCGTGAGGACGATTCCGAAAAGCCCGAAGGCGGTGAGTTCGAGGGCGTTCATGTGTTCTCTCTCCCGGCACGTCCCGTGCCGCCGGGCGCCGCGTGGGTGAGTCGCTTCAGCTCGCGTCGCCATTCCGATGGAACGCCCCCGTTGTAGCCGGTCCGCCGACCCCTGTGGTATACATAATACGCAGAGATGCCCTGCATTGCTGCATGGCAGCAATCGCGTTTGCGGCGCAACAACCCGTTGCGCCGGCATGCCCCGCAAAAGGATTCAGGCCTTCGTCACCGCATCGAGATGCGCCAGCAGCCCGGCCGTGGAGCCTGAGGCGCCGTGGGGCAGGGCACCGCCGTTCAGCGCCGGCAGGAATTGGGTGGCGAGTTCCTTGCCGAGTTCCACGCCCCACTGGTCGAAGGCGTTGATGCCCCACACCGCCGCTTCCACGAACACCCGGTGCTCATAGAGCGCGATGATGCGCCCGAGGGTGAAGGGATCGAGCTGCGCATAGGCGATGGTCACCGAAGGCCGGTCGCCGGGAAAGACGCGATGGGGCGCGATCAGCGCCACCTGCTCGGCGTCGAACCCCTTGGTGACCAGCTGGGCCGCCGCCTCTTCCATGGTGCGCCCGCGCATGAGCGCTTCGGACTGGGCGAGGCAGTTGGCCACCAGCAGCGCCTGGTGGTCCTTGAGCTTCGGCGCGTGGCCTTCCGCCGCCACAAGAAACTCGACGGGGACGATGTCGGTGCCCTGGTGGAGGAGCTGGAAGAAGGCATGCTGGGCATTGGTGCCCGGCTCGCCCCACACGACCGGGCCGGTGGCGCGGGCCACAGGACGCCCGTCGCGGGTCACGCTCTTGCCGTTGCTCTCCATGTCCAGCTGCTGGAGATAGGCCGGCAGCCGGGCGAGGTGCTGGTCGTAGGGAATGATGGCGCGGGTCGGATATCCGCAGACGTTGCGGTGCCACAGCCCGACGAGCCCGAGCAGCACCGGCATGTTCTGGTCAAGGGGGGCGGAGCGGAAATGCTCGTCCATGGCGGCGGCGCCCGCCAGAAACTCGCCGAAGCGCTCGGGGCCGATGGCGATCATCACCGGCAGGCCGATGGCCGACCACACGGAATAGCGCCCGCCCACCCAATCCCAGAAGCCGAAGATGCGGTCGGCCGCGATGCCGAAGTCGCCAACCTTGTCGAGCGCGGTTGAGACCGCAGCGAAATGGTCGCCCACCGCAGCTTCGCCGAGCGCCTCGACGATGAAGGCACGCGCGGTGGCGGCATTGCGCATGGTCTCCACCGTGGTGAAGGTCTTGGACGCGACGATGAACAATGTGGTGGCCGGATCGAGGCCCTTGAGCGTGTCGTCGATGTGAGCGCCGTCCACGTTGGAGACGAAGTGGCAGCGCGGCCCGTCGTGATAGGGCGCGAGCGCGCCCGCCACCATGGCCGGGCCAAGGTCCGATCCGCCGATACCGATGTTGACCACGTCCTTGAAAATGGCCCCGCGGGCGCCGGCGATGCGCCCGTCGCGCACCTTGGCCGAAAAGGCGCCGAGGCGGGCGAGGGTCTCGTCCACGCCCGGCTTCACATCGATCCCGTCCACCGAGATCAGATCGTCCGAGCGGTTGCGCAGGGCGGTGTGCAGCACCGCGCGGTCCTCGGTGAAGTTGATGTGATCGCCGGCGAACATGGCCTCGCGCATGGCCTCAACCCCGCCGGCGCGGGCGAGGTCGAGCAGCAGCGGCAGCGTCTCGTCCGATATGGCGGTCTTGGAGAAGTCGAGCAGCAGGTCGCCATAGGAGGTAGAGAAGCGTTCGAAGCGCGTCGGATCGGCGAACAGGTCCGCGATGCGGCCGGTGCGGCGCTGGAAGGCCGCGTCCAGGGCGGCGAATGCGGCATCGGTCGCGCTAGCGTTCGCACTCATCGGCAGATTTCTCCTCAGGGGCACCACACCACGTCGAGCGGGGGCCGTGCCCGCAGCACGGCGCGCACCGGCAGGTCCTCAACGGGACCGTCGGCACAGGCGCGCTCCAGCACGGCGCGCTTCGCCATGCCCTCGATGTGCAACACCAGCGTGTCGGCTGCAACCAGGCGCGGCAGGGTGAAGGTGATGCGCGGTTCGCCCGCCGCCTCCGCTCGCACCGCCGCGAGGGCGGCGGAGCCATGAGGATCGAGGGCGGCGCCCAGCGCCTCGGCGCCAGGAAAGAAGGACGCCGTGTGCCCGTCGTCGCCCATGCCCAGCACCACCGCGGCGAAAGGCGAGGGGAGGCCCGCGACCGCCGCTTGGGCGGACGAAAGCCCCGCCTCGGGCGAGGCCTCGCCGGTGAACAGTGGCACAAAGCGCGCAGCCGACGCATGGCCGCGCAGCAGATGACGCCGCACTAGAGCGGCGTTCGAGCGCTCTGACGTCTCCGGCACCCAGCGCTCGTCCACCAGCGTCACCGCGACGCGCGACCAGTCGATCGGCGCGCCCGACAAAGTCTCGAGGAACAAGGCGGGCGTGCGTCCGCCCGAGACGGCGAGGCTCGCCGTGCGGCTGCGGGCGATCCGCCCGCGCAAGGCCTCCGCCACATGGGCTGCCAGCGCACGAGCCAGCGCGGGGGCATCGTCATAGGCGGAAAGGGCGATAGGGGTCGGGGAATGCACGGGACTCTCGGAGGGGCTGAAGCGATCAGGCGTCGTCGGTCCAGGTGCGTCCGTCGCGCTCGATGAGGGCGATGGCGGCGGACGGCCCCCAGGTGCCGGCGGTGTAGGGCTTCGGCGGCTCGCGGGACGCGCGCCAGGCGTCGAGGATCGGGTCGATCCACCGCCAGGCGGCCTCCACTTCGTCGCGCCGCATGAAGAGGGTCTGGTTGCCCCGCACCACGTCCATGATAAGCCGTTCATAGGCATCCGGGTTCCGCACGCCGAACACCGAGGCGAAGCTCATGTCGAGCGGCACGTGCTGGAGGCGCATGCCGCCCGGGCCGGGATCCTTGATCATCAGCCACAGCTTCACGCCCTCGTCGGGCTGAAGGCGGATGACGAGGCGGTTGGGCATGATGGGGCCGGCCTGCCCATCGAACACCGAATGGGGGATGGGCCGGAACGCCACCACGATCTCCGAGACGCGGGAGGCGAGGCGCTTGCCGGTGCGCAGATAGAAGGGCACGCCCGACCAGCGCCAGTTGCCGATCTCCGCCTTGATGGCGACGAAGGTCTCGGTGTCGGACTGGCCCGAGCCCAGTTCGTCCAGATAACCGGGCACGGCGCCGCCGGCGGATGCGCCGGCACGGTATTGGCCGCGCACCGTCATCTGCGCGGCATTGGCGTCGGTGATGGGCTCGAGCGCCTTTAAGACCTTCAGCTTCTCGTCGCGCACCGCGTCCGCGTCGAGGGAGACCGGCGGCTCCATGGCGACGAGGCACAGGAGCTGGAGGATATGGTTCTGCACCATGTCGCGCAGGGCGCCGGCGGTGTTGTAATAGCCCGCGCGCCCAGCGGTGCCGATGCTTTCGGCCACCGTGATCTGCACGTGGTCGATATGGGCGTTGTTCCACACCGGCTCGAACAAGGCGTTGGCGAAGCGCAGCGCCATCAGGTTCTGCACCGTCTCCTTGCCGAGATAATGGTCGATGCGGAACACCGCCTCCTCGCGGAAGACCCGGCCCACGGCGGCATTCACCTTCTGGGCCGAGGCGAGGTCCTTGCCAACCGGCTTCTCCACCACCACGCGGGTGTGCTCGGTGACGAGGCCGAAGGCGCCGATGCGCGCGCAGATGGGATCGAACAGGTCGGGCCCTACCGCCAGATAGAACACCCGGACCCGATCCTCGCCGGACTTCAGCACTTCGGCGAGGTCGGCCCAGCCATCGTCGGAGCTCGCATCCACCGACACATAGTCCAGCCGGTCCAGGAAGCGGGCGAGGCGGCCCGACTCCACGTCCTCGATGCCGTCGGACACGCCGATGGCGTCGCGGGCGAAGCTGCGGAAATCCTCTTTCGGCATCGGCCGGCGGGAGGTGCCGATGATGCGGCCGTTGTCGGGGATCTGGCCGGCGAGATCGCGCTCGAACAGCGCGGGCAGGAGCTTGCGACGGGCGAGATCGCCAGTGGCGCCGAAGACGACGATGTCGAAGGGCTCGACGGTGACAACGCGCGCGACCATTCAGCCTCTCTCCCCGGAGCCGCGGACGGCTCCACCTCGCGAAAGAGAACGCCCGGTCCCGATCGCCCGCTTCGACCGCGCGGCGCGCGCTCTCCCGCGGGCAGGGCGCGCCCAAGGCAGTCCATCAGGCCCGGCCCAATGGTCCGCGCACGGCGTCCATACACTCTAGAACCGGGGCCGCGAGGAGGAAACCGCGAAACGGTGACAGCCTTAAAACGCCTTAGTCAGCAGGCGTCGGCCGACGCCCATCGACGGCGCGCAAAGCGCAAAAATCCGCGCGACCGGGGTCGCGCGGACGGTGCAGGCTCTGCTCGATGACGACCGCGGCGCCCCGGCGGGACGCGCGCCCCGGCTCAGCGGGTCGGGCGCGGCTTGGAGGGGATCAGACCCTCGCGCTGGGCGCGCTTGCGGGCCAGCTTGCGGGCGCGGCGGATGGCCTCGGCCTCCTCGCGGGCGCGCTTCTCGGACGGCTTCTCGTAGTGGCCACGCAGCTTCATCTCGCGGAAGATCCCCTCGCGCTGCATCTTCTTCTTGAGCGCCTTGAGGGCCTGATCGACATTGTTGTCGCGGACGAGAACTTGCACGTGTTTACCTCTTCGAGCTGTTGCGCCGAGCCGGAGCCATTTCTGGGTCTGAAACACCGGACCGGATGAAGGCCGCGCGAACGCTAACCTTCCGCTGTCCGGAAGAAGCGCTCTCTTACCAGAACAAAGTATGCTTGTCCACACGCGAGAAGCCGCCACAAACGCTGGTGGCGCCTTGTGCCGGCTCACTTTCCGGCGACCGTCCGAGCCGGCCGTTCGGCGTGCAGGCTCAGCGGCCGGCCTGGAGCGGGGCGCGCGCCGACTCGGCGATCGCGGGCAGGACCAGGGCTGCGCCGGCCCGCTTCTGCGCCTCGCGGCACAAGGCGTCGAGTTCGCTGCGGATGGCGGCATCGGAGAAGCAGCTCGCCGCCTCCCGGATGCCTTGCATGAAGCGCAGCTCGATCTGGATCAGCCGCCAGCTGCAATAGCGCCCGGAGCGGGCCATATGGCGCGCGAGGTCACGCAGCCATTCGGAAAAACGGTCCTTGATCCGATCATCGAGATGATCGGTCTGAGATGTCTGCGCCACCGGCATCCCCCGAAACCATGTGGTATGTCGAAACCGCCCCCGGAGGGCTGAAGTCATGCGTCATCCCGGCCCGGCCGTCACCATGGCGATTCGCCTCAGTCCGTTGCGTCAGAGCCGGCTCAGGACCTTCAGCAGCCGTCATTTTCCGGCAGGTTGGCGCAGGCGGTGACATCCCGGCGCACCCGCACCACATGGCCCATCTTGCGGCCGGCACGGGCCTCTTCCTTGCCGTAGAGATGCAGCCGGGCACCGGGCTCGGCGAGCAAGGCGTGCCACTCGTGGACGTCGGCGCCGATCAGGTTGGTCATCTCCGCGCGGCCGAGGCGGGCGACCTCGCCGAGCGGCCAGCCGGCGATGGCGCGCACATGCTGCTCGAACTGGGAGGTGACGGCCCCGTCCTGCGTCCAGTGGCCGGAATTGTGCACGCGCGGGGCGATCTCATTGACGATCACCCGCTCCGACGAGGCGCAGCCGGTGACGAAGAGCTCCACCGCGAACACGCCCTCGTAGTCGAGCGCGCTGCCGATGGCGAGGGCGATGGAGCGGGCCTGCCGCGCGGCCTCGACGGTGAGCGCCGCCGGCACGGTGGAGGTGTGCAGGATGTGTTCGCGGTGGACGTTCTCGGTCACGTCGAAGGCAGAGAAGGCGCCATCCGCCCGCCGGGCCGCCACGACCGACACTTCCCGGGAAAAGGAGACGAAGCCTTCCAGGATGGCGCTCTGGCGGCCCAAGGCGTGCCAGGCGGCGGTGAGGTCGTCGCCGGGACGGATGGTCACCTGACCCTTGCCGTCATAGCCGAAGCGCCGCGTCTTCAGCACGGCCGGAAGGCCGATCTCCGCCACCGCGGCCTCGAGGCCCGGAAGATCGTCCACTGCAGCGAACGGCGCGGTCTCGATCCCGAGGTCGCGCACGAACGTCTTCTCGGCGAGCCGGTCCTGGGTGATGGCGAGTGCCTTGGCGCCGGGCCGCAGCGGCACGCGGGCGGCAAGGAATTCGGCGGTGGCCAGCGGCACGTTCTCGAATTCGTACGTCACCACGTCCACGCCCGCTGCAAAGCGATCCAGCGCGGCGAAATCGTCATAGGCGGCGCAGATGTGCTGCGTGCTCACCTGGAAGGCGGGGCTGTCCGGGTCGGGGCACAGCACGTGGGTCTTCAGCCCAAGCTCCGCCGCGGCGAGCGCGATCATGCGCCCGAGCTGACCGCCGCCGAGGATGCCGATGACGCTGCCGGGCGCGAGCATGGTCAGGACGGGCGATCCGCAACCTGGGCGGTGCGGGCGGCCCGCCAGGCGTCCAGCCGTTCCGCCAGCGCGGGATCGGAAAGGGCGAGCACGGCGGCGGCGAGAAGCGCCGCATTCGTCGCGCCGGCGGCGCCGATGGCCAGCGTCCCCACCGGCACGCCGGCGGGCATCTGCACGATGGAATACAGGCTGTCGAGGCCGGAGAGCGCCTTGGACTGCACCGGCACGCCGAACACCGGGAGCGGCGTCAGCGCCGCCACCATGCCCGGCAGGTGCGCCGCGCCGCCGGCGCCGGCGATGATGACCTTGAAGCCCTCGGCCTTCGCGCCGCGGGCGAAGTCGTACATCCGGTCGGGCGTCCGGTGGGCGGAGACGATGCGCGCCTCGCACGGGATCATCAGCGCCTCCAGCGTCTCCGCTGCGTGGCGCATGGTCTCCCAATCGGACTGGCTGCCCATGATGACGGCGACGTCGGCCGCGCTCATCCCTCAAGACCTTCGCAAAAGGAAAGCGCGGGCTTTATAGGATCGCCGCGGTGGGGGCAAGGGGCCACGCCGCCGCGTTCACCGCCAGCGGCGGTGCAGCCAGAGCCATTGGTCGGGATATTCGCGCACCCAGCCCTCGATCACCGAGGTGACGGCCTGCATGGCCCCCGTCACCTCGATCCTGCCCTCGGCATCGCGGGGGAGGGGCACCTCCTCGGTGATCTCCACCCGGAAGCGGGCGCCGGGCAGGCGGATGACGCGCATGCCGTGGACCGGGCAGTCGAACTGGCGGGCGAGGCGGGCCAACGTCGGGTTGGTGGCGCAGGGGCGGCCGAAGAACATCACCTGCGGCCCGCCGGTCCAATATTGGTCGATGAGCATGCCAAGGTGCTGGCCCTCGGCGAGCATGCGCGCCATCTGGCGGCCGGCGTCGCGGCCGGCGCGGATCAGGCCGGGCATGGTGCCGGAGCGCATCTCCTCGATGAGCGCTGCGGCGCGCTTGTTGTTGGGCGCGCGATAGAGCACTCCGCCCGGCACGTCGAATTTTGCGCCGGCGATGGCGCACATCTCCCAATTGCCGGTGTGGGCGGTGAAGAACAGGGCCGGGCGGCCATCGTCGCGCAGGCGTTCGAGGATCTCGGCGCCCTTCACCTCCACGCGGCCCGCGCCGGGGTGGGCGGGGTCATAGTCCCACAGACGGTCCTGCTGGGCGAACTCCGCGGTGAGCCGGCCCATGTTGGCCCACAGGCCGCGCACGAGCGCGTTGATCTCGGCCTTGCTCTTGTCGGGGAAGGCGGCGGTGAGGTTGCGCCGCGCAACCTTGCTCACCGCGAAGAAGGGGCCGAGCAGCTTGGCCCAGAAGGCCATGCCTCCGGCCGACAGCCAGAGGGGCCACAGCCTGAGCCACCACACGGAGAAGCGCACATAGCCCGCCACCAGCACCTCGGCGGCGGGCGCCAGCACGAGCTTCAGCCGGCGGATGGCCTTGCGGACGGGAGGGGGGAGCCGGGCCACGGTTCGGTGCGCTGCCCCGCCTTCAGAACTTCACCACGATCTTGCCGAACACCTTGCGGCTTTCCAGCCGCTCCAGGCCCTCGTTGAAGTTTTCCAGCGGCACCACGGTGTCGATCACCGGCTTGATGCCGCGGCCCATCTTCTGCAATCCGTCGGAGACGTTGCGGATGGTGGCGCCGAACGAGCCGAAGATCTTGTACTGACGCTGGAACAGCTGCATCAGGTTCATCTGCACGCTCACGCCGGAGGTGGAGCCGCAGGTGACGAGCCGCGCCCCGGGCTTCATGGAGAGCAGCGAGGCATTCCAGGTGTCGGCGCCCACATGCTCGAACACCACGTCCACGCCCACCTTCTTGGTGATCTTGCGCACCTCGTGCTCGAACCGGTCCTTGCGGTAGTTGATGACGTGGTCGGCGCCCAGCGCCTTGGCCTTCTCCAGCTTCTCGTCGTCGCCCACGGTGGTGATGACGGTCGCGCCCACGTCCTTGGCGAGGCGTATGGCGGCGGAGCCGATGCCCGAGCCGCCGGCGTGGACCAGCACGGTCTCGCCCTCGGCAAGCTCCGCATTGTCGAACAGCATGTGTTCGACGGTGGAGAAGGTGATGCCGGCGCAGGCCGCGTCCTCGAACGACACGCCCTCGGGGGCGGGGATGACGAGGCGCTCGGGCATGTTCAGCACGTCGCGGGCGAAGCCGTCGATGTGGAAGCCGAGCACGCCGCCCACGCTCTCGCACAGATTGTCACGGCCCTTCAGGCAGTTGCGGCAGTGACCGCAGGTCATGGCGCCGTACATGGCGACCGTCTGGCCGACCTTGAGCCCGCGCACGTCGGCGCCCAGCGCAACGATCTCGCCCGCCGCCTCGGCGCCCACAACCAGGGGCATCTTGCGCTTGGCGAAGGCCATGCCGCGCCAGCCCCACACGTCGATATGGTTGAGCGCCAGCGCCTTCACCCGGACCTGCACCTCGCCGGCGCCGGGGGCTTCCGCCTCGGGGAGATCGACGAGTTCGAGCTTGCGGTCGGAAACGAGCTGGAGGCCACGCATTCTTTTGTCTCGGAAGGTTGGATCAGCGGTGGGCGGCGAGCGAGGCGGAGAGCCCGCCATCCACCGGCAGAACGGCGCCGGTCATATAGCCCGCGCCGGGGGAGAAGAGAAAGGCCACCACCTGTGCCACGTCATCGGGCGTGGCGAAGCGGCCGGCGGGGATCTGCGCCTCCATTTTCGCGCGATAGTCCGCATACTTCTCCAGCATGGCGGTATCGATGAAGCCGGGGGCGACGTAGTTCACCGTCACGCCCCGCCGCGCGGTCTCGATGGCGAGGCCGCGCACATGGGCGAGCAGCGCCGCCTTGGAGGCGGCATAGGCGGCATTGCCCTGGTTCGCCTGCAGCGCCGCCACAGAGCCGATGGCGACGATGCGCCCGGTGCGCGCCCGCGTCATGGGCCGCACCAGCGCGCGGGTGAGGCGGACGAAGGCGAAGTGGTTCACCTGCATCACGCTTTCCGCCTTGTCCTGGTCGATCATGGCGGCGAGCGTGTCGTAGGAGGCACCGGCATTGTGGCAGAAGCCGTAGAAGGTTTCTCCCGCCTCCAGCTCCTCGGCGAAGGCCTCCACCGCGGCGCGGTCGGCCAGATCGAGCGCGCGGGCAGAGACGGTGGCGCCGGGATGGGCGGCACGGATGTCGGCGATCAGCGCCTCGGCCTCCGCCACCGCCGAGCGGTAGGTGAAGACGACCGGATGGCCGGCCACGGCCAGCGCCCGCACGATGGCCGCGCCGAGGCCGCGGCCGCCGCCGGTGACGAGGATGGGAGCGCTCATTCGGCGGGCCGCCTCACGCCGGCTCCGCCGCCAGCACGAGGCACACGTTCTGGCCGCCGAAGCCGAAGGAGTTGGAGATCACCCGCTTCACCTGCGCATCGCGGGCGACGTTGGGCACCACGTCCAGCGGAATGGCCGGGTCGGGGATGGCGTAGTTGATGGTGGGCGGGATGCGGCCGTTCTGGATGGTCAGCAGCGAGACCGCCGCCTCGATGGCGCCGGCCGCGGTCAGGGTGTGGCCGATCATGGACTTGTTGGAGGAAATGGGCGTGGCCGCCAGCTTCTCCTCGCTGAACACGCCCTTGAGGCCGACATATTCCATGCGGTCGTTCTCGGGCGTCGACGTGCCATGGGCGTTGATGTAGTCCACGTCATCCGCCGTCACGCCGGCATCGGCCAGCGCATTCTTCATGCAGCCGACGATGGGGCGTCCGTCCGGGCTGGATCGGGTGCGGTGGAAATTGTCGGCCATCTCGCCGCAGCCTTCCAGCACGCCGAGGATCTTGGCGCCGCGGGCCACCGCATGGGCGTAGCTTTCCAGCACCAGCGCCGCGGCGCCCTCGGCCATGACGAAGCCATCGCGGTTCTTGGCGAAGGGGCGGGCCGCCTCCTCGGGCTTGTCGTTGGCGGTGGTGAGCGCCGACAGCAGAGAGAAGCGGATCAGCGCCTCGGGATGCACCGAGCCATCGGTGCCGAGCGACAGCGCCACCTCGGTCTCGCCGCGGCGGATGGCCTCGACGCCGAGCTGGATCGCGGTGGCGCCGGAGGCGCAGGCGGTGGACAGCGAGATGGGCTGGCCGCGGGTGCCGAACCTGTCGGCGAGCCGATCCGCCACCGAGCCGAACAGGAAGCGCTCGTGCCAGGGACGGAACTTGCCGGACGCCGCGGCGCCGAGCAGGTCGTGATAGACGATGGGGTAATGACCCACCGCATCGGCGATCTGCTGGCGCTCCGGCCATTCCAGCTCCACCGGCGGCACGGCCGCGAAGAGCGGGCCCGGGAAGTCGCCGTCCGCACCGATGCCGGATTCCGAGATAGCCTCCTCGGCGGCGAGGGTCGCCAGCTTCTCGGAGAGGTTGGGCGCGGCCACCCGGCCGTCGAACAGGAAGTCCACCGTGCCGGCGATGGTGGTGCGCATGCCCTCGATGGGGAAGCGGGTGATGGTGTGGATGCCGCTTTCGCCGGCCGTCAGCCGCCGCCAGTTGTCCTGCTTGCCCTGGCCGAGGGAAGTGACGATGCCGATTCCCGTGACCACCACGATGGGGCGGCCGAACTTGTCCAGATGCGCCTGCGTCATGCTTCGCGGCTCCTATCGGTGAAGCGCGCCCGCCCCGGCGCTGCTCGAAGGGCGCGCCGGGTCCGTGCTGTGGAACGGCCCGGCACTCGCGCCGGAAAATACGCCGAAGCCGGCGCAAAGGACAATGTGGGGCTTCCCGGCCCCCAAGTGGCGTCGGCCCAGACCGGAGAACGGAAGACCCCTCAGGCCTTCTCCACCAGGCCGGCGCCTTCGCCGCGCCAGTGGCCGACCTGCGTGACGATGGCGCGGGTGACGCCGTCGGCCGCCTTCTCCAGCGGGTCGCCGGCGACCGGCGGGAAGAGCGTGCCCTTGGAGACGGCGAGCGCCGCGAGGGCGAGGCCGGCGATGAACTGGGCCTCGAAGCCGTGGCCGAGGCGGTTCGCCACCGCGCGCACCGGCAGCCCGCTCGCGGCGAGCACGCCGGCTTCGGCCTCGGTGGCGTCGCGTGCGCCGGTGACGCCGGAGATGACGGCGGTGCCGGCAGACGTCCCTGCGGCGTCGAGCAACGCCTGCACCTTGGCGGCGACGGTCCCCGCGACGGCGCGCTTCGCGCGCTCGGACCACACGCCCGACAGCTTGGCGATGGGCGTCGCGCCGCGCGCCTTGGCATGCTCGGGCGATTCCAGCACGAGGAAGGTGCCCATGGAGCCCGAGGCGATGCCGGACGCGGTGAAGGCGGTGCGGTAGTCGCCCTTCAGGCAGAAGCCGTCCAGGTCATTGAGAAGCAGCGTGTCCTCGCGCTCGGCATTGTAGGCGCCGCCGACGAGAGCGATCTCGCTCTGCCCTGCCGCGATGCGCGAATAGGCGACGCGGGTGGCATCCACCCCCGAGCTCTCCTCGCCCATGAAAGTGCGCGACGAGCCGGTGACGCCGTGGACGATGGAAATGTTGCCGGCCAACAGGTTCGACAATTGCGCCAGCGACAGGGTCGGGCGCAGGTCGGACAGGAGCCGCTCGTTGAGCAGGCGCCCGGCGTCGTTGGAGGCCGAGAGGTCGTTGAGGATGGCGGCATCCACCTCGAAATCGCGCTCGCCACCGCCGGCGGCGACGATCATGTCGGTGTTCGAGAGGATATCGGTGTTCTTTGCGATCCCGGCTGCGTCGAGCGCGAGACCGGCCGCATACGTGCCGATGCGCTGCCACGGCTCCATCTGCCGCTGGTCGCCCTTCTTGGGGATCTGGCTGTCGAAATTCACCTTCACCAGCGGATGCACCACATAGGGCGCGTAGGTTGCGGTGTCGGTCACGGGGGCCGCGCCGGATGTCAGGGCCTCCCAGTGGGCGTCCAGTCCTTCCCCGAGGGAAGAGACGAGGCCGATGCCGGTGATCCAGACGTCGCGCTGGATCCGGCGCCGGCCGTCGTTCGCGTCAGGCATCGGCGAAATCCGCAAGGGGGAAGGAGACGTGCTCGGCGACCTTCATCACGACCGGCTTCATCTTGCCCTCGGGCCAGGGAAGCACGCGGAAGGTGAGCTCGGCGTTGCAGATGGGCTTGCCTTCGAGCGTGGCGCTGGTCTTGGCCACGACGAAGCCGGAGCCTTCGTGCAGGATCTCCGAGAACAGGTCGAGATTCTGGCCCGGCAGCACGAAGGTGCGCAGCTTGGCTTCCTTCACCGTGGCGAGGAAGGGCATCTTGTTGAAGCGGTTGCGCGCCAGCACGAGCCAGCCCGTGGTCTGGGCCATGGCCTCGATGAGCAGCACGCCGGGCATGATGGGATAGCCGGGGAAGTGCCCCTCGAAGATGGAGCTCTCCTGCGGCACCATCCCCTGGCAGTGGATCTTCTGGAGCGACGGGTCGATGGTGACGACCCGGTCGATCATCTTGAAGACTTCAGGACGCATCTATCCCGTCCGGCCTCACGCGGCCTTCGCAGCGACCAACTCGTCGATGCGGGCGCAGAGGTTCTTGAGCACGAAATACTGCTCTGTGGTGGCCTTGCCGTCGTTCACTTCCTGCGTCCACTGCTCGAGCGGCAGCTTGATGCCGAACGCCTTGTCGATGGCGAAGGCGATGTCCAGGAAGTCGAGGCTGTCGATGCCGAGGTCGTCGATGGCGTGGCTGTCCGGCGTGATGGTGTCCCGCGGAATGTCGCAGGTTTCCGCGATGATGTTGGCCACCGTGTCGAACGTCGAAGACATGGACTGACGCCTCTCTCGTACTCGGCCGGTCCGGCCGCCGCCGCCATGCGCATCATGCGTTCTTGCATCATGCAGGGCGCCGCCATGGCCGAGGGTTGGCCGCATGGCCCCTTCGGAATGAGTTGTCGGCCCCTATAGCGAAGGCTGCAAGAGGTTTCAATGGCCGACGCCGAACAGCCCGCGCGAGAGGTTCTCCCGGCGGTACCGTGCGTTGGGCGTGCTTCGCATGCCCGGCCCGCGGAGGCAAGGGGCGCCAGCGCCCGGCGGCTCGCTGGACGCGGGCGAAGCTCAGGCGGCCCGCGCCCGCGAAAGAAGCAGATCGCGCACGTTTTCCACTGCATTGGCGCCGAACGGGCCGCGCCCGACGGCAAGGCGGGTGGCCGCGAACGCCTCCGCCACCTCAAGCGGCGCCGATTCGGCAAGGGCGGCGACGGCGGCGAGGGTCGCCAGGCGGTCAGCCGCCCGGCGGGCGAGCGCTTCCCGCTCGGGCGCGTGCAGCGCTGCAAGGATGTGGTCGACGGTCGCGGCGGCGCCGGGCAAACCCTCGGTCTGCGCCTTCAGCGCCGCGAGGACGGTCTCGACGGCGTGGGGCTCGCGCGCCGCCACCCGCAGCAAATCGAGGGCCATGACGTTGCCGGAGCCTTCCCAGATGGCGTTGACCGGGGCTTCCCGATAGAGCCGCGGCAGGGCGCTCTCCTCCACATAACCGTTGCCGCCCAGCACTTCCATGGCCTCGGCGATGAACGCCGGGGCGCTTTTGCAGACTGCGAACTTGACCACCGGCGTCAGCACGCGGGCACGGGCGGCCTCCTCGGGCGACGTGGCCGCCTGGTCAAAGCTCGTCGCGAGGCGGAAGGCGAGGGCCGCCGCAGCCTCCGCTTCCAGCGCAAGGTCGGCCAGCACCATGGCCATGGCGGGCTGATCCACCAGCTTGCGCTGGAAGACGGTGCGATGCGCCGCATGGTGGAGGGCGCGCGCCAGCCCCGCCCGCATGAGCCCGGCGGAGGAGGACGCGCAGTCGAGCCGCGTCAGCTGCACCATCTCGATGATGGTCGGGATACCGCGCCCCTCCTCGCCGACCCGCCAGGCGAAGGCGCGAGCGAACTCGACCTCGGAGGAGGCGTTGGACGCATTGCCAAGCTTGTGCTTGAGCCGGACCAGCCTGAGGCCGTTGACCGCGCCGTCGGGCCGGAAGCGGGGCAACAGGAACGCGGTGAGTCCCCCCGGCGCCTGCGCCAGCACCAGGAAGGCGTCGCTCATGGGGGCCGAGAAGAACCATTTCTGCCCAGTGATCTCATATTCCTCGCCGCCCACCGGCACGGCCTTTGATGTGTTGGTCCGCACATCGGTGCCCCCGGGCCGCTCGGTCATGCCCATGCCGAGGGTGATGCCCGCCTTTTCCCAGAAGGGCAGAAACCGGCCGTCGTAATTGCGCGACCGGATGCGCGGAAGGAAATCGCGCAGCAGATCCGGCGCCGCCGCAAGGCACGCCGGAGCGGCATGGGTCATGGTGAGGGGGCAGACGTGGCCGGCCTCCACTTGGCTGACGAGATAGAGGCGCGCCGCCCGCGCCGCATGGCCGTCCCCGCGCGCCTCCCAGGTGGAGCAGTGCAGGCCTGCGGCCATGCTCTGGGCCATCAGCGCGTGATAGGCGGGGTGAAATTCCACCATGTCGCAGCGTCGGCCACTTGGGTCGAGGGCATGCAGCTCCGGCGGATGAGCGTTGGCGAGGCGGCCGAGGGCGAGCTGGTCGCTGCCGCCCCAATGGCTCGCGAATTCCGCGATCTCGCGGCCGATACCGGCGCGCGTCGCGCAGGCCGCGAGCGCGGCGTCGCCGGCTGCCAGGTTCACGTCCGCATAAGGCGGCGGCTGGTTGGCGTCCACATCGTCGGACGGCCAGACGTCCCGGACCGCTGCAGTTGGCGCTGCGTCCATGGCGTTTCCCCACTGGCGCGCCCCCTGCCGGGGCCTGCGCCGGCCTTGCGGTTGGCGGGGGGTACCCGCATCCGCAAGGCTTTTACAAGTGGTGCGGGCATTCACCGGCAAATGCAAGCCGGCCCGTATCCACCGGAGGGGTCAAAGGCAACGATCGCCGCCTGCCGTCACTGGAAGGTATTGCACTGCTGCATGGAGCCCGATTTCAGGCCGCGCGTGAACCAGCTCACGCGCTGCTGGGACGTGCCGTGGGTGAAGCTGTCCGGCACAGCATAGCCCTGCGAGCGCTTCTGGAGCGTGTCGTCGCCGATGGCGGTGGCGGCGCCCAGCGCCTCCTCCACGTCGCCCGGCTCCAGGATGCGGAAGCGCGCATTGGCGTGGTAGGCCCACACGCCCGCGAGGCAGTCGGCCATCAGCTCCACGCGCACCGACAGATCGTTGGCCTCGGCGCGCGAGCCGGCGCGCGCCTGCGCCTGCTGCACCTTGGGCAGGATGCCGATGAGGTTTTCCACATGGTGCCCCACCTCGTGGGAGATCACGTAGGCGGCGGCGAAGTCGCCGGGCGCCCGGAAGCGGTTCTTCATCTCCTGGAAGAAGGTGAGGTCGAGATAGACCTTCTGATCCAGCGGGCAATAGAACGGCCCCATGGCCGACTGGGCGCCGCCGCAGGCCGAGCGGGTGGCGCCGGAGAACAGCACCAGCTTGGGTTCCTGATAGGTCTTGCCGTCGGCGCGGAACAGCTCGGTCCACACGTCCTCGGTCTGGGCCAGCACCGCGGAGGCGAAGCGGCCGAGCTCGTCGGAGGGCGGGGCCGAGCGGGTCTGCTGTTGCTGCTGAGGGGCGCTCTGCTGGTAGGATGGGCCACCGCCGCCGCCGGTGATGGCGTCGAGCCCGCCGATGAGGATCGCGGGGTTGATGCCGAGCGCCCAGCCGATGATTCCGACAATGATGATGGTGCCGATGCCGAGGCCACCGCGCCCTCCCGGCATCTGGAAACCGCCGCCCGCGCCGCGCCGGTCTTCCACATTGTCGCTGGACCGGAAATCCTCCCAACGCATGGCATTCTCCCGAATTGCTTCGTCTTCGCCGCGTCCGTCACCGCATGCCTGGGCGCGGGGCTCCAGGAGCGGGGCTGAACATGGTGCTACACCGTGACAGGGGCAATGCCCAGCTTCGCCTCCGGTTCCATGGTATCTAGGAGAGGACCGGCGAATCGGGCCGGCCGAGCCGGGCGGATGGAGCATGCCGACGCGTCCCAAAAGCGAAGCTGACACGGCCCTTCGCCGCCCGCGCGGACGGCCGCCGCGCATCGCGGCCCCGGTCGCGCCGGCCTGGATCGGCCTCGATTTTTCCCGCGAGCGGGACCTGCTCGCGGCGGGCCATCTGCCGGTGGCGGGCGCCGATGAGGTGGGGCGGGGGCCGCTGGCCGGTCCCGTCGTGGCAGCGGCGGTGGTGCTCGATCCCGAGCGCGTGCCCCAGGGCCTCGACGATTCCAAGAAGCTGACGCGGGCGCGGCGCGAGGCGCTTTATCTCGAGATCTGCGCCACCGCCGAGGTGGCGGTCACCATGGCCCCGCCCACCCGCATCGACCGTGACAACATCCGTCAGGCGACCCTCTGGGCGCTCGCCCAGGCGGTGAAGGCGCTGCCCTGCCGGCCGGCTTTCCTGCTGGTGGACGGCAACGATCCGCCGCAGGTGCCGTGTCGGGTGGAGGCGGTGGTGGGGGGCGACGCGCTGGTTGCCTCCATCGCCGCGGCGTCCATCGTCGCCAAGGTGGTCCGCGACCGCCTCATGGCCGGCGTCGGCGCGGCCTTTCCGGCCTATGGCTTCGAGCGCCACATGGGCTATGGCACGCCGGAGCACGGCGCGGCCCTGCGCACCCACGGCCCCTGCTTGCACCATCGCCGGTCGTTCGCGCCGGTGCGCGAGCAGCAGCTCGCCTTGTTCGGCATGGTCCCCGAGATCGAAGCGGCGGAATAGGCGGCCGGCCTTGCCGGACCTTGGGTCGGTCCGCCGCCCCAAGGGTCAGTGGTAGCCTTCGCCCTCGCGCACCTTCCCGCGGAAGATCCAGTAGACGAACACGATGTAGCCCAGCACCACCGGCAGCAGGAAGATCACGCCGAAGAGCATCAGGATCTGGCTCGGTGGCGCCGCTGCCGTCTGCCACACTGTGAGGCTGGGCGGGACGAGGTAGGGGAAGGTGGAGATGGCGAGGCCGATGAAGCCGAGCAGGAACAGCCCCACCGTGCCGAAGAAGGGCAGCATCTCCCGCCCCGTCCGCAGCCAGTGCCAGACGGCGAAGGCGACACCCGCGGTGATGATCGGCACCGGCATCAGGAAGAAGAAATTGGGCAGGGAGAACCAGCGGGCGCCGATGCGCTCGATGGCGAGCGGCGTCCACACGCTCACCAGCGCCATGAACACCAGCACCGCGAAGAGCAGGGGCAGGGCGTGGCGGCGCGCCCGATCGGCCACCGTGCCTTCGGTCTTGATGAGCAGCCAGGTGGTGCCGAGGAGCGCGTAGCCCGCCACCACGCCGGCGCCGCACAGGAATGCGAAGGGCGTCGCCCAGTCGAGGGGACCACCGGCGAAGGCGCCGTCCTTCACCGTGATGCCCTGCACGAGGCCGCCGAGAATGACGCCCTGGCAGAAGGCCGCCACAATCGAGCCGGCGGTGAAGGCGAAATTCCACCAGCGCTGGCTCGACAGGGCCACCCAGCGGAACTCGAAGGCGACGCCGCGGAACACCAGTGCCAGCAGCATGACGATGACCGGCAGGTAGAGCGCCGGCATCACGACCGCATAGGCCTTGGGGAAGGCGACCCACAGGCCGCCGCCGCCCAGAATGAGCCACGTCTCGTTGCCGTCCCAGAACGGCGCCACCGTGTTCATCATGGTGTCGCGCTCCTTCTCCTCCTTGGCGAAGGGGAAAAGGATGCCGATGCCGAGGTCGAAGCCGTCCAGCACCACATACATGATGACCGCGACGCCGATGATGAAGCCCCAGATGACGGGGAGATACCATTCCATGGTCGTGTCCTCCTTCGCGTCGGGGTCAGGTACCGGGAGTCATCTGGCCTTCGCCATGGGCGGCGGCGAGCGGGCGTGAGGGGCGCTCCTTCGACGGCGGCTGGATCAGCGGGCCTTCCGGTCCCCGCACGATCAGCCGGTTCATGAAATAGATGCCGGTGGCGAAGATGATGGCGTAGACCACGAGGAACAGCACCAGGGTCAGCCCGACCGTCCAGCCGGCGAGGGGCGACATGGCGTCCTCGGTCCGCAGCAGGCCCTCCACCACCCAGGGCTGGCGGCCCTGCTCGGTGACGATCCATCCGGCGAGGATGGCGATGAAGCCCAGCGGCCACGACCACGAGGTGACGACAAGGTACCAGCGCGTGGTGGTGGCGCGCCCCTTGAAGAGCAGCCACGCCCCGATCCAGCCGAGCAGAATCATCACCACGCCCACCCCGACCATGGCGCGGAAGCCGAAGAACGGTCCGATCACCGGCGGGCGGTCCTGCGGCGCGAAGTCCTTCAGGCCGGGAAACAGGCCGTCGAGGCTGTGGGTGATCATGAGCGAGGCGCCGCGCGGGATGGAGATCTCGAACAGGTTCTCCTCCTTCGCCGCGTCGGGCCAGGCGAACAGCACCAGCGGGGCGGGCTTGGAGCTGTCCCAGTGCGCCTCAACCGCGGCGATCTTCGCCGGCTGGAAGTGAGCGGTGTTAAGGCCGTGGCTGTCGCCGACGAAGGCCTGGATCGGCCCGACGATGGCGAGCATGCCGATGCCCATCACCATCATGACCTTGGATTCATCCTGGAACTTGCCCGCGAGCAGGTAGCGCGCGCCGACGGAGAGCACCACGAGGGACGTGGTGAGATAGGCGGCGAGCAGCATGTGCGGCAGGCGCCAGTGGAAGCTGGGGTTGAAGATGATCTGCAGCCAGTCGAGGGGATAGGCGACGCCGTCGCGCAGCTCGAAGCCGGCGGGGGTCTGCATCCAGCTGTTGGCGGCGAGAATCCAGAAGGCCGACATGAAGGTGCCGAACGCCACCACGCAGCACGACAGGACGTGCAGCCACGGCGGCACGCGGCTCCAGCCGAACAGCATGATGCCGAGGAAGGTGGCCTCCAGGAAAAAGGCGGTGAGCACCTCGAAGCCGATGAGCGGCGCCACCACCGAGCCGACGAACTCGGCATAGCGGCTCCAGTTGGTGCCGAACTGGTAGGACAGCACGATCCCCGACACGACGCCCATTGCGAACGAGACGGCGAAGATCTTGGTCCAGAAGCGGGCGAGGCGGTGAAACACCTCGCGCCCGGTTTTCAGCCAGATCAGCTCCAGGGTCGCGATGAAGGCGGACAGGCCGATGGTGAAGGCCGGAAAGATGACGTGGAATGAGACTGTGAAGGCGAACTGGATGCGGGCGAGGGTGACAGGATCGAGATCCATCGCGTCGGCTCCTTGTCTCGTCCGCTCAGGCCAGGGCCTCGGCCCCCGCCACTCCAGCCGGCGCGGCCGTCTCGGGCGGCCGTGGACGGCGGCGGACAGCTATTCCCGCAGAGCGACTGGACAATAGCTGGCGGCTCCTGTGCCGTCGATACGCGAAGTTGCCGCCCGCGCCCCAATGCCGCGCTTCAATCCCCACGCGCGTTCCGGCGAGGGTGCAGCTTGGCTGGGTTTTGGGCGGTGCACCCGCGAAGGGGCAGTGGCGGTCCCCGGGAATAAAGCGTCAGCTTGGCGCGCTGGCTCTCCGTCGGGGAGTTGCGGCGAGCGGCTGGCGATGACGCTCGCGCCCGCCGGTTCAATCGACGGAGCCGGGCTTGATCCGCGTGCCAGCCAGCAGCATCAGCGGCCAGTCGCCCGCATGCTCGCCCACCGCCGGATGCGCCGGCACGCCGGCGCCGTCGCAGAGCAGGGCGCGCCAGGTGAAGCCGGGTGGCAGGTCGAGCCGAGCGCCGCCCCATCCAGCAGCCTGCGTGCCGCGGGCGTCGAAGGTGAGGCGCCGGGCGGCGACCGCCAGGGCACGGCTCGGGGTGGCGCGCATATAAGCGATCACCGTCTCGCCCTCGGCCCCGATCAGATCGAGGGGCGCGTAAGTGCCGGAGGCATACAGGTCCGGCGCCTCTGCACGATGCGACAGGAGCGCATGGATGAGGCACTGCTTGCGGCCATCCGCGTCGAGGGGGGCCGACGCCAGCGTGCCGGCGCGGGCAGCGAAGTCCACCGGGCGGCGATTGTCCGGGTCGACCAGCGAGAAGTCGCGGTATTCCGTGCCCTGGTAGATGTCCGGAACGCCGGGCGCCGTCAGCTTCAGCACGGTCTGCACCAGACCTTTCTCTTCCGCCGCGGGCTCGATCGTGGCGACGAAGGCGGCGATCTGCCGCCTCAGCCCCTCGCCTTCCGGCGCCAGCAGGATGGCGTCGGTCAGGGCGTGGGCGGCGGCTTCGTAGGCCTCGTTCGGCGCATCCCAGGAAGAGGCGAGCTTTGCCTCGCGCAGCGCCTTCGTCTGCCAGTCGGCGACGCGCTCGCGGAAAGCGGCAAGGTCGCTGCCCTCGGGTGGCCAGGCACCCACCAGGGTCTGGAGCAGCATGATGCGGTCGGCGGGCGAGACCTCGCTTGCTATGGGGTCGAGGCCGGCCAGCCAGCCGTCGAGATGGCGCAGCCACAGCTCCGGGCATTCGGAGAGGACACACAGGCGGGCCCGTACGTCCTCGCCGCGCTTGTGGTCGTGGGTGGCGCTGGCGAGCATGGCGGCGGGCCAGTTCCTCGCCCGCGCCGTGCAGCCCGCATGCCATTCCGCCACCGTGCCGCCACCGATGGCGGCATCGAAGCCCACGTCATTGCGCGAGAGCAGCGGCCCGAAGCGGTAGAAGGCCGTATCTTCCACCGACTTCGCGGCGACCGGCGAGGACAATTGCTCGAACTGCACGATGGCCCGCCGCCGCAGCGCGGCGTCCGGCGCATCGGCAGGCGGCCGGCCCAGCCAGTCGGCGATGCGCTCGAGATGGGGCGCGTCCCCCGGCAGGCCGGAGCGCCGCGCCGCCGTGATCGCCGCATCGAGCGCCTCCGCCCCCGGCGCATCGGCGCCCGCCGCATAGGTTCGGTAGCGCGGCATGTGGGCGAGGATCTCCACCAGGCAACGCCGCAGCGCCGCGCGTGGCCGGTCGCGGTCGGCAAGGCTGCGGGAGGCGAGGGCGGTGAGGTTGTCGGTGAGCGCTTCCAGCGGGGCGGTGAAGGCGCGCGCCAGCGTCTCCTTACGGGCGGCATGCTCCTCGGCCGCGAAATCCGCCGGGCGGCCGGTGCGCGCCGCCCAATCGTCGGCGAGGCGGGCGCGCCCGGCGGCGTCATGCAGCAGGCGGCTCGTGGCCTCCATGAAATCGTAGCCGGTGGTGCCGTCCACCGCCCAGGTGCTCTCCAGCGGTTCGCCCGAGGCAAGGATCTTCTCGACCACCAGCCACGCGCGCCCCCCGAGACCCGCCGGCCTCAGCTCGCGGCGCGCATCGAGCTCGGCGCGCAGGCGGCGGCAGTAGGCACCGGGGTCGGCGAGGCCGTCCACATGGTCCACCCTGAGGCCGTCCACGAGGCCCCGGGCGTAGAGCTCCAGCACCTTGGCGTGGGTGCGCTCGAACACGCCCGGGGCGTCGGCGCGCAGGGCGGCGAGCTCGGTGACGTCGAAGAAGCGGCGCCAGTTGATGGCGTCGGGCGCCGTCCGCCAGAAGGCGAGGCGATAGTGCTGGCGTTCCAGCAGCGCATGCAGCGCCGTCGGTGTGGCCGGAGCGGACGCGGGGTCCGCATCGAGGGCATCGGAATCCTGGGGGCGGAGCGGGAAAAGGTGGTGGAAGTAGCGCACGGCCCAGCCGGCCTCATCCTCCCGCACCAGCTTGAGGTCGCCGCCGGCGAGGATCTCGGCGTAAGGTCCGCCGAGGAAGGGCGCCAGCAGCTTGCCGCCGCCCGCGTCCCAGTCGATGTCGAACGTTGCGGCGAACGGGCTCGCCGGGCCCCGGCGCAGCACATCGAGCCACCAGCGGTTTTCGTCGCCACCGACGCCCATGTGGTTGGGCACGATGTCCACCACCATTCCGAGGCCGTGCGCCCGCAACTTCTCCACCAGCCGGCCCAGCCGGTCCTCGCCGCCCAGCTCCGGATTGACATGCTCGGGATCCACCACGTCGTAGCCATGGGTGGAGCCCCGCCGCGCCGTCAGGATGGGGGAGGCGTAGAGATGGCTGACACCGAGGTCGGCGAGATAGGGGACGATCGCGGCGGCATCATCGAAGGTGAAGCCCGCGTGAAGCTGGAGGCGGTAGGTGGCGCGGGGCGCTGACGGGGCGAAGGTCATGGCGCGCGGCTCCGGTTGAGGCAGGCGAGGCGGGCGACGACACGGGGGCGGGACATCAGGTCGGAGAGCGGCGCATCGGTGCGACGGCGCCAGTTGGGATGCTCGTTCCAGGTGCCGGGCAGGTTGGGCGCTTCCTCCTGGGCCAGGAGGTCCTCCAGCGGGATCAGGGCGAGCGCGCTCGATGTCGCTGCGACGAAGGCGATCGCCGCGTCGGCGGCGTCGTCCGGGCCCAGCGCGTCCTCCGCCGAAGGTGGCACGCCGCAGGCCAGAGCGGCGGAATTGAATGCGGCCCGCTCCGCCGCCCGCTGGGCTTCGGCCTTGGCCGGGACGGACGTCTGCGTGATGCGGGCGCGCCAGGCGAGGTCGTTGCCCCGCCACCAGCCGGCGGCGGTGGGCAAATCGTGGGTCGAGGTCATCGCCACCGCTGCGGGCGTCCACGCGCCCGGCGGGTGGAAAGCGCCCTCGCGGGTGCGTTCGAAGGGTAGCACCCGCATGCCCAGGACGCCCCGCGTCTCCATCGCTTCCCGCAGGCCTTCCGGCACGGTGCCGAGGTCTTCGCCGATGGCGATCGCTCCGTGCAGATGCGCTTCCAGCGCGAGGAGACGCAGCAGGTCCTCGAACGGATAGGCGAGATAGGCGCCGTCCGATGCCGGCCGCCCGTCCGGGACAAGCCACAGGCGCCGAAGGCCCAGCACATGGTCGATCCGTACCCCGCCCGCATGGCGGAGGGCAGCCCGCAGCGTGGCGATGAAAGGAGCGAAGCCGGTGGCCGAAAGTGCGGTGGGCGACGAGGCGGTCAGCCCCCAGTTCTGGCCGTCGCGGGCCAGCAGGTCCGGCGGCGCGCCCACGGTGAGCCCGGCGAGCAGGTCGCCGGGCCGGCTCCAGGCCTCGCTGCCGGACGGATCGAGGCCGACCGCAAGATCGGTGATGAGCCCGATGCCCATTCCCGCCGCCTCGGCCCGCGCCTGGGCCGAGGCGAGGCTCTCGGCGGCGAGCCACTGCAGGAAGAGGTGGAAGCGCACGTCGTCCCCATGCTCCTGCGCGAACGCGCGAACATCTGCGCTATCCGGGCTGCGCAGGCCCTGCGGCCAGCGGCGCCAGTCGCCGCCGAGGCCGGCTTCGAGGGCATGGGCATGGAGTGCCTCGAACAGGGCATGCCGGCCGAGATCGGCATCGCCCTGTGCGGCGAAGGCCGCGAAGGCGGCAGCGGGGCCCGGCCGGCTCTCCAGCCGCGCGAAGAGGCCGCGCAGCACCGCAAGCTTCAGCAGGCCTGCCCGCGGCCAGTCGATGAGGGGCAGGGCCTCCAGCGCCGCCGCCTCGGGGGAGCTGGCGGCGGCCACGTCCTCGGCTGAAAACACTGCGGCGGGATCGGCGAGAAATGGGTTGAGGGCGAGGCGGCTCGACGGCGCATAGGGGCCGTAGCGTTCGGGCGCGGCGGCGAACAAAGCGTGGAGCGGGCTCAGGGCCAGGGCGTGCGCGCCGCTTGCCGCCAGCCGCTCGGCGAGGTCCGCCACCGCACCGAGATCGCCGATGCCGCCGTCGCCTGCCCGTTGCAGGCCATAGACCTGGGCGATGGCGCCGAATGCCCGCGACGACCCCGTCAGCTCCTCCACCGAGGGCGCGCGGGACGGGGCGACGGCCAGACGCACGCTCTCGGCGCCGATGTGCAGCGGGTAATAGCCCGCCGTCTCCGGCGCCGTGAAGGCGGCGCCCTCGCGGTGAGGGCGCAAGCTGACGCGCTGGGCGCCGCCATCCTCGATCGCGGCCTCCATGGCAGGGGGGACGCCGGGTAGTATGACCTCGCCCCCGGCGTCACAGGTGATGAGGCGCGGCAGTTTGCGCGGCGCAGCGATCGCATCCAGCGCGGCAGCGATCTCGGCGGCACTCCCGCAGGGGTGACCCAACGCAATAAGGATGCGCCCCAGCGTCTCCTCCGGCACCTGCTGGGGCACGTCGAAGGCATCGACCCATTCGGGCGACAGACCGGCGGCGCGCGCGAGCGCCAGCAGGGGGCGGACGGCCGGGCGCGTGGCGTCGCGGAGGGTCATGGGGTCCCCGGCGGTTCGAGGAAGGCGAGGGTCGAGAAAGGCGGAATGGCGCCGTCCGCCAGCGTTCCGCTATAGGCGATGCAAAGGGTGGCCTGTGGCAGCGTGGCGGGGCACGGTGAGACACCGAGGTTCGCGGCGAGGGTGAGCACAGCACCATCGCCCATGCGCCAGCGCGCGATCACCGCCGTGGCTGGGGCCGCATCGGTGCCGAGCGCATGGGCGCCGAGGCTCGATGCCCCGTCGAGGCGGGGCACGATCTCGGCGTGCCGCACGGCGAGGAGGCGGGCGACGAAGCGGCGCCAGTCGTCGGCATCCTCCGGGGGCTGCGGGATGGAGGCGGCGAAGGTCTCGCGCGCATTGGGATCGGGAATGGCGGCGCGAAGCTCCGCGTCCGCAAAAGCGGCAAACCGGCTGAACTCGGCGCGCCGTCCCTCGCGAACGAGATCGGCCAGCTCGGGCCCGTGATCGGTGAAGAACAGGAAGGGCGTGCGCGCGCCCATCTCCTCGCCCATGAACAGCATGGGGATCTGCGGCGCGAGCAGGACCAGCGCCAGCGCCGCCCGAACGCCCTGGGGGGGCGCGAGGGCGAGGAGGCGCTCACCCATGGCGCGATTGCCAATCTGGTCGTGGTTCTGAACGAAGGCGACGAAGGCGGTAGGGGGCAGGTGGCCGCTGGGGGTGCCGCGGGGGTGGCCGAGATTGGGCGCTTCTTCGCCCTGATAGGCGAATCCCTCGGCGAGGCATCGGGCCAGTCGCTCGGCGGGAGCGTCGGCGAAGTCGCCGTAATAGGCCTCGGCCTCGCCGGTCAGCAGCACATGCAGGCAATGGTGGATGTCATCGTTCCACTGCGCATCGAAGGGCGCGGGTAGCACGGCGGCATCGTTGCGCTCGTTCTCCAGCACCAGATGCACCCGCCGGCCCAGCGGAAGGGCGACGCGGATGGCTTCGCCCAGCCGGGCGAGGGCGTCGTCGGGCAGGATGGCGTGGACGGCATCGAGCCGCAGGCCGTCGAAGCGGAACTCCTCCAGCCAGTAGAGCGCATTGTCGAGGAAGAAGCCGAACACCTCCTCCCGCTCGAACGCGATGGACGGCCCCCACGGCGTGGACCGCTCCGCCGCGAAGAAGGCGGGGGCATAGGCGCCGAGATAATTTCCGTCCGGCCCGAAGTGATTATAGACCACGTCCAGCATCATCATGATGCCGAGCTCATGGGCGCGGTCCACCAGGGCCTTGAGATCATCGCTCGTGCCGTAGGCGCTGGCCGGCGCATAGGGCAGGACCCCGTCGTAGCCCCAGTTGCGTGCGCCGGGGAACGCCGCAATGGGCATCAGCTCCACAGCGGTGATGCCGAGTTCCGCCCAGCCCGCGAGGCAATCGGCGACGCCGGAAAAGCCGCCGAGCGCCCCGGCATGGACTTCCAGGATCACCGCTTCTTGCCACGGGCGGCCGCGCCAGTCCTCTGTGCGCCACGGGCGCGGGGGCCCCGGCAGGAGGCTGAAGCCGTGCACGCCGTCCTGTTGCGCCCGTGCGGCGGGGTCGGGCACGGCAGTGCCATCGGGCAGGCGGAAGCGATAGGCGGTGCCCGGCGCGCAGTCGAGCTCGATGGCGAACCAGCCATCGCCTTGCGCCTGCATCGGGTGGTGGGTGCCATCCGCCAGTTCCAGATCAAGGCGGTCGCAGCCGGGCGCCCAGAGGCTGAAGCGAGTTGCTCCAGCCTTGCCCGGCCGCGGCCCGAAACGCGGGCGGACCACTCCGGAGGTCATGAAGCGGCTCCGACCACCCGGCCGCGCAGCAGGACCATGGAGCGGGGGGCGAGGGTCACGGTCTCCCCCTCCACCAGCTGCTCGGGCGCGCCGGGATCGGCGCTATCCAGCATCAGAATGACCGGGAGCGGGGGCGGGATGCGGAAATCGCGCGGCGCGTCCGTGGCATTCAGCATCAGCGTCATCACGCTGGCGGTGCCGTCATTGCCGCAGGCGGCACGGCGCAGGGTGAGCAGATGCGCATCCCCCTTGTTCCAGTCGTCGGAGGAGAGGGGGCCGGCATTCTCGTCGAACCAGGAGATGTCGCGGATGCCCGGCGCGGGCTCGGCATCGCCATAGAGGAAGGAGCGGCAGCGCAGGATGGGATGGTCGTGCCGGGCCTTGGCGAGCTGGGCCACGAAGCTCGCCAGCATCTCGCCCTCTGCCGTCTCCAGCAGCGACCAGTCCACCCAGGAGATCTCGTTGTCCTGGCAATAGGCGTTGTTGTTGCCCTTCTGCGTACGGCCGAATTCGTCGCCGGCGAGCAGCATGGGCGTGCCGTGGGAAAGGAAGACGGTGGCGAGCATAGCGCGCTGGAGCCGCGAGCGCTGGTCGCGGATGGACGCCTCTTCGCTCTCGCCTTCGGCGCCCCAATTGGCGGAATAGTTTTCCGAGTGGCCGTCGCGATTGTCCTCGCCATTGGCTTCGTTATGGCGCTCGGCGTAGGCCACCACGTCCTTGAGGGTGAAGCCGTCGTGGGAGGACGCGTAGTTCACAGAGGCCCAGGGCCGGCGGGCACGGCGATCGAAGATGTCGCCCGAGCCGGAGAGCCGTGCGGCAAGGTCTGCCCGCTGGCCCCCGTCGCCGCGCCAGTAGCGCCGCACGGTGTCGCGGAAGCGGTCGTTCCATTCGGCAAAGCCGGGCGGGTGGTGGCCGAGCTGGTAGCCGCCGGGGCCGATGTCCCACGGCTCGGAGATCAGCTTGACGCGGGAGAGCACGGGATCCTGCCGCAGGGCATCGAAGAAGCCGGAGCCGGGGTCGAAGCCATGGTCTTCCCGCCCGAGGGTGACGCCGAGGTCGAAGCGGAAACCGTCGATGTGATACTGCGTCACCCAGTAGCGCAGGGAATCCATCACCATCTGCAGCACGCGCGGATGCGACAGGTTGAGCGTGTTGCCGGTACCGGTGTCGTTCACGCAATAGCGGGGGTCATCGCGCACGAGGCGATAATAGGAGCGGTTGTCGAGGCCACGGAAGTTGAAGGTGGGCCCGAGTTCGCTGCCCTCGGCGGTGTGGTTGTAGACCACGTCGAGGATGACCTCGATTCCCGCGGCGTGGAGGCGGCGCACCGCCACCTTGAATTCGTTGCGATCACCGGAGGAGAGATAGCGCGGCTCCGGCGCGAAGAAGCCGAGGGTGTTGTAGCCCCAGTAGTTCCTGAGGCCCTTGGAGACCAGATGGCGGTCCTGCACGAAGGCATGCACCGGGAGGAGCTCCAGTGCGGTCACGCCGATGCGCTGGAGATGCTCGATGAAGGCGGGATGGGCGAGGGCAGCAAACGTGCCGCGCTGGTGGGGCAGCACGTCCTCCCGCAGCATGGAAATGCCGCGCACGTGCGCTTCGTAAATCACCGTGTCGGACCACGGCACCTGTGGCGGGCGGTCGTCGCCCCAGGTGAAGCTGTCGTCCACCAGCACCGCCTTGGGCATTGCGATGGCGCTGTCCCGGCGATCGAAGGAAAGGTCGGCGCGGCCCGATGCGACGCGGTAGCCGAACAGCGCATCGGACCATTGCACCTGCCCGGCGATCTGGCGCGCATAGGGGTCAAGCAGCAGCTTGTTGGGATTGAAGCGGTGGCCGTTTTCCGGCTCGTAGGGGCCGTAGGCGCGGAAGCCGTAAATGAGGCCGAGGTGCGCGTTGGGCAGATAGCCGTGCCACACCTCGTCGGTGCATTCGGGGAGCGTCATGGTCGCGATCTCGCGCCGGCCCGATGGGTCGAACACGCAGAGATCGATCCGCTCGGCATAAGCGGAAAACACCGCGAAATTGGCGCCTAGCCCGTCCCAGGTCGCCCCCAGCGGATAGGGATGGCCGGCTTCGAGACGCTCAGGCTTCGCCATCTGGGGCTCCTTCGGGGACGAACAGCAGCGTGGAGAGCGGCGGCAGGGAGAGGGCGAGGGCATGCGCCTCGCCGTGACTCGGCGTCTCGCGGGTAAAAGCGCCCCCGAGATTGCCGAGCCCCGACCCGCCGTAGAGCGTGGCATCCGAATTGAGCACTTCGCGCCAGAAGCCGGGCACGGGCACGCCGATGCGATAGTCGTGGCGCGGCACGGGCGTGAGGTTCACCACCGCCAGCACCGGCGGCGCGCCCTCGGCCAGGCGCAGGAAGGCGAGGACGGAATTCTCCCGGTCGTCGCCCACGAGCCAGCGGAAGCCCTCGGGCCGGTCGTCGAGCGCGTGCAGGGCGGGCAGCGCGGCGTAGAGGCGGTTGAGGTCCCGCACCAGAGTCTGCACGCCGCGGTGGCCCTCGTCCTCCAGCAGGAACCAGTCGATCTCCCGGTCGTGGTTCCATTCACGCACCTGGGCGATCTCGCCGCCCATGAACAGCAGCTTCTTGCCGGGGTGGGCCCACATGAAGCCGAGATAGGCGCGCAGGTTGGCCCGCTTCTGCCAGAAGTCGCCGGGCATTTTGCCGATGAGCGAGCCTTTGCCGTGAACGACCTCGTCATGGGAGAGGGGCAGGACGAAGCGCTCGGTGAAGGCATAGACCAGACCGAAGGTGAGCCCGTCGTGGTGGTGCCGGCGGTGGATGGGATCGCGCTCCATGTAGTGCAGCGTGTCGTGCATCCACCCCATGTTCCATTTGTAGCTGAAGCCCAGCCCGCCCTCGCCGATGGGGCGCGTCACGCCGGGCCAGGCGGTGGATTCCTCTGCGAGGGTGATGGCGCCGGGGCAGCGCTCCTCCACCACGGCGTTGAGGTGGCGCAGGAAGTCCACCGCCTCCAGATTTTCCCGACCGCCGAAGCGATTGGGAATCCACTGGCCGGCGGCGCGGCTGTAGTCGCGGTAGAGCATGGACGCCACCGCATCCACGCGCAGTCCGTCGACATGAAAATGCTCCAGCCAGTGCAGTGCCGAGGCGATGAGGAAGCCCGCGACTTCCCGCCGGCCGAAATTGTAGATCAGCGTGTTCCAGTCCTGGTGGAAGCCCTCCCGCGGATCCTCGTGCTCGTAGAGGGCGGTGCCATCGAAACGGGCAAGGCCATGGGCGTCCGAGGGGAAATGCGCCGGGACGAAGTCGATGATGACGCCGATGCCCGCAGCGTGGCACGCCTCCACGAACAGTGCGAAATCCTCCGGCTCGCCGAAGCGGCGCGATGGGGCGAACAGGCCGAGGGGCTGATAACCCCAGGAGCCCGAGAACGGATGCTCCGCCACCGGCAGCAGCTCCACGTGGGTGAAGCCGAGGTCCTTCACATAGGGCACCAGCCGTTCCGCCAGCTGCGTCCAGTTCAAAGGATCGCCGGTGGCGCGGTCGCGCAGCCAGGAGCCGGCATGCACCTCGTAGATGCTGATGGGGGCGGATGGCGCGTTGCGTCCGGCCCGCGCCGCCATGAAGGCGCCGTCGCGCCACTCATGGCGCGCGGGGTGCGGCACGATGGAGGCGGTGCCCGGCGGCAGCTCGGTGGAGCGGGCCACCGGATCGGCCTTCTGCGCCAGCACGGTGCCATCGGGGCCGATGATCTCGTATTTGTAGCGCGCGCCGGACTTGAGGCGCGGAATGAACAGCTCGAACACGCCGCTCGCGCCGCGCCGCCGCATGGCATGGCGCCGGCCGTCCCAGACGTTGAAATCCCCTACCACGCTCACCCGGCGGGCGTTGGGCGCCCACACGGCGAAGCGCACGCCCTCCACTCCCTCCAGCACCGCAGGGGAGGAGCCGAGCGCATGCGCCAGCTCGAAGTGGCGGCCCTCGGCGATGAGGTGCAGATCCAGGTCGCCCAGCACAAGGCCGAAGGCATAGGTGTCCTCGGTTTCCTGCACCCCGCCCGGCCAGTCGATGGCAAGCCGATAGCTGCCGGCGAAGGGGAGGGGGGCTGTGAAGAGCCCGTTCACCGCTCCGGCTTCGAGCACGACGGGCGCGCCGCCATCGGCGGGGACGGCCTTCACGCCCCGTGCGCCCGGCATGAACACACGCACGAAGCGATCTGCCCCCGTGCCATGAGGGCCGAGGACGGCGAACGGATCCTCAAGCCGGCCGTGGGCCAGAGCGTCGAGAACGTGCGGATCGAGCGGGGGAACGCCGCTCATGCCGACTTGTCCGCAGGCAGATCTCGCACCAGACGGGCGAGGCTTCCGAGGGCGATACCCAGCCAGTCGGGCCGATTGTCCATCTCGTAAAGCACTTCGTAGGCCGCCTTCTCCAACAGGAACAGGCGCAGCAGGGTCGCGTCCCGCGATTTCTCGGCCTTTCCATGGGCACTGCCCGCCCCCTCGGCATAGGCCGATAGCAAGGCCTTCGGAACCTGGGCCTCGAAGGCCTCCGCGAGGCGGGCGAAGCTCTCGTCACCCGCCGCCTGCGCCGGCAGGCGCCGGGCCCGCACCGCATAATCCAGCGAGCGCAGGATGCCGGCCACGTCGCGCCATCCGCTGTCCTTGGCCCGCCGCGCCTCAACCGGGAGGGAAGGCTCGCCCTCGAAGTCGATGATGACCGCGTCACCCTGGGCCACCAGCACCTGACCGAGGTGGAAATCGCCATGCACGCGGTGCAGCGGCGCGCCCGCGCCGGCATCGATCAGTCGCTCCACTTCGGCGAGGATCCCCTTGCGTCGGTCGAGAATGACCCGCGCCCGCGCGGTGTCCTCGTCGCTCAGTCCGGTCCGGGCATCGAGCCTCGCGATCGCCTCGCCCATCCGGGCGCCGATGCGGCTGCGCCAGGCTTCCAGATCCTTCGCTTCCGCCGTGCGCGGCGCGAAGGCGGGATCAGGGCTATCGGCGTTCAGCGCCCGGTGCATCTCGCCGAGGCGCAGGCCGAGCTTGGCTGCAAAGCCCAAATAGGGCTGAAGCACCTCCTCCAGATGCCGGCCCTGGTGGCCGAGTTCGTCGGCCGCGCGTTGGAGGAAAGAGTGGGTGAAGGTCCAGGCGTCGCCCTCGCCCGGAACATAGGCCTGGAGCACCGCCAGCACCTGCGGCGTGCCGTCGGTCGGCTCGTGGACGATCTCGCCGAGGAGCGGCGCCGTGTTGCGGAAGCCCCGTTCGGTGAGCACGCGGCTCATCTCCGCCTCGGGATGGATGCCGGGCGTGATGCGGCGGAAGAGCTTCAGGATCGCAGCGTTGCCATAGATGAGGGAGGAGTTCGACTGCTCCGCCCCGAGGAAGCGCACCTCCGCGTCGGCGGGCATGGTGATGGTGGAAAACGCGTCGGTCTGCAGAAAGCGGATGCGGCCGCGGGAGCTCGCGATCTCGCCGTTCTCGGAGATGAGCCCCATCACGTCGGATGCGAATTCCGGCAAGGCGAAGGCGTCGGTGAGATAGCCGGTGCGCCGGCCGCGGCGGACGCGGGCGAGCGCCAGCTGCTGCGGCAGGGACTGGCTTGCCTCGTCGTCCCACGAGATGCCCACCGGGATCTGGTAGAGATCGGTGCCGCCGGGGCGCCGCGCCTCCACCAGCACGAAGGCGCGCTCACGCTTCTTGCCGACACGGGCGGTCATGGCGATGGCGGTGGCGCCGAGCTTCTCGTCCTTGCCTGCGAACCAGCGCCGCTTCGGCAGATAAGCGGGCAGCACGTCGGTTTCGAAGCTCTTGCGGTGCGCCGCGGTGATCATCTCCTCGGGCGCGCCCTTGAGCACGAAGGTGAGATATTCGGGCATGGGTTCGGGTGCCGGGGTGTGCCACACCGGCGACTGGGCGTCGCTCGCCAGCATGAACCAGTAGAAGCCATAGGGCGGCAGCGTCAGCATGTAGGTCAGCTGGCCGATAGGCGGGAAGGGGGAGGAGCCGAGCAGCTCCAGCGGAATGCGCCCGGCGAATTCCGAGAGGTCGAGCTCCACCGCCTGGGGCGAACGCGAGAGGTTGGCGACACACAGCAAGGTTTCGCCCGCATGCTCGCGCAGATAGGCGAAGACCTTGCGGTTCTTCGGGTAGAGAAAGCGCAGCGTGCCGCGACCGAAGGCGGGATGGGCGCGCCGAACGGCCAGAAGCCGCCGCGTCCAGTTGAGCAGCGAATGGGTGTCGCGGCTCTGCGCCTCCACGTTGATCGCCTGGAAGCCGTAGAGCGGATCCTGGATGGCCGGCAGGACGAGGCCGGCGGGATCGGCCTTGGAGAAACCACCGTTGCGATCCGGCGACCATTGCATGGGCGTGCGCACGCCGTCGCGATCGCCCAGGAAGATGTTGTCTCCCATGCCGATCTCGTCGCCGTAATACATCACGGGCGTGCCGGGCATGGAGAACAGCAGCGACTTCATCAGCTCCACCCGACGGCGGTCGCGCTCCAGCAGCGGCGCGAGGCGGCGGCGGATGCCGAGATTGATGCGGGCACGCCGGTCCGAGGCGTAGAAATTCCAGAGGTAGTCTCGCTCGCTGTCGGTCACCATCTCCAGCGTCAGCTCGTCGTGATTGCGCAGGAAGATGGCCCACTGGCAGTTGGCCGGAATATCCGGTGTCTGGCGCATGATGTCGGTGATGGGGAAGCGGTCTTCCTGCGCGATCGCCATGTACATGCGGGGCATGAGCGGGAAGTGGAATGCCATGTGGCATTCGTCGCCCTCGCCGAAATACTGCTGCGTGTCCTCCGGCCACATGTTGGCTTCGGCGAGCAGCATGCGGCCGGGGAAGGCGGCGTCGAGCTCGGTGCGGATCTGCTTGAGGATGGCGTGGGTCTCGGGCAGGTTCTCGTTGGAGGTGCCCTCGCGCTCGACGAGATAGGGCACCGCGTCGAGCCTCAGCCCGTCCACGCCCAGCTCCAGCCAGAAGCGCATCACCTTCAGCACCGCCTTCAGCACGGCGGGATTGTCGAAGTTGAGGTCGGGCTGGTGCGAATAGAAGCGATGCCAGAAATAGGCGCCGGCCTCGGCATCATAGGTCCAGTTGGATTTCTCCGTGTCCAGGAAGATGATGCGCGTGCCCGAATAGGCCTGGTCGTTGTCCGACCAGACATAGAAATTGCGGTGGGCGGAGCCGGGCTTCGCCTTGCGGGCGCGCTGGAACCAGGGATGCTGGTCCGAGGTGTGGTTGATGACCAGCTCGGTGATGATGCGGATGCCGCGGGCATGCGCCTCGCGCACGAATCGCTTCACGTCCGCCATGTTGCCGTAGTCGGGATGGACGCCCTTGTATTCGGCGATGTCGTAACCGTCGTCGCGCCGCGGCGAGGGATAGAAGGGCAGAAGCCAGATGGTGTTGACGCCGAGGCTCGCGATATAGTCGAGCTTGCTGATAAGGCCAGGGAAGTCGCCGACACCATCGTCATTGGCGTCGAAGAACGACTTCACATGCAGCTGGTAGATGATGGCGTCCTTGTACCAGAGAGCATCGGACGTCGCGACGGTAGCTGCGGGGTGGGCGTGCATGTTCATGACGCGGCTCCGGCCGGGCGGATACGGAAGATGGCGTAGGGCAGCTCGCTGGGATCGAGGTGGATGGCCTGCATCTTTCCGGTCCAGGTGAAACGGCGGTCGCGCACCAGGTCCACCACCTCCACCGTGCCCTGGTCTGGCAGGCCGAACTCCCACAAGGGCACCTCGATCGCGGCAGACTGCGCGCGCTCGGGGTCCAGACTGACCGCCACGAGAACCATCTCGCTCTCTTCCGGCAGCCGCTTGCCGAAATAGAGGATGTGGTCGTTGTAGGCGGTGTAGAAGCTGACGTTGAGGTGGGTCTGCAAAGCGGGATGGGCGCGCCGAATGAAATTGAGCTTTGTGATCTCGGGGATAATGTTACCGGCCGCGAAGTAGTTCCGCGGCTTGATCTCGTATTTCTCGCTGTCGACATATTCTTCCTTGCCGGGCACCGGCTCCGCCTCGCACAGCTCGAAGCCGGAATAGACACCCCAAAGCCCGGAAAGGGTTGCGGCGAGGGCCGCGCGGATGAGGAAGCCGGGCCGGCCGGAGCGCTGGAGGAAATAGGGGTTGATGTCCGGCGTGTTGACGAAGAAATGCGGGCGGTAGATGTCGCGCGCCGGAAGGCGGTTCAGCTCTTCCAGATAGTCGCGCAGCTCCCCCTTCTCGTTCCGCCAGGTGAAATAGGTGTAGGACTGGGAGAAGCCGATCTTGCCGAGGCGGTACATTACCTTGGGCCGCGTGAACGCCTCGGCGAGGAAGATCACGCCCGGATCGCGCGAGCGGATATCGGCGATCAGCCACTCCCAGAAGGGGAAGGGCTTGGTGTGGGGATTGTCCACGCGGAAGATGCGTACGCCCTCGCGCACCCAGCCCTCCACCACGTCGCGCAGCGCCAGCCAGAGTCCGGGAACGGCGCCCTTGGCGTAGAAGTCGACGTTGACGATGTCCTCGTAGGTCTTGGGCGGGTTTTCCGCATAGCGGATGGTGCCGTCGGGCCGCCACTGGAACCAGTCTGGATGCTGCTTCAGCCAGGGATGGTCGGGCGAGCACTGGATGGCGAAATCCAGCGCGATCTCCAGCCCATGGGCCTTCGCCGCCGCAACCAGGGCGCGGAAATCCTCCAGCGTGCCGAGCTCGGGGTGGATGGCCTCGTGGCCGCCATCGGCCGAGCCGATGGCGTAGGGACTGCCGGGGTCGTCCGGTCCCGCCGTCAGCGAATTGTTGCGCCCCTTGCGATGGGTCGCGCCGATGGGATGGATCGGCGGGAAATAGAGAACGTCGAAGCCCATGTCGCGGATCGCCGGCAGGCGGCCGATGACGTCCCGCAGGGTCCCATGGCGGGCGGAATCGTCCGTGATCGAGCGGGGGAAGAGCTCGTACCAGCTGGCAAAGCGTGCGCCTTCGCGGTCGGCCTCCACCGGGAAGACCTGCTCCGCGCCGGTGGCGAAGCCGCGAGGGGTGGCCTCCGCCATCGCGGACGCAAGGGGTGGGGAAAGCAAAACCTCCGTCTGAGAGGCATCGGGCCCCTTGAGGCGGCGCAGATGATCGCGGATGACGGCGCGCGCACCTTTTGGCGCCCCTTCCACGACGCTCTCCAGCAGGGCGCGACCCTCCGCCAGCTCGACGCCGAGGGGTCGGCCGGCATCGCGCTTGCGGCCCAGATCGCGGCGGAAGGTCCCGAACTGGTCCCACCAGGCCTCGATGACGAACTCGTGCCGTCCCACCCGTTTCAGTGGGAAGGAGGCCTGCCAGCGGTCGTTGACCGTGGGTGTCATGGGAACGCGGGACCACGTCTTCTCGTCCGCCGCGCGGAAGCGGAGCTCGGCCGCGAGTTTCTCGTGACCGTCGGAGAAGATGTCGGCTTCCACCGTCACCACGTCACCCACGCAGCGCTTCACCGCGAAGCGGCCGCCGTCCACGCTCGGCGTCACCGCTTCAATGGCAACGCGCGGACGGGCGCCATAAGGCACCTCGCTGGCACGGGGCAGGACGACCGGCTTCGCCGGGGCAAGGTCGATGCTCGCGGCGCCGCCGGGCGGCAGGGCGTCGGCCACCGGTAGGCGCGGCGCGAGAGCAAGGCGCGCGGCGGCCTCCGCAGCCGGCAGGGGGGCGGTGTTCTCTGCATCGGGATTGAAGGCAAGGAGGCGCTCGCCCGCGGCGCCCTTTGCGAGGATCAGGGTCGTCGCGGCACCGGGGCCGGAGAGCTGTCGGAGGTTTTCAAGGTCGCCGGGCAGGCTGTTAAGGGCGACGATCTCGGCGAAAAGATCAAGCCGCGCCGCCTCTCGTTCCCGGCGGAAGTCTTCCGGCGTCTGCCTTGCATCCATGAAGGGGGTGCGGCGGCCAAACTCGAAGCCCATGGGCATCAGCCAGCCGTCCGACACCATGGCCGCGATGGCCGCGGCGCGGCGATGGCGGGCCTCCTCATCGCTGCCGGCCGGCGTCGTGGATCGCGGACCGAACGGGTCCTCCGGAAAGGCCATCAGCCGCGCGTGGGGGCGCAGCGCCTGATACTCCTCCACCAGCCACGGAGCGCGCGCATCCCACCAAGCGGCGGAGGACGTGACGAAATCGAACGCGCCGGCGCGGGCGCGAACCTCGTCCCGGCTGCGACCCGGCATCCACCCGATGGTGGCGAGGCCGAGGCCATCCAGCACGGCGTGCCAGGCCTCGGCCGGGAGCGCGGCGGCGTCGTGGCAGCGCAGGCCGGCGACGCCTGCGCCACGCCATGTCTCGAGGGTGCTGCGCCAGAAGGCAAGAAAGGCGTCCTGCTCGCCAGCGTCCGGCCGCGCGCGCCAGCGTCCCGTATGCGGCTGACGCCGGGGGTCGATCCCGGTCGGGGGCGGCGCCTGCCAGGCATCGGGCATGGCGGCAGTGAGCGTGCCGTCGCCAGCCTCCGTGACGACGAGATCCATGTGGAAGCTGAGGCCGGCTGCCTCGCAGGCGCGAGCCAACTGCTCCAGTCCCGCTTGCGCGCTGCCTTCAACCCCGGTCGCCGACGCGAACCGGTCGAGGGAGAGGGTGCCGAACCAGCTTCCCTCGTCCACCGGAAACGGCCAGCCGAGAAGCACGCCGTCGAAGCCCATGTCGACGATGCGGGGCGCTTCCTCCGCGATCAGTGCCGCGAGAGGTGCTGGAACGAAGTAGAGACGGGGCCGCAGCGCGTCGCGCCGCGCGGTCGCGGGACGCCGTCCGACGATCGCCTGCGCGTCGTCCATCGCCTGCCTGTGCACAGTGGCGCTCCCCGTCGTTGCCGATTACCACAGACAAGTTTCGGGGCGCGGGGGCAGTTCCGCACTTTCAGCCGCGATGCAGCATGAATCGCGGGTATGGTTGCGCTCAAGCTGAAATGTGACAGGCCGCGGCGAGCAGGGCGGTGTCGGCGCCCCGGCCGCCGACCAGCGATATGCCCAGGGGGAGACCGTCCTGATTGGCGAGGGGCATGGAAACCTGGGGCAGACCGGCGAGGCCGGCGATGCACAGGAGGTTCATGGCGAGGTGGCGATAGACCACCTCCACCTCGGCCGTGGCCGCGCCCCGCGGCGGAGCGACGCGGGGGGTGGACGGGAGCACCATCAAGGTGCCTGGCGGCAGCGCCACTTGAAGCCGCGCACGGATTTCGGCCCGGTGGGCGGTGGCCCGGGCGACGGCTTCGGGATCGACCTCTTTCGCGGCGGCGAAGCGCTCGCGCACACCGGGGCCGAACGTCGGCTGCGTCGCCTCGATCCATTCCCCCACGGACGACCAGATCTCGGCCGCCTGGATTGTGCGGAAGGTGGCGGACCAGGTGTCGAGACCATCCGGAGCGAGGGCGATCTCCTCCGCCGGCCCGAGAATCTTCTCCACCTGCGCCAGCGCCGGCTGGAGCGCGGTGCGCACCTCGGGAGCGAGCATTTGGAAGGCTTCGCGGGGCATCACCAGCCGGGTGACCGGGGCAGGGGAAGCTTCGTCCTCAAGCAGCACCCGGCCCACCTTCTCCAGCAGAGCGGCGTCACGGGCGAACCAGCCGACGCAGTCGAAGCTCGGGGCGAAGGGGCAGACGCCCTCCAGCGCGATGCGCCCGTGCGTCGGGCGCATTCCATATATACCGCAATAGCTTGCCGGCACCCGCACCGATCCGCCGCAGTCGGAGCCGAGGGCGAAGTCCACTGCCCCCGCCGCCGTCGCGGAGGCCGAGCCGCTGGAGGAGCCCCCGGGCACGCGGTCCGGCGCGGCGGGGTTGAGCGGGGTGCCGTAGTGGAAATTCTCGCCGGTGAGGGAATAGGCCAGCTCGTCGGAAATCGTGCGTCCATAAAGGCTTGCGCCGGCCGCGAGCACCCGTGCCACGGCAAGCGAGGAGCGGGGAGCCGGGGCGTGGGTGGCCCGCCATGCCGGATGGCCGTTGCCGGTGATGCAGCCCTCCACGTCCAGCACGTCCTTGGCGGCGAAGGTCAGGCCGGCGAGGGGGCCTTCGGCGGCGCCCGGAAGGGTGATGGAATCGTCCGGGCAGAAGGCGCCAAGTTCCTGATAATCGGTCATTCTTCGCATCCGCAGCCGGGGAAGTGGAGGCGCGCCCGCTCACGGGTGAGCGTCCGCCGGCCGCGCTTGAAGGCGGCGAGGACGGGGGAGAGCTCGGCGACGGCGGCGCGCGGGGTGGCATTGTCGATGATGACGAAATCGGCGCTGTTGCCGACCTCGATCCCATAATCCTTCAGATTCATGAGCTTGGCCGGACGTTCGGTGACCATGTTGAAGCATTCGTCCATGTCGGCGGCCGAGCCCACGTGGCAGATGTTGGCATTCAGGTTCGCCATCCGCAGCTGGGAGCAATCTCCGAACGGCGTGAAGGGGTTAAGCACGTTGTTGGTGGACAGGGAACAGTTCACCCCCTGCTTCAGGAACAGATGGGCGGGGGTGACGCCGCGGGTTTTCGCGTGGTCGCGGTCGCGGCCCATGAGGAACAGGTCGGTGGACGGCAGCACGGTCAGCGCCACTCCGGCATCGCGCATGCGCGACGCGGTTTCCTGCATCTTTTCAAAGGGTACGTGCGACAGCTTGGTGGCGTGGCCCACCGCCGTGCGGCCGCCCCAGCCGTGGCGGGTGGCGAGTTCGCAGACGTAGTCCACGTCGAGGACGGAGGTGTCGGTGCCGAAATCGAGATGCATGTCGATGTCGGCGTCGAAGGTGCGGGCCATCTCGAACACCCGGTCGATCTGTCCGTGCGGATCGGTGTCCGTATAGGGGGCTGCACCCACGGTTTTCGCCCCCGATTCGAGGGCTTTCACCATGAGTTCGTCGGTGCCGGGGTTGTTGAGCAGTCCCTCCTGCGGAAAAACGCAGATTTCGATGTCGATGGCCCAGCGATAATCCTCGACCACCTGGAGCACCCCCTCCAGACCGCGCAGGCCGATTCCGGGGTCGACCTCCAGGTGGGTGCGCATGTGGGTGGTGCCCTGGGCGATGGCCTTCTCCACGGTGCGGCTGGCGCGGGCGTAGACGTCGTCCGGGGTGAAGCCGGCCTTGGCCTTGGCGACCTCGGCGATGGCCTCCTCCAGATCGCCGCGGCGGGAGGAGCAGCGGTCGAGGATGCAGGACTTGTCGAGATGGATGTGGGTCTCCACGAAGCCGGGGGAGACGAGGCAGCCGCCCGCGTCCACCACCTTGCCTTCGGCCGCAAGGTCCTGTTCGATGGCGGTGATGCGGCCGCCGGTGACGCCGATGTCGACGGGCGTTTGCGAGCCGGCCAGGCGGGCATTCTTGACGATGAGGTCCATGGGGCGATCCGGGCAGGAGGATGAGCGAGGGATGGTCAGCGGGCGGGGGCGCGGGCGTCGCCCTTCGCCTCGCCGCGGGTCTTGTCGGCGCGCAGGCGGGCGCGCCAGGTTCCGGCCTCCACCATGGCGGCGATGACGTCGGCCATCACCTTGGCCACGGCCTCGGACCCGCGCGGGTTCATGCTGCGCTGGGAAACCACGACGGAGAGGCGCCAGGACGGCGTTGGATCGAGGATGGGCACGGCCACCATCTCGCCGCGGGCCATCTCGTCCATGAAGGCGAAGTGCGGCATCACCCCCAGCGCCCGGCCTGAGCGCACAAGGCGGGAGATGGTGGGCAGGCTGTCGCAGGCGATGGCGGTGGGCACCACGTCGTGGCGGGCGGCGAACTGGTCGATGACGGTGCGCATCACGTTGGGCGCGCCGGGCAGCACCACGGGCCAGTCGAACATCTCGCGGAACGCCACCGCGCCGTCCGCGGCCAGCGGATGGCCGGGCGGAACGAACAGCATCAGGTCCTCCACCATCATCTCGGTCCAGGCCACATGCTCGAATGCCTTGTGGTCGTAGAGCAGCGCCACGTCGAGCCGGCCGTGCTGGAGGAAGTCGTCCAGATAGCCGGTCATGGCCTCGACCACGTGCAGCGAGATGTTGGGCTGGCGCTCCGCCAGCGCCTGGATGAGCGGCAGTCCGAGGCCGCGGCAGGCGGATGTGGGCAGGCCGACGGACACGCGGCCGGAGGGGTTGAGCGAGCGCGAGCGTACCACGTCCTTCACCCGGTCCACCTCCTGGAGGATGCGCCGGGCGTGGTCGTAGAGGTGCTGGCCGAGATCGGTGAGGGTGACGCCACGGGCGTGCCGCAGGAGCAGGTCCGCGCCCAGCTCTTCCTCCAGATTCTTCATCTGCTGGCTAAGCGAGGGCTGGGCAATACGCAGCACTTCCGCCGCGCGCGAGAAATTGCCGCTTTCTGCAATCTGAACGAAGTATTTGAGCTGACGAAGATCCATGCCTCACCTGTGGCTGACATGAATTTTCATGGGGCGTCAGCGATTGTCAAACTGCATGATAAATTATCATATGCCTAAACTATGGGCCTATGAGATCCGCAAATCCTGTCGCTCCAAGCATTCCCGGACGGTCAGTTGATATCGCATCTGCCTATTCGTTCATATCATAGGGATGGCCTATACATTCGATCGGAAAATTATCTTTGTTGATGACCGGGGCCTCTCTCTAGCTTCCTCGTGCAGATGGTGTGCGGGCCGCAGATGCCCGGTGCGTCCTGTAGACGACAGGAGAATAAACATGCCTCCAGAGAGCATTATGCGTGGCCAGCTTCTGGCCGCGACGGTGGCGCTCGGCCTTTCGGGCGCCTTCCTTTCCACCACCGCCGCCGTCGCGCAGCAGGAGCCGTGCATCGGCAATTCCGCCGCCGTGACCGGCCCCGCGGCCTTCTCCGGCCAGGCCATCAAGCTCGGCGCTGAGATCGCCATCGACGAGATCAACGCCGCCGGCGGCGTGCTCGGCAAGAAGCTCCGCCTGGTGCAGTATGACGACACGGGCGCCCCGCCGCGCGGCGTCGACAACACCCGCCGCATCGCCCTCGCCGACAAGTGCATCGCCGTGCTCGGCGGCTTCCACTCCACGGTGGCGCTGGCGCAGGTGGACCCGGTCCACGAGATCGGCATTCCCTACGTGGGCGTCTGGGCGGCCAACACCAAGGCCATCGAGAACGGCCGCGATCCCAACTTCATGTTCCGCGTGTCCGCCAAGGACAAGTGGGTGGCGCGCTTCCTCGTGGACGAGGCGCTGAAGGTGTCGAAGACGGGCAAGATCGCCTTCTTCTACGAGAACACCGGCTGGGGCAACGGCGCCCTGCCGGACGTAAAGGCTGCCCTCGGCGCCAAGAGCAAGGACCTTGCTGCCGCCGAGACCTTCAACTGGAACGATCAGGACATGACCCCGCAGGTCATCCGCGCCCGCGATTCCGGGGCGGACGTGGCGGTGATCTGGTCGCTGGATCGCGAAGCCAACCAGATCCTGCGCTCCATGGACAAGGCGGGCTGGAAGCCCACCATCATCGGCGCCTGGGGCATCTCGGGCAATCTCGGCGAACTGGCCGGTCCCCTCGCCAACGGCGTGCGGGTGATGCAGACCTATTCGTTCCAGACGCCCCAGAGCGAGACCGGCAAGAAGGTGCTCGCCGCCATCGAGGCCAAGACCGGCATCAAGGACCCGAAGGAGATCAAGGCGGCCTCCGGCATCGCCGACGCCTACGACGCGGTCTATGTGCTGGCCGACGCCATCAAGATCGCCGGCGCCTACGACTGGAAGAAGGTGCAGGAAGCCCTCTACAAGGTGAACCGCGACGGCCTCATCGCGCCCTACAAGCCGGCCTTCGACAAGGCCGACCCGGAGCGCCAGGACGCCCTGCTGCCGCAATACTACCTGCTCACCGTCTGGCACGACGGCAAGCTCGTGCCCTTCAAGGGCTCGCCCTACGACAAGTGAGGACAGGCGGCGGCGCGGCGACCCCGCGCCGCCGCTTCTGCCGACAGCTGAAGCCGGCGGTCCCCTTCGCCCTTGGCCGGCAGTGCCGGCAGGGGTCAAGGGTGACGCGGGTGGGCAGGGCAGGGGTCATGGGCCTGGTCCCTGTCCGCTCCGGTCGGGGAGGACTGGCCCCTCCCCGACCTCTTCCCGGGCGGAGCGTTCGGCCGCGCGGGGCCATCCGACCGGATTTTCCCGCTTCCCGCCCGGCGTCACGGGCTTCGTCCGCAAGGTCCAAGCGTCATGACCTCGGTGGTGCAATACATTCTCTCGGGCCTCGCCATCGGCGGCATCTATGCGCTGGTGGCGCTCGGCTTCCACATCATGTGGTCGTCGGCCAAGGCGGTGAACTTCGCCCATGGCGACACGCTGATGATCGGCGGCCTGTTCGCCGTCTATCTCCTCGCTGCGGGCCTGCCGCTCGCCCTTGCCTGCCTCGTCGCCGTGCTCGCCGGCGCCCTGTTCGGCCTGGTGCTGGAGCGCATCGCGGTGCGGCCCTTCCTCGGCCAACAGAATTCGGTGGGCTGGATGCTCACCACCATCGCCGTGGGCATCATGCTGGAGAGCGTCGCCACCATCGAGACCCAGGGCTATGCCCGCCCGCTGCCGTCGCCGGGCATCGTCTCCTCGCTCCACATCTTCGGCGCCGGCGTCTATCCGCAGGAGCTCGCCATCCCGGTCTGCGCGCTCCTCGCCATGGTGGGGCTCAACGCGCTCCAGCGCCACACCCTCATCGGCCGCGCCATGCGCGCCGTCGCCCACAACAAGAATGCCGCGGCCCTCATGGGCATCAACGTGAACATGGTGGTGGCCTTCTCCTTCGCCCTCGCCGGCCTTCTCGGCGCCGCCGCCGGCGTGCTGGTGGCCCCCGTGGTGCAGGCCTCCTCCACCATGGGCGTGCTGCCGGGCCTCAAGGGCTTCGCCGTCGCCATCATCGGCGGCATCACCTCGGCGCCGGGCGTGGTCATCACCGGCCTCGCCTATGGCGTCATGGAGAAGTTCGTCGAGGGCTACATCTCCACCGCCGCGCGCGAGATCATCGGCTTCTCGCTGATGATCGTGACCCTCCTGGTCTTCCCCCAGGGCCTGTTCGGCAAGCGGGAGGTGGCGAAGGTATGAAACACCTCACCCTCCTCGGCTTCGCGCTCTTCGCCGTCATCCTGGTGGCGGTGCCGCTCGCCTCGGGCAACGAGTACGAGCTGCGCCTTTTCATGCTGTTCCTCATCTACGGCATCATCGCCGTGGGGCTGAACGTGCTGGTGGGTCTCACCGGCCTCGTATCGCTGGGGCAGGCCGGGCTGTTCGCGCTCGGCTCCTACACCGGCGCCATCGTCGCCACCCGGCTCGGCTTCGACATGATATCGGCGAGCCTCGTGGCGGCGCTTGTGGCGGGCGTGTTCGGCGTGCTCCTGGCCTATCCCACGGTGAAGGTCCGCGGCGTCTATCTCGCGGTGGTCACCATCGCCTTCGGCATCATCGTGGAGAATGTCGCCATCGAGTGGCAGTCCATGACCGGCGGCACCACCGGCATCACCTCCATTCCCTCGCCCAACGTGTTCGGCATCCGGCTCACCGGCTATGCCTTCTACGGGGTGCTGGCCGTGGTGCTGTTCCTCGCCACGGCGGGGGCGCACAATCTCAAGGTGTCGCGCTTCGGCCGAGCGATGATCGCGGTGTCCGAGAGCGAGACGGCGGCGCGGGCGCTGGGCATCGACGCCACGGCGCTGCGCACCCTCGCCTTCGTGGTGGCCTCGGTGACGGCGGGCCTCGCCGGCACCTTCTACGCCTTCCTCAATTCCTACATCTCGCCGGACATCTTCACCTTCTCCGACAGCGTGCGCTTCCTGCTGATGGTGATCCTCGGCGGGGCCGCCTCCACCTTCGGGCCGCTGATCGGCGCCTATATCCTCACCTACCTGCCGGAATATCTGCAGCAGTTCGCGGTGTGGCAGAAGTTCGCCTATGGCGCGCTGCTGCTGACGGTGATGTTCGTGATGCCGCGCGGCATCATGGGCTCGCTCGCCCTCGGCCTGAAGCGGCTGCGCCCGCCCGCCCGGGCGGTGGACCCGGCCGAGGGCCTCCCGGCGGCGCAGAGCCTTGCCCAGCCCGCCGGGACGCAGCGCTCGGAGATGGTGGCGCGGGACCTGACGGTGCGCTTCGGGGGCCTCACGGCGCTCAGCGCCGCCTCGCTCCGGGTGAAGCCCGGGGAGGTGCATGCGCTGATCGGGCCGAACGGCGCCGGCAAGTCCACCTTCGTCAACACCATCTCCGGCTTCTACCAGCCCACCGAAGGCGGGTTCGAGCTCGACGGCATCCAGCTCGCCGGCCGGCGCTCGCACGAGATCGCCCGCGTCGGCCTGTCGCGCACCTTCCAGAACACCGAGCTGTTCTCCGGCATGAGCGTGCTGGAGAACGTGATGGTGGGCTACCAGCAGCGCCTCACCTACGGCCTTCCCGCCGCCCTCCTGCGCACGCCGTCCATGCGCCGGCAGGAGGAGGAATGCCGGCGCGCCGCCATCGGCCTCCTCGCCTTCGTCGGCCTCGATGCCTATGCCAACGAGGAGGCGCGCTTCCTGCCGTTCGGCCTGCAGCGGCGGCTCGAGATCGCCCGCGCGCTGGCGCCGCGGCCCCGCCTCCTGTTGCTCGACGAGCCCGCCGCCGGCCTCACCACCCAGGAGATCGACGAGCTGGAGGCCATGATCCGCCGCATCGCCGGCCTCGGCATCTCGGTGCTGCTCATCGAGCATCACGTGGAGCTCATCATGGCGGTGGCCGACACGGTGACCGTGCTGGACTACGGCCAGGTCATCGCCTCCGACGCGCCGGCCGTGGTGCAGGACGACCCGCGGGTGATCGAGGCCTATTTCGGCACCTCTTCCGGCCATGCGGAGGCCTCGGCATGACCCCATCTCAAGCCGACGACATCCTGCTCGACATCAAGTCCATGGAGCTGCGCTACGGCGCGGCGGTGGCGGTGCGCGACATCTCCCTCACCGTGCGGCGCGGCCAGCTGGTGGCGGTGATCGGCAACAACGGCGCCGGCAAGTCCTCCATGGTGAAGGGCGCCACCGGCCTCGTCGCGCCCTCGGGCGGCAAGGTGCTGTTCCGCGGCGCCGACACCACCCGCATGGGCGCCCACGCCAAGGTGGCGCGCGGCCTGGTGATGGTGCCCGAGGGCCGGCTGATCTTCCCGGACCAGAGCGTGGAGGACAACCTCATCCTCGGCGCCTACGTCCACGGCGGGCTGAAGTCGGCGCGGGCCAAGGCGACCCGCGAGCGGGTGCTGGAGCTGTTCCCGCGCCTGCGCGAGCGCCTCGGCCAGCAGGCCGGCTCCATGTCCGGCGGCGAGCAGCAGATGCTGGCCATCGCCCGCGGCCTGATGGCGGAGCCGGAGCTGCTCGTCATCGACGAGCTGTCGCTCGGCCTCGCGCCCAAGATCGTGGACCAGCTGATGGGCGTGCTGACCCAGCTGAACAAGGCGGGCCTCACCATCCTCCTGGTGGAGCAGCTCGCCTCCTACGCCCTCGCCATCGCCGACCACGCCTATGTCATCGCCAACGGCCGCGTCGCCCGCTCGGGACCGAGCGCGGAGCTCGCCCGCGACCCGGAGGTGATGGAGGCCTTTCTCGGGCGCAAGAAGCCCGCCGCCTGAGCGCCCAGAGACCGCCGATCCTCCCGCACATCCTCGAAGTCCAAGGAGACGTCATGTCCAAAGTGATCGACCTCAGCCTCCTCATCGAAGACAACATGCCGGCCCACAAGCTCTTCCAGCGGCCGGTCATCACCGTCCACATGAGCCATGAGAGCTCCAAGGCGCTCGACCTCGGCGTGCCCGGCGACGCCATGACCTTCCAGACCAATTTCATCGCCACGCTGGACCACGTGGGCACCCATGTGGACGCCTTCCGCCATGTGAAGCCCGACGGCCTCGCCATCGACGAGATGCCGCTGGAGATGTTCATGGGCAAGGCGGTGTGCTTCGACCTCACCCACATCCCCGACCTCGGCGACATCACCGTCGAGGACATGGAGAAGGCCGAGGCGGCCGCGGGCGTGAAGGTGGACGGGCACATCGTGCTGATGTGCACCGGCTTCCACAAGCGCAACTATCCGAGCCTCGACTCGGTGTGGAAGAACCCGCTGCTCACCGTGGAGGCCACCAGGTGGCTCTACGAGCGCGGCTCCAAGATGCACGGCGTCGAGGGCCCCTCCACCGACAAGCCCACCGACAACATCTTCGCTCAGCACCGCCTGTGCCGCGAGCTGGGCGTCAGCCACTGGGAGTGGCTGGTCAACCTCGAGCAGCTCATTGGCAAGGGCGAGTTCCAGTTCTTCGGCGTGCCCCTGAAGTTCAAGGGCGGCTCGGGCTCGCCGGTGCGCGCCTTCGCCATCGTCGATTGACGCGATACGTCTCTCGCCCTGACCGAGACGTATGGGGCCGCCGGACGGCAACTGCCTGCCGTCCGGCGGCGCTCTTCCTCCTCCTGACGGGACGCCGCCCATGCCTGCCGCCGACCAGCTCGACTTTCTCAGCGCCCACGCCTTGCGCGCGCTGGTGGCCCGGCGCGAGGTCTCTCCCGTCGAGCTGACGCGCCGCGCCCTCGACAAGGCGGAGGCGACGCAGGCGACGCTGAACGCCTTCTGCGTGCTCATGGCGGACGAGGCGATGGCGCAGGCGCGCGTCGCGGAGGATGCGGTGATGGCCGGCGCGCCGCTCGGCCTGCTGCACGGGCTGCCCTTTTCCGCCAAGGACCTGATGGCGGTGAAGGGCATGCGCTACGCCTCCGGCTCGCGCGCCATGGCCGACAACATCGCCCAGGTGGACGCCCCCGCCGTGGAGCGCGCCAGGGCGGCCGGCGCCATCCTCATCGGCAAGACCACCACCAGCGAGTTCGGCTGCAAGCCCATCGGCGACAGCCCGCTCACCGGCATCACCCGCAATCCCTGGAACCTTGCCATGACCCCCGGCGGGTCGAGCGCCGGCGCGGCGGCCTCGGTGGCAGCCGGCGTCACGCCGTTTGCCCTGGGCACCGACGGCGGCGGCTCCATCCGCATTCCCTGCGCCCTCTCCGGCCTGTCGGGGCTCAAGGGCCAGTTCGGCCGGGTGCCGGTGTGGCCCACCTCGGCGACGCCGACGCTGGCCCATGTGGGCCCCATCGCCCGCTCCATGGCCGACGCCGCTCTGCTGTTCGCGGCGGTGGCGGGGTTCGACCGGCGCGATCCGTTCGCCGTCGCGGGTCCCGTGCCGGACGTGCTGGGCGCCGCCGAGGCCTCGGTGGCGGGGATGCGCGTCGCCTACAGCCCCACCTTCGGCTATGCCCGCCCGACGGCGGAGGTGCGCGCCGCCACCGATGCCGCAGCAGCCGTGTTCGAGCAGCTGGGCTGCCGCGTCGATCTGGTGGAGCAGGTGTTCGACACCGATCCTGCGGACCTGTGGACGGCGGAATTCTATGCCGGTGTCGGCACCCGCCTGCGCGACGTGCTGGAGAACCGCCGCGACCTGCTGGACCCGGCGGTGGCGGACATTCTGGCGCCCGCCTTGTCGCAGGAGATGAAGGGCTATTACGCCAGCGTGTTCGAGCGCTATGCCCTGCGCGAGAAGATGCGCGGCTTCTTCGAGACCTACGACCTCCTCATCTCTCCGGTGCTGCCGGTGAGTGCGCTCGAAGCCGGGCGAAACCTGCCGGAGGGGCTGGAGGACCGCAACCTCGTGTCGTGGGTGTTCTACACCTATCCCTTCAACCTCACCGGCCAGCCGGCTGGCGCGGTGTGCGCCGGTCTGTCGAGCGAGGGCATGCCCATCGGCCTGCAGATCGTCGGGCGCTCCCATCGCGAGGACGATGTGGTGCGCGCCGCCTGCGCCTTCGAACGCACCCGCCCGCCGGGCTACAACCGCCCGCCCGCCGCCTGACGCTGCGACCCGGCGCGCCGCATCTCAAGCTTGTGGCGCGGGCCGGCGCCGGACGACACACAGCAGGGCGGCCGCAAAGGCCATGGCGGCCACCAGCGCCAGCCCGGATTCCACCGCCACGATCAGCGCTGGCCCGGTGACGGGGGTGTCGGCATGGCGCCCGATCGCGCCCGCAATGCCGAGCGAGAGGGTGGACGTGGCACCGGCGACGCCGAGGCTGGTGCCCAGCACGCGCATGAGATTGAGCAGCGCCCCCGCCTGCGTGGCGAGGGCGGTCGGCGCGGCGGCGAGGGTGGCGTGGTTGTTGGGCGCGACGAACAGGCCGAGCCCTGCGCCGAACACGGCGAAGGCCACGGAATCGAGCATCCGGTTCGCGTCCGGATCGGCGAGCACGATGGAAAGCAGGGCGAGGGCGAGACCGCACAGGCCCATGCCGGCGAGGCCGAGCACCCGGATCCCGAGCCGCGTGCTCAAGCCCCCGCTGAACGGTGCCACGATCCCCAGCACCACGGGGATGATGGCGAGCCGCGCCCCGGCCGCCCATGCCCGGTCGCCATAGCCGTGCTCCAGCAGGAAGGACATGAGGAAGAACATGGCGTAGAGCATGGCATAGGCCAGCACCACCGCCGCGGCGCCGGGGGAGAAGCCGGGGCTTGCGAACAGCCGCAGATCGACGAGGGGGGAGGGCGCGCGGCGCTCCTGCCGCACCAGCACAGCGAAGAGCAGCGCCGCGGCGGCGAAGCTGCCCAGCGTCTCGACCGAGGTGAGGCCCCAGGCGGCCGCATGGTTCAGCGCGCGCACCAGCAGCACCAGGGCGGGCGCGAGCAGCAGCGCGCCCATCCAGTCGAATCCCTGGTCCGCCCGGGTGCCGCCCGTCTGCGGCAAGGCGAGCCAGCCCACGGCGGCCGCGACGATCCCGAACGGTACCGTCAGCCAGAAGATCCACGGCCAGCCGAAAAGGCCGAGGACCACGCCGCCCACCGCCGGCCCGGCGCTCATGCCCACCGCCTGGGCGGCGGCGAAGACGCCGAGCGCGCGGCCGCGGCTTTCCTCGGGAACCGAGCTGACGAGGATGGCGATGCTGTTGGCCCCGAGCAGCGCGCCGCCCATGCCCTGGGCCACCCGTGCGGCGATGAGGGAACCGAGATCGGGCGCCATGGCACACAGCGCGCTGGCCCCGACGAACAGGACATAGCCTGCAAGATAAAGCGTCTTGCGGCCATACATCTGGCACAGCCGCCCGAACACCGGCAGGCAGGCGGCGAAGGCGACGAGATAGGCGAGGGACACCCAGCTCACGTGCTCCAGCGGCGCATCGAAGGTGCGCGCCAGGGTCGGCAGCGCAAGCTGCACGATGGTGGCGTCCAGCTGGCCGACGAAGGCGCCGGTGGAGACGAGCCCCACGATCAAGGCGGAATGCCGGGGCAGGCGCGCCGGTAGCGCGGCGGCAACCTCCCGGGCGCGGCGGGCGTTTGCGCCGGCCGTCTCCGGCCGCTGCCCGGTGGCGTCGCCTGTTCCGTCGGCTTGGTCGCGCGTGTCCATGGCTCCGCCGCTTGCGATCTGCGGCCATGTTCTAGTTTGAAACCGGCCTGTCTTCCATCCCAGCGGCTGGAGGCTTGCGCGGGCTTGGCCTATCACTGCGGCCGGGATGCATGAGAGCCCGGACGGGCGGGGAGGAACGATGGCGGGCAGGCTCGATCTGACCGGGCGGGTCGCGGTGGTGACAGGCGGGGCGAGCGGCATCGGACTTGCCGCCGCGCAGGCGCTGGGCGAGGCCGGGGCGCACGTGGTGGTGGCCGATCGCGACGGCGCGGCGGCTCAGCGGGCGGCAGCAATTCTCGAGGGCAGCCCCCTCGAACTCGACGTCACGAACGAGGCGGCGGTGAGCGCCGGCTTTTCGGCGGTGGCGCAGCAGCACGGCCGGCTCGACATCCTCGTCAACAGCGCGGGCCTGTCCATCCGCAAGGGGGTGGGCGAGCTGAGCCTCGGCGAATGGGAGAAGGTGTTCGCCGTCAACGTCACCGGCGCCTTCCTGTGCGCCCGCGCCGCGGTGCCGGCCATGGGGGCAGGCGGGGAGAAGGCGAAAGGTGGCGGCGCCATCGTCAATGTCGCCTCCATCATGGGCCTGCGGGGCGGCGGGCCCTATCCCAACCCGGCCTATCAGGCCAGCAAGGGCGCGGTGGTGAACTTCACCCGCGGGCTCGCGGTGGAGCTGGCGCCGCAAGGCATCCGGGTGAATGCGGTGGCCCCCACCTGGGTGCGCACACCCTTCATCGGCGCGCTGATGGAGGACCGCGAGACCCTGTCCGCCATCGAGCGCCTGATGCCTCTCGGCCGCATCGCCGAGGCGGAGGAGGTGGCCGACGCCATCCTGTTCCTGGCGAGCGACATGGCGGCCATGGTGACCGGCCACGTGCTGGCGGTGGACGGCGGCTATCTGGCGCGCTGAGCGGCGCGTCCCTGGCGGGGCCGTTCGGCGAATGTGTCGGTTGAGAGCCCTTCACGAGTGGCACGCGACAGCTCAGGCAGCTCAACCTGCCTCGTGCCTGATCGTGACGACGGTCGACACGGCGCCCTGGAGGCGGCCGAAGAGGTAGCCCAAGCTCGCGGTCAGGATGAGGATCACCGCCCCGGCAAAGTCGGGGGAGGTGCCGAGTTGGCCGCTCTGCCCGTCGACCATGGATCCGGAAAGAAAATAGGCCGACGCCACGAGCGCAGCAGCGACGATGCCGAGTCCGGCGAGACGGACTGCGCCCGGACTTGCCTCAGGCGCGGGTGCCGCGGCAGGCAATGCGCCGAGCGCAGCGGTGGCACGGGGTGGTGCGCTGGACGCCGTCCCAGACATCGCAGACGTCGCCGGCGCGTCCGCCTTCCCTGCGTCCGCCTTCCCTTCGTCCCGGCGCGCGACGATCTCCTGGGCAAAGCGCTTGAAGAAGGCTCCGGACATCTGCTTCGCCGTCGCGTCGATGAGCCGAGCGCCGAGCTGGGCGAGCTTGCCGCCGACCTGGGCCTCGACCTCGTAGCGCAGGATTGTCCCGTCGCCATCCGCCTCCAGACGCACCATCGCCTCGCCCTTGGCGAAGCCTGCCATGCCGCCCTGTCCTTCGCCGCGGATGCGGTAGCTGTTCGGCGGATCGAGGTCGCAGAGTGTCACCGCACCTTCGAACCGCGCGCTCACCGGGCCCACCTTGAGCACCACCTTCGCACTCATCTGCGTGTCGGAGCTCTTCACCAGTTCCTGGCAGCCCGGGATGCAGAGCTTCAGGATCTCCGGATCGTTGAGTGCCTGCCAGACCACCTCGCGGGGGGCCGGGATGCGCTGTTCGCCGCTCATGTCCATGTGCGTGTCTCCTTCCGCTTCAGGCTGGCGTGTCGATGCCGCCGAGGCAGAGGTATTTGATCTCCAGATCGTCCTCGATGCCGTTGCCGAGCGTCGCGGCGGAATTCTTGTCGGTCATGGCGCCCTCTCAGCCCGGGAAGTCCACGACGAGGCGCACGACGGAACCATCATGCAGCCGATCGAAGCCTTCGTTGATGTCTTGGAGCGGGATGCGCCCGCTCATGAGGCGGTCAACCGGCAGGCGGCCGGCCTTGTAGAGCTCGATGTAGCGCGGCACGTCGCGCACCGGCACGCAGGTGCCGATATAGCTGCCCTTCACCGTGCGCTCTTCCGCAACGAGACTGACGATGTTCACCGGCAGAACGGCATCCGGCGGCGGCAGGCCGGCGGTGACGGTGGTGCCGCCGCGCTTGGTCATCCTGTAGGCATTCTCCAGCGCCCGCGCGGCGCCGGCGAACTCGAACACGAAATCAGCGCCGCCGCCGGTGAGCGCCCGTACCTGCTCGATGGCGTCGGGGGCGCGGGCATCGACGACGCCGGTGGCGCCGAGGTCCCTTGCGAGCTGAAGCTTTTCCGGCGAAAGGTCCACCGCGACCACCCGTGCGGCGCCCGCCGCCAGAGCCCCGAGGACGGCGGCGAGACCCACGCCGCCGAGACCGACGACAGCCACGGTCTCGCCGGCCTGGACACGGGCGGTGTTCACCACGGCCCCGACCCCCGTGAGCACCGCGCAGCCGAACAGCGCCGCCACGTCGAGGGGGATATCCTTGTCTATTCGAACCAATGAGCGGCGCGACACGACCGCATGGTCGGCGAAGGCCGAGCATCCCAGATGATGATGGATGGTCTCCTCGCCCTCGTGCAGCCGGATCGCGCCGGTCAGCAGCTCTCCCTTGCCGTTGGCCACCGCGCCTGGCTCGCACAGGGCCGGCCGCCCCTGCGAGCAAGGCTGGCAATGGCCGCAACTGGGCATGAACACCATGACCACGTGATCGCCCGGCTTGAGGTCGTACACCCCGTCGCCGGCCTCGACCACCACGCCCGCCGCCTCATGGCCGATGGCCATCGGCATCGGCCGCGGCCGGCTGCCGTTGATGACGGAAAGATCCGAATGGCACAGGCCCGCGGCTGCGATCTTCACCAAGACCTCGTCCCGGCCGGGACGATCGAGTTCGACCTCCTCGATATGGAGCGGCTGGCTCTGCGCGTAAGGCATCTGCGCGCCCATGCTGCGCAGGACGGCGGCTTTGATCTTCATGGCGTGGGGCTCCCTTACGTCCTTCAACGCATGCCGCCTCTGGCCCGGGCAGCTTGACACCGATTAACATAGTCTAATAATGCAAGTCACTAGGGAACGGAAACCGACATGCCGGAAATGCGCCGATGAAGCCCGCCCGGTTCGATTATGTGCGCGCCGAAAGCATCGCTCACGCGGTGCAGGCGCTTGCGGGCGCAGGCGGCGACAGCAAGGTGCTCGCCGGCGGGCAGAGCCTCATGCCCATGATGAATTTTCGCCTGGTGAAGCCGTCGGTTCTGGTGGACATCAACCGCATCCCCGACCTCGACCGCATCACCCTCGAAGCCGGCACGCTGCGGCTCGGCGCGCTGGTGCGCCACCGCGTGACCGCACAGGACGCGCTGGTGGCCCGGCACATTCCGGTGCTGCACGCCGCCATGACGCATGTGGCGCATCTCACCGTGCGCAACCGCGGCACCTTCTGCGGCAGCGTCTGTCACGCCGACCCCGCCGCCGAGATGCCCATGATGACGCTGCTGCTCGACGGCACCGTCCATATCGCTTCCCCGCGCGGCACGCGCGCCATGCCGGCGCGGGACTTCCTCACGGGCTCCCTTGCCACCGCGCTGGAGCCGGACGAGATGGTCACGGCTGTCGATCTCGCCATACCCGCGGACGGCACCGGCTGGGCCTTCGAAGAGTTTTCCCGCCGCCACGGCGACTATGCGCTGGCAGCCGTCGCCGTGCTCATGGAACGCAGGGACGGGCGGGCGCGCAACGTGCGCATCGCCATGATGGGCATCGCCGACACCGCTCTGCGGCTGAGCGATGTGGAGGCAGCCCTCGAGGGCCGCGAAGGCACCGCCGAAGCGTTCGACGAGGCGGTCGCGCGGCTCAAGGCATCCCTGGCGCCCAACTCCGACCTCAACGCCTCCGCCGACTATCGCCGCCATCTCGCCGGTGCGCTCGCCCGCCGCGCCCTCGCCGAGGCTTGGGACCGCGCCCGCGAGGCGCATATGGAGCCGGCCTGATGGAAGACCGCGCCACCATCACGCTCACCGTCAACGGGCTGACCCAGACCCGCGCGGTCGACGCGCGCCTGCTGCTGAGCGATTTCCTCAGGCACGACCTCGGCCTCACGGGAACCCATGTGGGCTGCGAGCACGGGGTGTGCGGCGCCTGCACCATCCTCCTGGACGGGCGCAGCGCGCGCTCCTGCCTCACCCTTGCCATCCAGGCGGACGGCGCCACCATCGAGACGGTGGAAGGGCTCGGCCGCATGGGCGACCTTGGCCGCGTGCAGCAGGCGTTCCGCGATCACCACGGCCTGCAATGCGGCTTCTGCACGCCGGGCTTCCTGATGACCATCACCGACATGCTGCGCCACCACCCGCTGGAAACCGACGACCAGATCCGCGAGGCCCTGTCCGGCAACATCTGCCGCTGCACCGGCTACCAGCACATCGTGGATGCGGTGCGCGAGCTGGCACGCGCACGGGGGCCGCTGACGTGACCGCCTTCGATGCCTCCGTGGAAATGCGGCCCAAGCTGGTGGGCCAGCGCATCAAGCGCACCGAGGACCCGCGCCTGCTCACCGGCTCCGGCCGCTATGTGGACGACATGAACCCGCAGGGCCTGCTGCACGTCGCCCTGCTGCGCAGCGACCAGCCCCATGCGCGCATCCGCTCCATAGACGTGGGCGAGGCCTTCGCGGTGCCCGGCGTCCTCGCCATCTTCGATGCGGGGGACATCGCGGGCGACTTCCAGCCCGCCATCCCCGCGTCCCGCATGAAAGGCTATTACGCGACACCCTTCCGGCCCCTTGCCGAGGGCAAGGTGCGCTACGTGGGCGAGCCGGTGGTCGCCGTGGTGGCCGAAAGCCGCTACGCCGCCGAGGACGCGCTGGAGCTGATCTCCATCGACTACGAGCCATTGCCCGTCGCCGTCGCCAAGGATGACGCGGCGGCGGACGGCGCACCGCTCCTCCATGAGGAGGCCGGCACCAATGTGATCATTTCCCGAACCTTCGCCCGCGGCGATGTGGACGCGGCCATCGCTTCGGCGCCGGTGGTGGTGAAGGGGCGCTTCCGCATGACGCGCAAGACGCCCATGCCCATGGAAACCCGCTCCTACCTCGCCGAGTGGGACCGCCGTCGCCAGGCCCTGACCCTGCATTCCTCGACCAACATCCCCGGCATCGTCTGCGACGTGCTCGGCACCTGCCTCGGCCTGCCGGGGAACCGCATCCGCGTGGTGGCGCCCGACGTGGGCGGAAGCTTCGGTGGCAAGGGTTCGCTGAACCATGAGGAGATGCTGGTCTGCGTGCTCGCGCGCAAGCTGGAACGGCCGGTGAAGTTCGTCGCCGACCGCATGGAGGACCTCACCGCCATGAGCCAGGCCTTCGACGAGACCATCGAGGCGGAGCTGGCGGTGGATGCGGACGGACACCTCCTGGGCCTCAAGGCAGACGTGATCGGCGATATCGGCGCCTATTCCATCTATCCCTGGACCGGAGCGCTGGAGCCGGTGCAGGTGGTGAGCTTCCTGCCCGGCCCCTACCGCATGGAGCATTATCGCGGCCGGGTGCGCGGCGTGCTCACCCCCAAGCCGCCGACAGGCCCCTATCGCGGCGTCGGCCGCCCGTCCTCCACCTTCGCCATGGAACGGCTGATGGACATGGCCGCGCGCCGGCTCGGCATGGACCCGGCCGAGATCCGCCGGCGCAACCTCGTCACGGCCGAGGAATTTCCCTACCGCACCGGCTCCGGCATCATCTGGGATCGCTCGGCCTTTCAGGAATGCCTGCACGGCGTATGCGAGATGGTGGATTATCCCGCCCTCGTGCGCGAGCGCGATGCGGCGCGGGCCGAGGGCCGCTGGGTCGGCATCGGGCTCGCAAGCTATGCCGAGCTGACCGGCATCGGCTCGCGCATCGCGGTGGCGCCGGGCATGCCCATCAATACCGGCACCGAGTCCGCCTCCATCCGCATCGATGCGACCGGCGCCGTCACCGCCGCGTTCGGCATCTCCTCCCACGGACAGGGACTGGAGACGACACTGGCCCAGGTGGTGGCCGACGAGCTGGGCTGCCGCATGGAGGACATCGAGATCCAGCACGGCGACAGCGCCCTCGTGCCCATGGGCACGGGCACCTACGCCAGCCGCTCGGCCGTGCTCGGCGGCGGCGCCGCCACCAAGACCGCCCGGGTGGTGAAGACCAAGGTGCTGAAGGCCGCCGCCTTCCTCATGGATGTTCCGGTGGACGACCTTGACGCAGAAGGCGGCGTCATCCGCGCCCGCTCCTCCAATGCAACAATGACCTTCCGGGAGGTTGCCAACGCGGTCTATGCGCAGATGGGCCGCATCCCGCACGAGCAGCGGGAGGATCTCGTCGCTTCCGAAAGCTACGATCCCTATCTCGGCACGGCCTGCGCCTCGACCCACCTCGCCATGGTGGAGATCGACCCCGCCACCTTTGCCGTCTCGGTGCGGCGCTTCGCCGTGGCGGAGGATTGCGGGCGCATCATCAATCCGCTGATCGTGGACGGCCAGGTGCATGGCGCCGTGGCGCAGGGGATCGGCGCCGCGCTGCTGGAGGAGGTCGTGCACGACGAGGGCGGGCAATTGCTCACCGCGAGCCTCGCCGACTATCTCGTGCCCATCGCCAGCACCATGCCGCAGATCGAGATCCTGCACGTGGAAGCGGAGCTGCCGAACAATATCGGCGGTTTCCGGGGCATGGGCGAAGGCGGCACCATCGGCGCGCCGGCCGCCATCGCCAATGCGGTATCCGACGCGCTCTCCGGCCTCGGCATCGAGGTGGACACGTTGCCGGTGACGCCGGAACGGCTGTTCCGACTGGTCGAGGCCGCGCGAGCCTCCGCCTGAATCGGCGATCACCTGCCAGAATAGCAACGGGCGCCGGCTTCCGAGGAAGCCGACGCCCGACGCTTCGCGCGAAGCAGAAATGCAGCCGGATCAGGGCAGCGCCTGCACCATCTCCTTCAGCCGGAAGCGGATGATCTTTCCGGAGCCGGTGCGCGGAATCTCGTCCACCTGATGCACCACGTGGGGCACTTTGTAGGACGAGAGGTGGTGCCGGCAGTGCTCCAGCAACAGGTCGGCATCGAAGCTTCTGTCCCGCGGCACCACATACAGCGCCGGCACCTCGCCGAGCTGGGGATGGGGCACCCCCGCCACCGCGCAGTCGAGCACGCCGTTAAACAGTAGCACCACCTCCTCGATCTCCGCCGGGGCGATGTTCTGCCCGCCGCGGATGATGAGCTCCTTGAGCCGGCCGGTGATGGTGACGAAGCCGTTGCGGTCGGCGCGGGCGAGGTCGCCGGTGTGGTACCAGCCGTTGCGCAGGGCCTTGGCGGTTTCCTCCGGCTTGTTGTGATAGCCGAGCATGACGTTCGGCCCGCGCACGATCAGCTCGCCCTCCTGTCCGGCGTCCAGGTCGCGCAGGCTCGCGGGATCGACGATGCGCAGCGCGACGCCCGGCAGGGGCAGACCGCACGACCCCATGACGCGCGCGGACGAGGCCGCGTTCATCGTCACCATGGTGGAGGTCTCGGTGATGCCGTAGCCATCCAGCAGAGGCACGCCGAAGGCCCCTTCGAACGCCGCGTTCAGCGTCGCCGGCATGATGGCGCCGGCGGAGACGCACACGCGCAGTCCCGGCAGGGAGGTCAGCCCCTCGGCCTGCGCCGCCTCCATCAGATAGTGGAACATGGTGGGCACGCCGGGGAAGACCGTGAACGCGCCGGTTTCGAGCAGGCGCATGGCCTCGCGGGTCGAGTATTTCTCCAGGATGTACTCGCTGGCGCCCGTGGCGACGATGGACAGCACCGAGAAGTTGAGGGCGTAGGAATGGAACAGGGGCAGCGGCGAGAGCACGTTGTCCTCGCAGCTGAGCCCCACGACCGGTCCCCAGCACGCCGCCGTCACCCACAGCATGCTGCGGCAGGTGAGCAGCACGCCCTTGGCACGTCCGGTGGTCCCGGAGGTGTAGATGATGAAGGCCGCCGCATCGATATCCGCGGGATCGCGGGCCGTCGTCGCGGAGGGCAGCTCCGCCAGCGCCTCGAAGCTGCGCAGCTCTCCGGCCGGGGCCTCCACCAGCAGCAGGCCTGTGACGCTGGGCGCCTCGCCGCGCAAGGCCTCCACCATCTGCGCGCGCGCGGCCGTGGTAATGACGATCCGGCACGCGGCGTCGGACAGGCGGTAAGACACCTCTCCGGGCGCCGCCTCGGCACTGATGGGCACCGCGACGGCCCCTGCCCGGACGATGGCAAGGCAGGCCTCCACCCAGGAGACAGAGTTCGGCAGCAGGATCGCCACGCGATCGCCGGGACCGACGCCGAGGCCGGCGAGATGCCCCGCAAGATTCGCCGTGCGCCGCTCCAGCTCGGCATAGGTGACCGATCGCCGGGCATCGCGGAACGCGACCTTGTCGCCGCGCTCGGTGGCATGCCGCCGCAACAGCTCCGGCACCGGAGCGATCAGATCCGCCTTGAGCATCCGTTCCTCCCAGTTGATGACCGCGTTCTTGTGCGCGGCTGTCCTCACACCATGCAGAAGCCGCCGGAGATGGAGATCACCTGCCCGGTGATCCACGACCCCTTGGGCGAGGCGAGCAGGGCAACTGTCGGCGCGATGTCCTCCGGCTGGCCGAGGCGGCGCAGCGGATAGAATTTGGTCAGCTTGTCGCGATTGGCTTCCACCCACGAGCGGTCGTGCGCGGTCTCGACGAGCCCCAGCGAAACCGTATTGGCAGTCACGCCGCTGCGGCCCAGCTCCCGCGCCAGCGACTTCATGAGGGCGATGGTGCCCGCCCGTGCCGCCGCCACGATGGCGAGGCCGGATTCACCCACGCGCGAGGAGTCGCCGACGATGGCGATGAGGCGCCCGTCGCCCGCCTTTTCCAGATGCGGGACGGCCGCGTGGGCGAGATGGATGGCGCCATAGAGGCAGGTGTCGATCTGCGCCTTCCATTCCTTCTCGGTGGAATCGGTGAACTTCTGGCGGATGGCGAGGCCGGCATTGTTGACCACGATGTTCAGGCCGCCGAAATCGGAAACGATGGCCTCGACCATCGCCTTGACGGCGGCGAAGTCGGCAACGTCTGCCTTGTAGGCCTTGGCCTCGCCGCCGCGCGCGCGGATCTCGTCCACGACGGCCTGCGCCTCGTCGGCGGAGTTGCGATAGTTCAGCGCGACGGTCGCGCCTTCGGCAGCGAGGGCGAGCGAGATTTCCCGCCCCACGTCGCGCGCCCCGCCCGTGACCAGCGCAACCTTGCCCTTGAGATTGAGATCCATGGAAAATCCGCCTTGGGTGAGATGAAAAGGGAAACGGAGCTGCGCTTCATTCGTAGGCGTCGGCCCCTTTTCTGAGGGTCTGCCACTGGGCGTCGTCGTGGCCGCACAGGACAGTGGCGCCGGAAGCCTCGATCCTGCGGATCTCGGCGATGGAGCGGTGATGCAGATCGACGTTCCAGGTGTTCTTCGGCACCACGTCCGTATCGAGGCTTGCCCTCAGGCTCACCGCGTCGGATGCCAGCAGGAAGGCACCGTCGCGATCGAGGGCAACGTGCGCGCCAATGAGGCCCGGTGTATGGCCCGGCAGGGGAATGAGCGTAATCCGCCCGTCGCCGAACAGGTCCTTCTCGCCCTCGATGAGCTCCATGGGATTTGGCTGGTCCCACTCCACGGGCAGATAGCCCGCGGCCACGGCATTCTCGGCCTTCGCGGCGGCGAGCTCGGCCGCGTGGACCACCACCGTCGCCTTGCGGAAGAAGGCGTTGCAGCCGCAATGGTCGGGATGGAAATGGGAGCAGACCACCACGTCGATGTCGCCGGCCCCGAGCCCCACGCAGGCGAGTTGCGAAACCACGTTGTCCTCACGCCCCATGATCGGCGTCATGGCCCGCGCCACGCCGCCCCAGCGCGCTTCCGCATCATCCACCACCGAGGGGTGGCAGCCGGTGTCGAACAGCACGTTGCCCTGCGCGTGGCGCAGCAGGATGGAGGAGACCGGCAGCTCGATGGTCTCGCTGCGGTCGGCAGAAGGCTCGTAGACGTGCCGCTTCATCCTCAGGCGGCCGCCCGAAAGCACGTGCATCTTCATGGCGATTTCCTCCCCGGGCGCATGAGCTCACCGCCCCTCGAAGCGCGGCGGGCGCTTCTGGGCGAAGGCATTGCGCCCCTCCTGATAGTCGAAGCTGCGGGATGCACCGTCGATGCGCGCCTGGGCGGCATCGAGATCGAGGGCCCCGGACCCCATGGCGAGACCGTCGAGGATGAACTTCGCCCCGCTCACCGAGAGCGGCGCATTCGCCGCGATGCGGCCGGCGAGCGTCCGCGCGGCGGCCATCGGGTCGTCCGCCAGATCGTCGGCGAAGCCAATGCGCAACGCCTCCTCGGCGGGGATGCGATCCGCCGTGTAGAGGATGCGCTTCGCCTGCGTGAGCCCGACGAGAGAAAGCAGGCGCTGGGTGCTACGCACGCCATAGACGATGGAAAGCTTGGCCGCTGGAATGCCGAATATGGCGGATGGCGCGGCGATGCGAAAATCGCAGGACATGGACAGGTGGCAGCCACCGCCGAGGCAATAGCCGGAGACCACCGCGATGGTCGGTTTACCGGCGCCGGCGATGGCATCGGACGACGCATCCACCGCGACCTCATACTCGACGCTCTGCTCCAGCGTGTGGCGCACCACGGGGAATTCGGAAATGTCCGCCCCGACGCTGAAGTCGGCGCCCGCGCCTGCGAGCAGGATCGCCCGCACATCGCGGTCCGCGCCAAGTTCGCCGAATAGTCGCGCCACGTCGCGCCACATGGCGAGCGTCATGGCGTTGCGCTGCGCCGGACGGTTCAGCGTGACGGTGGCGATGTGATCTTCGACGGCGACCTCGATATCCGCCATTCAGCCCTCCCTGGCCCTGGTGTCTGCCTCGTCGACGGCGAGGGGCGCAAGAACTTGGCGCAGCTTGTCCGGGAGGGGAACAGGCCGGTTCGTGGCGCGGTCCACGTAGACATGGATGAAATGCCCCTGCGCGGCAGCGACATCGTCCGCATCGCGGAAGATGCCGATCTCGTATCGCACGCTGGTGGTTCCGAGGCGCCCGACGCGCAGGCCTGCATGCACCTTTGAGGGAAACGACAGCGACGAGAAATACTGGCAGCGCGTCTCCACCACGAGGCCGATGATGGGACTGGATTCAACGTCCAGCGCACCTGTCTCAATCAGGTAATGGCCCACCGCCGTATCGAAGAACGAGTAATAAACCACGTTGTTCACGTGCTGGTAGACATCATTGTCCATCCAGCGCGTCGTGATCTCCCGGAAGTGTCGATAGTTCTGCCGCCGGTCCGGCGTTTCGCGCGCGCTCACCTGCCGCCTCCCATAAAGGACTGCCCGCGGGCGGGCACCACCGGTTCTTGTCCCGCCCGTCGCGCCGCCGGTGGGCGACCGACGGGATCGGATCCGCTGGTCAATTCGTAACTTGCATTAATAGACTGAAAGTGCTGTTGTCAATGCCGCACCGACCGACACGGGACCGAATGCCCGGCCTTCGACAGCATTTCCCGCGGCCCTCACCCATCCATACTGCACTGCGGGATGAAATGACCGGGCCGCGGCAATTCAAACGTCCATTTATGAAAGACATCGGGCGGGGCAGGAACAGATCAGCCGGACGCTAAGCCGGAAAGGCGCGCCGGATCACGCAGGAGGAAGACGGATGTCCAGAATTGCACACGTGGCGACGATATGCGCCGCGCTTGCCATGTCGCTGCCGGCCCATGCTCAGGCCCCCGCGGCCGGCAAGATCTCCAGTGACACGGTGAAGATCGGCGTTCTCACCGACATGTCGGGGCAGTTCTCCCATGAATCGGGCGAGGGATCCGTAACGGCGGTGAAGATGGCCGTGGAGGACTACGGCGGGAAGGTGCTCGGCAAGCCCATCGAGGTCATTGTCGCCGACCACCAGAACAAGACCGAGGTTGCCATCGCCAAGGCGAAGGAATGGTTCGACGTGGACAAGGTCGACATGATCGCCAACCTCATCAATTCGGCCGTGGCCATCGGCGTGGCGGGGGTGGCGAAGGAAAAGAACGGCATTGCCATCATCAACGGCTCGGGCTCCTCGCGCCTCACCGGCGACATGTGCACGCCGAACTCGATCCACTATGCCTACGACACCTATGCGCTGGCCGTCGGCACGGGGAACGCGCTCATCAAGCAGGGCAAGAAAAACTGGTTCTTCCTGACCGCGGACTACGCCTTCGGCCACGCTTTGGAGGCCGACACCGCGTCGGTAGTCAAGGCGGGCGGGGGCACCGTGGTGGGCTCGGTCCGCTACCCCATCAATACCCTCGATCACGGCTCCTTCATGCTTCAGGCGCAGGGGTCGGGCGCGGATGTGATCGCGGTCGCCGGCTCCGGCACCGTCTTCATCAACGCGGTGAAGGCCGCGCACGATTTCGGGCTGGGGCAGTCCGGCAAGCAGTCCCTCGCCGGGCTCCTCGTGTGGATCTCCGACATCCACTCCATGGGCCTTGAGAACGCCCAGGGCCTCGTGCTCACCAATGCCTTCTACTGGGACCGGGACGACGAGACTCGCGCCTTCTCCAAGCGCTTCGAGGCGCGCATGGGCCGCAAGCCGCACATGGGCGATGCGGGCGACTATTCTTCCACCATGCATTATCTCAAGGCCGTCGAAGCCGCCGGCACCGACGAAGCACAGGCCGTGATGGCCAAGATGCGCGAGATGAAGGTCAACGACTTCTTCGCCAAGAACGGCTACATCCGCGCCGATGGCCGCTTCATCCACGATATGTACGTCTATCAGGTGAAGAGCCCTTCGGAATCGAAGGGGCCGTGGGACTATTACAAGCTGGTGCAGGTCATTCCGGGCGAACAGGCTTTCCGTCCGCTGTCCCAGAGCCAGTGCCCGCTGATCAAGAAGTAGCGGTCTTCGGGCGGCCCCGGCGGGGGGCCGCCCGCTTCCCCGGCCGCGGCGCATCCTGTGCCGCACGGTCCTGGCTGGGCGCATCCCGAGCAGGCGCATCCTCGCCCGACACCAGGATCTCGACGATCCTGTCGTCGGCCAACGGAGCGCCATACTGCGCCGGATCGTAATTGAGGCGGTAGCGCATGTCCGGCGCCTCGATGGGCTTGCGGCATTTGTCGCAGACCACCACCGCGGAAAAATCGTGCCCGCAGTCGAGATGCGTGAGGACCAGCGGGGGGTCCCCGGCTGAAAGCCATCGGTCGCCCCACGCGCCCATGGTGATGAATGCGCCGTAGAGATCCTTGCCCATCTCGGTGAGCCGATATTCGTAGCGCTCGGGCAGATCCTGATACTTGACCCGGGCGAACACCCCGCGTGCCACCAGCCGGCCGAGCCGTTCGGTGAGAATATTGGGCGCGATCCGCAGCTCGGTCTGCATCTGGTCGAAGCGCCGCACGCCGAAGAACGCCTCGCGCAAGATGAGAAAGCTCCAGCGGTCGCCGATGATTTCCAGCGACCGTGACACCGAACTCGGGCGACCGCGCGAGAAGCTTGCGGATTCCGCCGTCCGCCGCGCCCGCTTCGCCGGCTCCACCGGGGTGCGGCCGGCGCCCGGCCCGTCGCGATAGCGCACGCGGTTCGCCTTCACCTCGCCGAGGCAGTGGGAACAGGCCACATAGGGCTCGCAGTCCGCGCCGCACGTGGCGTGGATCAGGCGCAGCGGCGGCCCCTCCGCCCCCGACAGCCATCGGTCGCCAAAGCGGATCAGTGCGACGAAGCTCGGGTACAGCTCCATTCCGCAGCGCGTGAGATGATATTCCGCCCGGCTTGAATTCGCCGAATAGTGCACCTGCCGGAAAATCCCGCGCATGGTGAGGCGCTTCAGCCGTTCCGCAAGCGTGCCGCGTGGCAGCCCGAGCGCCGTCCGAAACTGTTCGAACCGCTGCGCGCCGAAGAAGGCCTCGCGGATGACGAGGAAGCTCCACGCATCCGACATGATGGAGATTGTGCGTCCGACCGAGCAGTTGCGTTCAAACAATTGGGGTACCGCCTGGCTCCGGGATGCGGTCTTCGCATTCGGTCCAAGCCCCGCACGCTTCTCGTTCGGCATCTGGCCGCGCACTCCACGTGAAATCTTCAGTCCAACTATAATACCAATGAATCAGCGCGTCGCGAGGATATCCTTGGCCACGAGCGCCCTTCGATGCCCAATTTTCTTTCGCCCCGCCGGAGGCACTGCGAGATCAGTGCACCCCAGCAAGGGCCAAAGCGAAGTAATAAATATGGATCTTGGAATAAACGATCGCGATTGAAATTGCGGGCCGGCGGCCATCTTACGCTAACAGCTCTCGAGGTCGCAGGCCAATTCATCGAGCCGGCCCGGCGGCCACGGCATCTCACGGGCGCGCTCTCTCCCGTGCTCAACGTGGGCGTGAGCTTTTCCAACTGTGCTGCCGTCGAGACGCCCAAGCGGGCGTTCAAGAGCGTCTGCGTTCCAGCTGACTTAAGCGGCGTTTGACCGCGGCGTACGTGTACTCATGGCATTAGCGCCCCGGTCCCCGAAGGACTGCTCCGCAGCGCGGTCTGCCTGGCCCTACTTGCTGAGCGTAAAGTTCGCCGTCGTGATGATCGGACCACCGGGCTCGACGGCATCGCGGACGGTGAAGCTGAACTTCCCGTTGCCGGCATTGCGGATGATCATGGTGGCGTCACTGTCGCCGTTAACCGGCTTGGGCCACTTCACAGCCAGCACCAGCGCATCGCCCGCACGCGTACCATTCAGCGCCGCCGGGGGATCACCCTCGGTGATGTAGACACCGGTGTAGCGATTGGTGCCCGGATCGTACTTGAGGTCGGCCGACAGACCGCGGCTGAGGATCACCGCGCTGCACTTGCCGCCGAGCGAAAGGGTACGCGCGCCGGAATTGCCGCTGGCTACGCAATCGAGAGGGACACCGGGGGCCCGGGCCGTTGGTTTCATGGATCCGCCGCCGGACCATTTTCCCTCGAAGCGCGAGAGGAAGGTGGCCTCGTCCGCAGCGGCGGGGATCGCAGGCGTCAGAATAGTCGTTATGAGAAGCGCCGCAGCGAGCGGCGCCCATTTGCGTATGCGCATGGTTCGCCTCCCGGAAGGATTTGGTTGTAGTGCTGCGCCGAACCAACGCGCCGGGTTCGGTCCTGTTCCTTGATGGGTTTTAAAACGGCGAAGCGGGTGAGATTTCCTCCCGTTGGATGTCATTCGGCGGGAATCTGCCTGGAGTCGGTGGAGACGCTCACCGATTCGTTGAAGGCAAGGTGGGTGGTGACGATGACCGAGGTCTGCTCGCAGAGCCGGCTGACGCGATGGAACAGGCGCTGCCCCCGTCGCGCTCGTGGTGCCGGTTGAGGGGATCGAACCCCCGACCTTCGGTTTACAAATCTGATCTTACCTGTTTCCCATGGATGGCTGTTGTTGTCCATAGGTGCCGAAACCCATGAAAATGAACGATCCTTGATGCTTAGTGTTGGCTGGTGATATCCACGGTTTGCGTCGCCCGTGGCGACGTGGTGGCGACTCGCATCGAGGGGCTCAGGGCTTATGGCTGAACGATTCCGGCTCACCAAACGCACCGTGGACAGCCTCCCCCCGGTGGATAAGCCGCGCATTTTCTTCGATTCCGAGCTGAAGGGCTTCGGTTTGCGGGTCACTCCGGCCGGGCTGAAAACCTTCGTGGTGGAGTACCGGCCGGGTGGCGGTGGCCGCAGCGTGGCGAAGCGGCGCCTGAAGCTCGGGAGCTATGGGGAACTCACGCCGGACCAGGCGCGCGACCTCGCCCGCGATGCCCTCGCCGATGTGCGGCGCGGTGGCGATCCGGCCGGCGCCAGGGCCGCCGAGCGCGTAGCGCCCACTGTGGCCGAGATGACGGAGACGTGGCTCCGGGAGGAGGTCACCCTCAAGAAGAAGCCAAGGACGGCCGCAGGCTATGCCGCGCTCGTGCGGAACCACATCGTGCCGGCGCTGGGCACCCGCAAGGCGGCAGCCCTGACCGAGGCCGACGTTGCCCGCCTTCACCGCCGCGTCGGCACCACCGCGCCGGTGGCGGCCAACAGGACCGTTGCCGCGCTCTCCGCGGCCTTCTCATGGGCACAGAGGGCGCGCATCGTTCCCAAGGGGCAGAATCCCTGCCAGGGCCTCGCTAAGTTCCGCGAGACGCGCCGGGAGGCCTTCCTTTCCGGCGAGGAGATGGTGCGGCTCGGCAATGCCCTGCGCGAGGCCGAGACCGAAGGGGTTCCGTGGGAGCCGCGCCCGGATGGCAAGGTGAAACACGCGCCCCGCGAAGCGAACCGCCGCACGAGGATCTCGCCGCACGCGGCAGCGGCCATCCGTCTCCTGATCTTCACCGGGGCTCGGCTGGGGGAAATCCTTGGGTTGCGGTGGGCCCACGTGGATATGGAGCGGGGGCTCTTGCTCTTGCCGGATTCCAAGACCGGCCGAAAAGCCATCGTCCTCAATGCCCCTGCGCTGGCGATCCTCGCGGGGCTTCCACGCGTGGGCGATTTCGTGATCGCAGGAGACGATCCAAAAAGGCCCCGCGCCGACCTTCAGCGGCCGTGGACGCTCGTGTCTAGGCGGGCGGGCTTCATCGAGGCGGTGGAGAAGCTCGGGGCGGACGGCAAGCCGGAGATTGACCGGCATGGGCAGCCAGTGACCGAGGAGCGGGCAAGGGTGCGCCTGCACGACCTCCGTCATACCCACGCGAGCATCGGCGCCGGCGCGGGGCTGGGGCTCCAGATGATCGGGCGCCTCTTGGGGCACAGCCAGGCCGCGACAACCCAGCGGTACGCCCACCTTGCGGACGATCCCGTCCGGGCTGCCTCCGAGACGATCGGTGCCCGCCTCGCCGCTGCGATGGGAGAGCCCCTCAAGCCCACCGAGGCGTCGGCGGAGGTGGTCCCCATCCGCAGGCGCCCGCCGAAGCGCCGCCCGCCTGTGGGTTGATTTCCCCCGCCCCTTCTCACGCTTCGCGGAGCCCCGGCGGGAGATGACAGCCGAGCCATGAAGGCGGGCGGTGGTGCAACCTGATGGCGAGCCGCGATCCGCGAGCGCTAAAGAGCCGCCGCGCCGGCTAAAGTGGGCGCGCGATCATCGCCCGCGGGGCGGCGGTGAAGGGCTTCGGGTGGTCCGCCGAGCTGCACCATGTGGCCGCTCATCACCGGCGCGAGCCATCGAGCTTGCCCCGCCAGGACGCCATCGCGAATTTCGGCGGCGGAAATTCAAAATAAATGCCGGAAAATCGGAAAATCCCCCGCCCGAGCGGCGACTTTCTACACTCCAGCACCGCTGGAGCCGCCGTTTTCGACGCCTTCGACGCCCTATGACACCCTGATTTTCACGCCACGACACCTTTAAGCATATGATAATTCAGGATAATTTACGCTTTGTCGCCTTTCGACGCCTGTCCCTATTTCGCACTACTGCGCAAAATAAATTCCCCCGGCGCCCGCCTGCCGCCGGTCCCTCTATTTTTCCTTTAAAGTTCTAAAAGGAAGGGGGTCCCCAACGTGACGAGGTGTAAAAAAACGTCTGTTATCAATGGCTTATGAGGATTTATAACGTGACAAGGCGGTGTCGTAAAGTGCTGCAACGTGTCGAGAAAATGCAAGAAAATGGTGCGGTGGTGTGGGATTTGACGGCTCCAGCCCATTTAATTCGAATTTTCCGGGTGTTTTTCGAATTCCCAGCGCCGAATATTCACCGAGAATTTCCCAGGCAGCGGCAACGATGCGCGCAGGCAACAGTGCGCCGCCGGCGCCACGGCCACCCCCCTCCTATAGGGACCGTTTGGCGCCTTTTGTCCCGCACGGGGCCGCTGCCTCCCGACCTCCCGGCAGAGAAGGCCTAAACCTCAAGCCTCAAGTTTAGGCCGGCGCCGCGTTTCCTCTTGAGAAACATGCCCTTAGGCTTGGTGCCGGCGCGCCAGGGCAGCCGGCCCCGGCCGCGCGGCACAACTTTCGCGCGCGTGGCGTGCGAAGATGCGTGCAGCACGGTCAAAAGAGCCAGGAAAAGCGTGTCGCGTGTACCGGATGCGTGGTCGCACACTACCCAAAAGCCGGGAGGCAGCGGCCCCGTGCGGCAGGCCGGGCCGCACACGGTCCCTACATGGGGGGGGCACCCGTGGCGCCGCCGCAACAGTGTGCCCCGCCGCCAGCGCGGGGCGGATCTCCAATCGCCTCGCGGAGGCCACCAGCGCCCACCGCGAGGCCGGGGCGAATGGCCCCGGTCGGCCCTTAAGCCAGCCTTCGGCGTCGCGCGGGGCGGATAGGCGCGGGGGCGCGGGCGGAAAGGTGGGGCACGCTACTTTGTCGGTGGAGGCTTGATGGCGATGGTCCGCTCGGCACCGCGGCGCCGGATCACTGCGAAGCCCTTCCAACGCAGGAGCCCTGCCACGCGCTCGATGCGGGTGCCCATCGCAGTCGGGTTGCCGGGCCAGGAGCGCAGGCGCCGCACCTCCTCACTGACGCGGGCGTTAAGAGCCGTCAGGAGGCGTCCGGCGGTCCCCTCCCAGCCCGCCACCGGATGGTCATCGAGAATGAAGGCGTGGATGGCCTTGGCCACCTCGTCAGCATCGAACGCGGTGGCAGAGGATTCGTGGCGTCCTGCCTCGAGCGCGGCGGCGAGGGTGCCCTCTTCCCAGCCGAGGCCGGGCTCGCAGGCCGTGACCCATCGAGCGAAATCCGCAAGTCGCGGCAGGCGCTCCAGCCGCACCGTACCCTCGCGCCTGAGGCCGGAGGACACCGCGTCGCACAAGGCGCCGATGATGCGCGGGCGAGCCGCCGCGAACGCCGCGTCAAGGTCCACATCCGTGCGCCGCTCGGTCTCAGGGATGGCCGCGAGCTTGATGGCGAGCGAGCGCGTGGCGAGGTCGGATTGCTGTCCCCAATGGTCGCCAATTCCGGTCAAGATGATGGGGCGCGCACCGGTAAGGTAAACCTCTTCCGCGTTCGTGTTCAGCGCGCGCGTTGCTTCGGCCGAGCCGGACGCCATCCGGCAGAGGGAGTCCGACAGGTCGGTTTCCATTCGGCTGATGTTGTCAATGCATGTGATAAATTGGTTCGACGCGCCGGCGAACAGGTCGCGCAAGTCGCGCGGCGGCGAGCGCATCGGCGCAATGTGGGGATCCGTGAGGGCGCGCATCTTCTCCGCCAGGCGGGACTTCCCCGAGCCCGCTTCACCGGAGAGGACTGCGATCGGGAAGGCTGAAAGGCCGCCGAAGGCCGCCAGAAGCCAAGATACGACAAGGGTGAAGTCGTCCGGCCCGTCCGCATTGACGAACTCGCGAAGCTCCTCGATTCCCCGGTCGGAAAGCTCCGGCTCGGGGAGGGCCTGCATCCCCCGCGAACGGAGAAATTTAACAGGATGCGCCGCCGAGGGAATGACCGCCCATCGATCCTTGGTGATTTCGATGGCCTGCCAAGTCCGATCGCACAGATCGACATAGATGCACCCGCCTGCGCGGGCGACGCGGCGGAACACCTCGTGCTCAGGCCCTTTTTTCGAATGAATGCAACAGAGCCGCTGCACGTCGCGCAGTGCGTTCGTGGTGGGCGCGGAGCCGGCCACGTCATAGATGCGCTCTGCCAGGAACAGTTCAAACGACTTCCCAAGCACACTCAGGTGCTCGTGGTGCCCGTCGATTTCGACGGTCGCATAGGGCTCATTGTCGGTGGAATGCCAGAACTCCACGCCATCCAGCACGCCGCCCACCGTTTCGGCGCTTGTGGAGCGGACGCGCGGCGGGCGCTTCTCCTCACCCTCGCCGCCCTCGCCATCTGCCCCACCGCGGGCCTTCCGCGGCCGCCCACGGCGGCGGCGGGCCGGCGCGGCGGCATCGGCAGCCGCCGGGGCGTCCTCGGCCTCTGGCGGGCCATCAGGCGCCAGCGGCGGGGCATCGACGTGCGGAAGGGCCTCCGCGGCGGGGATGACCTCGCCGGTGACGAGTGCGGCAATGCGCGCGGCGGCCTCTGGCGACACCTTGGGGGCGGCGCCGGGCGCGGTGGGTCCGGTGGGGGTATCGCTCACCTCGTGCCCCCTAGTACCCGGAGTCCGGCCATTGGCCGCCTGGCGGTTCGGCCTCCGGCATCGAGCGTCCCGTCGGCGCCGAGCGGAGGTTCATTTTCGGTTTCAGCGCCTCGGTGACAACGGCCTTCATCCATGCCGGCGCGTCGATCTGGATTTTGACATTAACGTCCGCCTGCCCGGTGACGGTGGCGGTCACCGGGCCTTCCACCACCGCCTTGACTTGACCGCCCTGGACGGCGCCCACGTCGGCAGGTTCGGGGATGGAAGGAAATCGCATCGGGTTCACCGGCGGGAGCGGCCTTTCCGCCGGAAGCGGGGGATTGCCGGAGCGGCGCGGGCGGCGCCGGAGCGGGTTTGGTGGCGGCAGCGGCGCGGGACCGGGGAGCGGCGCGAACGTGGGCGGAGGCAGCGCCGGTTCCGGCCACGCCTGAGCGGCGAGGCGTGCGGTGGCGGCGTCCCACCGGCGCCCTTGCAGCGCGGCCGAGCCTTGGCCCTGCAGGCGGCGTAGCTCCTCCTCTAGCGCCATCACGCGGGCCTCGGCATTGCGCCCGCCGCGCTGGCGCACGAGGGCGATTTCGGACGGTAGGTCCGCCGCGCGGCGGCGGTCGGCCTCCTCCTGATCTCGCTTCGCCGCATCCGCGACGCCAGAGCGGTAGTTCCGCTGGCTCTGTTCGACATAGGCGTCGCGCTCGGAGGGAGTCATTTCGCCCACGTCCACCCGTGCGTTGATGCCGGCCGCCACCACGCCCGCGGCGGCGTTCAGGCCCGTGTTCTCGCCGACGAGTTTCATCAACCGGTCGAACGCCTGCGTCATTCGGTCGAGGTTGGATTGCTGGTCCTTCATCACGCGGGCGAAGGCCCTGTCCACCAGCCCCACCGAGTTGAGCACGGTTCTGATCTTGTCATCGAGGCTGTCATACAGAGCGATGAGCGCGGTCAGAGCGCGGTTCGCCTGCATGTCGGGCACCAGTTCCTTGATTTTGTTCGGATCTCCCTTGGTCAATTCACGGACGACGCGTAGGAATGTTTGAACGGCATCGGTGCCGTTGGCATATCCCTTGTCGAGCTCCTTGAGAAGATCGATGTTTTTCTTCTGGTCCTTCGCCATATCGTTCACCGCATCGATGGTGCTGGGGGCGACGATCTTCGAGAGCAAGTTGTAATAATCGTTGGCGGCGGTGGCGCTGTCGCCGGTGGCGGTGCGCACCACCTCGAGGTGCGCCACCAGCTTGCCGAGGCCTGCCTCGCCGACCACCTTCAACTCCTTCGCCGCAGCGGCGATGGATGGGAGATGCTTCGCCATGTCGCGCGGTTCGAACATGCCGATGTTCGCGCCCGCCGCCATGATTTCGTTCGCCCGGTTCAGCCGGTCCACTGCGATTCCGAGGTTCTGGACCACCGCCACGCCCGCCGCGGCCTGATCGGTGATATCGGTCCCGAACGCCTTGGCTGCGCGGGCGGTCTCGCGTGTTGCTTTCGTGGCGATGTCGAGGTCACCAAGGGCCGAGATGAACGTCTGCGTCCCCTTGAGGACCTCATCAGGCGTTTCCGCCACCAGGCGAGACGTAGCGCCTATTTCCTTGCGAACGCCCGCCATCTGCTCCGCGGTGGCATCCGCCGTGTTGGCGAGGTAGCTGAGTTGCCGGTCATAGGCCGCAAAGTTCTTCGATGCCGCCACCGCCCCGGCGGCGAGCGCAGCCGGGGCGGCGAACCGCCCAATGGCCGCAAGCGCGGTGGCGCCGGAGCGCGAGACGGAGGCGGAAGCGCGCCCCACGCGCGTCGACGCCGCCTGCAGATGGTTGATCTTGCCGGCCACCTGTCGGAATACGTTCCCGGTTTTGTCCACGGCGGAGATGACCGCCCGTGCTTCCATTGTGCGCATTCGTCATCCCCTCCTGTGGGGAGGGCTGGCGCGCCGGATGGCGCGCTCAGCCCAATTGAATAGTTCGGTGAAAGTCATGCTGCCGCACGAGGCTGCGTCGATTATTCGGGCGTCGAAGACGAGGTAGTCGATGACTGCGCCGACCGGCGACCCTGTGCGGCCCGGAAAAAATCCAGCACGGCCGCCTTGATATTCATCGCATCTTCGAGGCATGCCTGATCGATGACGAAGCTATCAACGGAATCAGGAAGTGAAGCATCGATGTAGCCGCGGATGACTTCTTCATTCTCCGCCGTGAATACCGTTCCATCGGGGTTGCGGCCCCAGACGACCGGTTCGCCGAGGCGAAGGTAATCCCGGCCGGTGGGCTCAGAGAGCACCAGAACAGAGACGGGGCCGCCGTGCGTGAGGAGCGGCTTAACGAGGTGAATTGTCGTGGAATACATGGCTCTTTTCCTTTCGTTTAGAGGATGTGGCACGCCCGCCGCGCAGTCAGGCCGCAGGCAGGGGATCATTGCGGTCGGTGCGGCGGACGATGACGAGGGCGGTGCCGACGCGGGCAAGGGCCTCCTCGCATCGGGCCTCCTCGCGGGCGGCGAGGCGACGGAGCAAGGTAGCGGCGCCGATGTGGGCGAGGATGCTGGTGCGCATTTGGGTTCCTTTGGATGTTTCGGAGAGGGAAGGCCCGCCGCGATCAGGCGGCGGGCGGGGGATCGTTGCGGCCTGCCGCGAAAAGGCGGGCGATGTGGTCGGCATCGGCAAGCAGGCGGGCGGCGTGGCGCTCGCCATGGACCAGGAGATCCGGCCGGAGCCCTGCCTCCCGCAGCGCGTCGGCCTGGGCAGGGTCGGAGGCAGCGCGCGCCATCTCCCGCATGGTGCGGGCGGCGGCCCGCAGCCCTTCGGCGGTGATGGCCGGCGCGGTGGGCGAAGCCGCCCCCGGCACTGCCCGTAGGTGCCTGCCGCGATGGCGTCGGGCGCGGGCGAGGCTCACCACCTCGGCGGGGCGCTCGGCATGATGGGCCGACGGCGGGCCCCATTCGCCATCAAGCGCGCGGCCCGCGAGCCCGCGCACCAGTTCGGAGGCACGGGCGACCACATCGGGCTCCGCACCGCCGGCGCGGATCGCGTCGGCACAGTCGGGGTTTTCCGCCAACTCCTTGAGGCCATCGGCGATGGCAACCACGGCGTCGACAACCAGCGACGGCAGGACGACGAAAGGGCCGTCTTCTGCAGGCGGTGGCGGGGCTTCCGGCGCGGCGGATGGCTCGGCCTCGCCGCTCGGCATCTCTGGCACCAGCGGCGGCGCGTCGGCGGCGAAGGGGAGATCGTCCGCGCCGTCCGTGCGATAGCCGCGGGCGGCATAGCGCTCGGCGAGGATGGCGATGCCGGCGAGGGCGAAAAGGCGTTCCACGGCCTCCAGCGAGGGGCACGGATCATCCGGGCGGCGCCAGATACGGCCCGCCACCGCCTCGCCCCAGGCGATCGCGTGTTGGCGGGCGTTCCCGTCTTCCCAAGCCCCCGAGATGCCTTCGACTCGCACCTCGCCGGGGGCGAAGGACGAGTCCGCCGTGCGCGCGGCGCCGGCGGGCCAGCACTCGGCATCCGGCGAACCCGCGAGCGAGAAGATCCCGTCGCCGCGGCGAGAGAGGGGCGCCAGGGCGGCGAGGAATTCCACGCCGCAGGCGAACAGGATCTTGCGGAGCATGTCCATGACCCACGCTGCGGTGGGGATGTGGCCGCTGCGGCTGGCGCGAATGAGGTCGAGGAGGCGCGCGCGCTCCTCCTCGCTCATCAGGAAGGGCGAGATCGGCGCGGACATCACGCAGCCTCACCGCGGGCCGCGGCGACGGTGGCTTCGCTCGTGCTGCGGCGGGTGTGCGACGCAGCCCAGGCCATCACGGCGGCAGGGTTGTAGCGGATGGCTCGGCCGAGCTGGACGTAGGGAGGCCCGTCCCCACGGACGCGCATTTTTGCGAGCGAGATCGGCGCGAGGCCGAGCAGCTTGGCGGCTGCGGCAGTGTCGATAAGGGGGGTGAAAGCTGGCGCGCCGGTGGCGCTATTGTCGTTGCTGGGCATAACAGGATGGCTCCTTTCCCTGCCGGGCTAAGGTCCGGCATCAGGAGCCATGAAGCGCGCGAACGCCCTTGCACGCATCGTGGTTTGAACTCGCCATTTTCGGCGCCTTCCACCACAATCCGCGTGCGCGATGCGTGTATCTCAGGCGGGAGCCGAGAATCAGGAAGCGAGTATTTCCAGCCCGGCGGAGGGCAAATCGGCAACGCACCAGATTTTTCGCGGGATGGCATCGGGCGCGAAAAGCCGCGCCAACTCGCTGATACGGTCTGACCACAGCGGCAGTTCGGCGACGCGGCGCATCATGTCTTCAACGCCTTGACCGCTCGGCGCCATGGGGAAGCTCACCAGAATCTCCGCCGCGCGCAACAGTTCGCGCCATGCTCCGGCGGGTGCAAATAGCTGCGGGACTAAGCCCGTCGAGAGCACGGCGCATTCGGCGAGGCGCGCCGCGAAAAAGGTGCGCGGATGATCCGGCCGTCCGCCCAAGCGCTTCGTTCGCGCCAGTCTCTCCAATGCGCCATGCACAGCCGCGAGACGCTCCAGCGCCGAAGCATCATTCGCGCGCTCGGTAGAACCGGTCTGGTCATCAAGGCCCGCACTGCGGGAGAGAAGATCCAAGGCGGCGCGCCAGGGCTCCTCTTGGAAGTGCCGCAGATCGTGGCGCACACGCGAGAGCGTTGCCAGAGTTGCGGCCTCTTCCTCCTGGGCCTCCGCGATCCGCCAGGTCACTTCTAAGGCCCGGACCGTGATGGCCCGCCACCGGTCCGCCGCGCTGGCAAACTCAAGCCCCAACGCGAACTGAAGATCATCTTCAAGAAGCGGGCACATCAGGTCGGCCGGCAACGGCGCGAGGCGGGATGCTGCCGCATCGAACTCATGCAGCCGCCCCGCGAAACCCTCTGGTGGCGCCGCCCCCTCTGCGATTGGCCACGTCTGTAAAATGCCGCACCACCGCCCAAGATCCAAAGGCGAGTGCAGGCCCGCAAAACGTCCGCCGTGGCCCTCGGTCGCGTCCGGCATATCAATCCTCCACAGGTTCGCCGCCCACCGCATCCAGGCGCACGCCGGGGCCCCCGGTGGGCGACGCTTCGCCGAGGGCAAGGAAGGTCACGCCCGCGGCTTCTAGTGCCCGGCGAAGGTCCGCCAGCGTGCGCGGATATGGCTGCCGGCGCCCGGACTCAAAGCCCGCGATTGTGGGCTTCGCCACCGTCGATTGAGCCGCCAGATCGTCTTGCGACCATCCGAGCATCGCCCGCGCCGCCCTACATTGGCCCGCCGTAATCAACATTTTGATATCACCTTGTCCGATTGATATTGACTAAATCGGATAACCCGATATTATTAACATCAAGTTGAAGCGAGGGCGAGCGAAATGACCACCATCGACAGAAAGAGCGTGATGCGCCGGGCCTGGAGCCTCTTCCGTCAGTCCATGGCCCTGCGCTTCGATCGCGCCGCCTTCGCCGCCCACCTGCGGCAGGCCTGGGCCGAGGCCCGCGAGGCCCCGGTGACGGCGTGGCCCGTGTTGCAGCGCTACGTGATCTGCCATCGGGGCATGTCGCGCGCCGAGATCATCGCCCGCGCCGAGCTGGCTCTCGCCACCGCCCGCAGCCGCTTCGCCGGATACAGCCGCGCAGCGGCGCCCCGGAACTGGAGCGCTGGCAAGCACCGCAGCGCCGACATGATGCGCGTCGCCAACCTCGAGGCCATCGTGCGCGCCGAGAAGGCCGCCGCCGGCCTCGCCGCCTGACACCGAAGGGGAGCCGCCATGCCGACCGCTATCAACCGCCGCCAGCTTCTCGACCGCGCGTGGCACCTCTTCCGGACGCAGTTCGGCGGCCTCGGATGCATCCTTCGGAACCGCCCCCGTGAAGCCATGGGCGCCGCGTTCCGCATGGCATGGCAGGAAGCCAAGGCAGCGGCTGCGGTGGCCGCCATGCCAGCGCCGGAGCGCGCCGCCCGCATCGCCAGCCTCAAAGAGGCCCTCGCCAATCTCGATTTTGTCGACTCGCCCCGCGACGCCGAGCGGCTGGGCGCCGAGTTTCGCGCCATGCTCCACGCCCTTGAGGCGTGCGGTGGGCGGCGCGCCTACGTGGCGAAGCGCCAGGGGAACGGCTTCACCCTTCGCCGGGACGGCGACACCTTCGCGCGGCTCATCACCACCGGCGCCGGCTTCCGCCTCGATGCCCCCGCGCCGCTCGCCCACCGCGTCTGCTTCACCCCCGGCGAGCCCCTCGCCGCCGCCCTCGCCAAGATCCGAGCGGCTGACGAGGCCATCCGGGCCGGCGCCACCGCCTGACACCCCGCCCGCCAACGAAGGAGAACACCATGGGCCCCATCGCCGCCGACCTGCCGGAATGCGCTCCGGCCATGACCGCCGCCCGCGCGCGCGCCGTCGCCACCACCGCCCGCCTCGCCAGCGGCGGCGGGATCGAAGCCGAACTCGAATGGCTCGGCCATCACCTGGACGGGATAGAGCTCGCGCTGCTCGCGGCCGAGCACGCCGACCACCACCCGGACCCGCGCGCGTGGGTGGCGCTGATCCAGTCCGCGCGGGATCGCGTCACCGGATTGACAGCAGCCGCGCACGACGCGGGCCTCTGACACCGCTGGGGCCGAACCGACCGGCCCATTGAGGCGCCTGCCGCGCCCTCACCACCGCAACCCATAGGAAGGAACCGACCATGACGACGCAGACCCGGGCGGCGGACGCCACCGCCTTGCCCACCACACGCCGGGGCCTGCTCAAGGCCACAGGTGCCCTCGGCACTATCGCCGCGCTCGCGGTGCCGGTGGCCGTGCTCCCCAAGGCCGAATCCGCAGAGGCCGACGCGGCCCTCTGCGCCCGGTGGCCCCAGGCGCAGCGGCTCCTCGCCATGCTGGCGGTGGAGCGGGAGCAGAGCGTGGGCACCTGCGCGGCCTTCTCCGGCGCCATGATCGCGGCGGCGGGAACGGGAGAAGCTGCCTATCAGGCCATCCGATCCGATCCGCTCGCCACCGCCTTCGACGCCGCCCAGGCGCGCGAGCAGGAGATCCTCGCAGGGCTCGACGCCATCGCCGAGGCCACGCGCACTACCGAGGCGAAGGGCTTCGCCGGGCTGTTGATGAAAGCCCGGATGCTGGCCTATGCGGCGGAGAAGCCGGAGGCCCTCGCGCCAGGACCGGCGGGCGACGATTGGGTGGTTGACCACCTTCGCGGCTTGATCGCCAACCTCGGCACGCTGGCCGGCGAGCCCTCCGGCGCGGTGGCCGTGGCGCCGTCGTCGCCGGCTCCCGGTGGTGGCGACCTCTCGCCCACCTTTGCCGCCCTCCACCGCGAGCGCGAAGCTCTCCGACGCGCCGCCGAGGAGGCCACCGCGGCCGTCATGGCCGACGCATCGGACGACGATGCAGACGAGCAGGCCGCGCAGGCCGCCCTTGCGGAGCTGTGGGCGGCGGACGATGGCTTGATGGCGACGCCCGCCGTGCGTCCGTCCGACCTTGGCCTGAAGGCCGCCTTCCTCACAGAGCAGCTCGAAGAGTTCGAACAGATCGAGCGCCGCCACGCGGTGGCGCTGGTGGCCGACCTGTGCCGGCTCTTCCCGTTCGCACCGCACGCCATGGGGATATGAACATGCGCAAGTCGATCACAAGCCTCTATGCAGAATGGCTCGCCGCCCGCGCCGACGTCGCTGCCATCGAGGCAGGCGCCGAGGATGACGACGAAGACAGGGACCGCGATGGTGACATCGCCAGGGCCATCATGGGGACCCCCGCGACCGACGCGCGGGATGTGTTCAGCAAGATCCACGTTCTGGAATGCTACATGACCCTCGGCAACGAGCCGACCATATGGTCGGACAGCCGGGAAGTCGTGCTGCTGGCTAGCATCAAGGCCGACCTGCTCCGGCTACAGCCCGGCGCGCCGCCCATGGAATGACGGGGCGGCAGCGGAAATTTTGGCGATGATGCACTGTGGGAGGTGAGCATGCGCAGGCTTCTGAACATGGATGAAGCTGCCGAGGAACTCGGCATTTGCACCAGCACGTTGCGAGAGCACGTGCGCCACGGGGAAATTCCGTTCATTTCCATGGGGCGGGGCGAGATACGCAAGCGCCGGCTGTTCGATCCGGCCGACCTGGAGGCATTTGTGGACCGGCGGCGGGAGAGGGAGACATGTCAGTCTATAAGGACAAGCGCAGCCCCCACTATCAATATGACTTCCAACGTGCCGGTGTACGATTTTATGGCTCGACGGGCTGCACAACGCGCCGAGAAGCTGAAAAATTCGAAGCCGAGCGCAAGGAAGCGGCAAAGCGCGCGGTAAGCATCGCGCGGGGGCGAGAGGCCATGACGGTCAACGCCGCCATGGATCGCTTCTGGCTGGAGGTGGGGCAGCACTATCGCGGGGGCTACGGCACCACCTTCGAGACCGCGCTCGAGTGGCTCACCACGCACCTCGGCAAAAGCCTGCTGCTCTGCGAGATCGGCCGGCGGCAGGTCTCCGAGGCCGTCTCCCGCCGTCGCGCCGATGGCGTCAGCAACGCCACCGTCAACCGCACCGTGACCGAACCGCTGCGCCGGGTGCTCGCCCGCGCGCGCAAGCATTGGGAACAGGAGGTGCAGGAGATCGCGTGGCGCGACTTCCTTTTGCCCGAGCCCAGGGAGCGCGTGCGCGAGCTGCGCTCCGACGAGGAGATCCGTTTGTTCGCCGCGCTGCGGCCCGATTATCACGCCGTGGTGGGGTTCGCCCTCATGTCCGGCTGTCGCCTTGCCGAATGTGTCGGCCTGGAATGGGACGACATCGACTGGGGCGGGCGGACCATCACCATCCGCGGCAAGGGCAACAAGGTGGAAACCATCCCGCTCACCGCCGGGCTGCGCGCCCACCTCTGGCCGTTGCAGGGCGGTCACAAAGTCCGCGTCTTCACCTATGTGGCGGATCGGGCAGATGGCGAGATCCGCAAGGGCGACCGCCGGCCCATAACCTATGAAGGGCTCAAGACGCACTGGCGGCGCACCAAGGCCGCCGCGAAGCTGAATGACTTCCGCTTCCACGACACCCGCCACACGGCGGCGACGCGGCTCCTGCGATCAAGCGGCAACCTGAAGCTCGTGCAGAAACTGCTGCGCCACGAGGATGTCGCCACCACCACGAAGTACGCCCACGCCCATGACGAGGATCTGCGGCGGGCGATGGAGGCGGTGGAAAGTCAGGGCTTGTGAAAGGCCCACCGTCACCATGTCGACAAGGTGTCCAATAGGGCAAGCCCATGTGAGACGCAGTCCGTATCCTCCAACAGCCCCGGTTTCGCGTCTCACATAAATGGGGATTGACTTTTGGACGCAACGTCTCACAATGTGTTAGACGTGAGTGAGGCAGTCAGGAGACGACAATGGGTATGTTGGTGGGATACGCGCGAACCTCCACTACGGAGCAGGTCGCCGGGCTCGCCGCCCAGGTGCGGGACTTGGAAGCCGCGGGGTGCGGCAAGATCTGGCAAGAGCGAGTCAGTTCGGTTGCGGAGCGCCAGGCCCTTGGGGAGGCGCTGGCCTTCCTGCGGGAAGGTGACACCCTCGTTGTTGCGAAAATCGACCGGTTGGCCCGCTCTACGCTGCACTTCTGGGAACTCGTTCAAAGCCTCCAGAGCCGCGGCGTGGCGCTGCGTATCCTGAATCTCGGCGGCGAGACTGTGGACACCTCCAGCGCAACCGGGCGGCTCACGCTCACTATCTTTGCGGGGTTCGCCCAGTTTGAACGCGAGATCATGCTCGAGCGCCAGCGCGAAGGCATCGCCAAGGCCAAGAGCGAAGGCAAATACAAGGGCCGCGCTCCTACGGCGCGGGCAAAGGCCGGCGAGGTGCGCCAGCTCTTGGGCCAGGGCAAGAGCCCGACCGAGGTCGCGAAAGCGTTGGGGATCGGCCGGGCATCGGTCTACCGGATCCTGGGATCTGCGGCGGAATAAAGTGCTTGTTGATCAGTTGAATAGAAGACTGCTACGCTAGCGCGCCCCTCGCGTATGAGCACTCTCTGAGCATTGTAGATGCCAACTTCTGGATATGTTCAGTTCTCGTGCCAAGTTAATGACGTGTATCTGCAATCGGACGGTCCACTTTTAACTCAACGCCGGCCGATGCGGAAATAGTCTGTCGCCCCAGCTCATCCAATGCATTCCCTGCAATGGTGGACATGCCCAAGCGGCTCTCCTGCCTCCTTCGCAGGGGAGCTTCTCGCCCACCTCGATTGCCCCTTAAAGTACAGCTATGAGATTCATTGCTGACGGCCCCGTGATCCCCGACGAACTGCTGACCGCCCGCGACGCGGGACAGGTGCTCTTCTTCTGCGGCGCGGGAGTCTCGCAGGCCGAGGCCCACCTGCCCAACTTCGCCGCTCTCGCCGGCAGGGTGCTGTCTTCGCTCGGCTCGGCGCTGGATAGCCCCGCCCGGCGCCTTTTCGACGCAAGCCAAGACTTCGAGAATGTCACCGGGATCACGGGAGTCGTCGCTACCGATCGTATCTTCGGCCTGCTTGAGCAGGAGTTCTATCCCGAGGAGGTCCGCGAGGCGGTGGCCACGGCCCTCATGCCGCCGAGAGACCACGGACTAGGCGCGCACCGCGTTCTGCTCGACTTGTCGCGCGACGCAAGCGGCGTGGTCAGGTTGATTACCACCAACTTCGACCGGCTCTTCGAGGACTGCGATCACGGAATCAGTTCGTCCAATCCGCCGCATCTACCGGATCCCCGACGACTGAAGGACTTCAGGGGCGTCATCCATATTCACGGCCGCGTGGATGCTGACTACCAACGCGCATGCGACGACGAGTTTGTCCTCTCGAGTGCGGACTTCGGACGCGCCTATCTCGCCGACGGCTGGGCGACGCGTTACATCCAGGCGCTCCTCCAGCGATTCAAGATCGTCTTCGTCGGATATTCGGCCGACGATCCACCGGTCCAGTATCTTCTCGAAGCGCTGAGCCGAAGCGACGAACCGCGCAACGACCTCTACGCGTTTCAAGCGGGCAGCGTCGACCAAGCGGCGGCACAGTGGAAGCACAAGGGTGTTCAGCCGATCCCCTACAACAGTGCCAATAGGCACGCGGCGCTCTGGGAGACGCTTCGTGCCTGGGCCGCGCGCGCAAGGGATGTGGAGGCCTGGCATGAGCGCGTGATAGCCATGGCTGCCGACGGGCCGGCTGCCCTTCTCCCTCACGAGCGCGGAATCGTCGCCCATCTGGCTGCAACGCGTGACGGAGCGCGGCGCCTCGCCGGTAAGGGCAACCTTCTTCCGGCCGAGTGGCTGGGCGTTTTCGACCCGAAAATGCGCTACGCCCCGCCTGGCCCCATTGAGACACACGAGGACACGAGCGAGCGGGTCGACCCGTTTAACGCGCTCGGACTCGACTCGGACAGTCCTCCTCTGCCGACAGATCCGGACAACCGCTTTACGCGCCGCGAGGTGCCGAATGACGCGTTGGACTTGTTCGCATCGACTGACGCGGACCGCGAGCGCCTGTCCTCTGAAGCGACCGGCCGTCTGCGGGGCTCGAGCGCGGCCACGGCCTCGAAGCTGCCGACGCGACTTTGGCACCTCGGCAGCTATCTGGTGCGAGTAGCCCATCAGCCTGCGGCGATCTGGTGGGCCGCACAGCAGGACAACCTGCACCCGGACATCGTGGGGCTGCTCGAGTGGGAGCTGCGCCATAAGACGGATCGATTTCCCGCCGGCATCGCTAAGGCTTGGTACATGCTCATCGCGGCATGGCGCGAGGAGCGGCCCGACCCCAACAGACGCCGGTACGAGTTGGAGGCGATTGTTGGGCAGTCGGGCTGGTCAACCGAGACGGTCAGGGCGACGATCGACATGTATCGGCCCCTGCTCGTCGTCGAGCCTTCCATCGGAACATGGCTTGCACCAGGCCAGGAAGATGTCCAGACGGAGAATATCCTGCGATTGGACGTGGAGTATCCGCGCCCTCATGAGCCGCTAGTTATCCCGCCGGAGCACCTCCCCTACGCTCTCGCTCTCCTTCGAAGGCATATTGAGCACGCGATCACGCTTGAGGGGGAAATCGGGCGACGCAACAGCGTTTACTTCGACACGACATGGCCCGAGGACGGGGAGCAGCCTGACGAGGACGGCTTCCGAATGACCGGCCTCCTCGCCACCTTCGTCAACATGATGACCAGGCTTGCAAAGGCCGATCCGGTTGCGGCCAAGGCCGAGTTCGACCGCTGGCCCTTGAACAACAACCAAGTGTTCAGCCGCCTGCGCATCTGGGCGGCGGGTCAGCCCGCGCTCCTCGACCCGGGTCAGGCGGCCGCCGTCTTCCTCTCGCTCGACGAGGAGACGTTCTGGACCGACCAGCAGGAGCGCGACCTGCTGCATGCCATCCGTGACCGGTGGTCCGAGATGAGCGAGGCCGATCGTGAACGGCTAGAACAGCGGTTGCTGACAGGCTCCTTCCCGTGGCCAGAGTCGCGCGACGACCTCGCGATATTAAACGCGCACTGCCGTCTCAACCGGCTCCAGTGGCTTAGCAATCGGGGCGTGGAGTTCGGATTCGACCTTGAAGTGGAGATGACGGCGATCCGGCAGATCGCGATCGATTGGGAACCTAGGTTTGCGAACAGCACCGCCCAGCCGCACGTTGGCAGGGTCAGGAGCGTGTCAACCGATACCGACCCCACAAAGATCGAGGGACTGCCTATCGACCGTGTCCTCGCCAGCGCCAGAGATGCGGCTGGCCGCGACTTCGAGACCTTCGTCAACCGTCGACCATTCCTTGGACTCGCGGAGAAGCGTCCAGCCTTCGCACTCGCGGTCCTGACCGACGCAGCCCGCAAGGGCGAGTTTCCAGAACATGAGTGGGCCGCACTCCTTCATGCGACGAGTAAGGTTGCGGTCAAGAAGAGGCTCCTCCAAGCCATCGCGGCGAGACTCGCGCGGCTAGCGCTGGAGCATGTGGCGAAGCTCCGGCACCCCCTCAGCGAGTGGATGAGCGACCGGGCGGAGGCGCTCATCGTACAGCAGCCCAAGACGTTCCAGACAGTATGGGACACCCTTACCTCGGCGCTGGCCGCCCATCCTCCGAAGGGGCGCTTCAGGCGACCCGATCGGAGCTGGGTCGACGATGGCCTCAACCAGCCATCTGGCCGTCTTGTCGACGCACTGTTCAAGGACACGACGAAGGCTGATCTGAAGGGGGGGCAGTGCCTCCCGCAGGAATGGAAGCAACGGCTCGACCAACTTCTGGCGCTCCCCGGCGACTCCCGCCGGCACGCGATAGCGATGATTTCGTTTCACCTCAACTGGCTCTACTACATCGATCCAGAGTGGTCGGAGAGCCGCCTGCTCGCCGTGGCGGATGGCGAGGGTCCCGATGCGCAGGCCTTCTGGGACGGCTACTTTTGGGCCGCCGGGGCGCCGCAGTTCCCGCTATACAAAAGACTGAAGCCGGCGTTCATCTCGCTCGCGGAGTCCGGCGCCAACCGAAGGGAGCGCGCTAACAAGTTGGCGGGCATGCTGCTGTTAGGATGGGCCGGCAGCGACGAATCGGCGGCGAACGACGCGCTCATTCCGGACGTCGAACTGCGCGAGGTCCTGATACACGCGGAGGACGACCTTCGGACCCAGATGCTATGGTATCTGGAAGAGTGGTCCAAAGATCCAAGCTCCAAATGGGGCGAACGGATTGTTCCGTTCCTGACGAACGTATGGCCACGCCAGCGGGCCATCCGCACCCCACGCACCTCCGCCAGGCTCGTGAACCTCGCCCTGGGGGTGCCGGACCGATTCCCGGAGATCGTCAGACTAACCCTTCCGCTGCTCGGTCCGATCGCCGGCGGCTCGCTGCATATGGGCCCGTTCATCGACGTTGAGCAGGGTATTGCCAACAGACACCCCCTCCAGCTTCTCGACCTCCTGTGGAAGGCCCTTCCGGATGATCCATGGCTGTGGCCGTACCAAACGCGGCGCACTCTCGACGCGCTTAGCGCAAGGCCTGAGGTGTGCGGAGATCCGAGGCTCGCGGAGCTCCTCCGGCGCGAACAGAACCGATAGCTATCCCAGCGGGGGATAGCAGATCGATTGTGTGTGGATTGCACGATAGAGGCGCGTCCGCCACCACGAATGGCCGTTCGGTGGCGACACGGTGGCGACACAAGGCCAACTATCCGACTTCAATGTCTCGCAATCAGAGCTTTTTCTATTATATATCAATATATTGACTGGTGCCGGTTGAGGGGATCGAACCCCCGACCTTCGGTTTACAAAACCGCTGCTCTACCGCTGAGCTAAACCGGCTCCGTGCGCCTCGCATGGACGCTTTCCGTCTACCAGCGGCGCGGGGCACCGACAAGCACTGCGGCCGGCGGCGAAATGAAAACGGCCCCGCCTGGGGCGGGGCCGTTCGCATTCGTCGGGCCAGAAGACCGGCGCGGCGGTGCCGCGGGGGCCGTCAGTGCCAGTGGTCGATATTGCGGTCCTTGGTCTCGGGCACGAACAGAAGGCCGATGACGAAGGTCATCAGGGCGATCACGATCGGGTACCAGAGGCCGTAGTAGATGTCGCCGGTGGCCGCCACCATGGCGAAGGCGGTGGCCGGCAGCAGGCCGCCGAACCAGCCGTTGCCGATGTGGTAGGGCAGCGACATGGAGGTGTAGCGGATGCTGGCCGGGAACAGCTCCACCAGCGCCGCCGCGATGGGGCCGTACACCATCGTCACGAACAGGACGAGGATGAAGAGCAGCCCGATCACGGCCGCGATGCGCGGCTGGAAGATGTCGAACGGGTGCGCCATCTTGATGACGTCCTTGTTCGTCGCCGCGTTGGGATAGCCCGCCGCCTGCAGCGCGGCGGTAGCCGCCTTGCTGAAGTCGGGCGAGAAGGGCACGACGGTGTCGTTCACCTTCAGCTGCACCGGGGAACCGGCCGGCCCGGCCTCGGACGTGTACTTCACCGAGGACTTCGCCAGGAAGTCGCGGGCGACGTCGCACGGCTGGGTGTAGACGCGGGTGCCCACCGGGTTGAACAGGCTGCCGCAATTGGCCGGGTCGGAGACCACCACCACCCTCACGTTCTGGATCGCCTTTTCCAGCGCCGGGTTGGCGTAGGAGGTGATCATGTTGAACAGCGGGAAGTAGCTCGCGGCGGCGATGAGGCAGCCGGCGAGGATGATGGGCTTGCGGCCGATCTTGTCGGACAGCCAGCCGAAGAACACGAAGAAGCCGGTGCCGAACACCAGCGACCAGGCGATCAGCAGGTTGGAGGTGTAGCCGTCGACCTTGAGGATCGATTGCAGGAAGAACAGGGCATAGAACTGGCCCGTGTACCAGACCACGCCCTGGCCGGCGACGAGGCCGAACAGCGCGAGCAGCACGAACTTCAGGTTGGACCAGCGGCCGAAGGCCTCGGAGAGCGGCGCCTTCGAGGTGGTGCCCTCGTCCTTCATCTTCTGGAAGGTCGGCGATTCGGACAGCTGGAGACGGATCCAGATGGAGATGCCGAGGAGCGCGATGGAGACCAGGAAGGGAATGCGCCAGCCCCAGTCGCGGAAGGCTTCCTCACCGGTGAGGGTGCGGGTGAAGAGGATGATGATGAGCGACAGGAACAGGCCGAGCGTCGCCGTGGTCTGGATCCACGAGGTGTAGAAGCCGCGGCGGCCGTGCGGGGCGTGCTCCGCCACGTAGGTCGCGGCGCCGCCATACTCGCCGCCGAGGGCGAGGCCCTGAAGCAGGCGCAGGATGATCAGGATGATGGGCGCGGCGATGCCGATGGAGTTGGCGTTGGGCAGGATGCCGACGATGAAGGTCGACAGGCCCATGATGAGGATGGTGACGAGGAAGGTGTACTTGCGGCCGACGAGGTCGCCGACGCGCCCGAACACGATGGCGCCGAACGGGCGCACCAGGAAGCCGGCGGCGAAGGCGAGCAGGGCGAAGATGTCACGGGTCGCCGGCGGATAGGCCGAGAAGAACTGGGCGCCGATGATGGCAGCCAGCGAACCGTACAGGTAGAAATCGTACCACTCGAAGACGGTGCCGAGGGACGAGGCGAAGATGACCTTCTTCTCCTCCCGGGTCATGGGCCGTGGCTTGGCTGCCGCGCCCGCAGTCGTCACGCTGCTCATGAAAACTTCCTCCCATCGCTCAGGGCTCCGCCGGCGGCGGATGTCGAACCGTTTCAGGTCCTGCGTGGAGGGGGGCGTGACGGGCGCATCGCCGCTCGTCCGCGCGCACGGGCGTGCGGCGGTGATGGGGCGTTCCTCCGGCATTCCCCCGTGGTCCCGCATCTTGAAGGCGTGCGGATATCCAGCAGGGCTGGGCGCATAATGCGCCGAGGCGGTACCATGGCGAGTCTGTGGCGTCTTTACGATTGGTCATTGGTCGTAGGTGCGGGGCAAAAAACCGCCGCGGCGCAGCGCCATGGCTGCGCTCCAGCCGGGCTGATGCCCTTCTCGGGCTTGGCGACGGCTCAGCCGCGCTTCATCACCCGGCGCGCGATGCCCATGGAGAGGGCTGCGGCATTGGAGACGTTGAGGCTCTTGATGGCGCCCGGCAGGTCGATTCGGGCGAGCACGTCGCAGGTCTCGCGGGTGAGCTGGCGCAGGCCCTTGCCCTCGGCGCCCAGCACCAGAGCGAGGGGCGCGCGCAGCGGCGTGTCCTCGAGGTCGGCCGGGCCCTCGCTGTCGAGGCCTACCACCAGCATGCCGTTGTCCTTCAGCTCGGTGAGGGCGCGGGCGAGGTTCTGCACCAGGCAGAACGGCACGTGCTCCAGCCCGCCGGACGCGCTCTTCGCCAGAACGCCGGTGGCCGCCGGGCTGTGGCGGGCGGTTGTGACGATGGCGCTCACGCCGAACGCCGCCGCCGAGCGCACGATGGCGCCCACATTGTGTGGGTCGGTGATCTGGTCGAGCACCAGCACCAGGTCGGTCTTGGCGATGTCCTTGAGGTGCGGGGAGGGCAGGTGGTCCACCTCCGCCAGGAGGCCCTGGTGCACCGCGTCCGGCCCCAGCAGCTTGTCGATGTCGCCCGGGCGCACCAGCTCGGGGGCGACCGGGGGCTCCAGCCCCTCCTCGGCGAGGCGGTGGATGGCGTTCTCCGTCGCCATCAGCCGGCGGAACCGACGCTTGGGGTTGCCGATGGCCTCGGCCACGGTGTGCCAGCCGTAGAGCAGGGCCACGTCGTCCGCCCCCGCCCAGGGCGGCGCCTTGCCGCCCTTGGCCTGCCCCTTCCCCCGGCGCGGCGGAAAGGGGCCGCCGGGCGTGCGGCCGCCGCGGCCGGCGAAGGGCGGGCGGGCGCCGGGACGGCGAGGTTCGCGGGGCGGACGATCGGACATGCTGAGGCTTTGTCAGACCGTGGGGCGCGGCGCAAGGGGCGAGGCGGCGCCGACCGTGAGCCCGGCGGGAGGGGCGAGGGGTCGCCCGTGTGTCCACAGCCGCGCCCGCGCGACGGCCGCAGCGGCGATTTCCGGTTGACTTCGGCGCGCCGCTTTCACATAAACCCGGCCTCGGACGGCGGTTTGAGCTTTGCTCGTCGCTGCCTTCGGCCCGCTGGCGTGTCTCCTAGCATCACCAGTTCGGCTCGAAGCCTTCCTGCCCTGCAGGTGGGTCCGCGACGACGGGCGTCGTTATGGAGGGGTGCCCGAGTGGTTAAAGGGGACGGACTGTAAATCCGTTGGCTCTGCCTACGTTGGTTCGAATCCAACCCCCTCCACCACCCGTCGTCGAAGGGGCCGCACGGCCCGGCGCAGCGCGCCGCGGTCCGGCCGCGGGGCTTGCCGGCCGACGGCTTGCGGCCAGCGGCTTGCGCGGGCTCCGGCCGGTCTTCCGCGTCCCGGAGCGGCGTGGTAAGCCTCACGGCATGCGGGTGTAGCTCAATGGTAGAGCAGCAGCCTTCCAAGCTGAATACGAGGGTTCGATTCCCTTCACCCGCTCCAATCTTCCTTCGAATCGACGTGGGATCGGCCATCGGCTCCTGCGACCGGTGCGCGCGGCCGCGCCAGGCCGCAGCCGCCGCAGTCCCCCGCTGCGGCCTCGGTCAGGTGCCCACGGCGTCCAGCTGCTGGCGCAGGAGCGTGTCGGCGACCTTCAGCATGTGGCGCAGCTCCGCGCCCGTCTCGGCATGGAGGTGGGCGGGGATCGCTGCCGCGGGATCGGCGCGGACGGCGGCCTCGAGCGCCGACACCTTCCGCGCCAGAGCTGCGGCGCCCATGGTGCTCGCCAGCCCCTTGAGGGTGTGCAGCGTGCCGGCGGCGTCCATGGCCTTGCCCTGCGCGACCTGGGTTTCGAGCACCGTTGAGAGGCGCTCGATCTCGTCGTGGAAGCTGCCGTACATCTCGAAATAGACCTGCGACGCGCCGCCGAACCGTTCGAGAACCTGCGCCATGGGTTCCACCTGGGCCGGATCGTCCGCCGGCTGCGCACGATCGATCTGGGCGGGGACGGCGGCAGGGCGCGAGGAGGCGGCGGCGTCCGTCGGCCGCGGCGGGAGCAACTGGAGGATGGTCTCGATCAGGCTGTCGAGATGCAGGGGCTTGCCCACATGGGCATCCATGCCGGCCTGCCGGCAGTCCGTCCGGTCGGCCTGGGCGACGTTGGCAGTCATGGCGATGATCGGGAGGGTGGCGAATGCCCGGTCGGCGCGGATGCGCCGCGTCGCTTCCAGTCCGTCGAAATCCGGCATCTGGACGTCCATCAGCACCGCGTCGAAGGTCTGGCCGGATTCGACCACCATGGCGACTCCCTGAAGGCCGCCCTCGGCCAGGGTCACCACCGCCTCTTCCTGCGTCAGCAGCTCGAAGGCGACCTGGCGATTGATCGCATTGTCCTCCACCACCAGCAGGCGGACGCCGGCGAGCCGGCCGCGGTGCGCCGTGGGCGCGATCTTGGCGTGGGAGTCGTGGGGCGAGCGGGCGATGGCGCGTTCCACGGTCTCGACCAGCTGACGCGGCGAGAAGGGCTTGGCCAGAACGTCCAGAACGGCGGTGCCGGGGGCGCTTTCGCGCATGGGAATGCGATGGCGGAAGGCAGTGACCAGAACCACGGGGATGGCGGCGACCAGCGGGTCGGCATCAGCCCGCAGCCGCTCCGCCGCGGTGAGCCCGTCCATGCCCGGCAGGCGCAGATCCATGAGGATGAGATCCCAGGGCCGGTTGTCCTGCGCGCTCTCGTGCACCAGGGCGATGGCCTCTTCGGCGTCGGCCGCGCAGGTCACCTCAAAGCCGCGCGGCGTGAGGCTCCGCGCGATGACCCGGCTGGCTTCCGGGGTGTCGTCCACCACGAGAACACGCAGGGGCGGGAACCGCGGCGCGGGGATCGCGGCCGTCGCCGCCGGCCCCAGTTGCAGGGGGATGTCGAACCAGAAGCGCGATCCGCGGCCGATCTCGCTGTCGAGGAGCAGGTCGCCGCCCATCAATTCCACCAGCTTCTTGCAGATGAACAGGCCGAGCCCCGTGCCGCCGTAGCGGCGGCTGGTGGAAACCTCGGCCTGCACGAACCCCTCGAAGATGCGGGCGCGCTGCTGGGTGTCGATGCCGATGCCGGTATCACTCACGGAGAACCGCAGCCAGATGTCCTCCCCGTCGCGCCGGATGACGTTCACGCCCACCTCCACCAGCCCGGCCTCGGTGAATTTCAGTGCGTTGCCGGCAAGGTTGACCATGATCTGGAGCAGCTTCACCCGGTCGCCAACCAGCGTTTTCGGCATGTCGGGGTCGATATCGAAGATGACCTCCACGTCCTTGTCGCTGGAACTGCCCGACAGCACCGAAGCCAGATCGTAGAACAGCTCCTCCGGCACAAATTCATGCGCGTCGATGCGCATCATGTCGGCGCTGGCTTTGGAGAAATCCAGCACGTCGTTCAGCAGCACCAGCATGGAGGAGGCGGACGACTGCGCCTTCTGGATATAGTCCAGCTGCCGCGTGCTGAGCTCCGTGCGGCGGACGAGCTGGAGCATGCCGATGACGGCATTCATCGGCGTTCGGATCTCGTGGCTGATGTTGGCGATGAAGGTGGACTTGGCGGCATTGGCGGCGTCGGCCTCCTCCTTGGCGTGCCGCAGGGTTGCTTCGATCTCCCGTTGCTCGGTGATGTCGCGGTTGATGCCCACCATGCGCCGCACGCCGCCGGAGGTGTCGGTGAGCCCGCGCGCCTGCACATAGGTGACCTTGCCGCTGTCGTGCAGCACGCGGAACACCGCCTCGAAGCTGCCGCCATGGGTGGCGGCATTGCCGATGTCGGCCTCCAGCGCCGCGATGTCGTCCGGATGGATCAGCTGGCGCCAGGCGGCATACGACATCTGCAGCGCATGGTCCGGCGGCAGATCGTAGATGTCGAGCATCTCGGCGTTGATGAAGATGACATCCTCGTCGATCAGCCACGTCCAGATGCCGAGTCGGGCCACCGCCGCCGCCATGACGAGCTGGTCGCGCGTCGTGGTCAGCTCGTTCATCTGCTGCTTGGCGGTGGTGATGTCGGTGGCGACGCAGAGATAGCCGTTGATCTCGCCGCGCGCGCCGCGCATGGCCGTCACCATGAGCAGGACGGAGAGATGGGTCCCGTCCTTGCGGACATAGGTCCATTCCCGCGTCTCGGTGGCGCCGAGGTCCGCCTCGTGGACGAGGATCCTGAAGCCGCCGATGGGCTGCTGGTACTTCGCTGAGAGGTCGGAGCCGCGCGCCTCCATCTCCCGGGCGAGGTGAAGGGCGGCGGGGGTTGCCTTGCCCACCATCTCGTCGGCTGCGTAGCCGAGCATGCGCTCGGCGCCGGTGTTGAACACCGTGATGACGCCCGAGGGGTCGCTGGCGATGATGGAGATGTCGGACGCGGCGCGCAGCACGTTGCTCAACAGGTCGTTGAGCCGCGCCAGCTCCGCCTCGGCATTCTTGCGTGCCGTGATGTCGGTCTGGAGCGCGATGTAGCGCGTGGTCTTGCCGTCGGGGTCGATGAACGGGGCGATGACCGTGTTGAGCCAGCACAGATGCCCGTCCTTGGTGCGGTTCAGGATGTCGCCGTGCCAGGCGCCGCCCCCCTGCACCGTGCGCCACATGTCCTGCCAGAACTGCGAGGGATGGGTGGAGGAGGAAAGGATCCGGTAATTCTGGCCGACGATCTCCTCGCGCTGATAGCCGGAATGCTTGGTGAACTTCTCGTTCACGTCGGTGATCGTGCCTTCCACGTCGGCGACGGAATAGAGGAACTGCTCGTTGATTGTGTCGAGCAGCACCTGGTTTTCCAGAAGCGCCGTGGACAGCTTGAGCCGAGCATCCACCAGCTCGCTGACATCGTGGACCACGACGTAGAGGCCCCGGACCTCGCCATCCACCATGTCGGGCAAATAATAGATGAGGGCGTGCCGCTCCGGCTTGCCGAACGGCCGGCGTATGCGCCGCTCAAAGGACAGGGTCTCGCCGCGCAGCACGCGGGAGATCTGCGGCTCGTTCTCCTCGAAGATGCCGTCGGTCAAAAGGTCCTGCATGCGCATGCCGCGCAGCGCGCCGGGGGGCAGGCCGAACCAGTCATGATAGGCCTTGTTGGCCTCCAGATTGACGAGATTCTTGTCCCAATAGCCGATCATGGAGGGCACGGCGTCCAGTACCGTGCGCAGCATGCGGCGCGCGCCTTCCAGGTCCGACGTGCGCTCGATCACCTGCTGCTCGAGCGTCGCGTTCAGCTCGCGGATCTTCTGCTCGGCTTCCTTCTCCCGGCTGATGTCGCGGATGGTGCTGGCCCGGCCGATAGGCTCCCCGCTCTCGCCGAAGATCGGCGAGACGCCGATGGAGACATCCAGAAGGGAGCCGTCGTTCTTCTGCAGCTTGGTGATGAAATGGCCGCTCCAGGCCTGCGGCTGCCCGGAAGCGTCGAGAATGGCGCGGTCGTCTGCGGGGATGATGTCGGCCAGCCGCTGACCGAGCGCCGCCGGGGCGCTGTAGCCGAACATGCGGGTTGCGCCCTCGTTCCAGGCCGTGACAGTGCCTTCCAGCGTCTCGGCGATGATGGCGTCGTTGGCGCCCTTGACGATGGCGGCGAAGGTGGACTGCTGCTCGGCCAGTTCCCGCGCCTTCTGCCGGTTGACGGCGATGGCGCCCACCAGCGCGGCGAGGAGCAGGCTGGCGGTCACGCCCCCGCCCAGAACATGCCCCGGCGCGGTGAGGTTCAGGCTCTGCTCGAAGGCCGGCAGCGCAATGAGGCGGATCTCCCAGAGCCGGCCGAAGACTTCGCGCGTGACGCCCTGGTGCGGGATTTCGAGGCCGCGGTCCATCGGGCTTGCCCCGCCAAAGATGCGCTGGGGATTGTCGGGGTCAGTCTTGTCCCAGATTTCCAGCGAGGTCTTGTCGCGGGCGGTGTGCAGCAGGTCCACCACCTGCGGCATGGTCAGGGGCGCGTAGGACCAGCCGATGGCCGTAGCGACCCGCTCCTCCTCCGTCGCCGGCGTGCGGAAGGTGGAATAGATGGGCATCAGGATGAGGCTGGATTGCTGCGGCAGGCCGGTGGCCTGGACGAGGGTGATGGGCCCCGTCATCTGCACCTGTCCCGTGCGGGCGGCCTCCAGCGCGGCGGTGCGCCGGTTCGTCTCCGAGGCGATGTCGAGCCCGACCGCCGCCTGGTTGGTCTCGAGCGGCTCGATGAGCTCGATGACGAAGAGGTCGCCGTCGTGCGGGGCGATCTGGCGGATGGCGAACTGCGGCGTGGTGTTGCGGCGGGCGCTGGCGAGAAAGGCGTCCACGTCGGCGCGCGGCACCATGCGGATGAAGCCGAAGCCGCGGGCGCCGGGAAACTCCAGCTCCAGGTCGCGGGTCAGGCCGTAGCGGTAGACGTCGTCGCGGGTGATCTTGTCGGCGCCGAGCGTGAGGACGACGCCGCGCATGCCGCGCAGTCCGTACTGGTAGAGATTGATGCGCTCCATCACCAGATCGGCAGCGGTGACAGCCGCGCGTGTCAGCTCCTTGGTGCGCACGCCGGCGTTGCGCAGCTGGGTCTGGTGCGCCGCCAGCAGGCTGAAGACGAGGCCCAGCCCCAGCACCAGAAGGAATACCGGCAGCGCCCGGTGCGGCGACGATTTGCTCATGTCCCTGGCAGTGCCCAAGATCTGGCCGACCGGACGCATGCCCACCGGCCCCCGTCCACCGGAGCCCGCAGCGCCGGGCGGCCGATACTGTGCGATCGCGAGGGGTTCCGCAAATGGACGCAAGCAAAGCTATGGCGTGATCCTACCATATTACTTTCCTTCTACGCCGGAGTGCACTGCAAACCTGCCGCGCGCGGCACGCGCTCGCCCCGCATGGCAATGCCGATGAACATGAGGGCCGGCCAAAGGAGATAAGCGAGGATCTCAAGGTTTTCCGCGAAGGTGTAAAAGACGAGCATGATGGAAAGACTTAGGGCTACGCGCGCGGTGTGGTCCTTCTGTGCCCGCACGAGCATTTCCACCACCGTCCAGGCCAGCGGTATGGCGAGGGCGAGAAAGCCGACGATGCCCTTCACGAACAGCAGGCCGTACCAGCTGTGATGGGAGCCGATGGGCATCCGCTCGACGATGTGGGGACCCGTCTCCACCACCCCGTGGCCCCAGATCAGCGCTTCGCCCTGCCACCGGTCCACCGCCATCCGGCCCAGCGTCGCGCGCACGCGGCTCGATTCCGGCCGGGCCGCCGTGAAGGCATCCATGACCGTTGTGAACAGGTCCATCAGCGCCCCGCCCACCAGCCCCGCGAGGGCCACGACCGATCCCAGAGCGATGACGGCGCGCGGCCGGGTGAGGTTGCTGAGCAGGAGCGTCAGCGGCCACGCGAGGAGCAGGACGACGAGGGCGAGGCGGGACTTGCTGAGGATGGCGACGAGGGTCCAGGCGATGAGCCCGATCCAGCGCCACCGCCGCGAGCGCTCCTGCAGGGCGAGGACGAAGTAGATGTTGGCGACGAAGCCGGCGGCGGGTGCCCAGGGCGTGAAGAACCGCCAGCGCGCGTCGCCCGTGGTGGCGTCGATGTTGTAGAGCGTGACCGAGAAGAATTCCGGCCCTGGCCCGCCGACGATCTGGAGCGGGGAAACGTACAGCTGCTGGGGCAGCCGCAACAGAAAGGCCAGGATGAAGACCGGCAGCAGCAGGAGCACGTGCAGCCCGACGATGCAGCTCAGGCGATAGAAAAGCGCCGGGCGGATGAAGAGGCCGGCGCCGATCGCCGGAAACAGCGCGAGCAGCGCCCAGCCCTTGGCCCATCCGATGCTGGACTTGATGAGCGAGGGCACGCCCAGGGCGAAGTCCAGGTGGCCCATGATGAGCGCCACCTCCATCATCAGCATGCCGGCGATCCAGAGCATGACGCCGAACGGCATCACCACCTGCGAGCGTTCCGGGCCGTCCTCCGGCGTCAGGTATTTGCGCGCCACCAAAAGCAACGTCAGCAGCCATCCGACCACCGGCGCCATGATGTAGAGCGCGCCGGCAAAATAGAACAGCCAGGTCGCCGAGATGCAGAACCAGACGATGCGCTCTTCCGGCGTGAAGTCCGAACGGTCCGGCAGCAGTGCGGCGGTCGCCGCCATCACAGGAGCTTCGATAGCTTGCGGATGATGGGCATGCGCACCCACAGGAGCGCCAGCCCGCCGAGATACATCACGCTGCCGGCGAGCGCGCCGACGAGGGCGAGGAGCTTGGCCAACCGGTCCGGCTTCTGCGGCAGTTCCGGCGGCTGGAGCACCTGGAGCAGCGGATAGGAGACGTAGAGGTCCGACTTGCCCACGTCCACCCGCGCGACGGCGGAGCTGAAGACCGCCTCGGCCACCTGCTGGCTGCGGGTCAGATCGTCGAGCTTCGCCAGCTGCTGGCCGGCGAGATCGAGGCGCTTCTCGGTATTGGCGATCTCGCGGCCCACCTGCTCGGCCTGGAAGGCGAGGCCGCGCTCCTCCGCGATGGTGGAGAGCATGGTCTGGAACAGGCCGGTGCGCGAATCCGTGGGTGCCAGCACTACGAGCTGCAGCACCGCGTCGGAGATGTTGCCGGCGAGCTTTTTCGAGCGGCTCTCGGCCTGCTTGCGGATGTTCCTTTCCTGCTCGGCCACCATGGCAACGTTGGGGTGCCGCTCGCCCATGGTGGAGGTGAGGCGCGCGTGCTCCGCCATCAGGTCGCTCCACTGGCTGTAGAGCTTGGCGAACAGGGGATCGTTCTGCAGGATCATCGCCTTGGCGGCCTGCTCGGAGCTGACGCCGAGCTGGCTGCCCAAAGCGTTGATGACGCCGGCGTGATGCTCGCGCTGGGCGATGAGGGCGGCGCGCTGCTGGCGCAGCTGTTCCAGATTCTTGGCGAGATCCTTGAACTGCTCCACCGTGATGAAGTCGTTGTTCATGCGGAAGGCCAGAAGCGCGGCGTTGGCGGCCTCCAGCTTCTGGCGGAACACCAGCAGGTTCTCCGAGATCCCGCCCTCGCGGCTCTTGGCCTCGTCCGCGCGCAGGCGGCGCAACTGGTCCTGGAGCGCATCGATGAAGGCGACAGCCTTGGCCCGCGCCAGCTCCGGCGTCTCCCCCTTGATGCTGAAATCAATGACGGACGTCTGATCGGTCAGCTTGATCTGCGGCTTGCCGAAACCGCCCCCGGTCAGGCCGATCTTCTCGGCGGCCACATCCAGCAGGCCGTCGCTGGTGGCGATGGCCTTGTAGTTGGCGGTGGGGCTCAGCGTCGCGCCGCCATAGGGCGAGGGCGTGCTCGAGGTGGCGTTGCCGATGCTGTCGAGGCTGACGTTGGCATTCCCGCCCGCCGCCGGCAGGATCATGGTCCAGCTGCACTTGTATTGCGGCGGGCTGAGCGTGACGAACAGCACCGCCGGCAGCCAGAGCACGACGAGCCCGGCGGCCGCAAGCTTCAGGTAGCGGCGCTGGCGGTTGCCGCCGAACCCCTTGAGCATGCGGTCGCGCACGTTCAGCTTGGCGCTGCCCGGCATCCGGCGGATCGGCGCTTCGGCGGGGGCTGCAGGCGAGGGGCTCGCTTGGATGGACATCGTCACAGGCCGCGGGCGATGACGTAGGTCGCCAGGATCTCGCTGATGGTGCCGGCCACCTGGCGGCCGTTCGTCACCGCGGAATCATAGCAGGCGAGGCCGTCCCCCGGCATGAGATAGGGGTTCACGGCATCGCGATATTTCTCCGTCACCAGCGCTTCGATGGAGCGCTCTACCACCTCGGTCTCTCCGGTGATGGGATTGCGGGTGACGAGCACCACGCTGCGCGCCGCATTCACCGTGCGGGTGCCACCGACGCAATTGGCGGAGATCGCGCCCTGGAGCAGGCGCGTGCCGTAGGGCACGTTGGTGGCCTGCGTGGTGACGGCCGACTGGGCATTGCCCGCGGCAGGTACCGTGAGGTTCGAGAGGAAGACGCGGATACCCGGCGGCGTGATCTGCGAGGGCCGGATGTAGTTGGACTGGATGCAGCCCGAACTCGGCACCACCACCCGGTCGCCGAAGATGATAGGAGGATCGTCCACCGCCGCGCCGGTGAAAACGCCCGTGAGGTCGATGGTGCGCGTGTGCTGGCCGCGGATGAACTGGACGTGGCGCAGGTCCGCATACGGGCGGATGCCGCCGGCGCCCTTGATGGCGTAGCTCAGATACCGCCCGGGGGTGCTGTCGCCGAGTTGGTCCTCGCCGACAATCTCTGGCTTGCGCTCGCCCACCAGCGCGCGCCCCGGCTGGAACACCGCGCCGGCGACGCTGATCTGGATCGGCGCCCAGCGCTTCGGCTTGATGCTGACGCGCACCGAGGTGGAGGGATAGAAGCCCGCATCCACCAGCGCCCGCGCGAAGCGCTTTTCCGCTTCGTCGGTGGTCAGACCGGCCACCTTCAGATCCTTCAGGTAGGGCACCGTCAGGGTACCGTCCATATTCACCGAGAAGACGCCGGTGAAGGACGTGTCGTTGTAGACGCGCACGTCCACCTCGTCCCCAGGGGAGAGGGGAACGGAGGGGATGCGGTGCAGGGATGCCGTGCTCGCCGGCATGTCCGTACCGACGCCGCCGGAGCCCGGGCACGCGTTCCATTCCGCGCCGGGCGGACGGTTCTGCGGCATGTAGGCGTTCGACAGCTCGGGTCCCGGTTCCACCATCGGACCGGGCACGGAGCATGCTGATAAAAACAGCAGCATTGTCAGATGCTTGAAAGCATTCGCCATGCGGGCCAGTCGCGACTCAGTAGGACCAAGTGTTGCATTTTATCCGATGCACTACCGAGCTGTCAGTTCGGGTTATCCATAGGGAATGCCGCCGCTCCCGCCGATGCCGGTCCGGCGCGCAGCACGATCAGGGTCGCAGCGGGTGGGCATTGGATGCGAACCGGCAGGCTGGAGGTCCCGAGGCCCCGGGAGGTATGTCCAATCATGCGCCCTTCCCGCCACACCCCGGAGGCGAAGCCGAGCGCGGTGCCGAAAAGTGCGAGCAGCGGCCGGCCGGGCCGCAGGCAGATCTGCCCGCCGTGCGTGTGACCGCACAGATAGAGCTGAAAGCCCTCGCGCGCCGCGGCCTCCCGGCAGGCGGCCGAATGGATGAGCGCGATGCGATAGAAGTCCTTCGGCGCATGGGCCAGGGTGGCGTCCGCGCCGGGCGTCCAGAAGGCGTGCGGATCGTCGGTACCCGCGATGCAGATGGCGTCGCCCCCGCGGCGGACGATCGCATGCTCATTCGCCAGCACGCGGATGCCCCAGGCCTCCAGCGCCTCCACCATGCCGGCCGGGTCATGGTTGCCCAGCACGGCGAAGGTGCCGAGCGGCGCCTGCACGCCGCTGAGGGCGTGGGCGAGCCACTGGGCGCCGATTTCCGGCGGGCTTTCCAGCGCGTCGCAATTGGCGTCGCCGGTGAAGGTCACGAGATCGGCCGAGACGCCGTCGAGAAGGTCGCGGATGCGCCCGGCGAGCCGGTGGTGGCGGCTACCCAGATGGGTGTCGGAGACGTGCAGGATGCGCAACCCGTCGAAGCCGGCGGGTAGGCCCGGCATGCGCAATTCAATGGTTTCGAGGCGCGGCCGCCAGGCGCGTTCCTCCAGCATGGCCTCCAGCGGCCGCCAGCGCAGCAGCGCCCCGGCCAGCCGAAGGCCCGCCTTCACAGCACGTTCCGCAAGCGGGCGGGGGGCGGCGGCGAGGTTGCGCTGCATCGTCACCCGCGTGGCGCGCCAGTGCGCGCGGGGGGAAAAGGAAAGATCGTTCATGGCTTGTCCCGCCTGGGGAGGAAAAGCGGGCGCGTGTCGCGCCCGCGTCGGTCGTCGTCTCAGCCGCCGCGCGTGGCTTCGGCAGGCATGAGGGGATAGGCGCACACCCCGGCGAAGGTCAGCAGCGTGCGCCGCGGCTCGGCGAAGGCGAGGCGCCAGTCGGCCTGGATGCTGCGGCCCATATAGGCGAAGGCGGGGACGATGCCGCCCCGCAGGCGCACCGCGCGGCGGGCGAGATAGCGCATCATCACCGCGCGGGCGCGTGCCCCGTGGGCGTCCACCAGCTGCGGCGCCAGCGCCTTGGCGCGGCGCATGAGGTCGCACCAGCCCTCCTCCATCCGGGCAAGATCGGACGACAGGCCGCCGCCGCTGGCGCGATAGCGCACCAGCACGGTGTCGAGTCCCGAAACCTTCCACGCGGTGCGCGTCAGAAGGCGGAACAGGAATTCCTGGTCTTCCGCGTGGCGCATGGTCTCGTCGAAACCACCCGCGTCCTCGAAAGCCCGGCGCAGCACCACCCAGGTGGAGGTGGTGGCGGTGGGGTTCTCGAACAGGAAGCGCTCGGCGGACACGTCCCGGATGGCGCCGGAGGAAATGGTGGAGGTGTCCGTGCCGTCGCGGCGCATGAAGCGGACGCGCGCGAAGCTCACGCCGAGGCCGGGCCGGATCATGATGTGCGACAGATGCTGGGCGAGGGCATTGGGCGCCCACAGATCGTCGGCGTCGAGAAAGGCGATGATGCGCGCGCGGGCATGGACGACGCCCACATTGCGCGCCCGCGCCACCCCGCCATTCTCCTGCCGCACGAGGCGGATGCGGCCGTCGCGTTCCGCAGCGCGGGCGACGATGGCGGCGCTCGCGTCGGTGGAGCCGTCGTCGACGACCACGATCTCCGTGTCTGTCAGCGTCTGGGCGCAGGCCGAGGCGAGGGTCTCGGCGATGGTCTCGGCCGCATTGTAGCAAGGGATGACGATGGAGATCTGGGGCGAGGCGGTCATCTCAGGCGCTCCGGAACTGCGGGTAGAACTGGCCGCACCGGCGGGCCAAGGCCGCCATGCGGGCGGGGATCTCGGCGCGGGCGATCATATGGCGGTTGGCGAGCTTCAAGAGCTTCAGGCGCGCGCGGACGGCGTACTGGATTGCGCGGGCAGACGCGCCCATGCGGTAGAGCGGCCGCATGGGGCCGCCGGCGCTGTAGTGCCGCACGAAATCGTCGAGGGCGGGATCGGCATTGTTGTTCCAGCGCCGATCGAGGATTGCCACCGCCGCGGCCTGCTTCGCCACATGGATGACGTGGCCGTTCTCGCCCCAGTCCATCTCGGGGACGGGGGCGGGCGCGAGCGCCATCACCCGGTCGAAGAAGGCGCGCGAGGCGTCGTCGTTGCGGGCGATGATGACTCCGGAATTGACGTTCCCGGAAAAGCCGGCGGCGAGATAGACCGACCGGCCCGGGACACCGACCTGCGAAACGGGGGGCGCGCCGGGTCGCAATTCGCAATCTGCGTCTACAAATAGGACCCAGCCGTAGCCTTTTGCGAGCGCGGCACGCATCAGCTCGATCTTGAGCCAGACCGCCTCGGTGACAGTCGTCCAGGCCGGGCGGGACACGCACACATATTCGTAGCCGAGACGCTGCGCATAGGCACGGTGGCTCGCAATATTGCGATCATAGATGTGTTCGTAGTGGTTCAGCGCCACCGAGAACACCAGCACTGTATCACCCTTGCCCATGACGGAACGTCCTCGCAATGGTCCCTGATTGCGGCGTCGCGCGGCGCCCAATACCACCCGAGATCTTTCGGCGTGACCGGCGCGCGCGGGCGTCCACCAGACCACAGCATCATCCATGCCACCCGCAGCGCCGGTGGCAGGACGAGACGCCGATCGGAGCCGCCGAGCTTGGCTATTTCTTCGCCTGGCTGAACTGAAGCGGCGCCTTCTCGGCCGAGCGGTCGCTCCAGCGGCGCAGCGCCGCCTGATTGCGGCCTTGCCGCTTGGCCGCGTAAAGGGCGAGGTCGGCGGCGGCGATCAATTGCTCGGGGCCACGTTTCGACATGGCGATATCGCCCTCGGGCTCGCTCTCGCCCACAGAGGTAAACACGATCTGGCCCCAGTCCGAGGGGCCGCCGGCGATGCCCAGGCTCACCGTCACCCGGGGTTCGGTCTCGGACCCGGCATGGGGAATGTGGAGCGCGATGACCGCCTGGCGCAGGCGCTCCGCCATCCTTAGCGCGTTCGCCTCGTCGCAGTCGGGCAGGATGACGGCGAATTCCTCGCCGCCGTACCGGGCGACCATCTCGCCGGGGCGGCGCACGGTCCGCATGAGGGCGGCGGCGGTGGCGCGCAGGCATTCGTCGCCCGCCTGGTGACCGTAATGGTCGTTGAAGCGCTTGAAATGGTCCACGTCCACCAGGATCAGCGCGAGATTGGACCTGGAGCGGCAGGCGCGGCGCCATTCCGTGCTCAGGCAGGCGTCCATGGCGCGCCGGTTGGACGCCCCGGTCAGGGGATCGACGGTGGCAAGCCGCCGCAGCTCGTCCGTCTTCTGCTTGAGGGCGAGGTGGCTCCGCACGCGTGCTTTCACGATGGCGGCGCTCGATGGCTTGGTGATGAAGTCCACCGCGCCCAGATCCAGCGCCGCCTCCTCGATGTGCGGATCCGAATGGGCCGTCACGAAGATGATGGGCACGTCGGAAAAGGCGGGATCGGATTTCAGGATGCGGCAGACGGCGAAGCCGTCGAGATCCGGCATCTCGGCATCGAGCAGGATCAGGTCGGGCGCCCGGCTGCGCGCCATGGCGATACCCGCATCGCCACTGGTGGCAAAGAACACTTCCGCCATCCCCTTAACGGCGGCCGACAGCCACCGGATGGTCCCGACGTCGTCGTCAATGATCAAGATGCGTGCGGGCAAAAGGGAGTTCACCGGAGCGTCCGTTGTTGCTTGGGGCCGACCGCGTTCAAGGTCATGTACGGATGATCGCGCGCAGCGATGTGCCGGCCGCCGCAAAATCGAGATCGTCCATGGCGCGCGCCATCGCCGCGACGAAATCCGCGCCGAAGGCGGAGGTCAACTGGGGCAGCAGCCGCTCGAACGCCTCTACCGCCCGCATGTTGTTCGTATCGAGGTCCGCCAGCAAGCCCCGCAGATCGTCCGGCGTCATTGCGGGCGCCTCCGCCGCGGGCGCAGCCGGGGGCGGGGCGGCGTGCCAAGCGATGCCGGCGACCAGGGCGGCCATGGCCTGGGCGAGCTGCGTCAGGACGGTATCGGCCTCGGCGGTCCGGCCGGCGCGGATGGCGTGCTCGGCCCGCGATGCGATGGAAAAGACCTCCGTCGCCGCCACCGTGCCGGCCGCGCCGCGCAACGCGTGCAGCAGGCGCATGGCGTCGTCCGGGCGGCCGGCGTCGAGGTCGTTCCGCACCCGCTCCGCCACGTCGGAGAACTGCCGCGCGAGGTGGGCGAGAAGGGAGGTCAGCAAGCGCATGTCGCCGCTGACCCGCACCAGACCCGTCTCCACGTCGACGCCAGGGATAACCGCTGAAGCAATCGGCGCTGAAGGTAGGGCGGGTGCGGCTCCAACGGGCGGCGACGCGGCCTTGCGGGCGGGGTCGTCGACGCCGAGGCTGAGGTGGCGGCTCAGCGTCGCCACCATCAACTCCACGTCGAACGGCTTGGCGATGAAGTCGTCCATCCCCGCCGCGGCCGCGGGCCCGCGCTCTGCCTCGATGTCGCCCGCCGTAAGGGCGATGACCGGCAAGGTCGCCAGCCCGAGGGTGAGGCGAATGTGGCGGGTTGCCTCGTGGCCGTCCATCACCGGCATCTGGACGTCCATCAGCACCGCGTCGAATGCGTCCTTGTGCGTCGCGATGGTCTCCACCGCCGCGCGGCCGTCGCCCACCACCGTGATGGTCGCTCCCTCGAGTTCCAGAACGCGCCGCGCCACCTCCTGGTTGATGCTGTTGTCCTCCGCCAGCAACAGGCGCACGCCGGCGAGCCGGGACTTAACCCGCGGTGCCGGGCGCACCGCCCTGAGATGGGGAGGGCTCCTTTGGGTCATGCCCGGTCGCCCGATGCATCGCGCCCGAAACGCCGCGGCGCCGCCGACGGGCGCATGGCGGGGGAGGACAGACTGCTGGGGGCGGGGGGCTCTCCGTGCGATCCCACGTTCTCCTGCGCGCCGCCCTGCGCAGTTCCCCCTTGCGTACTGCTTCTCGGCGCAACCGGCGGCAGCGCCGCGGCAAAGTCCTTGGCGCTCACCGGACGGCCGAAGAGATAGCCCTGGGCCTCGTGGCAGTTGTAACGGTGCAGGAAGCGGAACTGCTCCTCCTGCTCCACCCCTTCGGCGATCACGTCCAGCCCGAAATTCTCCGCCAGAAACAGCACCGCCTTGACCACGGCCGCGTCCTCGCGGTCGGTAGCCATGTTGCGCACGAAAGAGCGGTCGATCTTGAGGCGGGTCACCGGATAGGTCTTCAGCAGGCTCAGCGAGGCGAAGCCGGTGCCGTAGTCGTCGAAGGCAAGGCCCACCCCGAGCCCGCGCAGGGCGTGCAGCAGGTCGATGGTCTTGCTGTCGTTCTGGAGCAGCACGTTCTCCACGATCTCCAGCTCGAGAGCGTCGGGCGCCAAGGCGCATTCCTTCAAAGCGTCTTCTACGACGCCGAGCAGCCGGCCGGATTTGAACTGGGCGTCGAAAAGATTCACCCCCAGCCGGAAGCTGGGGATGATCTTGCGCCACTGCGCCGCCTGTCGGCAGGCGGTGCGGATTGTCCATTCGCCCACCGCATCCGCCGATGGCTTCTGGCTCAGCACCTCGATGAAGGCAGCGGGGGTAAGGAGTCCGCGCTCGGGATGGTTCCAGCGGATCAGCGCTTCCGCTCCGGTCAGCCGCCGGTCGTGGGTGGACACCTGCGGCTGATAGAACATCTCGAACTCGCCATTTTCAAAGGCGTGTCTCAGCTCGTGCTCGAAGGCCCGTCGGGCATTGGCCCTCTGCCGAAGGTCCGGGGTGAAGAAGTCGTGGCGTCCCTTTCCCGCCGCCTTGGCGCGCAACAACGCGAGGTCGCAGGCGTTGAGCAGCTCTTCGCAGGACCTGCCGTCCTGCGGCGCGAAGGCGATGCCCACGCTGACGCCGACCGTCTTGCGGCCATTGGTGGCCCTGTAGGGCCGCGAAAGGGCAGCGACGAGCTGCGCCGCATAGGCTTGCGCGTCGCATTCGTCGTCGCCGGTGAGGAGCAGGACGAACTCGTCGCCACCGAGCCGCGCCACCATGTTGACCGAGCCGCAGGTCTCCACCAGCCGCGCGGCCACCTCCTGCAGCACGGCGTCGCCGACGCTGTGGCCCAGGGTGTCGTTGATGGTCTTGAACCCGTCGAGGTCGAGCAGCATGACGGTGGCAGGGGCGCCGCCCGCAATGACATCGGTAACGCAGGCGTGCCATGTGCTGCGGTTGGGCAGGCCGGTCAAAGGGTCGTGGGAGGCCAGCTGCAGCAGGCGCTCCTCGTTGGCCTGCCGCTCGCTGATGTCGCGAACGATGGCGCCAATGCAGAACGTGCCGTCCTCCTCCCACGTCGAGACCGAGAATTCCACCGGAAACACGCCACCGCCTTTGCGCCGGGCGAGAAGCTGGATGGTGCGGTTCGGCGGCTCCGCCGGCCCGCGCCGCAGAAGGCGATTGAATTCGGCCCGGTAGGCCCGCCGCATGCCGTCGGGAATGATGGAGGCGATGGAAAGCTCGCGGATCTCGGCCGCGACGTAGCCGAAGAGCGATTCCGCGGCCTTGTTCCAGAATTTCACCTGCCCCCGCGCCGAGCAGCAGATGATGGCGTCGGGCGAGGTCGTCGCGATGTTCTCGAACTGGTTTCGGCCGGCCACGAGGATGTCGTGCGCCCGCAGCAGGTCCAGCCGGTCCATCACCGTAAGGGCGATCACGGCGAGCTGGCGCCGCGCCGTCTCCGTCACGCCAGCGCGCGGGGCGGTGTCCATGATGCAGAGCGTGCCGATGTCCTCGCCGCACGGCGCGCGCAGCACGTGCCCGGCGAAGAAGCGGACGGAGGCGGGCGCCGGCCCCGGCGGCAGCTTGTACGATCGCCCAGCCTGCGCCGCATCGGGCACGATCAGCGCGCCCGCGGCCGTCACGGCGTGTTCCCAGAAGGGTATCGCCTCGGCCGCCTCCTGCGGCCCCACCAGCGCCTTCACCTGCGGCTCGCCGCGCACCGTGACGGTGATGACGGCCATGGGCGCGCGGAACAGCTCGGCAGCGAGCTGTGCGAGGCGCTGGAAGTCTGCCTGCGGGCCCGCGTCGACCCCGCTCGGTTCGTCCGCCGCGGTCCGAGGCCCGGGGTTCGGTGCTGCCGGATGCTGCGCGGCCGACGCTCCGCCTTGCGCCCCCCTGCGCCGATGGCTGTGCGTGAATGAGGAGACCATGGGGAAACCTATGGGTTAGGGATCAGGCTGGGTGCGTCATGCGGCCCCGCGGGCGGTCGGGGTGATGGCCATGGCGGCGGATTCCAGCCGCGCGTACACGGCGGCGGGAATGCCCGAGAGCATCCCTGCTGCGACGAGGGTGGTCAGGGTCCGGCCCGGATCCTGCCAGAGAATGGCCGGATCGCTCCTGAGGGCCGCCACCATCAGCGGCAACGCCTTGGTCCGGTCGCGCATGCGGACCGCCCGCCGCGCCAGATAACGGTACTGGTAGGCGCGGGCGAGGGGCGCGTGGCGGCGGATGGTCTCGGGCGCGTAGCGCGCGGCCTTGGCGATCATGCGCTCCCAGGAGGCGAGCTGGCGGTCGAGATTGGCCGACAGGCCGCCGGAGTTGACGCGGTACAGCGTCAGCGGCCGGCCGATGCCGGCGAACCGCCACTGGGTGCGGAGCGCGATGCGGACCCAGCATTCGATGTCTTCCGACTGGCGGAAGGTCTCGTCGAAATAGGCGGGCTCGATGCGTCCGTCGCGCGCGATGGGCTCGGCGATCTCGTCCAGCGCAGCGCGCCGCAGAACCGGCGCCGATCCGTTGCCGACGGGATTGCGCGTCAGCACGTCGAGAAGATCGACGTCGGTGAGTTTGGGCGCCTGGCGCAGGCCGAGGCGGCGTCCGGAGTCGTCGATGAAGTCGGACTGCGAATAGCTGACGCCCACGTGGGGGGCGCGGTCGAGGTGGCGGACGTGCGCGTCCAGCTTGTCCGGCGTCCAAAGGTCATCGGAATCGAGCAGCGCGATGTAGCGGCCGGCGGCAGCGCGGATGCCGGTGTTGCGCGCGCCGGCGAGGCCGCGATTGGTCTGCCGGATCACCCGCAGGCGCAGATCGTCGAAGCCGGCGATGATGGCGGCGCTGGCGTCGGTCGATCCGTCGTCGACCACGATCAGCTCGAAATCCGTGAACGTTTGCGCCAGCACCGAGCGGATCGCATCCGCGACATAGGCTTCTACATTGTAGACGGGCATCACGACTGAAACGACGGGCATGTCTTCCTCCAGGACACCTTGGTGATTGGACGATCCATCCGGATCGTCGGTCGGCTCGGTTGCGGTCAGCTCTTGGGGCGGAGCGGCGCGAGTATGAAGTCGTCCTCCAGGCGCAGCACGGCGCCGGTGTCGACGCGGATCAGGATGTTGCCCGCGACGATCGCATTCCTGAGCCGCAGGTGGCGGCCCACATAAGTGTCCGGCAGGATCACGCTGTCGCTGATGGTGGTGTCAGCGTCGATGACCGAGCGCTCGCCGATGGCGACCGACCCGTCCAGCACCACGCCTTCGCGCAGGGCGCTGCCGGCGCCGACATGGGCGGAGCCACGCGCCTGCACGCTGGCGGCGATCCGCGCGCGGGCGCCGACGACGGCGTGGTCCTGCTCGCGGCCGAAGGGCTTGCGGCCCGCGAACTGGCCGCGGACCACCCGCAGATGCGCCGCGTGGTAGGCGGCGAGACTCTCCATGAGCGAGGCATCGCCATCGAGGGTCACGCTGCGCGCCACAGGGCTCGGCCGGTCGCGGCCGCCGAACGGCTCCACCGGAAAGTGCCAGGAGCCGTCGGCCCACGGCCGGGCGAGCGCCAGCACCGGGTGGCCGTCGAGCAGGCCATGGATGAAGCTGCCCGACAGGTCGCCGGTGCGGGCGATGAACGCTTCGAGGACCGGCGAGATCAGCGCGTCGCCGCGCACCACCAGCACGTCGTCCTGCGTGCCCTCCAGCCAGACGTCGACTTCATTGGTGTGGTAGTTCAGCTGGAGCTGGCGCAGCTCCATCCCCCAGGGCGCGCCGTTGCCGAGTGCGGCCGCGACGCTGTCGTCCCGGGTCCACGAGGCGATGGCCACGTCGCGGATGCGCAGGTCGGCGAGGAGGTCCAGCGCCAGGGCGATCAGGGCGCGCCCGGCGATGGGATGGAGGCAAACCGCAAGATGATCGGTGAGCGGCGCCAGGTCATGGCCGCGGCGATCCCAATAGACGATGGCTTTCATGGCGCTATTTCCCAATGCCTGAGGCTGTTCGGCGAGTTCAGTACGCCCCCCGTGCGGTCACGACCGCGGGGATGGTGCGCGCGAGGATCGCGACGTCGGCCTTGAAGGTCTGGCGGTTGATGTAAGCGAGATCGAGCTCGATCTGCTGGGGAAACGACAGGTCGGATCGCCCCGAGATCTGCCAGAGGCAGGTGATGCCCGGCACCACGTCGAGACGTCTCAGCTCGCGCTGGCCGTAGGACTTCACTTCGGCGGCGAGCGGCGGGCGCGGGCCCACGAGGGACATGTCGCCCTTCAGCACGTTCCACAGCTGCGGCAGCTCGTCGATGGAGGCGCGGCGGATGAAGCGGCCGACCCGAGTTACGCGCGGGTCGTGACGCATCTTGAACAGCACGCCGCCGGCCGATTCATTCTGGGTCGCGAGCTCGGCGCGGCGGCGCTCGGCATCCACATGCATGGAGCGGAACTTCCACATGCCGAACGGCTGCCCGCCGCGTCCGATGCGGGTCTGGCGGAACAGCACCGGGCCGGAGGAATCGGCCTTGATGACCACGGCAAGCGCGGCGAAGAACGGCAGGCCGGCGACGAGCAGGCCGGCCGAGACGCCGATGTCCAGGACGCGCTTGGCGCGACCGCCGACCTCGCGCCGCCAGGTCCAGTAGCGGCGCACCCGTGCCGCCCTGCGCCGGCTGGTGGCGATGGCCTGCGGCGAAAATCGCGCCTCAAGCTGCGATGCAATTTGCGAGTGACGGGAGATCGGGCTCGGAGTCATGATGAAAGACCGTGGGTTTGCCGGGTGATGAGACCCTTCGTGGCTGGGCGACGAGCTTCCCAGCGCAAGCGGCGTGCCAAGCGTTCCTTCAGGTGCGGTCCTGCCGAAAAAGAACCGCGCCGCTGCGGGGCCCCGGAGGAACCGGCACCACAGCGGCGCGGACACATCCCGGCGAGGGGGCGGCGCCGGGAGGTCTGAAGAGGTGCGGGCCTACAACGCCGCGCGCACGGCCTGCCTGACGGTGCCGACCCCGGTCACGGCGCGCGCAGCCAGGAGCCAGTTCTGGCGCGCAGCGGCGATGGCGCTTGGCAGGGCGAGGCCCGGCTTGCCGCCACCCGTCAGTGCGGCTTCCAGCGCGGCGTAAAGCGCTTCGGGGGCAGGGTCGGGCCGATCCAGCACCACCGCCGCGGGCAGCCGCGCGTCCCGCGCCCAGCCCATGCATTTGGGGTGGTATGAGAGGAGGACGGTGGGCGTCCGCGCCAGATAGGCGAAGACCGCCGCATGGAGACGCATGGCCACCATGCCGCGCAGCCGCCCGATGGTCTTGAGCACCGCCGCGGGGTTGGGATCGTACGGCAAATGGCGAATGGGCACCGACGATGCGATGCGTTCTGCGAGGGCTCGGTGGAGTGGGTGATCGCCGAGGCGCTCATGCCCATTGAAGTCGATGAGCACGATCTCGTCGATCGCGCCGGCATCGCGGCCGATGGCGCGGGCGATGCTGTCCACCACCCGGGCATCCCGGTCGCTGGCGTGTTCGTCCTTGCACAGGGCGATGCCGATGCCGCGCCGCGTGCCGCGCGCCGTATCCGGCGCCACGTTCAGCGCCTCGCCCAAGAGCGGCGCGAGGTCGAAGGTCTGGGCGGACGGCGTGTCGGGGGCGAGGGTCCGGGCGATCTCGAGGCTTTCGGCATCGCGCGTTCCGATGAAGGCGAAGCGCTTGAACAGCTCGGCGCAGGTGCGCTCGGCCCGGGTGTCGCGGAACGGCCCGACGCCGACGCCCAGGGCGAGATGGCCACTTCCCCCCGAGCACCGCGTGACGATGAGCTTGTCGCGCAGATCGCCGTGGGTGTGGAAGACTGAGCCGCCACCGAACAGCACCCGCCGCGTGCCCAGGGCGGCGCCAAAGCTGCGCAGCCGCCGTTCCATGCGCACGCCGCGGTCATGGTCGTGGGCGGCGGGCGCGGGGCGGAAGATGGGGCTCAGCTGCGCGAGCCCCGGCAGCCGCGGCAGTTCGCCCGCCGTCACCCGGCAGGAGTCGGCGTCGAGATAGGTCTGCGCGCCCCAGGCGCTGACTGCCAGCAGCGCATCGTCGCCGGTGTTGCGCATGCCGTAGAAGCCCGAGAGGAAGATCTTGCTCATGTTGCGAAATCCAGCAGCGGCGGGAGGGAGCTGACGGTGGCGGTCGCGCCGGGACCTAGGCCCGCAGGGCGACGCCGAGGCGCATGGATGCCACGTCGCGGGCGAGGCGCAGCAGGAAGACACCGTTGCCGAGGAGGTAGCGGCGCCACATGCGGCGCGGCTCCTGGATCAGCCGCCACACCCATTCCAGGCGCACCTCGCGCACCCAGAGCGGCGCGCGGCTCACGCGCTCGGAATAGAAGTCGAAGAGCCCGCCCACCCCCATGCGCACCGCCGGGGTGAGGCGGTGGTGGTGGCGCGAGAGCCACTTCTCCTGGCGCGGCGCACCCATGGCCACCAGCAGGATCGAGGCGCCGGAGGCGTTGATCTCGTCCAGCACGCTGTCTTCCTCCTCGGGGGAGAAATAGCCGTGCCGGGTGCCGGCAATGCGCAGGCCCCGAATGCGCTCGGTCATGTTGCGGGCGACGGTTTCCGCCACGCCGGGCTGGGCGCCGAGTAGGAAGATGCTGTGTCCGGTGCCGGCGAGCGCCTCGCACAGCCGCGGGAACAGGTCGGTTCCGTTCACATTCTCGGCGAAGGGCGTGCCGAGGATCTTGCCGGCCATGGCGACGCCGGCGCCGTCGGGCAGCACGCAGTCGGCCGCATTGAGCACGGCGCGGTAGTGCGCGTCTTTGGCCGCATGGTTGAAGCAGTCGGCGTTGACGAAGCACAGGTTCGTCGGCGCGCTCCCGGAGGCACGCCGCAGGATCCAGCCCACCGCTTCGGCCATGGTCATGTTCGCCACGCCCACGCCGAACAGCGTCACCCGAGTGCCGGAGCTGGCCGTGGCGGTGCCGCCCATCAGCGCGGCGGCGCCGAGGCGCAGCATCAGGCCGATGCTGTAGAGCGCCCCAAGCCGCGGGATCTCCTCAAGATCCAAAGCATCGTCCACCACGTAGGCAAGGCCGGCGTGCTGGCGCACGTCGCGGATGGAGACGAGACCCGGACGCACCGCGAAGCGGCCGCGCGCGACGAAGGGCAGGGCGGGGAGCCGCGCCGGTGCCAGCGCCCGCGGACCGACGAATCCGAGGCGCCCGGCGAGGATGTCAAAGAGCGCCGGCAGCGCACGGCCAGGCCCTCGCGCGGCAAAGGCATGGCGGTGGATCATGGCGCCGCCCTTGCCAAGCAGGCGCTCGCGCCGCAGCACGCGCCCGCGGGTGGCGAGGCTGCGAAAGGCGAGAAGGGCCATGAGGGGCGCGGTGATCGCCACCAGCAGCAGGGCGAGGCCGATGTCGAAGAGGCGCAGGGAGATGCGCCGGGTCGCGGCCGGGACGAAGAACGGCGCGGGCGCGATGCGGTCCGATCCCGAGATGAGCGTGGTCATGGTAAAACTCTTCTTCTGGATGAAGTGTTCGGCGTTTCCGCAAGCGACGTGCCAGAAGAAGTGAGGTATTATTTGCCGTTAGATGGCATTAGACGTGGTGGTCTTCGGGTGTTTTTGTCGACCGTTCGCATTCACGGATGCAATTTGCGAATGAGCGTGCGGCCCAGCCGCAGTTTGCGCGAACTGGCCCGGCTCACGGGACGCGGCGGCGTGAATTAGGATGTGGATGTCGCCGGCCGGCCGGTGCGGGAGCGTGGACCCTTGGCAGATATTGAATCCGACCCGTTCGCGCAGAACGTCATCAATGCGATTCCGCGCGACATCCAGAATTCGCTGACGCAGAAGCAGATGGATGCGATCGTTCAGGCGCTCGGCATCACGCGCTCCCAGAAGCGCCATATGGTGGACTGGCGCTTCCTCCTGCGCGGGCCGTTCCGCCGTTACTACGTGGTGCTTCTGATCGGGGAAGACCGCCGGCGGGCGGTGCGCCAGGCGGTCGCCTCGCAGCAGGCGCGCGCCGGCTTCCGCGTGCGGCTGGCGCTGGCCGTGGCGGCGCTCGCTCTTCTTCTCCTGTTCGCTGTCGTGGGGCTGGCCTTCTCGATCTATCTCCTGAAGTCGGCGCTGGGCATCGACCTCTATTCGGAAGAGCATCTGTTCGACGTTCTGAAGCGGATGACGGGTTTCCCGGGCTGAATGGCACGGCTCTTGCCAATCGCAGCGGGAATGACTGACCGATCAGGAACCGCCATGACCAGAATGTGCACCGCAATCCGTGTCCGTCCCGAGGAGGGAGCCGGCAGTCCTCAGCCCCAGCCCGCACCCACCGCGCCGCAGCGGGCGCGTCGGGGCGGGCTCCATTCCTTTAGCGCCGATGGCGAGGCGATGGACGTCGCCGGAGTGGTTGCGCCGGACGCCTGTTTGTTGTCGGAGCTCCTGGCCGCGCGCCGCGCGCGCCTCGCGGCCGGCCGCGCGTTCCGGCTTGAGAATGTCGGGCCGGCGCTCGGTGCCTTCCTCGAGCTCGTGCAGGCCGACGACCTCTTCGACCTTGCACCCCGCGCCGACGGCGGTCTGTCGCGCCGCGCCGCGGCCTGATCGCGCTCCTTTTGAAAGCCATGTGATGAGCACCGCTTCAGCCACCGCTGGTGTCCGCGTCCCGCGCCGGGCGGGGCGCCTGTTCCGGAATCTGGGATGGCTCGGGGTGTCCGAGGCCATGGGCCGGGTGTCGCGCCTCGTCACAGCGATTGCGCTGGCGCGCGTGTTCCTGCCGGAGGATTTCGGCATTGTGGCCACCGCCCTGACAACGCACGATCTGGTGCGCGCCCTCGGTTCGGCCGGCCTCGGCATCAAGATCATTCAGGCGCTGCCGCAGGAACTGCAGCAGGTCTGCACGGTGGCGAACCGCCTGAACTGGATCTTCGCCAGCGCGCTGTTCGTGATCCAGTCCGCCCTGGCCTATCCCATCGCCCTGGCGGCCGGCTCACCCGAGCTGGGCTGGATGATCTTCAGCCTCGCCTTCCTCCACCTTATGTTTCCCTGGTCGATGGTGTCGGTCTTCCTGGTCCAGCGGGCCAACGGCCTGCGGCTGACGGGGTTGATCGGCGGCTCCACCCTGCTCGTGGACAACATCGCGACAGCGGCGCTGGCGATCGCCGGGTTCGGCGTCTGGTCGGTGATCGTGCCGCGCTTCGCCTCTACGCTCCTGTGGGTTCTGGCCTATCGCGCCGCACGCCCCTGGGCGCCGACGCGGGAGAGCGGGTGGGCCGGCTGGCAGTCCGTCCTGGACTACAGCTGGCGGGTATTCGGCGTCGAAGTCCTGAAGACGTTGCGGGTGACGCTGGACAAACCACTCATCGGCCTGATGTTCGGCGTCCAAACCTTGGGCATCTACTATTTCTCCTTCAATGCGGGTCTCGGAATCTCGCAATCCATTCTCGGGGCTCTGTCCGTGGCGTTGCTGCCGCATCTGTGCGACACGCGGGCCGGCTCCGGCGTGTTCCGCGCCCACGCCCGCAGCACGCTGCGCAGTGTGGCGCTGACGGTGCCGCTCATCATCCTGGCCCAGGCGCTGGCGGTACCGTTCTACGTGCCCATCCTGTTCGGCACCGAATGGGCCTCGGCGGTGCCGGTGGTGATGGTGCTTTGCCTCTCGGCCATGCCGCGGGCGCTGTCGGACGCCTGCTCGCAGATCCTGCGCGCCGCAGGGCGGCCTGGGGCGGACCTTGCATGGAACGTCGTGCTCACCGTGCTGCTGGGCCTCGGCATGGCCGCGGCCGCACCCTTCGGCCTCATCGGTGTGGCCTGGTCCATGGTCATCGTCCATGTGGTGGCGGTGCCGGTCTTCGTCCTGTGGACATTCAAGCGGGGTATCGCCCACATGGATTGACGTTTGCGCGCCATCGGCCGTGACGTAAGATCACCGGGCTCCCGGCTGGATTGCAACTCGGTGCCGGGGGCACCGGAGTGCGCAGGATGGCCCAGGAACGCGAGGGGGCGGGACGGCAGAAGGTCCTCCTGGTGGAGGACACCGTGCCGATCGCGCGGCTCTACCTGATGTACCTTGCGAACATGCCCTACGACGTGCGCCACGTGGAGCTGGGCGCCGCCGCGCTCGCCGCGCTGGAGACCGAGCGGCCCGACGTGATCCTTCTCGACCTCCAGCTGCCGGACATGAACGGCCTCGACGTGCTGCGCGAGGTCCACGCCAAGGACTCGTCCATCGCCGTGATCGTGGTGACGGCGAACGGCTCCATCGGCACGGCGGTAGAAGCCATGCGCGCCGGCGCTTTCGATTTCCTGGTCAAGCCGTTCAACGCCGAGCGCCTCGAAGTGACGCTCCGCAACGCCGCCGAGCGCCGACAGCTCGGCCGAGAGATCGCCCGCTACCAGCAATTTCTCGACCGCGAGAAGTTCCACCGCTTCATCGGCGCGTGCGACGAGATGCGTGCGGTCTACCGCATCATCGAGACGGTGGGGCCAAGCAAGGCCAGCGTCTTCATCACCGGCGAGAGCGGCACCGGCAAGGAGCTGGCGGCCGAGGCGATCCATCTGTCCGGGCCGCGGCGCAGCGCGCCCTTCGTCACGCTCAATTGCGCGGCGATCCCCAAGGAACTGCTGGAAAGCGAGATCTTCGGCCACGTGAAAGGCGCCTTCACCGGCGCCACCGCCGACCGGATCGGCGCCGCGCAGCAAGCGAACGGCGGCACCCTCTTCCTCGACGAGATCGGGGAGATGCCCTACGACCTTCAGGCCAAGCTGCTGCGCTTTCTGCAGACCGGCGTCGCCCAGCCGGTGGGTGCCAGCCGGGGCCAGAACGTGGACGTGCGCTTCATCGCGGCGACCAATCGCGATCCCCAGGCTGAGGTGGCGGCCGGGCGATTCCGCGAGGATCTGTTCTATCGGCTCTATGTGGTGCCGGTGCATCTGCCGCCGCTGCGCGAGCGGGGCGACGACGTGCTGCTGATCGCCCGCCACCACCTTCAGGAAGTGGCCGCGGAGGAGCGGCGCCAGTTCAAGACGCTTGCTCCGGAGGTGGAGGCGATCTTCCGGACGTATGACTGGCCGGGCAACGTGCGCCAGCTGCTGAACGTCCTGCGCAATGTGGTGATCCTCCACGATGGCGAGACGGTGACTGCCGACATGCTACCGCGGCCGCTCTATCCGGTGGGCGCCATGGAGGGCACGTCGCAGCTGCGCAATGTGCTGCCCCCGGTGCCGGCCGCGATCGCCGACACCCGCATCAAGCCTTTGTGGCAGCTGGAGAAGGACGCCATCCTCGCCGCCCTGGAGGCAACCGAGAACGACGTGCCCCGCGCCGCCGCTCTTCTGGAGGTGAGCCCCTCCACGATCTACCGCAAGATCCAGGTGTGGAAGGGCGAGGCGGGGGGCGACGTCGTCAAGAGCATCGGCCGGCGCGAACCCAAGGCAGGGGTGTTCGGCACCTAGGCCGAGCCCCCTGCCACCGGCCTCGAACCAAAGCACCGCTTCCCCCAAATTAGGGATGTTGCCCGGCACGTGCCTGTATAGGCTCCCATGCGGGATTTGAGATTTCTATTTGCCTGAATCCTGGACGCTCGAGCGTAAATCTGCATGTCCAGTTTGGTATCTCGGATAATATTATTCTATTGCAGAATTCGTTGTTCAAAAGAATCGTTCTTCTTCGGCCGAACGACTAGGTCGACGTTGGGCAGATCGAAGACGATCTGACGTAATCCGTACGTTCTGGATCGCGCTTATCCAGCAGACGATTCACGAAAGACCAGATGAACTACGCCGCGTGACCTTCCGGACGTTCGGTCGGATCGATCCATCGTGCGTGAAGGACGGCATGCGAACACGTTTGCGAACCCGGGAACCGCAGTCCGTTCGGCGCGGGCGCTCGGCCGCTCGGGCAGGCAGGGGGAGAAGCAGCATGGCCACGAAATCCATCAAGGTGCCGTCGAAGCCCGCCCGCGCCAAAGCCGTGGCGCCAAAAGGCACGGCGGCCAAGAGCGCGACGGCGTCGCGCGTCGCGTCCAAGGCATCGAGCCCCAAGACCGCGAGCCCCAAGACCGCGAGCCCCAAGACCGCGAGCGTCAAGACGGCGAGCCCCAAGACGGCCAGCCTCAAGACGACCAGCCCTAAAATGACCAGCGCCAAGACGCTGCCGCCGAAGACGACGGCGAAGGCCCGTCCCGCCGCCGGTGCCCGCAAGACGGCGGGCGGTGCCCGTCCGGCGGGGATCGTCGTGCCGCCGGGGCGGATCAGCCTCGGCCAGCTGGAGCAGATGATCGCCGATCCGGCGACGCCCCCGGAGGCGCTCCGGCCTTATCTGGTGGTGGACGAGACACGCTCGCAGCCCTTCGGGCCGGTGCTTGCCCCCAATCCCGCGACCGTGGACATGCCGGCCACCGCCGAGGCGCGTGCCCGCGGCGACATCGCCCTCGCCAGCCTCAACTGGGTGGAGCGGATGAAGCGCCGCATGGCCTTCGAGCGGCGGATGGCGGGCGGCTACGACGGGCCGGTGATCGTCTCGGAAGGCGACAGCTGGTTCCAATATCCGGTGCTGCTGTGGGACGTGATCGACAATCTGGCGCAGGACTACGCCATCCTCAGCCTCGATGCCGCCGGCGACACCCTCCAGCAGATGGTGGACCAGGGCGAATATCTCACCAGCCTGAAATCCACCGGCGCCTCCATCTTCCTGTTTTCCGCCGGCGGCAATGACGTGCTGGGCGGCGGCAATCTGAAGGCGCACCTTCTGCCCTACGATCCCGCCCGCTCGCCCGAGCAGCACCTGCTGCCGAGTTTCGACGCCCTGCTGGACCATGCCATCGCGCTCTATGACCGCATCCTGCGCGATGTGGAGAAGCTGCCCGGCGGCGTGCACACCATCTGCCACGGCTACGACCGGGCGCTGCCCAATGGCGGCCGGTGGCTGGGCCGCCCCATGCTGGAGCGCGGCATCACCGATCCTGCCTTCCAGGCGCGGATCGTGGCGGTCATGGTGGACCGCTTCAATGCGCGCCTTGAGCGCCTCACCTCCCATTTCGCCCGCGTCAGCTATCTCGACCTGCGCGGCGTGGTCGGGCCGAAGCTCGATCGCTGGAACGACGAGCTGCATCCGCAGAACCCCGGCTATGCCGACGTGGCCGCGCGGTTCCGCCGGGAAATCCAGCGCCTCGCGCCGCCGCGGGCCCGCGATCGGGCGGTGGCCCTGCCGGCGACGCGCAAGTCCGTCGCCGCCGAGGCCGCGGCGCGCGCCGTCCTTGAGCCCCATGTGGCCGGCGACACCGGGCGCAAGGGCCTGTCCCTCCATGTGGGGCTGAACAGCATCGACCCCGCCCACTACCAGGGCAGCTCGGGCCTGCTCGCGGCGTGCGAGGCGGATGCCGAGGCCATGCGCGCCATCGCCGAGAATGCCGGGTTCGAGACGCGCATGCTGCTGAGCGCCCAGGCGACGCGGGGCGCGGTCATCGACCATATCCGCGCGGCGGCGGACGCTTGCGCGCCGGGCGACATCTTCCTGTTCACCTATGCCGGGCACGGCGCCCAGGTGCCGGACCTCAACGGCGACGAGCCCGACCGCATGGACGAGACCTTCTGCCTGTTCGACGGCATGCTGGTGGACGACGAGGTCTATGATCTGTGGTGCGCGTTCAAGCCCGAGGTGCGGGTGGTGGTGGTCAGCGACAGCTGCCACAGCGGATCGGTGACGCGCATGGCGCCTGTCCTCGCCGCCGCGGCGCCCGATGCGCCCGCCCAGCGGCTGCTGCCCCTGCCGGTGGCGCTGAAGACCTTCGAGGCGCACCGTGCGTTCTATGCCGGCATCAGCCGGTCGGTGCGCCACGCCGATGAGGGCCGGCTGGTGCGCGCGCTGGCGACGCCGCTGCAATGCTCGGTGCTGCTCCTGTCCGGCTGCCAGGACAACCAGACTTCGGCCGACGGGCCGTTCAACGGCCGCTTCACCGAGGAATTGCTGAAGGTCTGGCACTCGGGCTCCTTCGCGCGCGGCTATGAGGCGTTCCACCGGCGCATCGTGGCGGGCATGCCGCCGGCCCAATCGCCGAACCTGTGGTTCATCGGCGCGCCCAATCCCGCCTTCCTCCGCCAGAAGCCCTTCAGCATTTGACAGGAGGCGGGCATGGTCCAGCGGCACTCCTCCGATACGCGGCCCTACGCGCCCCCGCCCAGCCGCCGGCTCAGGATCTACGCCTTCGACCCGAGCGTCGGCGCCGACCTTGCCACCGCCGCCATCAACGAGGCGGTCGTGAAGGTGCCGTGGGAGCGTGACCTCGGCGCGGGGCCCATGAGCGAATATTTCGAGGTCATCGACGTCGATCCCGCGAGCGGCGCCGTCTATCGGCCTGTCGACCTCGACGATCCCTGGCTCCTCGCCCAGGACGGCCTGCCGCCCTCCGAGGGCAACCCCATGTTCCACCAGCAGATGGTCTATGCGGTGGCGATGACCACGGTGGGCCATTTCGAGAAGGCGCTGGGCCGCAAGATCCTGTGGTCGCAGCGCGGCCTCGACGGCGGCTTCAGGCCGGTCAAGCGCCTGCGCATCTATCCCCACGCCCTGCGCGAGGCCAATGCCTATTACAGCCCGGCGAAGAAGGCCCTGCTGTTCGGCTACTTCCCGGCGTCGCTGGAGGCGCCGGGGCGCAATCTGCCCGGCGGCATGGTGTTCACGTGCCTGTCCAACGACGTGGTCGCCCACGAGACCACCCACGCCATCGTCGATGGCCTGCACCCGCGTTACATCGAGCCCTCCAATCCCGACGCGCCGGCCTTCCACGAGGCCTTCGCCGACATCGTCGCGCTGTTCCAGCACTTCACCATGCCCGAGGCGCTGTCGCACCAGATCGCGCGGATGCGGGGCGACCTCGGCCAGCGCACGCTGCTCAGCGAGCTTGCCGTGCAGTTCGGCCAGGCCATCGGCCACTACGGCGCCCTGCGCAGCGCCATCGACACCCAGCCGGGCAGCGCGGCGCCGGACCCGACCCTCTACGCACGGACCTCCGAGGCCCATGCCCGCGGCGCCATACTGGTGGCGGCGGTGTTCGACGGCTTTCTCGCCATCTACCGCAACCGCATCGCCGACCTGCTGCGCCTCGTCACCGGCGACGGCGCCAAGTTTCCCGACCAGGACCTGCATCCCGATCTGGTGGGGCGGCTGACCGCCGAGGCCAACAAGGCGGCGAGCCACGTGCTGCGCATGTGCATCCGCGCGCTCGACTATATGCCCCCGGTGGATCCCACCTTCGGCGAGTTCCTGCGCGCCCTCATCACCGCCGATGCCGACCTCATCGCCGACGACACGCGCGCCTACCGCATCTCCATGATCGAGGCCTTCCGCCGCCGCGGCATCTACCCCGCCGACTGCCGGTCGCTCGCCGCCGACAGCCTGATCTGGAATGCCCCGCACAACGCACCCGAGCTGACCTGCCTCGACCAGCTTGACCTTCGCTATCTCGAGGATCGCGGCGCCATCGCCCGGCAGAGCGCCGCCAATGCCGCGCGGATCCACGCCTGGCTCATGAGCCTGTGCGAGGGCTCCGACACCCTCGCCGCGCCCCAGGGCCTGCTGCAGCTGGCGGAAATGGGCCTTGCCCTCGGGCCGGACACGCCGGCCACGGTGCGGCGGCGCGACGGGGTCCCGACGGTGGAGGTGCATGCGGTCCGCCTCGCCCGGCGCACCGGGCCGAACCAGGAAAGCCTCACCCAGATCGTGGTGGAGATTACCCAGCGGCGGGCCGGCTACTTTTCGCCCGCCGACCAGGACAAGGCGGATGCCGCCAAGGGGGCCCCATCGTCCGATCCCGGCGATTTCGCCTTTCGCGGCGGCTGCACCCTCGTCATCGAGCCGGGGGCGGGCGACGGCGCGCCGGGGGGCGTGGTGCGCTATTGCGTGCGCAAGAGGATCGACGACGACGTCCGCCTCGCCCGCCACCGCGCCTATCTCCTCGGCGATCCGGCGGCGGCGGAGAATGCCTACCGGTCGAACCGCGTGAAGGACGAGCCCTTCGCGCTCCTGCACCGCTGCGGCGGGGGAGGTTGCCATGGCTTCTAGGCCGCGCCCCAGCTGGGGATCGGGGGAATCGTGGAGCGCCGGCGCACGGGTGAAGGTGCGCATGTATCGCGGCCTGCTGGGCGACTGCTTCCTGCTGCGGTTCCGGCGGCGCGGGGGCGATGCCTTCGTGCTGGTGGATTGCGGCATGTTCCTCGGCATGCAGGACGAGGTGGCCCACATGCGGGCCATCGTCGCCGACATCGCCCGCGCCTGTGGCTCCCATCTGGACGTGGTGGTCATCACCCACGAGCATTGGGACCACATCTGCGGCTTCCTGCACGCTGCGGACCTGTTCGACCAGATCCGGATCGACACGCTCTGGCTGGCCTGGACCGAGGATCCCGACGACGGCGACGCGCGCGCCCTGCGCGCCGCCCACCGCGCTGCCCTCGCCCTGCTGGAGGCGGCGGCGCCGCGGATCGCCCATGGCGAGGTTCTGGAGAGCGTCATCGGCTTCTTCGGCGCCGCGGCCGCCGGACAGGCCCGCAGCGGCACCATCATCGAGGCCATGAAGGGTCGGGCCGATACCGTGCGCTATCTGTCGCCGGGACAGGCGCCGCTGGAGCTGGCCGGGGTGGAGGACCTCTGCGTCCACGTGCTCGGTCCGCCGCGCGACCGCCGGCTGCTGCGGCGCAGCGATCCGACGCGGCGCGGCGGCGAGGTCTACGAGTTCGCCGGCGGCGCTGACGGGGACCGCCGCTTCCTGGCGGCCGGGCTCACCGCGGACGAGGCCCATGCCGAGGCGGTGGAGGCGGCCATGCCCTTCGACCGCAAGCACCGGACCGATCTTTCCGCCCTCGGGCGCAAGCCCTCGGCCGCGGCGCCCGAGTGGATCGCCGGGCTCGCCGCCACCTATGGCGATGACGATGCCGCCTGGCGACGGGTGGACGGCGACTGGCTGAGCGCCTTCGAGGCGCTGGCCCTGCGGCTCGATTCCGACACCAACAACACCTCGCTCGCCCTCGCCTTCGCCTTCGGCATGGCGCAGGGGGCCGAGGGGGACGTGCTCCTGTTTCCCGGCGATGCCCAGGTGGGCAACTGGCTGTCATGGGGGGATTATCACGCGCCGGCGGCGCCGCAGGGGCAGGCCGTCACCCGCGACCGCCTGCTGGCGCGCACCGTGCTCTACAAGGTCGGGCACCACTGCAGCCACAATGCGACGCTGCGCGCCGAGGGGCTGGAGAAGATGACCCGTCCCGACCTCGTGGCGATGGTGCCGGTGCAGGAGGACTTCGCCCGCCGGGTGCGCGCCTGGAACATGCCGTTTCCGGCTCTGTACGATCGCCTGCTGCAGCAGTGCGGCGGCAACGTGCTGCGCAGCGACCGCTCGGCCGCCGCCATGCGCACGGCCAAGGCGAAGCTCGACTTCGCCCGGCCGTCCGCGGTCTTCGACGCCGCCGAGGACGCCGCCGACGGGCTCTATGTGGAGGTCACCTTCTGATCCCGGGCCGATCCTGATGGCGGTATTCGCGCCTTCAGGGAGCTGTCATTCGGCCGGCGCTCCTTGGCCGTGCCCGCAAGTGCCGCCCGAGCCTGCGCTCGCGCGGGGAGGCTCCTCTTGCATCCGCCCTGGAAACCCCCTATCCCACGGCGGCTTTTTTTCGCGGCCCGTGCGGGACGCCGACCGACTGAGAGAGAGAGATGGCCAAAGAGAAGTTCAACCGCTCGAAGCCGCACTGCAACATCGGCACGATCGGTCACGTTGACCACGGCAAGACGTCGCTGACGGCTGCGATCACGAAGGTGCTTGCGGAGTCGGGTGGCGCGA